>DATKEC010000116.1:0-9151 GCA_035544575.1 Acidimicrobiia bacterium
GTCACGCTCGACGGCGTCTCGGTCCGTTTCGGTCCGACGACGATCCTCACCGACGTGCACCTTCGCGTGGATCCGGGGATGGTGATCGGCGTCGGGGGCCGTAACGGGGTCGGCAAGACCACCCTGCTCGGCGTGATCGCCACGCTCGTTCCGATCAGCCGCGGTCACGGCACGGTGCTGGGGGCGACTTTGGGGACCGTGGCGACGCGCAACGTCCGCACCCGCATCGGCTGGTCTGGACACGAGCCGGCGCTCTACGAGCATCTCACGCTGACAGAGAATCTCCACCTCGTCGCAGACCTCGCCGGTCTTTCACGCAGTGCCGCCGACGAGGCGCTGGCCAGGGTGGGGCTGGCGGCGGCCGGACATCGGCGTGCAGGCGAAGCCTCGAACGGAATGCGGCGCCGCACCGACCTCGCCGCTCTTCTGATGCGGCGCCCCGATCTCCTCTGCCTCGACGAAGCCCACGCGGGTCTCGACGAAGACGCCGACGCCATCATCGATGCCCTGGTTGCCGTCACCCGCGACCGGGGCGGTGCAGTCGTGATGGTGTCACACGACGCCGACAGCCTGCGGGCCGATTGCGACGAGGTCGTGATGCTCGATCCGGGTCCGGCATGAGCAGGTTCTGGAGCCAGGCATTCGCAATCGCCCGCCGCGACCTGATCGTCGAAGGCCGGTCCCGTGAGACGGTGGCAGTTGTCGTGCCCTTCGCCGCCGCCGCGGTCTTTGTCGTTCCCTTTGCCACCGATGCCCTCGATGTCCGGTTGGCCACGCTGGCGTTCCCGGTCTACTGGCTGGTGGCGCTGCTGTTCGGCATGCAGGTGGCCCTCCGTCAGACCGCCGTCGAGACCACGGCCCAACGACGGCAACTGGCGTTGCTGGGCGTCGATCCGGTGGCCCGTTTCACCGGCAGGGCGCTGTCCGGCACCGCGCTCGTGCTCGTCGTTCTGGCAGTGACAGCACCCCTCGTCTTTCTGTTCTACGACCCCGAACCGATCCCGCGTCCCTGGCCGATGCTCGGCGTGCTCGTCCTCTTCGCGGCGGGGCTGGCGATGCTGTCCACGCTGGCCGGCGACGTCACGTCTGGCCTGGCGACGCGGACGTCACTTGCCCCGCTCCTCGTGGTTCCCGTGTCTGTCCCGCTGCTGCTCGGCGCGGCCCAGGCGTTGGAATCGCTTGTCCGGGGCCGAACTACCCTTCCCTGGGTGCTGACGCTGGTCGTGACCGTCCTCACACTGGCCGTGACCGGCGTCCTGACCGCACGCTCATTGGAGGAATCGAACACATGACACGCACGCTCCCCCGGGCCGTCCTCGGCGCACTCGCCGTCGTGGGCGTCGCCGCCGGGCTGTGGCTGGCGCTGACGTCGTCACCCGACGTCTTCCAGGGCGACTACGTGCGGATCATGTACGTCCATGTGCCCGGGTCATGGCTGGCGTTCCTCGCCTTCGGGGTCACCGCGCTCGGCTCCCTCGGTTGGCTGGTCACCAAGCGCATGGTCTTCGACCGGGTGGCCGAAGCCTCAGCCGAGATCGGCGTCCTCTTCACCGCGGTGTCCCTGTTCACGGGGATGCTGTGGGGCTACCCGGTGTGGGGGACCTTCTGGGATTGGGGCGACCCGCGGATGGCGTCGACGGCGCTCATGTTCTTCGTGTACCTGGGCTACCTCGCGCTGCGCCGGTCGATCGCGGATCCGGTCGGCCGGGCCCGCCGCAGCGCGATTCTCGGGGTGGTGGCGGTCGTCCAGGTGCCGCTGGTCTACTTCTCGGTGACTCTGTGGCGTTCGTTGCATCAGGGAATGACCGTCCGTCCCGACGGCATCGCCATGGACGGCTCGATGGTCGCCGCGCTGCTGGTGAATCTCGCCGCCTTCACGGTGCTCTACCTCTATCTGATGATTCTTCGCACGAGCCTGGCCGTGCAGGAGGCGGAGGCAGTCGCCACCGAGACCGAACAGGCCGGACGCACCGTCGCCAAACCCAACCTGGAGGGCCTGTCATGAGCGGCGGCTTCATCTGGGCGTCCTATCTCGTCACCTACGGGCTCATCGTCGGGTACGCCGTCACGGTGTGGACGAGGGTGCGTGGCCGGCGGCTCTGGTCGTCCGACCGTCAACCGTGAGCAATCACCGTTGGTTTCTTCTCCCTGCGATCCTCGGAATCGCAGTGGCATCGTTCTTCCTCGTGCGAGCTGCCGGGGATGCGTCTGTGTACTACCTCTACACCTCCGAGGCTGTCGCGGCGCGGGAGAACTTCAGCGACAATCGGCGGTTCCGCATCGCCGGCACGGTGGTTCCCGGGACCCTGTCCCCCGGACAGGGCGAATCCACCTTCGACATCTCAGACGGCATCGAAACCGTGAATATCCGTCTCGTGTCGCTTCCTCCACCGCTCTTCCAGGAGGACGTGGAGGTGCTGCTGGAGGGCGCCTGGATCGGTGAGGTCTTCGAGGCCGACGAGGCGCTGATCCGCCACGAAGCCGAGTATCAGGCCCCGGCCACCGGCAACGCCCCGGACTTGGAGACCGGCTGATGATCGCACTGGCGGGCAGCGTCGCGGTGATCGTGGCGTTGGGCGCCGCAGTGGTTCTCACGGTCAACGCAGTCCGTGTGGCTCGTGGTTCTGACCCCAGACCCGATCTGCGTCGACCGGGGCGCGTTCTGTTGTGGGCCTCTGTCCTTTCGATGGCGGCCTTGCAGGTCGGCCTCCAGATCGACGACTTCACACTCGCCTATCTCGCCAACAACCACTCATCCGCCACGCCCTTCCCCTTCGACGTCGCCACCGCATGGGCAGCGCTCGAAGGCTCGATCGTGCTGTGGGGACTGGTCCTCGCCGGTTTCACATGGGTTGTGGTCCGTGATCACCTCTCCACCGACGACGCGCTCGGCGCCGGTGCGGTGGCTGTGATGGGAGCGGTCTCGATCTTCTTCTTCGGGTTGATGATCACCGTGTCGAATCCCTTCGAGACCTGTGTGGCGGTGACCGAGGGCATCAATCGCTGTCTCGACTCCTCACCGATTCCGTTCGCCGGCGCGGTTGCCCCGGTCGACGGCGCCGGGCCCAATCCGCTCCTCCAGAACCATTTGCTCATGGCGGTCCACCCGCCGTTGCTGTACGTCGGGTACGTCGGGCTCACCGTGCCGTTCGCCTATGCCATGTCGGCGCTCGCCCAGCGGATCCCAGGGCCGTCCTGGCTCGACCGGTCGAAGCGGTGGACCACCGTCGCGTGGTCCTTCCTCACCCTCGGCATCGTCCTCGGCGGGTGGTGGGCGTACGAGGTGCTGTCGTGGGGCGGTTACTGGGCGTGGGATCCCGTCGAGAATGCCTCGTTCATGCCCTGGCTCGTCGCCACCGCCTTCATCCACAGTGCGCTCGTGCAGCGCCGCCGCGGGATGCTGCAGTCGTGGAACTTCGTCCTGGTCATCGCCGCATTCGCCTTGACGGTCCTCGGGACATTCCTGACTCGTTCGGGCACCATCGCCTCGGTCCACTCCTTCACCCAATCGGCGATCGGACCGGTGCTGTTGGCTTTCCTCGTCGTCGTTCTCGTCGGATCCTTCGGACTGTTCGCTCTCCGCGCCAACGACGTCGCCCAGCCGTCGCGAATGGAATCGCTGTCCAGCCGGGACGGCGCCTTTCTCTACAACAACCTGATCCTCACGGTGTACGCCTTCGTGGTTCTGGTCGGCACGATCTACCCGCTGTTCCTCGAGGCGATCACGGGATCGACCGTGCGGGTGGGCGAGCCCTTCTACAACCGTCTCGCCGTTCCGCTCAGTTTCGCCCTCCTGCTCGGAATGGGCGTGGGTCCGGTGATGCCGTGGCGGGTGGCGCGTCCCGATCTCGTCTGGTCCCGCCTCCACGGACCGCTGCAGATCGCGCTGGCGGCCGGGGCTCTCACCGTCGTGGCGACGACGACCGTGGGCTGGGTCGTCACTTCGGTGGTGCTGTGCACGTTCGTCATCGCCGTCATCGGCAATCATCTGTTGAGCCAGGCGCGCCACGCCGCCGCCATCCGGGGATCGAGCCCGTTCGGCGAGGCACGGCGGCTCTTCGCACGCGATCCCGGCTACTGGGGGGGCCAGGTCTCCCATGTCGGCATCGCCGTGCTCGCCCTCGGGATCGCGTTCGCTTCGAATCTCGCGGTGCATGACCAGGTCACGATGCAACCGGGCGATGTCACGCGCTTCGACGGCTGGGAGATCACGTACGTGACACCGTTCACGCGCAATGAGCCCAACCGTACGATCGTCGGCGCCCGGCTCGAGGTGTCCCGCAACGGTGACCCGGTGACGACGCTGCTTCCCCGCCTGGCGAGCTTCGGCAACTCGGCGCAGGCGATTCTCACCCCCTCGGTCCACACGACCCCCGCCGGAGACCTGTACTCGACGCTTCGCACCATCGATCCCGACTCGCGCGAGATCATCATCTCGCTCGACAGTTCGCCGCTGCAATGGCTGGTCTGGCTCGGCGGTCTCCTGGCCGGGGCGGGCGGATTCATCTCGCTCCGAGCCCGCCGCCACTCCCGTTCCGAGGTCGGGGCTGGTGTCTGAACGGCTCCTGGGCAGGCTGCGACTGGCACTCACCATCGGTCTCGCCGTGTTCGTGGTGGTCGCCACCGCCACCGCCGATCCCCCGGCCGAAGACCGCGCTCGCGAAATCGGGTCGTTGATCCGCTGCCCCACGTGTCAAGGCGAGTCGATCGCAGAGTCTCCTTCCGCTCTGGCCGACGACATGATGTCGCTCGTGCGGGTCAGGATCGACGAAGGTCTGTCGGACCAACAGATCATCGACGAACTCGTCGCTTCCTACTCCGGGGCCCAACTCCTCGACCCGCCGTGGAGCCTGGAGACCGCCGCACTCTGGCTCATTCCGGCCCTCGTCCTCGGAATCGGGATCGCGGCAGGGGTCAGCCGGACGAAGGCCGGGGCGACACGGGCAGCCGGCGGCCTGGGCGTCGATCGATGAGCGGCGTGGAGGAGCAGATCCAGCAAGTTCGATCGGACCTCGCAGAACTGGACGAGCAGATCGCCGCAGGCGAGATCGACGCCGCCACCGGCGAACGCCTCCGCCGTCGGTATCTCGCCGAACTCGACGCGGCCGCCACGACGGAGACGGATTCACCGCCTTCCCGGTCGACGCCGCGCCTCCTGGTCGGCGGGGCCATCCTCCTCGTCGGCTTCGCGACGACGATCGCCGTGCTCGGATCATCGGTGGAGTCCGGCGACAGCGGCGCGCTGCAAGGCGTGGCCGCCGTCGACCAGTTCAACCCCGAGGACTACTCCGACGAAACGATGGAAGCCGTCATCGCCGCCAACCGCGACGATCCCGCAGTGGCTGGACAACTCGGGTACATACGGTTCGCGCTGGCCGAGCGCTACTTCGACCGGGGCGACTTCCAGCGGGCCTTCGCACACTACGAGGCGATCCTCGGAGCCAGCCCGCCCACGGACCTCTTCGCCGCCACGATGACCCGCATCGCCTGGATCACGTTCGTCGGCAACGGTGAGGTGGAACTCTCCCTCGACGTGATCGAACGTGCCATCGAAGCCGCCCCCGCCTCGACCGAAGCCCGGTACGTCAAAGGCCAGATCCTGTGGTGCGGGGCCGGGGACGATGTCGCCGCTGTCTCGCTCTTCGAGCAGGTGCTGGCATCCGACCAACTCGACGATGCCACCCGCGCCCAGGTCGAGGCCGACCTGGCGGCAGCCGCGGCGGGAGCTCCGTGCACATGAGCGGCACCTGGGTTCGGCGGGGGGCGTGGGCCGTAGTGGCGGTCTCGATCGGCCTCAGCGTGGTGCTCGCCTCCCGCTTCGGCGGCGACCCCAACCTGGTGGCTTCGCCCCTCATCGGCCGGCCGGCGCCGAGTCTCGAACTGCCCGCCCTCGATGGCTCCGGTGTCGAGACGCTGGGCGGCGCGGACGGCTCTATCACGATCGTCAACTTCTTTGCGTCCTGGTGCCTCGAATGCCGGTCCGAACATGCCGATCTCGTTGCTGTCGCCGAGGGTTTTCGCGACGCGGGCGTCCGTGTCGTCCAGGTTGCCTTCCAGGACGATCCGGCCGATGCCAACAGGTTCCTCGACGAGCTCGGACGCAGCGACGTCACCCGCTATCTGGATGACCCCGACGGACGGGCGGCCATCGCCCTTGGGGTCTTCGGCGTGCCAGAGACGTACTTCATCGATGCGAACGGGATCGTCGTCGGCAAGATCCAAGGCGAGTCGAACGCGCTGCTGCTGGGTCAGACCATCGACGCCATCCGCCGCGGCGAAGATCCCGGACAGCAGGTGGTCGGCGACATCCAATCGTCACCGGACAGTTGACTCAAGGGGTCAGGCAGCCACCGAGCAGTTCGGCGACGGTCTGGCGCAGGATCGACGGGTCGAACGGCTTGGGAAGGTAGCCGTTGGCGCCGAGTTCGTAGGCCTTGGTTTCGTCGTCGTCACCGCCGTACGCGGTGACCATCAACACCGGGAGCTCATCCCCCGACCGGCGGGCGCGGATCCACGCGAGCACCTCCCAGCCATTGATGTCCGGGAGCAACAGATCCAACAGAACCAGGTCCGGCTCGTGGGCGTCGATTGCTTCGAGTCCCGAACGTCCGTCGGCGGCGAAGACGAGATTCACCTCGAATCGTTCGAGGACCACCGTGATCAGATGCCGAGTCGCAGGGTGATCCTCGATGAGGAGGACGGTCTTCTGCGGGGCGAGGTCCATGTCCTCCCTGTCGGCCGAATCCGTGGCCGATCAAGGAAGACGCTCGAGAGTCACCCCCAGCGGGGGGCGCTCGTCGAGGGCTGCACCTCCGGTTCCCAACAGGTGACGCTGGAAGAACGCCACCAGATACGTGTCGACGATCGGGAGCACCCGCTCGGCCGGAATCGGGCCTTTCAACCCGAGGCGGTCGGCGACGGGAGAGAAGAACGGGGTGAGGACGAAGTCGTTGTGGCCGGCGCCGTCGATCCCGACCCAGTAGGACTCGAACGGGCTGCGTTCAGCCAAACCGCGCAGCCGTCCGTCGTTCGGTGTTCCCCGCCAGCCGTCCGAGCGCATGAAGAGGCTCGGCTGAGCCAACTCCCTGGCAACCACCCGGTCGGGAATCGGGTTGACCCAGGAATCCATTCCGAGGACCGCGTCGCACCGGGTGTCCTCGATACACGCCCGCACTGCCGCTCCGCCACCCGTGGAGTGACCGAAGACTCCGATTCTGTCCAGGTCGGGCTCGGGCGCCAGACCCGACAACTGACCACTCTGGCCGGCGTCGAGCGCATCCATGATCGCCACCACGTCACCCGCGAACGTCTCCACCAGCTGTTCGGCCGCCTCCAGGTAGTCCTCTGAACCCACCTCCTCCTCGTCGGGAAGAGCACGGGGGTCGTACTCGACCACCGTCCCGCTCGGAAAGACCTCCGCGACTGCACCGAAGGTGTGATCCGGGGCGAGGACGATGAAGCCCCGGCTGGCGAGCGACTCCATCTGGTGGAGGGCGATCGTCCGGAACCCCGTCCAGCCGTGCGAGTAGATGACCACAGGCAGCCGTCCGGACACGGCCGGAGCGCCTTCGTACGAAGACGAGGCCACGTCGCCGACGTGTGACAGAAAGAAGCCGGGGAAACCGAGTCTGCCAGCCAACGCCGGACCGACCACGTCGAAGTCCGGGTTCCAGAGGACCGGCTCGAGGCCATCGATGTCAACCGCCGGATACCAGGCCTGGACGACGAAGCGTCGGCGCTCGCTCGGCTCCGGTGGGTCCTCGCCTTCCTCACGCTCCGGGAGACCGTACTCCTCCAGCCGCTCGTCTTCGATGATCACGAAGGACTGGGTCCCGACAGGAAAGGGACCTGTCGGGAGTGGAAGCTCAGGAATCGGGAGTGCCATCGGGAGGATCGCAAGTGCCGCGACACCGAATGGTCCGAGCAACCCTCGACGGAAGCGCTGCAGACCTCGCACCTTGCGCTCGTCGCGCAGGATGTCGGTCACGGCCAGCCCGAGAGTCGTCATCTCGACCGGAAGCAGCTGCCATCGGTACCCCTCGACAACGAGTTGGACGACCATCGCCACGACGAGTGCCGCCGCCATCCTTCCCCGCTTCAGCCGGTACCCGAGTACGACCGGAAGGAGAACAGCGACGGCGATGACGGCGAGCTGGACCGTTTCCCACGTACGCACTCCCCGCCACGCTAGATCCACCCGGCCGGGACGTTGTCGCGGCGCACCATCGACCGTCGACCCCGCGGTCGGCGACGGCGCGGCTCAGTCACACCCTGGCGGGTCGGCGGATGCCGGCACGTACCGAACTGTGTGGCCGGCCGCAGTGGCTTCCAACACCGGCGGGTCTCCCTCGAAGAGCACGATCTCGACGAACAGGTACTGGTCATTCCCCACCGCCTCGCGGCCACTCGCCGGGGAGGAATTCGAAAGATCCGTCTGTCGATTCGGCCCGCCACTGGACGCCGTTGACCTCACCGAGCCACTCGACTCCGCAGTGGGTGTACAACTGATACGACCACGCAAAGCCGGGTTCGATCACTCCCCCGTCCTTGACGGCGGGTGGACTCGGATCGGTGATGATCTCGTCGTGAACCCCGGCGACGTAGGAGCCTGGGATGGTGACGTCGCCCGACACTGTCGTCTGCTGATCGACGACGCCGGCTGAAGGCTCGTCCGCCTGCAGGCGGATCACGAAGCCCTCTGCGGGGAGCTTCGAACGTTCCACGGCCACGACATACGCATGCGGGTTGGCATCAGCCGTGCAGGCCATCGGGGCATCGACGTTGACGATGAGCGGGTATACGACGCCGCCGTCGATCACGACGTCGTCCAGCCGGAGATGGGGACAACTCGATCCGTAGACGGCCCCAAACCAGATGACGACCTCGGACTCGAAGTCGACGGCGGTCCCCGTTTCTTAGCGAATGAGCGACACGAAAACGTGTCGTTTCGCGTGGCAAAAAGCCGGGCGGTCGGTTTCGCCACGCGAAACGACACGTTCTTGACACGCTCATTCGCTAAGAAAAAATCTCAGAGGTGGTGGGGGTGGAAGCCGGCGGGGAGTTCGAGGCGGTGGCGGGTCATGGCGGCGGAATCGGAGAGAACGTCGACGGTCGGGCCGTCGATGGCGATCACACCGCCGCTCATCACCAC
>DATKEC010000117.1:0-75897 GCA_035544575.1 Acidimicrobiia bacterium
CAACTCGTCCAACAAGTCGAACAACGGACCAAACGCCAGCGGCTGGCCAAGAGGCTCACAACCACCCACCAAGAGCCGAAATCGATGGTCGAGCGTTGAAAGAAAAGCTCCCAACAGCGACGACTTGCCATGCCCGGCCTCACCGAAGACGAACACCAGCGCCCCAGCCCGAACCGAATCAGCCGCAACCCGCTGCAGCGAACTCAGCTGGGATTCCCGCTCGACCAGCAAGCCGGTCTTCATGACAAGAGCGTACAACCCAGCTGTGCCACAAGGCCCAAGTCTTGGACGGGTTGCTCAGGTTCGTTCGACGACCGCATACAGCTCGTCAGCCACCAGGCCGTGGGCTTCCCGGTGAACTGTGTGTGCATCTTCAGCCCGGTCGGCTTCCACCAGGCAGAAGATCTTGCCGGCGGCTTCGTCGACCCAGTAGCGCAGGTACTTGACGTTGTACCCGCCCTGGGTCTCCAGATCCTTGCGGTGGGCACCTGCCACCGCGTCGGCGGAGACCCCTCCTTCGATCGTGTGGACATCCATGAACAGCGGCATCGCAGTCTCCTTCTGACTCGCCCGAGGCGTTCAGAGGAACGTACGAAGACGCCGCGAGGCGGGCATCGGAAGAAATACCCAAATCTCAGGAATCACAGCCAGCCGTTGGTGTGGGGACAGACGCCGCCTGGCCCTGTTCCGACTCCCCGACGTCTCAGCGCCCGTGGCGCATGTGCGGGTCGAAGCCCTCTCGGCCCGGACTGGACGCGTCCGCCTCGATTTCGTCGACGTCGTCTGCCAGACCTCGGCGCAAGATCTCAGCCCGGGTGATGTCGACTGGGGATTCATCGAGGGAGCCGCCGTCGGGAAGGTCGGCCGTTTCCGCCAGCAGATAGCGGTAGTGGTCGATCAACTCCTGATCGGTCCATTCCTCGAGGGGGTGGCCCGGCACGTCGTGTCGTGGTCCATCCATCGTCATTGGTTACTCCTCGCCATTGATTCCCCGTCGCCTCAGGGTCCAAACCGATTGTTGGGTACTACCCAGCATTGGGTATCGGAGGGGCTGCTGCGGGGTACTTCCATGGATATGGAAACGACACAATGGCTGGTGGTGGTGAGTGCGGGCGTGGGGATGGTCGCCGTGCTTTGGTGGCTGTGGAGGCAACCCCATCCTGACGACCGGGACCCGCGGGAAACGGAACGGGAACCGACCGATGAGGGCTATCCGCCTGGCTCGCGACCGGCCGGACCGGGAGCCGAGTCGCAGAGACCCGACGGGCGCCCCTCCGGCGGAGACGGTCATCCGGACCCCAACCATCGACCGGAAGTATGAACAGCCGAGCGGCCGCAGATAGCGGCTCGGGGTTACGCGATCCCGGGTCTCGACTCCCTGACGCTCAACCGCGGGCTGTGTTGTCGCGAGCCTCGGAGATGGACTCGACCATCTCCCCCACCCGGTCGCCGTCGACATGACGGGCGATGTCGGCCTGGCTGACGATCCCGATCACGTCGGTCCCATCGATGACGGGCAGCCGCCGCACGGCGTGTTCCTTCATGGTGGAGACCGCCAATTCGATCGAATCGTCAGCACCGATCGTCACGACCTCGCGGTCGCCCACGATGTCGCCGGCGGAGACGTCGTGCGGGTCGCGTCCGGCGCCCACAACCTGTACCGCCAGATCCCGGTCGGTGATCAGTCCCTGCAGCCGCCGATCCGAATTGCACACGATCACGGCGCCGATCTCCTCGGACTCGAGAGTCTTGGCGATGTCGATCACCGAGGTCGACATGTCGACGATCCGGGGGGCGGGGGTCATGAATCGAGCGGAACGCATGTGGTCTCCTCCTTGTTGCGTCGAGTTCCTCATACCCCTGGCTGCTCTCTCCAACACATCTCGTGCTGGTTTCTCACACGCGATGTCTCGGTTTGCTTCGCGCATTCTGGGGGAACGAGGTGGAGGCACCGAGAGAGGAGTGAAGCCATGCCAGTTCGTCGAAGCGAGGACAAGGACGGCGCCTACTACCAGTGGGGCGAGTCCGGCAAGAAGTACCGCTATCAGACGGGCAATCAATCGAGCCGCGAGGCCGCCAGGAAGAAGGCAGAGAAGCAAGGCAAGGCGGTCAAGGCCTCCCGCTGAGTGTCACCCACCGGAGAGTCGGGTGATGAACACCGCCATCTCGCCTCGGGTGACGGCCCCGTTCGGACAAAAGAGCCCCGGACCGCAGCCCTGCGTGATACCCGCCAACCAGAGGGCGGCGATGTCTGCTTCGTGCGGGTGTCCGTCGTCGTCGACGAACGGGTCCTCGCCCGCTCCCGCAGGCGGTAGGGCTGCGGCGCGGACCAGGAAGGAGGCCATTTCTCCTCGTGTGACAGCAGCGTGAGGACAGAACAGCGACGGCCCACACCCGAATGTGAGTCCTGCAGCCGCGATCCGTTCGATATCTCCCGCGTGAACGGAGGAGCCGTCGACGTCGGTGAACGTCGCGTTGTGGGAGGGAGGTAGGTTCAGCGCACGCGCCAGGAAGGTTGCCATCTCGCCACGTGTGACGGCTCTTCCGGGACAGAAGGCATCGCCGAAAGGCGGGTTGCATCCGGCAGTGACTCCGGCGGCGGCGATGGCTTCGATCGCGAACTCATACGGTGACTCGTCGTCATCGAAGAACACCCCGCGATATGCCAAAGGGATCGTGTGGTCCGGACACTCATAGCCGGGATCCACCCACCAGCTCGACGCAGGTCGACCCGTGGGAGAGTTCCCCACCCATACTTCGACAGCACCGTCCGCCCCGAGCGCGGCCACGTCGGCGCGACGGTCTCCGTCGAAGTCGAAGGCCGCCACCGCGACAGCTCCGGCGACGTTGATCGTCGTCGACTCGGTCTGGACGTACAACCCATCCGCGCCGCGGCCCAGAACCGACACCGAGCCCGACTGATCGACGGAGAACAAATCGACCGAGCCGTCACCGTCCCGATCCCCCGCCATCAGGGTCGCATGCGAGGGGGGCAGTGGCACCGTGGCGAGCTGCGTCGTGAAGTCGGGGCCGGCGAGGATCGTGACCGTGTCTCCCACGAGGTAGAGGTCCCCCCGCCGGTCGCCGTCGTGATCGGCGATGAGTACCGATCTCACTCCGGTGGGCATCGTGATGTTGCGAACCTGCGCCGGTTCGAACAGGGTTGTTCGTCGGAAGATCGCCAGCCGCCCCTCGGGCGACACCGAAACGAGGTCCACTCGGGAGTCACCGTCAACGTCTCCCAGCGCGATCATCCCGTCGCCAATTGCGAGTCCCTCGACGAACCACCTCGACAGGGAGCATCGGCTGAACGCGGAGCGGGCGGAGAGGATCTCCACGACCAACCCGCCCCGATGGTCCCTGAGCCGCACGACGTCGGCGGCACCGGACCCGGTCATGTCGGCAACGGCCATCGTCCCCGCCTGAATGTGACCGGCCCAGCCGGTGGCGTAACGGCCCTGAGCCGAGTACGACGTCGGTGCACCCAGCGGCGGCAATGCCGGAAGACCACCGGAGCCGGCCACCGGCCCCATCCAGGAGAAGTGCATCGGGTCCTTCGAGAACGCCCAGTCCCCTCCCCAGCAGAAGCCGGCAGCGCGCCAGGCCTGGACGAACCACTCGGGCATGTCGGTGACGAGTGACCCGGGATTTGGGGAGTACGGGTTGCGTCCCGGATTGATGTCGATGGACGTCCCGAGCGCGTGCCGGCTGAGTTGGTGCGAGCCGCCGATCGTCCTGGGGGTGAACGCCGCCGCGGTCGTCACGGAATACCTGAACCCCTGCGCGGCGGCCGCCGCCAGGTTGGCGCTGACCTGTTCGAATGCGGGGAGGGCGGCCCGATGCACGCGGACCCTCTGGCCGCCGCTCATCGGCACAGTCCAGTCGACCAGGGCCGTTCTCACCTCACCGACGGTGCGCCCGAAGTAGCTGCCGAACGGACCGAGTATCCGGTCTGAATCGGCCAACGACCCGATGCGGGACATGATGGGTGTCGCCACATATGGAGCACCGCACGTGGTGGACTCGGACAACGTCGTCCAGGAGACCGACGAGTCGGTGGAGGCCGCGCCTGGCGGAGCGAGTCCCACCAGCAGGGCGATGACCGCGGTGGAAATCCGCAGGCCATGGAACACGCCGATCCGATCCCCCTTCGGTATGCCTGGCAGCGTAGGCGGGCCGGCACCGACTGTGGACGGCGTCAGGAGCCCGGCCCTGAGACCACCGTTCCGCATCAGCCGCCCGACATCGCTCCGATCACCATGAACGGTTCGTCGCCCGCTGCGACTGCCGCCGGCACTTCGGTGTCCGGGTCCGCCTGGGACACGTCCTCCTGGCAGGCGAAGTAGCGCACGAACGGTCTGCGGTCAGCGGTCCCGTGGTCGCGGATCGTTCCGCGCAGCATCGGATAGCAACGCTCGAGTTCGTCGAGGATCGCCCGGTGGGTGATGGGACGGCTGACCTCGAGTTCAACCTCGGTCCCGGTGCCCGCCAGGTTGCGGAGGTGATACGGAAGCTGAACGCGGATCATGGCAGCGTCTGGACCTCGACGGACAGAACCGCCGGGAGGTCGCGCACGATCGGTTCCCACGAGTCGCCCCCGTCCGCCGATCCGTACACCTGTCCGCCGGTGGTCCCGAAGTAGATGCCGCAAGGGTCGAGATGGTCGACGGACATCGCGTCCCGAAGGACGTTGACGTAGCAGTTCTCCTGCGGGAGGCCCTTCGTGAGCGGCTCCCACTCGTTGCCACCGACCCTGCTCCGGTACACCCGTAGCTTGCCTTCTGGCGGGAAGTGCTCGGAGTCGCTGGTGATGGGAACGACATAGACGGTGTCCGGCTCGTTGGCGTTCACCTCGATCGGAAAACCGAAATCGGTTGGCAGGTCGCCACTGATCTCGTACCAGTTCTCGCCGCCGTCGTCGGAGCGGTTGACATCCCAATGCTTCTGCATGAACAAGACGTCGGGCCGGTCGGGGTGCATGGCGAGGTTGTGGACGCAGTGTCCCACTTCCGCTTCCGGCTCTGGCAGCTCCCAGTGTGAGATCAATCCCCGGTTGATCGGACGCCACGATTCGCCGCGGTCGTCACTGCGGAACACCCCGGCGGCGGACACAGCTCCGACCATCCGATCCTCGTTGGTCGGGTCGATCAGGAGCGTGTGGAGGCAGAGGCCGCCGGCACCGGGCGCCCAGGTGGGAGCACTCGGTTGGGTGCGCATCCCCGCCATCTCCTGCCACGTGCCGCCGCCGTCGCTCGACCGGAAGAGGGCGGCGTCCTCCACCCCGGCCCACAGCACATCCGCGTCGCTGAGAGAGGGCTCGAGGTGCCAGACCCGGGCGAATTCCCACGGGTGCGGCGTGCCGTCATACCACTGATGCGGTCCCGGTTCCCCCTCGTATGCGAACTCGTTGCCGACCGGCTGCCATGTCTCGCCACCGTCGTCGGACCGCTGGATGAGCTGGCCGAACCAGCCCGTGGATTGCGACGCCCAGATCCTCGACGGCTCCACCGGAGAGCCCTTCAGGTGGTACATCTCCCATCCGGCGAAGTGCGGCCCCGACACATTCCACTGTCGTCGGTGGCCGTCGGCCGTCAGGATGAACGCACCCTTCTTCGTGCCGACGAGCAGGCGAACACCACTCATCTCGTTTCCCTTTCGCGCAGGAGTCCCTGAGCGTACCCGGCTCCTCGCGGAGGGAGCGGAGCCGGACGGGGACCTCCCGAATTCATCGATCCGGGGGCACCGACCCGCGGTAGGTTGAGCCGCAGAAGGTGGTGAGCGTTGCCTGCCCGGCAGTACACATTCGTGTTCACGGACATCGAGGCATCGACGCGGCTGTGGCTGGACCATCCGATCACGGCATCGACCGCCATCGCCCTCCACGACGACATTCTCACGGGTGTCTTCAAACAGTTTGGCGGTCGGATCGTCAAGAACCTCGGTGACGGCCTGCTGGCGGCCTTCTCGGATCCAGTCGCCGGCATCGAAGCGACTGCGGCGGGCCAGCGGAGTCTGGCTGATCGTGGCGGGGACCTGGGAGGTGCCGGCATCGTCCGAATGGGAGTCCACTCGGGAGTCGCAGACGCCCGCGGTGACGACCTGGTCGGTCTCGAGGTGAACCGGTGCCAACGAATCATGGCGTGTGCCCACGGTGGGCAGGTTCTCGTCTCTGCGACCACTGCCGACCTGGCGGCCGATCGACTTCCATCCGACCTGACCCTCATGGACCTCGGTGAGTACCAGCTTCCGAGCCTCGACGAACCGCAAACGATTCACCAGCTCGCAGGCTCCGGGCTGCGACGTGACTTCCCCCCGTTGAACTCCCCCACGACGGCGACGCACAACCTCCCCGCCGAACTGTCGTCGTTCGTCGGACGCTCTCAGGAGTTGGCCGACCTCGACAAGCTGATCCGTTCGAACCGTCTCGTGACCCTGACCGGCGAGGGGGGGATCGGCAAGACCAGACTGGCGTTGCGCTCTGCGTCGATGCTTCGCGGGCTCTTCCCCGATGGCATCTGGGCAATCGAGCTGTCGTCGGTGACCAACGAGGGCGGAGTCTCATCCCATGTCGCTGGGAGTCTCGGGATCCGCCCCGCTGAAGGCTCACTCCTCGAGGCAATCACCGAACACTTCAGGCCGCTCAGGACCCTGCTGGTGCTCGATAACTGTGAACACGTGCTGTCCGACGTGGTCGCGCTGGTCGTTCACCTGTCACGGCGGTGTCCGGACCTCACCATTCTCACGACGAGCCGCGAGCGAATCGGCGTGCCCGGCGAGATCGTGCACCGCGTGCCTCCGATGATGTTTCCCGATTCGGACGTGTCTGCCGTCGTTGCCCCGCGATACGACGCCGTGCGGCTCTTTGTCGAGCGGGCGAACCTCGTGGCACCAGGCTTCCGCCTCGACGAGACCAACGTGCAGCACGTGTCTGAAATCTGCCGACGACTCGATGGCCTTCCGCTGGCCATCGAGTTGGCCGCAGCCAAGTCCGCCTCGATCACACCGGCCGAGATGGCCGGAGGGCTGGCCCACAACCTCGACCTCCTCGACCGCCGCGGCCCCGATGGAGACCGCCATCGCACGCTTCGGGCGGCGGCGCGATGGAGCGTTCAGCTGCTCGATCCGAACGAACAATTGCTGTTCAAAGCGCTCTCGGTGTTCCGAGGTGGCTTCGACACCGACGCAGTCGCGGCAGTCACCGAACAAGAGCAGACCGAGGTGTTGGCGGGAATGTCGTCGCTGGCCGACAAGTCTCTCATTCGACGCCATCCCACAGGTGCTCGATTCCAGATGCTCGAACCCCTGCGGGTGTTTGCCGGCGAGGAGCTCGCCGGAGCTCCTGCGCAAGGCGTTCACGATCGCCACGCCCTCTACTTCGCCGACCTCGCCGAGGAGGCTTTTCGGGCCAAGGAGAGCGATCGTCTCGGGCGATGGCTCGACCAGCTCGAAGCAGATCAGGACAACATCCACGCCGCCCTCGAGTGGTCGCTGGAAGAAGGACAGCACGCGGTGGCGCTTCGCCTCGCAACGGGGGCGAGCGTCCTCTGGAAGCAGCGCGGGCAAGGGGCGGAGGGACGGCGACGACTCGAGAGGGCACTCGCGGTCGATGGAGGGGCAGACTCTCTTCGGGCCCGCGGGCACTTCGCCGCCGGCGACCTGGCTGCCGACATCGGTGAGATCGCGTCGGCCCGTGAGCACCTCCAAACGGCCCTGCGGCTCGGGCGGGAGTTGGGAGACAAGGGTACGGCCGCATGGAGTCTGGCCCGGCTGGCCAGCATTCCGCACAAGGAAGGGGATCTGGCCACTGCCTGTGATCTCTTCGAGGAGGCTTTGGCCGCGGCACGTGTCGCCGGCGACGACCTCATCCTCAGCCATGTCCTGGCGAGCCTCTCACTCGTGGTCGCCGACCGGGGAGACGTTGAACGGGCGGGCCGGCTGGCCGACGAGTCGATCGTACGGAGCCGCGCCACCGCCAACACCTATGCGGTGGCAGACGCGCTGCTCGCCGCTGGAGAGATCACGCTCAACCACGGGTCGGTCGCGGATGCACGGCGTCGCATCGAGGAAGCCCTGGAGATCGGAACACGAGAGGGCCTCGGCACCGTCATCGCCTGGTCGCTCGCCTACCTGGGCCGCGCCTCGGTGGTCGAAGGCGAACTCATGGCAGGAAGAGTGATCCTAGAAAAGGCCGTGGAGGAATTTGAGCGGGCCGGTACACCGATGGGCAGACCATGGGCAATGCGCCACCTCGCCGTTATCGACTGGCTTCTCGGCGAACCCGCCTCCGCCGAGGCAACGCTGCGGGACGCCTTGACGGATGCGGTGGCCTATGTACGCCCCGAAGCCCCGCTGATCATCGAGACGTACGGGTGGGTCCTCGCCACCTCGGCCCCCCGTTCGGCTGCCGTGCTGCTTGCATGCGCCACGGCTCACCTTGGCGTCATCGGGCTCGAGCTGGCCCCTTTCGAGGCAGCGCATGCCGTGTCCGCGCGACGATTGATCACCGAGGCGCTCACCGGCGAAGAACGCACCGCCCTCATGCTGGCGGGATCCCAGCTGGACCTGACCGAGGCCGGCCGTCTCGCGGCGGCGCGAACCGACCCCATCCAGCCTCACTCGAGCTGCTTGTAGATCTCCTGGTACATCGTCTCTTCTTCTTCTGAGACTGTGATCGACGCGAAGTTCACTCTCGGGTTCAGACCACGGTGGTGGTTGCGCAGGACCGTCACGACGCGCCAGTGGTCAGCCACCCCGTCCACCGCCAGGCGACTCAACGCCTCGGCAACATCATCCTCACTCTTCTGATCTTGGCTTAGCTGCCCGGTCAGAACCGGCAGCGGGTTCAGCAAGTAGCGGATGAAAGCCTCCCGCTGGACCGGGTCGTTCGTGTCGAACTCCGTCACGTAGGTGCGGATCGGGTTCACACCGCGAGCCTCGGCGACCCGCCTCATCGCCGGGGCCGGCAGCTCGACCTCGGTCCATCCCGATCGTTCGTCTCCGATTGCCACTGGAACCTCCTTGCCCCGAACATACCCCGCGTGGGGTCGACGAGGAAGTTCAGCCGTAGCTGTGCCGGAACATGACCGCGATCCGCGGACCGGCAGAAGCCACTTTGGGGATGCTGTGATCGTGAGTCCGCTGACACGAGCCGCCCATGACGATCAGGTCCCCACGACCGGCCGACCACCCCGTACTCGGACCGCCTCCCTTCGGTCGCACCCGGAACGGACGCGGTTCGCCGAGCGAAACGATCGCCACCGTCGCCGTCGGCAGGTCGCGGGCAATACGGTCGCCGTGCCAGGCAACGCTGTCCCGTCCGTCTCGGTAGAGGTTGCACGTGATGCGATCGAGGGCGATCCCATAACGTCGACTCAGAGCATCAGACATCTCCTGGATCGCTTCGAGCCCCGCCGGAGCCGAGTCGGCTCGCAACGAAGCCCCCTGTCGGGGTCGGGCGACCTCGGCGCCCCTGATTCGTTCCACCCCGTCTCGCCAATCGACCCGTTCGAGCATCGACACGAACAGCTCATCGGGCCGGTGGGCCCAATTGGATTGCCGATCGATCCAGGCGCCCTCACCCAGATCGAACCGTTCCATGGACGCGAAATCTCGATCGAAGGATTCTCCACTTGCGGAGAGATCGAACAGGGAGCGCTGAAAGTTCATCGCGCGGGGGATCGTAGTCGAACGTGTGTTCTATGCACGGGCGCCGAGGCCGCTTCGCGTTCTTGTGTCCCGGAGAACATCAAGAGCAACCGTCTTGTCTGACTGCTGTGTCTCGACTCCCGATGGGACGGTTCATTACTCGGGGCATCGGTGGCACTACGCTGAAATCTACCGAACTACGCGAGGTCACCGTGGATTATTCGAAGATTCCGTCCGACCGAATATGGTCTCGTGTCGGCTACTCACGAGCGGTTCGCATCGGGGATATCATCGAGGTCGCGGGCACATCGGCTTCAGGCCCCAACGGTCAGGTGATCGCTCCTGGCGACATGTACGAACAGGCCAAGTACTGCATCCAGGTCATATGCGATGCGATCGAACAACTCGGCGGCAAGGTCGAGCATGTCATCCGTACACGCGTATTTGTCACGGATATCTCGCTGTGGGAGAGAGTAAGTTCCAAGAGTGGTGAGGGCTTCAGTAACAGGGGCGGCCTCATTGTGAATATCGGAGGCCGGGCGCGCGCACGGTGAAGTCTTCGGCGAGATCCAGCCAGCTTCGGCATTTGTCGGAATTTCGGAGCTGCTCCACCCGGACCTCATGATCGAAATCGAGGCGACAGCGATCGTGCGATAGCGACCCCTCAGATCCGTATGGGGAGGTCGACCGGACCGTAGAACCCAGGTTCCAGCGCCCTGATATGCCGAGCGGCGTTCACCATGCGCGCCGTGGTCCCCTCGTCGCCGGGGAAACCTCCCTCGATCTGCACATCCAGGGTGGCGGTTCCTCTGATGGAGATTCGATCCCCTGGTTCGTCGATCCCCCATGCCATCAACAACACGAGGTCGATGCTGCGACCGCCTTCACAGACGAGGTGGATCCGCTGATCCTGGCCGAGGACGGATTCGCCGCCCGCGATCGGCTCCAGGGACAGCGTGAAACTGACCACGCGCCAGCCGAGGCCTACGGCGAGAGCCTTCGCGCTCGCCTCCAGTCCGACATGACCAATGGCACCGGACTCGGCCGCCCGAGAGAACTCACGTGGTGTCATTCCATATCCGGTCTTGAGCACCAGGGATCTGCGTCGGGTTCGCGTGTCGACTCTGCGGACGACGTTCACGGAACGCACATCGCGACATCCACCTGCGAGCAGCATCGGCACTCGATCCATCACGAACCCAGGATTGGCGCCAGTCACGATCACCGACCGACCAGCCTCGCGACAGGCCGACCTGAGGTCGTTTGCCTCGTCTGCTGTCGGGTCGGCGAGTTCCTCGCATGTCGTGACGACGTGCGCGCCAGACGCCAGCAGTCGAGCAACCACCGGAGTCACAACCGCCGCCCTCGAGCTGAATGCCACGAACGCGAGCTCATGGGTCTGGTCGACCTCGTCCAACGACTCCCATGCGGGAACTCCGAGCGCGGTCTCGGCCGCGGCTCGGGCAGCAGGGTCGGGGTCGACGACGGCCGCAGGCCGGCCCAATCCCGCATCCCTCGCGGCAACGATCCCGTCGAGACCGATTTGTCCGGCACCGATCAGGATCATCGTGAGCCCCGCTGGTAGTCCCGCGGTCACGGCCGCGACAACCCAACCTGCGGCTGGCCCACACAACCGACGATCATGTCAACCGGTGGCGAGCGACGAAGTCGGCATCGAGTTCCCACCCGAATCCGGGCCCATCGGGAAGCGTGAACAGACCGTCACGGAGCTCTGGCCGGTTGGCGAGAATGTGCCAGAAGACAGGGTCCCGCTCTACATGGAATGCCTCCACATACGTCCCATGGGGCTGACTGGCGAGGAGATGCGACGCCACTTGTGCCTCTTCGTGGTGGCCCAACTCGCTCCCAAAAACCCTGGCGGTGGCAGCGACGCGCAGCCACTCCGTGGGACCACCGCCCCAGGACACGTCGAAGTTGGAGACGTCGATCGCTCCGGCCCTAAACAGCTCGTGCATTCCGACATGGGTGATCTCCGACTGCCCCGCGGCCACCGCCACGCCACCCATCATGCGCACGTCGCGCATGCCGGTCTTGTCGGCGGGCCACCGACACGGCTCCTCGAACCAGCGGAGCTGGACGAATTCTCTCGTTCGTGAGATGAACTCGATCGCCTGGCGAGCGGAGTATCCCTGGTTGGCGTCGACCATGAAGATCCACCCGTCTGGTGCGGTCCGCACCGCCCGTCGCAATCGCTCTGCGTCGACCTCGGGCGTTCGTCCACCAATCTTGAACTTCATCCCCACCATCCCGTGGCCCACGAAGGCCTCGATCTCCTGCTCGATCGAAGGAAATCCCGGCTCTTCGTAATAGCCGCCGATCCCGATCATGGGGATCGCCGCCCGGAAGCCCCCCCACAATCTGAACAGCGGCTGCCCATGGAACTTTCCGAGCGCGTCCCAAACGGCGGAGTCCACGCATGCGATCGCCTGCATCGCCAGTCTCCGGTCGCGCAGTTGGTCGCGCGTGATCACGCTCATCGCTTCCCAGATCTGCTCATAGTCGAGAATGCTGATTCCGGTGACGAGCGGAATCAGTTCGCGAGAGATTATCTCTAGAACTTCGAGCTGTTCGTCACCGTCGGTATCCGCGTTATAGATCTCGCCCACAACCCCATCGGTCGTACGCAACTTCGTGATGATGGTGCACCGATTCGGCATACTGTAGAAACTCCCCTTATACGTACGATCCAAGGGAACTCGAATAGGTGTGGTCTCAATCGATTCGATCTCGAGCATGCTGTCTCCTGGGTGCTTCGGTACTCGTTCACTGGACGGCTCAAGACCGACTCCGTCAGAACCTCGGATTCACGTTGGCCGGGGGGATTGGGGAAGAAGAAAGGGTTTCGGATCTGCGAATCGCTCGAGGACGTTTTGTGTGACTCGGGCGACATTGTTCTCATAGCGGTTGTGGGCCAGACTGCCCGACCAGGCGATCGATCCGACGGAGAAGACAGCCCCACCATCGTCGGTCTCGAAGAACACCATGTCCGCTCGGATGCGATCAGGTGCGTCGTGAGCCACCGGCAGTCGGTCCGCTATCGACGTCAATGCGAGGTCGAAGATGTTCGAATGCCCCTCCGACGACGCCAGCACGACGGCGTGTGACGGCGTTCCAAGCCCCGGATCGGCTCGGTCGATCTCATAGCCCGCGGCGCCATTCATCAAAAGGCCGAAGTCACCGATCACATCGTCGGGAACCCCTTCGAACACGAAGGCGGTACGTTCGTCGCTGTCGCGGCCGTCCCCCGTCCGACGCCGATAGCCGGCCGATTCGTCGAAACCCTGGGTGATGAACCCGACGCCCGTGAGAAGATGCGGCGCTCGTCCCAGCCCGCTCCAAGTACCGGCCATCTCGCCCGTGAATGCGAGGTGACCCTGGGCGGCGTCAGCCGCCCAGAGCATGGGGGCGTCGGGACGCCGCACCTCGACCACGCCATGAATGCCAGGGTGGAATGCGATCCTGGCATAGAACCCGTTACCGCCGATGTACATCAGCCGCCCACCCGAACGGACGTGTTCGTCCACGGCGTCGAGCATCTTGGTGCTGACGTACTCGGGGTGTGAACCGGTCAGAACGACCCTGTATCCGGCGAGGGCCGAGATCCCTCCGCGATCGATGTCCTCGTCGGTGACCACGTCGTAGCTGACTCCAGTTTGTTCCAGCCACGCCACGATCAGCATGTCCTGGCAGAACTTGTAGATGCGACCTTCTGGTCTGAAGTTGGTGACCGGTTGGCGGAGCGTGGCGTGCACCACTGTGCTCCCGTCCGAATGAGTGTCGTACGTCGACAGCCCGAGCGGTTGGTCGAGCAACAAGAGGTCGGTGTCGTCGAGGACAGTCAGACGTCCCTGCATCAACTCGACGACCTGGGCTGTGACCCGCATCCTGAGGTTGGCGTAGGCGGCGTAGGTGGCAGTAGGGAGAACGAACACGACCTCGGATCGTGCCGCGGCGGCACGTACGACGAAGGGGACCCAGAACACCGCGTCGCCCGCTGTGAACCTGCCGGCGTAACAGCCGCTGGGCCAATCCTCGGGCACGACCAGTTCGATGGATGTGTCCCAGTCGGCGTCGAGGAGGTCATCGTCGTGAAAGTGAATTGCGCCGTACTCCTCGGATCTGACAGTCCAGTCTGCCGACGCCCCCGACCAGTTGGACCCACCGACCGCGCGGGTCGGGAGATTGCACACTTCGCCGTGGAGTCCACTGGCAGACGCATCGAACACGGCTTCACCCGAGATACCGTTCGAGAAATCCCAGTCGCCGATCGCGGAGTCAGCATTCCGAGTTGGGCCGAGCTCGGCCACCGCCTCCACCTCTTCCCGATCGAGGGGCCGTCCGAAGAGACGGGGCCGTTCGATCCTCCCGTTGAAGCAGTCGCGGGGAACCTGGCGACCACGCTCGTCGACGACGAGATCGGCAGCCACCACCACCGGGCCCTCACCGAAGCGCAAACCGGCTTGGGAAGGCTGCACCGACCACGCCCAACCGGCCGGCTCGTAACGCGCAGACGGCATAGTCCACACACCGAATTCGAGCTGGCGGTCGTCACAGCTCACGGACACGAACGACCACCTTCCGGCGGGGACGGCGAGGCCGCTGTCGACGAGAACGGGCTTTGAGCCGTCCGAGCTGTGGTTGAGCCACAACCGGCCTCCGACCAGCACGAGCCGGCAGTGCCCACCCCCAGCAGACGCAGTTCCGACGACGGTCTGGACGCTCGCGAGTTCGTGACTGGGATGGAGGGTGACGCCCCACGTGAACGCATCCACGTCGGCGAGAGCCGCCGATGGAGGGACGCGGACATAGGAACCCCGGTCGATCGGCTGACGGACTGCGGGATATTCGCCTCCGACAGCCGAATCCAGCACCTCGAAGTCAAAGGCTGGGACGTCCGGACCCGGGCCCACGTTTGGAGCTCGCAGGCGACCAACGGCAGCCTCGACCGTCGGAACTCCGTCACAACTGACTTTGAATCCGATGGTCTCGCCCGGGCGGACACTCCTCCGATCGGCGTA
Source organism: Acidimicrobiia bacterium (assembly GCA_035544575.1). Taxonomy (GTDB): domain Bacteria; phylum Actinomycetota; class Acidimicrobiia; order Spongiisociales; family ZC4RG35; genus DATHWB01. Next base: position 14,685 of record DATKEC010000117.1, read on the forward strand.
GGCCATCACGATTGGACTCGTCACGGGTCCTCCAGTTCCACGCCGAAGATCTCTTTCCAGCGCGCCCGGAACACATGCCATTCGGCGGCGATGATGTCGTGGAACACGAACTCGTCGAGCCGTTCAGCCCGAAGCGGCTCGGATTCGGTGAATCGGGCAAGGACCCACTTCGTGTGTGGTTCGACCATCCAAAGGAAGTAGCTTCCGGGGATCGGACCTCCCCGCATGTAGTCGAGGAGTGCCTGCAAATCGGCAGAGTGCCGGCCAAACGGGTGGGACCGAAACTCCGCAACGAGGTCCTGGCGGCTGCCGTCGACCCCAGCCGGGATGACGCGTAGCGGTGGTCGGTTGTCCGTCGGCATGCAACCGATTCTAGGCAGACTGAGACCGTTCCTGGAAACGTTTTTCGGCTACTCTCACCAACTAGTTTCCAATCCGTCTTCGACGGCCATGGGAGGACTGGCATGAAGATCAAAACGGTCACACCGATCTCGGTGGCCTACCCGGAGCCAAACGACAACGGAGCCACCCGCTACCTGACGCTGTGCCGGATCGAGGCAGAGGACGGAACCGTGGGGTGGGGCGAGTCTGTGACGATGTGGCCGGCCGTGTGCAAGGCAGTCGAGGCGCTGATCGACGGCTACGCGGAACTCATCATCGGCGCGGATCCGACCGACAATGTCGCGCTGTGGCATGCGATGCGCGACCACGGTTGGTGGTACGGCCATGGAGGCGGATTCGTCTCATTCGCCATAAGCGCCATCGACATCGCACTCTGGGATCTGCGGGGCCGAATCACCGGCCAGTCATTGATCTCGATGCTCGGTGGAGCCCGCCAGGAGCGCCTCCCGGTGGCGGCGAGCACTCACGCCTCACGCGGCGATCTGCACGAGGAGGTGGGTCTCTACGCGAGCTACATCGAGGCTGGATTCCACGGCGTGAAGGTCGGCTTCGGGAAACGAGGCGACGCCAAACTCGGATACGAGATCGACCGTGACCTGGAGTTCGCTCGGCTGTACCGGGCAGCGGTCGGCCCGGAGCCATGGCTGATGATCGATCGAGGTCAATCGTTGCATTGGGATCTCGACCACGCCGTACGCCTCACCCAGGGCATGGAGGAGTACGGCCTGCGTTGGATGGAGGAGCCCTTCGAACCGCATGAGACGTCGAACTACAGGACCTACCGTGAACGCGTCTCGACCATGATCGGCGCGGGCGAGCGAGAGTGGGATGAGCGCGGGTATCGGCGGGTCATCGATTCGGGTCTGGTCGACGTGATTGGATTCGACCCGGGCAGGGCCCAAGGCGTCACCGGCGGGGTCAACGTGATACGACTCGTCGAGTCGGCAGGACTCTGGTTCAACGCCCACGCCTGGAGCAGCGCCATCGTCACGAGCGCCAGCGTCGCCCTCTCGGCCTCGACCAATCGGGCACTGCTGCTCGAACTGAAAGCCGAACAAAATCCGATGCAGCACGATCTCGTCACCAACCCTCTGTCGCACACCGATGGTTGGATCTCGCCATCCGGCGGCCGAGGACTGGGAATCGAGATCGAAGAGGCGATCGTCGAGAAGTACAGATTCCGGTGAGCGCGCCCGTCTCGACGGGGCAGGTCACCGCTTGCGCCGATACGGGTTGAGAAGGTCGCTCAGGGTGTCACCGAGCAACGTGAAGATCAGGACGGTCACGAATATCGCACTCCCTGCGCCGACCGCAATCCACGGGTTCATCGACAGCAGCGTCTTCCCGGTGCCAAGCATGCGTCCCCATGATGGGGTGGGCGGCTGAACGCCGAGCCCGAGGAAGCTGAGCGCTGCTTCCGTGAGGACGGCGGTGGCGAACGTCAGCGTGAACTGCACCGTCGTGATCGAGACCAGATTGGGCAGGAGCGAGCGGGCCATGATGTAAAGATGGCTACCCCCGAGCGCCCGCGCCGCGAGGACGAACTCACTGCTCCGCAAGGACAGGGTCACCCCGCGGACGAGGCGGGCGAAGCGGGGAATCTGAACGACCCCGATCGCGATGATCGTGTTCCTCAGGTTCGGCCCGAGTACCGCGACCGTGGCCATCGCCAGGATGATGGGGGGGAACGCGAGCAGACCGTCGGTGACACGCATCGTCACGGTATCGACCAGCTTGCCGAAGTAGCCGCTCGCGATCCCCAGCGGAACACCAAACGCCACCGCAATCGCCGTCGCTCCGAACCCGACGTAGAGCGAGATGCGCGATCCGAAGATCACACGCGAGAAGACATCACGGCCAATCTCGTCGGTACCCAGCCAAAATTCCGAAGACGGCAGGTCGACAGCGAACCCGACCACGTCGGTGGCACCGTAAGGGGCGAGAGCGTCGGCGAAGACGGCCAGGGCGAGCAGCCCGAGCGCTGCGACCATCGTGAACAGGTGGAGCTTGTTGCCTACAAGTGCACGCCAGCGCCGGGCGCGGGCGGGCGTTGCGGCGGCGGAGCTACTGAGGGTCATGAGCGCGCGATCCTTGGATCGAGCCATGAGTAGGCGAGGTCGACGACCAGGTTCACGATGACGAAGGCTGCGGCCGAGACCAGCACCGCGACCTGGACCACGTCGAATGCCCGCGTGAGTATCGACTGGATCATCAACCAACCGAGTCCGGGCCAGGTGAAGATCTGTTCGATCACGACCATGCCCCCCACCATGAGGCCGAAACTCACGCCGACTTCGGTGATTAGGGGAATCGAGGCGTTGCGGAGTGCATGGCGGTAGTTGATCCGGCGCGACTCCAGCCCCTTGGCCCGGGCGGTCCTGACGTAGTCGGCGTGTAAGACCTCGAGCATGCCCGCCCGCATGAAGCGGGTCAGCCTGGCCGCAGTGACGGTCCCGATCGTGATCACGGGCAGGACGAGCTGGCTCAGGTGGCGAAACGGATCCTGGGAGAACGGAACGTAACCTCCCGGCGGGAGGATCGGTAGCAGCTCCGCAAAAACGAGCAGCAGCGCGATGCCCAACACATAGGTCGGCATACTGAAACCGAGGGTGGCCAGCACGCGCGCAACGTGGTCCATCCAGGTGCCTTCACGTATCGCAGAGACCATGCCCAACGGAACGGCGATGACCACAGCGAGGACGATCGAGATCACCGCCAGCTCCAGCGTTCGTCCGAGCGCCGGAAATACGAGACCCGCCACTTCGGCTCCACCGTGCGTGATGGACGTACCCAGGTCCCCGCGCACCAGGTTGCCCATCCAGCGGAAGTATTGCTCGACGAGCGGATCATCCAGGCCAAGCTCCGCCCGCAACGCGGCGTACGCCTCAGGGGGCGCGTCGAACCCCAACGTCATCGCCGCCGGATCTCCGGGCACGATTCGGAAGATGACGAACACTGCTGTCGCGACTATCCACATCACCAGGAGGCCCTGGAGCACCCGGCGGAGTAGGTAGCGGCGCATCAGGAGCCAGATCCTGCGTTGGGTGGGAGCGGGCCTCGACGGGTTCCGCGAGCCGCTTCAGGACCGGGGAAGTGGCAGGCGACTCGTTGGGTCATTCCCTGACCCTGTACAAGGACAGGATCCTCGTCGGCACAAAGATCGACCGCACGCCAGCACCTCGTTCTGAAGCGGCAACCGCTGGGTGGTTGCAGCGGATTGGGGAGATCGCCCTCGAGGACTATGCGGGTGCGCTTGCCGCCATCCAACCGGTGCGAGGGCACTGCGGACAGGAGCGCGTTCGTGTACGGATGCTGCGGGGCCGTGAACACGTCATCCCTCGTGCCGATCTCCACGATCTTGCCGAGGTACATCACCGCAACCCGGTCGGACACCTGACCAACCACTGACAGGTCATGCGCGATGAACAGATACGCCAAACCGAGCTGGTCCTTGAGATCCGCCAACAGGTTGAGGATCTGGGCCTGGATCGAGACGTCGAGAGCCGAGACGGGCTCGTCCAGGACGATCAGGGCCGGCTGCAAGGCCAACGCGCGCGCGATCGCGATGCGCTGTCGCTGTCCGCCCGAGAACTCGTGTGGGTAACGATCCAACGCCGCGAGCGGCAGCTGCACCAAGTCGAGAAGTTCGGGTGCGCGCCGAGCCGCCTCAGCGCGCCCCAGGCCGTGGATGCGAAACGGCTCGGCGAGGATTGCCCGAACACGAAACCGTGGGTTGAGCGAGGCGTAGGGATCCTGGAACACGATCTGGAAGTCGCGACGGACCGGGCGCATGTCCCCGTGATCCAGCTCGGTGATGTCTCGACCTCGAAAGAAGATGCGGCCCGCAGCCGGGTCGACGAGTCGCATGATCGTGCGGCCCAGCGTCGACTTCCCGCATCCGGACTCACCGACGAGTCCCACTGTCTCACCCTCGGCGATCGTGAGTGAGGCTGAATCGACAGCGGTCAAAACCGCTACTCCGTCGCCCCCCTGCCTTCTGACTGTGTAGCGGGTCGTGACTGACTCCACCTCGAGCAGGGCTCGTGACCCGGTCATCGCCCACCACCGGTGGCTGCACCCGGGTCACGCAAGCGCTCCCCAGCCCATATGACAGCCTCGGCCACGTAGTGACACTCCGCACGATGTCCGTCCCCCACCGTGTGGAGGTTCGGCGCCTCTTCGGCGCACAGGGCGCGGTCCGATCCGATCGCACACCGCGGACGGAACGAACATCCCTCGAGCTCGGAGTCGAGCCGGGGCGGCTGTCCGGGAATGGAGTAGAGACGCCGCTGCCGCCCCTCGATAGATGGGAGCGAGGCGAGCAGACCAATCGTGTAGGGGTGGCTCGGTCGAAGGAAGATGTCCTCGATCGTCCCCTGTTCGACGATTCGTCCTGCGTACATGACCGCTATGCGATCCGCTACCTGCGCAACGAGGCCGAGATCGTGTGTGATGAGGACGGTGGCTGCTCCGGTCTCCGCCTTCGCCGCCATGAGCACGTCGAGTACCTGAGCCTGGATCGTCACATCGAGCGCAGTAGTCGGCTCGTCGGCGATGAGCAGCTTCGGTCGGTTGGCAATGGCCATCGCGATCATCGCCCGCTGCCGCATTCCGCCCGAGAACTCGTGAGGGAACTGGTGGTAGCGGCGCTCGGGTTGGGGGATCCCGACGAGTGCGAGTAGCTCGATGGCGCGTGCCCGATGAAGGTCGTCGTCGATATGGCGTGCGTGGGTCCACATGGCCTCGCGCAGCTGCTCACCGACCTTGATCACGGGATTCAACGACGTCATCGGATCCTGGAACACGACCGCCACGTCGCTTCCGCGGATGGAACGGAGTTGGTCTGCATCGAGAGAGAGCAGGTCGCGGCCCTCGAACAGAGCTCGTCCGGAGACGATCCGCGCCGGTGGAGAAGGGACGAGCCCGAGCAGGGAGAGCACGGTCACCGTCTTGCCCGAGCCCGACTCGCCCACGATCCCGACCATCTCCCCGGGAAAGACCGTGAAGGACACCCCGTTGACGGCGTTGACCGTCCGATTGTCGGACTCGAATCGGACGCGCAGGTCGTCCACTTCAAGTAGCGGTGTCGTCATCGGCTCACAGTCTCCGGCCGTGCTGCGGGTTGGTCATCCGTAGAGTCCGGGGTTTGGCACCGATTCGGCGCCAAACCCCGGACCCGGACCGGTTCAGCCGGACAACGATACGTTCGTCAGGAACAAATGACCCTGTGTGTGGGCGATGAGTCCCGCAACGGATGCGGCCGTCGTCACCGGCGAGAGTCGGCCGCCGAGCACGATCTCAGGCTGACCTTCCATCGCCATTGCTTGTAGCTCCAGAATGGCGTTCCGGTAATCCTCGTCGCTCGGCATGGAACGCGCCTCGGTGAGCAGGTCGTAGAACTCCGGCCGCTGATCGATCCACCCGAGCGCCTCGGTGAACAGTTTGTTGTACGGGTGCGAGAGCAGGTCGTACTCGTCGGGCTTCGGAACCATGGCGCACAGCGCGAGATCGAAGTTGCCGGCGTCGTCGCCCAACGTGCGTGCCACGTACGTCCCTACATCGAGAACGCTGATCGTGATGTCGATCCCGACCTCGGCGAGTTGGCTCTGCACCGCTTGAGCCAGTGTCTCGAACTGGAACCCCAGGCCACACACGATCATCTCGCCGCCTTCGACTCCATCGGAGAACCCGGCCTCTGCCACCAGCGCCTGCGCCGTCTCGAGGTCGCGCTCGTTGTAAGAAGCGGCATCGGCGTTGAAGAAGGCCGGGTTGGCCTCCATCGGGTTCGACAACACCTGCATGAAGCCGAACAGGCTGCGCGAGAGCGCCTGCCGGTCGAGTGCGTTGCTGACTGCCTGTCGAAGCTCCTGATTGTCCCACGGAGCACGACGCGTGTTGATGTGGAAGTGATACAGACCCGAGTTGAACCCCTCCGGAGGCGTCAGAATCTGAAGTCCGGCCTGCTGCAGGGTGGCGATCTCTCCGAGCGGCGTGTCCGCCAGCACCTGAACCTCGTTCGTCCGGATCTGCAGGGACTGCACGGTTCCGTCGGGGACCGTGCGATAGATCACGCCGTCCAGGTATGGGAGGCCATCCTGCCAGTAGTCGGGATTCCGCTCGACTTCGACCTGTTGGTTCCGCTCCCAGGACACGAACTTGAACGGACCGGTGCCCACGGGTGTCTCGGCGAGGTCGATCGTCGTGTCTTGTGGTGAGATGTAGACGTCCACCATCGTGCTCAGCAGAACCCGATCAGGTTCTGAGAGACGGATCTCCACGGTCCGATCGTCGACGGCGACAGTCTCCGTCACACGGGCCAGCAGCGGTGCGGTTCGACCCGCCTCCGGTTCTGTCGCCCGGCCCATCGAAGCCACAACGTCCTCGGCGTCGAACTCAGACCCATCGTGGAAGACGACGTCATCCCGCAGGTTGAACGTCCACACCAGACCGTCCGCGGATGCGGACCAGTCCGTGGCGAGGCTTCCCACGATTTCATAGCTCGTGAGATCGAACTCGACGAGGGTGTCGTAGATGTTCGTGATGATGTTCCGGTCGTTCGTCGAACCGAAACGGTTCGGGTGAAGACCCGTCGGGTCGGCCGACTGGGCGATGACCAGGACGCCACCCGCGGTCGGCTCGGACGGTCCCGATCCGGTCGTGGTGGTGGCATCGTCTTCGCCACCGACACTGCTGCAAGCAGTGACGATCATCGCCAACGCCAAGAGCAGGGCCATCGAAGCTCGTATCCGCTGCACTAAGTACCTCCTCGGAGTGTCAACCTCGGGTGTCGATGTCGGGCGACCGACGGTCAGTTGATGTCAGACCGATCACCCGCTGTGAAATCGGAATCGTGGGAAACGATTCCAACCGCGCCGACAATAGCGACGCTCCGAGCTGGCCGTCAACACATCGGAGCGAGACACCGCAGACGGACGTCATCCAGCGCCCGTCTGCGCCACTCACTCCGGAATCGATTCTGGCGTTGTCCGTTCGGCGATTGCTGGGACTACGACCTCATCCTAGAAACGTTTCTAGGATGAGGTCGTAGTTCGTACCAAACTGGATGGAGCGATGAACCCCCCCACCGAGGACACTCGACCCCCTACGAGGCCAGCGCCCCTCTCCGACGTGCGTGTACTTGCAGTCGAACAGTACGGTGCGGGCCCTTTCGGCACTCTGCAACTCGCCGACCTCGGCGCCGAAGTCATCAAAATCGAGGATCCTCGTTCCGGCGGAGACGTCAGCCGCTACGTCCCGCCATTCCAGGACGGGGAGCACAGTCTGTTCTTCGAGTCGTTCAACCGAAACAAGCGGAGCTTGGGCCTCGACATCTCCAACCCCGCCGGGCGCCGGGTGTTCGAAGATCTCGTCGCCGTCTCCGACGTCGTGTACTCCAACCTTCGCGGCGACGTCCCCGCCCGGCTCCGGCTTCGCTACGCCGACCTGGCGGACGTCAACCCGGCGATCGTCTGCGTCTCATTGTCCGGATTCGGCATGACCGGACCCCGCGTGGCCGAACCAGGCTACGACCCGATTCTTCAGGCGCTGGCTGGGTGGATGAGTGTCACGGGCGACCCGGCCGGGCCGCCCACCAAATCGGGACTGTCGCTAGTTGATTATGCGGGCGGATACGTCGCCGCGATTTCACTACTCGCCGCGCTTCATGCCGCGCGGCGTGACGGCATCGGCATGGACTGCGACGTCAGCCTCTACGACACCGCCATCAGCCTTCTCACCTACCCGGCGATCTGGTACCTCAACGGCGGACTCATACCCGAGCGCAAGGCGAACTCGGCTCATCCCTCCCTCATCCCTTTTCAGGCATTCGAGGCGGCAGACGGATGGCTCACCGTCGCTTGCGCCAAAGAGAAGTTCTGGCAGCGCCTCGTCGTCGTGCTCGGGCTACCGGAACTCACCACCGATCCCCGGTTTTCCGACTTCGACGCTCGGAGGGAACACGCAGCCAGCCTCGGACCGATCCTCGAGGGAGCCTTTCGTACCGACACGGTCGCGGGGTGGGTTGATCGTCTGGCAGACGCCGGAGTACCCACCGCCCCTGTCCAGTCCCTCCCCGAGGCACTGACGGACGCCCATACTCTCGCCCGCGACCTCATCGTCGAGACCGACCATCCACTGTTCGGGCCGATCCGCCAGGTCGCCAGTTCGGTCCGGGCAGGTAACTCGATCACGGATCACCGACCCGGACCCGCGCGCAACGAGGCGTCGGACTACGCCCTGTCCACGATCCTCGGCTATGACCAGCGGACCATCGCCGCGCTCACCGCGGAAGGAGCGTTCGGCGAGGTTTCCGCTGAGTCCAAAGACTGCCGATGAACCGCCCACGATTACAGGCCCGGTCTGATGTCGGCCGTTACGATTCCGGGCCACTCCGGAAACGTTGAAGCGTTTTCGGCCATCCGAGCCCAGGGAGTTGCGTGCACAGCGGAGAAAACAACCCCACGATGAAGGAAGTGGCGTCTCGCGCTGGCGTCGCGCTCTCCTCCGTCTCCCGAGTTCTCAACCACCATCCCGACGTGAGCGAACGCATGCGCCGGCGAGTTCTGAACGCGGTCGACGACCTCGGCTATGAGCCGAACCTTGTCGCGTCGAGCCTGCGCCGCGGGTCGACCCATACGATCGGCTTCGTCGTCTCCGACATCTCCAACCCGCTGTTCGCAGACTTCACGAAGGGAGCGGGTGACCGGCTCCATGCCGCCGGCTATTCGATGGTGCTCACCAACGCCGGAAGCGACCCGGAACAAGATGAAGCGATGATCCGCCTCCTCCGCTGGAGGAGGGTGGACGGCCTGATCACGTCGCTCGCAGACGAGTCCCGCCCAGATACGATCGCCGAACTCCAGCGGATAGAAGTCCCCATCGTTCTACTCGACCGGTTCGTCGACGAACTTCCGAATGCCTCTGTCATCAGTGCCGAACACGCCTCGGGGATGACAGAGGCGACGGCGCAGTTGCTCGCCCTCGGCCACCGCCGCATCGCCTTGATCTCCGGATCCCCCCGCATCCGGCCTCCGAACGAGCGGGTGGAGGGCTTCCGACGGGCATTCGACCGCTTCCGTATCCCGTACCCATCCGACCTCGTGCGTCTGGGGAGCTTCTCGCCGGAGTTCGGGACACGTTCCACCACTGAATTGCTCGCCTTGCCCGAGCCGCCAACGGCGATCATCTCTGGTGGCAACTTGTTGCTGACGGGCGTGTTGCGAGCGTTGCGGAGCGCCGCGCTGCATCCGGGTCGGGACATCGCGATAATCTCCTGCGACGACGTCGCGCTCGCGGAACTGCACACCCCGCCTATCACTGTGATCGCCCGCGACACGGTCCGAATGGGCGAGTTGGCAGCGGAGTTGATGCTGGAGCGCCTCGCATCCGAGGATGCTCCGCCCCGCGTCGAACGCGTGCCCACCACCGTCGTGATGCGCGAGTCGACTTTCCCGCTGAGGTAGTCGGCGTCGCCTAGGTCTCTATGACGCAGAGACCGGCCCCGGTGGCTACCTCGTCGCCCTCTGACACCAGCGTCTCGACCAACGTCCCCCCGATCGGCGTGGGCACCTCCATCTCGACCTTGTCGGTCTCGACCCGCACGATGGGATCACCGGCCGCCACCGTTCCACCGATTGGAACCAACCAATCCAGCAGCAGGACCTCGTCGACGGTGTCGGCGACCTTGGGCAGCTTCACGATACTCCGTGGCACAGCGGCGACCTCCTAGGCGTACACATTGCGGAACATCGCGGCGGGCTCGGGGAAGGGTGACTCCTTCACCTGAGCTACCAACTCCTCGAGTGCTCCGCCGACCGCTTTCTCGAGTTGCTCTGCGGATTCCGCAGTGAGCACTCCCTCGTCGATCAGTCTGGCGCGGAACGTGTTGATCGGATCCCGCTCGTACCACCTCTCGAACTCACCTGGGACCCGATAGGGAGCGGTGTCGGCCCGGGAATGGCCGGCATAGCGGTAGGTCTTTGCTTCGAGCAGGCTCGGCCCGTCGCCGGCACGCGCCCGGGCGAGGGCTGTGTTCATCGCCTGTTCGACCGCGTCGGGGTCCTGGCCATTCACGATCACACCCGGGATGCCGTACGACACCGCTCGGTCGGCGAGATCCTCGATGGGTGTCGTGACATCGATCCGGCTGTATTCGCCGTACTGGTTGTTCTCGCAGACGAACACCACAGGGAGCTTCCAGATGGCGGCCAGGTTGATTCCCTCGTGGAATGCACCGATGTTCGAGGCGCCGTCACCGAAGACCGCAATCGCGGCATCGTCGGTTCCGTTCACCTGAGCAGTCAGCGCGGCGCCCGCGGCCACGGGAATGCCTGCGCCGATGATCGCGAACGTCGGAAGAAGACCCACCTCGGGCTCGCACAGATGCATGGAGCCGCCCACACCTCCCACCGATCCACCCACACGACCCATGATCTCGGCGAGGACGCTCTCTCCGGTCACACCCAATGCAAGCGCCACACCGTGACCTCGATAGGTACAGGTCACCTGATCGGTGGGCCGAGCGGCCGCGGCGATGCCCACGGCAACCGCCTCCTGACCCTGGCAGGTATGAGTGGTACCGTGGACGATCCCCTCGGCGAACAGATCCTTGACACGATCCTCGAACGAGCGGATCTCCACCATCCGGCGGAACCGCTCTACGCGATCGGTCTGCAATGCCCTCCGGCGCTCGAGCGGAACTGAACTCATCTCGACTCCTTCTTCTTCCACCACGGAGACGGGAGAGAACCCGTCGCCAGTAGCTCGTCGACCTGGCTCACCACGTACTCGGCGGAGGGAAGAAAACGGGCCTCGAGTTCCTTGCCGAACGGGACAGGGACATCTGGACAGGTGATGCGGGTGATCGGCGCCGTGAGATGCCGGAAGCCCTCACCGGCCAACCGGGCAGCGACCTCGACCCCCCATCCGCCGGTGAAAGGAGACTCTTCCACGAGTACGAGACGGCCTGTGCGCTCCACCGAGAACAGGACCGCCTCGACGTCCCAGGGCAGGAGAGATCGCAGGTCGATGACGTCTGCCGACCACGACGCCATCGCCGTAGCTTCGAGGACGGTGCGAACCATCGCCCCGAGCGTGACGATCGTGACATCGTCTCCTGACTCCGCGAGCTGGGCAGAACCGAGCTGCACGAGTTGGTCATCGCCGGTCTCGACGTCGCCCCTGGTGGCGTAGAGCACCCGGGGCTCGAGGACGACGACGGGATTGGGATCGCGGATCGCCGACCGGATCAGCCCATAGGCGTTCTGGGGGCTGGAGGCCACGGCCAGCTTGAGGCCGGGCGTGGCGAACATCCACGTTTCGAGCGTCTGTGAGTGTTGTGCCCCAAAGCCGAGTCCTGCACCGACCGACGCTCGCACAACCATCGGCACGGTCACCTTCCCGCCCGAGAGGTAATGGAACTTGGCCGCCTCGGTCGACACCTGATCGAGGGCGACTCCGAGAAACTCCACGAACATGATCTCGACCACGGGGCGCAGGCCGGTGCAGGCGGCGCCGACCGCCGCCCCGACGAATCCCATCTCGGAGATCGGAGTGTCGCGTACGCGCAGCGGCCCGAACTCGTCGAGCAGACCATCCGAGGTCTTGAATGGTCCTCCCGCTGCTGCGACGTCCTCGCCGAGCACGACGACGGACGCGTCGGCCCGCATCTCGTCGGCGATACCCGCCGCAATCGCCTGGTTCATTCGCATCTTGGGCATGGTTCTCCTCTCGGTGCGGCGACTATAGCGACGGGTCCGGAAACGTATCCATCCGCCCAAGAGGTGGGAAACGGAAGACCAAGCCAGCTCCGGGCGGTACCTTTCAGCTTGCCGGGACCCCTGCCTGATGGAGGATGAGCTCGGAAACGGGATCATCCTCCCACCCATCGAATGTACCCATCCGGAGGCGGATTTCGTCCACGTCGAGCGGCCTTCCCGCTCGCACGACGAGGCGGATGTCCCCGAGTGCGAGGATGTCGACGAGCGGATCGGCCCGGACGACGACGACGTCGGCGCGGTACCCAGGCGCCAGCGCGCCAACCTGGTCGCCGACCCCAAGCGCGGCGGCGGCGTGCACCGTGGCAGCGGCGAGGGCTTCGTGCGGTCGCAGACCCGCATCCACCATCAGCGCCAGTTCGTCGTGCAGGCCGAATCCGGGGACGATATTCGGCCACGGTGCGTCTGAACCGGCGATGACCCGACAGCCTGCCGCATGGAGTGTCTGCAAGATCGACTTCATCGCCACGGCACTCCCTTGTCGGGCGAGGCGTTCTTCGGCAGACCCTGTGCGATGGGGGAACCGGGACCAGGCATCGAGGATGCCCGGATGAACCCACTCTCGACGCCTGTCGTTTGCGAACACCATGTCGTTGACCGTCGCGAGACGGTCCCAGACCACGAGGGTCGGGCACAACGTCGTGCCTGCGGCGAGGAGGCGTTCTGCGATGTCGGCGGTCTCATCCGCCGGAACCGTCGGCCCGTCGACGTGATGCACACAACCCGACAGATGCTCGAGTTCTGCGACCCCGCCTGCCAGCGCCTCAGCGAGCGATGAGACGCCAAGGTGAGCGAGCACGTCCAGACCCACGCCGCGAGCGGTCTCGACGGCGGCCGCGATCTGGGCCGGCGTGACGTTCACGTAGAGTTTCACGGCGTCGACACCGGCAGCCGCGAGTTCACGCACCGACATGCGGATCGCCTCGACGTCGACGTGTGATCGGCCGATCGTGGGCCACCAGGCCTGCTCGCCGTCGAGCAGCGGTCCCGTGCAGAGTATGGTCGGGCCGGATGTCGGGTCCTCGGTGGTTCGGCGCCGCCGTTCCAGGATCCAGTCGAGGCGGTTGCCCGTGTCGCGTACGGTGGTGACACCTGCCGCCAGCAGTCCCGGAAGCATCCAATCCGCCAAATGCACGTGAGAGTCGATGAGCCCCGGAACGGCGGTCCCCTGCACCTCCACCCGGCGCACGCCGGACGGGGAACCCGGTTGAATCGACGTGATTCGGTCCCCGTCGATCATCAACGCATGCCGTTCGATGATCCGATGGCCGTCCCAAATCCTGTCCGGGATCAGGGCCCATCTGTCCGGGATCAGGGCCCATCGTTCAGGGATGTCGTCGCTCATCTGCTCCTCCTCCGGGGAACCACGCCTCTCTCGCCCCACAGTCGCTCCGGGCGACGTGGCAGCGTACGTGCTGGCCGATGCGCTTCGGTCTCGACGAGCGCCGACCACCAACGTGGATCACACCGCGGCAGCCACCTCGGACAGCGTCTCCCGCAGCGCCCCGACCGCGGCTGCGAGGGTGTCTGCGTCGACGGTGAACGCGGGAACGAAGTTCGTGCAGTCGCCAACGAGGACCCCGGAATGCCGCAGCGTGCGTAGGAGGAAGCCCCGCCTCCACATCCCATCCCACAGCCGCCGCGGTATGTCGGCTTCGGCCGGAAAGGGCTCCCTGGAGTCCCTGGATCGAACGTATTCGATACCGATCAGCAGTCCTTTCCCTCGTACCTCTCCCACTATCGGGGCATCGGCGAGTTCCTGGTCGAGCATCTCCCGAGCGACCTCTCCCATCTTCTTCGCTCGATCGAACAGGTTCTCTTCCTCGATGATGTCGAGGACCACGGATCCGACCGCGCACGAGATCGGGTTCCCGGAATACGTGTGGACGGCCGACACGCCGCGCCCCGCCGCCTCGATCGTGTCCGCCACCGTGCCGCGTACGAGGGTGGCGGCCAGGGGTGCGTAACCCCCGGTGAGCCCCTTGCCGAGGTTGGAGAGGTCGGCGGTGACTCCGATCTGGTCGAAAGCGAGAAATGTGCCGCACCGCCCGGCACCGGATACGATCTCGTCCGCGATCAGCAGGATGCCGTAGTGATCACAGATCCGCCGTACCTCGCGCCAATAGGATGGATCCGGCACGACCATCCCCGCCGACGGCGAGATCGGCTCTGCGATGAACGCTGCCACCGTCTCTGGACCTTCCGCCTCGATCGCGTCGATCAAGAGAGCCGCCGCACTCTCAGCGGCCTCCTTTGGCTCGAGGTCGCGGAACGGCCCGCGATATGTGACCGGGGGCGGGATGCTGCCAATCTCGAACAGATAAGGCGCGTAATCATCCGTGATGTCCTTCCGTCCGGTCACAGACAGCGCGCCCGCGGTGGCACCGTGGTAGCTCGGAGCAAGGGACAGCACTTTCGAGCGGTTTGGTTCGTCCCGAGCGAGGTGATACTGCCGGACGATGCGGAGGGAGAGTTCGTTCGCCTCCGATCCGCCCGAGCTGAACATCACCTTCTCGATGCCAGGGGGCGAGAGCGCCACGTATCGAGCAGCCAGTTCCTCCTGCCTGTCGTTTGTCACCCAGGAGTTGTGGATGAACGCGAGACGCTCCGCCTGTTCGGCCATCGCCCGGGCGACACGCGTGCGTCCCTGTCCGATCGAGGCAGTCGTCGAGATACCGCTCGCCAGGTCGATGAGGCGGTGGCCGGTCTCATCCCAGAGTTCATAGCCTTCACCGCGCACGATGACAGGCAGGGAGTCCCCCGGACTCCGGTAGAAGATGGCAGATGATCGGGTGCTCGTACCGGACATCACCGGGACCATAGGACGGACGCCAGTGTCCGTAGCTGCCGAACGTCTGAGGATCTTTTTCCCGAGATCCCGATACAGGGCCCTTCGCGTCGTCTACGATCCGAATTCGGGAATCGTTACCGGTGCCGATGGCCGGTCGGAGGTGGCGTTCCCGCGATCCGGCGCACCGCGCCGGGAGACAGGCAAACGATCCAGAGGAGATAACCGTGAGGAACAAGACCCTCGGCCTGCTCCTGGTGCTGGCATTGGTCGCAACTGCGTGCACTCCGGGTGCCGATACAACGACCACAGCGAGTACCGGGACGACTGCGCCCAGCGAAACCACTACGACAGCCGCGGGGGACACGACCACAACCGCGGCACCCAGTGACCCGACCGGTGGCGCCCTGATCGTCGCGGAGACCACCCCGCCCGTCACCCTCGATCCAACCCAGTCGGCGCTGATCAAGACATGGCTGCCATGGCAGCTCGTTTTCGACTCCTTGATCCTTCAGCAGCCCGACGGCTCGTTCGAGCCGCGGCTGGCGACCGATTGGACGATCAGCGACGACGGCCTCACCTACACGTTCAACCTGCGGGAGGGCGTCGTCTTCCACAACGGTGAGCCCTTCGAGGCCGACGATGTGGTGTTCACCTTCGAGCGGGCCAAAGAAGTGGGAATCCCGTATGCACTGGCCCGCGTCGGCGTCATCGAGTCGATCACCGCATTGGACGAACTCACCGTCGAAATCGTGCTCTCTCAGTTCGACTCCGGATTCCTGAACAACCTCGCAAACACGTTCCCGGTGTCGACCGCCATCCTCAACCGGGAGGCGAGCGCGACGTCCGATCCGGCCCTCTTCATGGTCGGGACCGGGCCATTCAAGATGGTGGCGTATGCCCCGGAACGGGAACTCGTCCTCGAGAAGAACGCCGAGTATTGGGAGCCCGACCGGCCCAAGGTGGACTCCCTCATCATCCAGTACATCCCCGAACAGCAGGCCCAACTCGCCGCCCTCCAGGCCGGGGAGATCGACCTGATGTTCCCGACGCCCGAGTCGGCGCTCGTCCTCGCTTCCGACCCGAACATCACTCTGGCGGAGGTGACGTCAGCGAACATCGTGCGACTCAACGTCAACAGCAGCCGACCACCGCTCGATGACGTCAACGTTCGCCGGGCGATTGCGCTGGCCATCGACCGCCAAGCGATCGTCGACGGAGCACTGCTCGGACAGGGAAAACCCTCCTCCTACATTCCGGAGGCATACGCCTGGGCACCCAGCCTCGAGGAGCAACCGTATTCGTCCCAGGACGTCGAAGAGGCGCAGCGTCTCCTCGCTGAAGCGGGATATCCGGACGGCGTCGACATCGAACTGATGCACCTGGCAGGTTATGGGACGTATCTGGACCTGTTCGTCGAGATCCTGGCCGACCAGTTGGCCGACGTCGGTATCCGGGCGAACATCGTCCCCCAGGAGCAGGCGACATGGCTCGACCGGCTACTGAACGCGAACTACGACGTCACCGACAACGAGTTCTCGTTCCAGGCCGATCCGTTCCAATACTTGCGCATCCGCCGCGAACGGCAGGGGCCCGCCGATCCCGTCATCGACGAGCTCGAGGCGGCCGCCCTGGCGGCAGGTCCCGACGACCTGGTGGGCATCCTGGAAGAGCTCGCCCGGACCCATGCCGACCTGGTCTACCCCGATATCCCGATCATGGCGCGCACGGCCTTCACGGCCTACCGGAACAACGTGGTGGGGGTGAACCAGGACTTCACGAACAGCTATCGCTTCCTGGTGGACGTCGGCAAGGAGGGTTGATCTGGATCAGCCGGGCGGGGACTCCTCCTTCCCGCCCGGCTGGCCACTGCCACTCGCAACGAATCGTCGATCGGTGAACACGTGACCTCTCAGCCGCTACTCCGGGTCAGAGATCTCGAGACGCGCTTCTATGCCGACTTCGGCGTTGTGCGTGCGGTGGACGGCGTCTCCTTCGATGTCCATCCGGGAGAAACGCTCGGCCTGGTGGGCGAATCCGGCTCAGGCAAGAGCGTCACCGCCATGTCCATCCTGCGCCTGGTTGGCTCTCCCGGAAGGATCGTGGCGGGCTCCATCGAACTCGAAGGCGTCGATCTCCTCGGTCTCGATGCCGAGGAAATGAGGCGCGTGCGAGGCGGACAGATCAGCACGGTGTTCCAGAATCCGATGACTGCCCTCAATCCTGCGCTCCGCATCGGCTGGCAGCTCGACGAAGCACACCTCGCACACCATCGCGACGGGACGAAGTCCGCGGCCCGGGAAAAGGCGATCGAGATGCTGCGATCTGTTGGTATCGCAGAGGCGGAGACGCGAGCCGAGTCCTATCCACACGAGTACTCGGGCGGGATGCGACAGCGGATCGTGATCGCAATGGGGATGATGAACAACCCGAAGCTGATCATCGCCGACGAACCGACCACTGCGTTAGACGTCACCATTCAGGCACAGGTCATCGACCTGTTGAAGCGGCTGATCGCCGACCACGACATGGCCCTGATCCTCATCACACACAACATGGGCGTCGTCGCGAACATGTGTGATCGGGTAGCGGTGATGTACGCGGGTCAGATCGTCGAGGAGGCGCCCGTCGACAAACTCTTCGACGATCCGCGCCACCCGTACACCTGGGCGCTGCTGCGGTCCCTACCAAGCATCGAGACCCGCGGGGAACGACTGCCGGCCATCCCCGGCTTTCCACCAGACATGACCAACCCGCCGGAAGGCTGTCGGTTCCGGCCCCGCTGTCCGTTTGCCGAGGACGTTTGCGAGGAGCCGCCTCCGCTCGTGATGCTCGATGACGGGACGAAGTCGCGCTGCTGGATCGCCCAGCGTGGGGAGACCTTCGCCGACCGCGACGACCGACTTCTCCATCGGGACAAGCCGGCGTGAGCATTTCGGACGCCGGGGCTCCCGTCGATACCGGCGATGGCACGTCCCGCGCGCTGCTGCAGCTGACCGATGTCGTGAAGTACTTCACGGTGCGGCAGGGTCTCCTGGCCGCCACTCACACGGTCCACGCGGTCGACGGAATCACGCTCAACATCTTCGAGGGAGAGACACTCGGCGTGGTCGGCGAGTCGGGCTGCGGTAAGTCGACCCTCGCCCGAGTGGTCGTCGGACTGCTCCGCCCGGATTCGGGATCCGTCGAGTTGGGTGGGACAGACATCCACGCCGGCGACAGCGACGCAGCGAGTGCACGACGCAAGCTTCAGATGGTGTTCCAGGATCCGGCGGGCTCGCTCAACCCCAGACTCAGCGTTCTCGACAGCGTTGCCGAACCGCTGCATGCCCGCGGGATGCGCAGGACCGACGACCGCGTGTTCGAGGCACTCGACCTCGTCGGTCTGAAGGCCGAGTACGCGCACCGTCTCCCCCATCAACTCTCGGGCGGACAGCAACAGCGTGCCTGTATCGCACGAGCGCTGATCAGTGAGGCGCGTGTGGTGGTGCACGACGAGGCGGTCAGCGCTCTCGACATCTCCCTTCAGGCACAGGTGCTGAACCTGTTGCGCGACCTCCAAGACCGACTGGGCCTCACCTACGTCTTCATCTCCCACGACCTCGCCACCGTCCAGACGATCAGCACGCGGATCGCGGTGATGTACCTGGGGAAGGTGGTGGAACTGTCCCCCGCCCGCAGATTCCACGAGCGGCCCCTTCATCCCTATTCCGTGGCCCTGCGTTCGGCGGTACCCGTGCCGCATCCGGCGGTCGAGCGGGCCAGGGCGCGCATCCTCCTGCGAGGCGACGTGCCGAGTCCGCTCGCACCGCCATCCGGTTGCCGGTTCAATACACGATGCCCGCTCGCCCAGGACATATGCCGCGAAGCGGAACCACCCTTGACTGAACATGCCCCGGGACAATGGGCGGCCTGTCACTTCGCTGGCAGATTCGACCGCACGCTCAGCGCAATTCGAGAACAGCCCCACGATGGGACTGCATCATGATCCGGTTCGCCCTGGAACGGATCATCGGCCTGATCCTCGTACTGTTCGCCGTCTCCGCCATCGTGTTCGGGCTCGGGTCGCTGATACCCGGAGATCTCGCCACGGTGCTGGTGGGTTCGGAAGGCGCAACCCCAGAGCAGTTCGAGAGGGTTCGTGAGGAACTCGGGCTGAACGACCCACTCGTCGTGCAGTACGGCCGCTGGATGGGTGGTGTCGTCCAGGGTGACTTCGGCGTCTCACCCATCACCGGCCGCTCCGTGAATGGGGAACTCGCCTCTCAGGTGCCCGTGTCCCTCGAACTCACGATCCTCGCACTCGCCGTCTCTACGCTCATCGGAATTCCCATGGGAATCCTGGCAGCCGTCCACGCCAACAATGCCTGGGACTTCGTGATTCGTGCCGCTCTCTTGATAGGGTTCTCGGTGCCGATCTTCGTCGCCGGGATCCTCCTGCTGTTGTTTGGATCCAAGTATCTGACTCCGCTGTATGCAGCCTCCTACACACCAATCTCGGAGGGCATCGTCGAGAATCTGCGGAGCATGGTCTTCCCGGTCATGTCGATCGCTATCCCGGTGGCCGCCATGACGATGCAAATGACGCGGACGAGCATGCTGGAGACTCTCGGACAGCACTACATCACAATGGCGCGAGCCAAAGGGGCGCGGCGGCCGAACATCCTCTACATCCACGCTCTCAAGAACGCCATGTCACCCGTCCTGACGCTGCTCGGGTTCCAGTTCGGGATCCTCCTCGGCGGTCTGTTCGTGGTCGAGGCGATCTTCAGCCTCCCTGGCGTCGGACGGGGCCTGCTGGTGGCGATCGGGCAACGGGACTACCCGCTCGTGATGGCGATCACCATGGTGATCGCCACCGCATTCGTCGTCGTCAATGTTCTCGTCGACCTGCTGTATCCGATACTCGACCCGCGACAGAGAGCTGCACGATGACTGCCACTCCGTACACATACCGTCCCCGAAGACTCGCACGACTGGTCCGGAACCCGAGCGGGCTGATCGCGACGATCATCGTCACTCTATTTCTCGTGATGACAGTCGCCGGCCCGTGGATCGCTCCGTACGACCCAAACGAACTCGGCAGCGGGACCCCGCTGCAGGGACCGTCAGCAGAGCATTGGTTTGGAACAGACGAGCTCGGGCGCGATCAGCTGAGCCGGGTCGTCTCGGCAGCACGGGTGGCAGTGGGAGTGTCGGTCATCTCTGTCACAATCGCTCTCGTGGTTGGTGGCATCGGGGGCATCGCAGCCGGCTACGCACGAGGCCTGACCGACAAGATCCTCGTGCGGGTGATGGACGTGATGTTCTCTTTCCCCACGCTTCTCCTGGCGATCGTGATCGTGGCGGTCCTCGGGCCGGGTCTGCTGACCGCCTCGCTCGCGATCGCCATCGTCTACACGCCCCGGTTCGCACGGGTCGCCCGCGGGGCCGCCCTCGGCATACGCAACGAGTTGTACATCGAGGCTGCTCAACTCGCCGGCGTGCACCCGGTGCGGATCGCCCGCCGTCACGTTGTCCCGAACATCGCCGCCCCGATGACCGTGCTGGCCGCCCTCTCGATGTCGACGGCGCAGCTCGCATATGCCGCGCTCAGCTTCCTCGGCCTCGGGACACTCCCCCCCCAAGCCGACTACGGGAGCATGCTGGCCAGAGCGCGGAACTTCATGACGATCGCACCCTCGATGGTGATCTTCCCTTCGATCGCCCTCGTGCTCCTGATCGTCGGCTTCAACCTCTTCGGCGATGCATTGCGCGACGTGCTCGACCCGCGAGCACAGCGCGGCAAGGCATCGATCCAGGGGGTCGAAGCGACGATCTGAAAGGGGACGCTCCCATGGCGATCGCCGAGTTCCGAATCGACGGCGGGACCATCATCGACGGAACCGGGGAGCCCGGCCGGATCGGACGGGTGGCGATCCAGGGCGGACGCCTCATCGTCACCGACGATGCCGTCCCCGCCCGTCGCATCATCGACGCCGACGGGGCCATCGTTTCGCCTGGTTTCATCGACCTGCACACGCACTCGGACTTCACGCTGCCGCTCCACCCTGCTGCACCGGCGATGGTCCACCAGGGTGTCACGACGCAAGTCACCGGAAACTGTGGGTTCTCCCCGTTCCCCGCGCCGCCGGTACGCGTGAATGAGCTGATGGCACTCACGAAGTTCATCGACAAGGGAATCGATTGGGACCGGTGTGCGACTGCCGACGACTACATCCGATACCTCGAAGACACGTCTCCGGCGACGAACGTCGTCCTGCAGGTCGGTCTGGGGACCGTCCGCGTGGCAACGATGGGCTTCGACCGACGCCCTCCCACTTCCCCGGAGAGGGCCCAGATGGAAAGGGAGATCTCGGCCGCGTTCGACGCTGGCGCCCTCGGAATCTCCAGTGGCCTCGTGTATGCCCCCGGTAGTTACGCCAGCGCTGACGAGGTCCGCGCGCTCGTTTCCGTCGCGGCAGCCCGGGGCGGGTTCTACTCCACCCACATCAGGAACGAGGGTGCGGAGTTACAGGCTTCGATCGAAGAGGCACTCGACACCGCGCGATCGGCCGGCGCTCCTCTCCAGATCAGCCATCACAAGGCGATCGGCTCCCCGAACTGGGGCTCGGTGAACTCCAGCCTCGCCCAGATCGACCGTGCCATCGATCTCGGTCAAGATGTCCTCGCCGATGTGTACCCGTACCGTGCGGGTAGCACCACGCTCACCCAGATCCTGCCGACCTGGGCCCTCGAAGGCGGCATCCCAGCCATGCGAAGGAACCTCCAGGATCCGGCCGTGCGCAAGCGGATCGCCCACGAGATGACACGCCCAGACGCCCTCCGCGACTTCGACCCGAACGCGATCGTGCTCGCCGAGATCCCCCCGGGACCCAACGCGGGACATGAGGGTCGCTCCCTTGCCGAACTCGCCGCAGATGCCGGCCAGGATCCGATCGACGTTGCGTTCCGGCTACTCGTCGAAGAAGGTGCGGGAATCGTCATGGTGGTGTTCGGCATGGCGGAGGAGGACGTGAAGCGGGTGATGAGTCACCACGCGGTTGCGATTGCGAGTGATGGCTGGACGCTCGATCCTTCCACAGGCGGTACCCCGCATCCCCGCAGCTATGGGACGTTCCCGCGCGTCCTCGGCAAGTATGTGCGGGAGGAAGGAGTGCTGTCACTCGAAGCAGCCGTACACAAGATGACCGGCCTCCCGGCGCGTCGTCTGCGTGGACTGCAGCGCGGCCACATCGAGTCGGGATTCGTTGCAGACATCGTCGTGTTCGATCCCGCAGCGATTGCCGATGTCGCCACGTATTCAGACCCACATCGATTCAGTGTCGGGCTGGAACATGTCTTCGTCGGCGGCGTCCCCGTCATCGAGGACCGTCTCGAAACCGGCGCCCGCCCTGGCTCGGTGTTAACCAGAGAGCGCCGAGCCGATCCAGTCGAGTGATCGAGACGGCATCAGTCCGTAGTGGTAGAAGTCAACCCGGGAAGCGCCTGCAGCTCGGGCAACCCGAACCTTGTCCATCAGGCTGGCCGCGCTGACAGTGTCCGGCCACATCGGGCGCAAGCCCACGCCGAACTCGACATCATCGATCTCGTCGAGATATCCCGCGATGAGGTGCCGGAGGTCTTCGGCCTCGGCGACATACCCGAGGATCTCGAAATCGTCGACGAGCGATGCAACCCGGGAGAGGTCGACGCCGAGCACCCACGCCTCCATCGGTGAGTCGCTGCTCCGCGTCGATCCACCCTTGGCCGACCCGCCGTGGGCGCTGTAGGTGAAACGAACACCAGCCGCCCTGGCAGTGTCTGCGACCTCGTCGACCAGAGTCGACACCGTTTCGAGGCGAGCCGCGACGAAACCGACGAGCTCTTCGCCGATCACGTCGACGAGCGCCTCCTGCGTCAGTGGGTCGTGCCCGCCGGTTCCCACCTCGAAGACCCCGTCGAGGTACCGGGCCACGTTTGCCTGCAACTGGTCGCCGTCCACGCCGTGGCGCCCGGCCGCTTGGCGGCACGACTCGCAGAAGCAGAGGCCGAGCAGGAAACGGGCGACAGGCCCCATGTCGACGAATGTGCGCTCGTGGTGATATCCGTGGTCGATGGTCCTGAAGTGAAGGGCTTCGGCGAAAATCGAGCTGACGGGATAGCGGCATATGTCTCCCGTGAGCGCCACCGCGTAGCGGCGGACCTCTTGGTTCGCCGGACAGAGATCTGTGAGGTATCGGTCACCGTACGCGTTCCGCGGAGCACACTCGGGGTGCGCTGTCGCGAGCCGCGAATTGTGCAGGTAGACGGTCCAGGCTCGCGTTGTCATGCCCCGAACGTCAGCAGCCCCGCACAGCATCGCCAGCACGTCCTGTTCGCGCTGCAGCGAGTCCTCCACCGGTACGAGTTTGCCGTACCGAGCAGGCTCCGGCCGGAAGAGGACCGTCCCGCCGTCGTGGAAATACACCTTGCGCACCGGGTTGTGGGGGAGGACGTCTCTGGCGTTGTGGTAGGCCGTGGCGAGAGACACCCCCCTCGCCCCTGACCTGTCACGGATCTCGTCCAGCGCACCGGCAAAACCGGTGTCGACCAGGTCGACCGCGAAGACGAACAAGGATGCGTCCACCCGTACCTCCCATCCTGCGAACCGGGCTTGGCGCACGCTAACGCCCGCCGGATCGGATACGATTCCGGCGTGCCGAGTCCTCCCTCACCGTCGACCGGTCGATGACGCGGCTGACCCACCGCGCCGAGATCGCAGGACGTCCGCTCACTGTCCTCGACAAGGGAATACCCGCGGCTCCGCCCGGCGCCACCATCGGATCGATCGGCGAACTCGGTTGGAGCGTGCCCGATCTCCTTCCACCTGTGGCGGTGCTCCGGGAGTCTGCACTCGAGCACAACATCGAGATGATGGCCGGGTATTGCCAGGAGCACGGGTTCCACCTGGCTCCGCACGCCAAGACGACGATGGCGCCCGCTCTCGTCGACCGGCAGCTCGCACATGGCGCTTGGGGGATGACCGTGGGAACGGCTTTCCAGGCACGCGTTCTGGCCGGGCTGGGAGTCCACAGGATCATCATTGCTCACCAGGTCCATGACCGCGTCGGGATCGCGGAACTCGCGCGGTTGCTCGTGGAACACCCCGACCTCGAGATCCACGTGCTGGCCGACTCGTTGCAGGGTGTTGCGCTGATGGACGCCGCTCTCGCCGCCCTCGAACCTCACAGGCCGTTACACGTCCTCGTCGAATTGGGGATGACCGGTGGTCGAACCGGCGCGCGAACGGTCGAAGGGGCTCTCGATGTCGCCCGCGCGGTCAGCCGTGCCCCCACGCTCCGGTTCGCGGGCGTCGAGGGCTACGAGGGCCTGGCCGAGCGCGGCGAGCTCGACAGCACGCTGCGGGCCGTCGACCGCTTCCTCGACGAGATGGTCGGGCTCACCGAAGCCGTCGAACGCGAGCGACTGGCCGACGGAGCGATCATCCTCTCGGCCGGTGGAAGCGCGTACTTCGACCGCGTGGTCGACCGGTTCGGGACGATCGGTCCGGGCGTGGTCAAGATCCTCCGGTCCGGCTGTTACGTCACCCACGACCACAGCAAGTATCGGCGCTTGTCACCGCTCGACGGACGATCGACATCTTCACCCAGGTTGCGGCCGGCGCTCGAGGTGTGGTGCGCCGTCGTCTCGCGGCCCGAACGCGATCTCATCGTCGTGAACGGAGGACGGCGGGACATGTCCTTCGATGCCGGGTTGCCGTTGGCATTCGCACTGTGGCACGGCGATGCAGGTGCGGTGGACCTCGAAGAGTGGTGGCCGGTGGAGCGAATGATGGATCAACACGCGATGCTTCGGATCCCGGCACACGCCGAAGTTGGGCCGGGCGATCTGATCGCGCTCGGCATCTCCCATCCATGCACCACCTTCGACAAGTGGCGGGTGATGCCGGTAGTCGACGACCGGCATCAGGTCGTCGACGCCGTCGTCACCCACTTCTGAGAGGACGCAGATCCATGAGCGAACGATCCACCCGCCCCAGGACGAAGGTGCTCGTCACCGGGGCGGGCGGCTATATGGCGGCCCGACTGCTCCCGGAACTCGCCCGTGACTACGACCTCCGCCTCGTCGACGTGCGCGACGTGACCGCGGAGTACGACATCGCCGACGTCCACACCGCCGACCTCGCCTCACCGAACCGCGACGGGTACGGCCACCTCTTTGCAGATGTCGAAGTCGTCGTGCATCTCGGATACATCCGATCCAGCCCCAGAGGCGTCTACGACCAGACCATCCCCCATATCGATCGGTTCGAGGCCGAGATGGCGAACGTGCAGATGGCATACAACGTCTACCGGGTCGCGCTCGACGCAGGTGTGCGGAGGGTCGTCGTGGCGAGTTCGAACCATGCCGCCGATTGGTATGAGCATGCACTCGTCCACTCAGGCCGCCGTGAGAATGTCACACCCTCCGATTTGCCGCTCTCAGACAACTTCTACGGGTGGTCGAAGGCTGCCTACGAACTCATGGCATTCCCGTTCGCTTGTGGCACCTTCGGCCGTTCACTGGAAGTGGTGCTCCTCCGCATCGGTGCCCCGAGGGACGTGGACGCAGCGGATCACATCGGCCGGGAGACGGGTACGCAACCGAGCATCCCGGGCGGCGTGGCGGGATTGAAACGCGACCTGGGCGCCTACCTGAGCCGAGCAGACGGAGTGCAGCTGTTCACGCGGGCGATCGAGACCGAGGACATCCGCGACGAGCATGGCGTGCCATGGCTCATCGCGTACGGGATCAGCGACAACACACGCGCCTTTTGGTCCTTGGAGACAGCGAAACGAGTGCTGGGCTACGAGCCACAGGACGACGGGGACATCAGGTTCGCGGATCAGGTAGGGCGATGGATCACCAACCCCGGCGATCCACGGCCGGGAAAGCTCGGATGACCAAGGAGCATCGATGACCGACACCACAGCCTCGATCGGAATGATCCTCCCGTTCGACTCCGCGCTCGATCGGGAGTTCTGGCAATACGTTCCCGACGGCGTCGACCTGTTCATGACACGGACGCCCCACGTCGCCGGGCCGCTCGGCGTCCCTCTGATAGCCGCAGTTTCCGAACCTGCAGCGATCCTTTCCGCCGCCGCCGACATGGCCGTAGCCCTCGATCCCGACGTGGTCGTCTACGCGTGCACGTCGGGGAGCTTCATCCGAGGACTCGACGCGTGCCGCCAACTCCGCGCAGACATCGAAGCGGCCGGGTGTCGCCGGGGTGGATCCACCAGCGAGTTCTTGCTCGACGCGCTCGAGGTGTTGGGGGCGGGCAGGGTGGCGGTCGCAGCCCCATATGACGACGAGATGACCGGCCTCCTCCTCGACTTCCTCAAGGAAGCGGGGCACGACCCGGTCTCGTGTGCGAACCTGGGGATGACCGGCGACCCCAAGTCAGTCGATTCCCAGGGGGTTCTCGAACTGGCACGGGCGGCGGACTCCCCGTCCGCGGAGGCTCTGATCCTCAGCTGCACCAATCTCCGCACGTTCGAACTCGTACCCATGCTCGAGTCGGAATTGGGTAAGCCCGTTGTGACGTCCAACCAGGTTTCGATTTGGGGTGCCCTCGTCCATGTCGGTGCTCCGATGCCCGCGATCGATCATGCCCTGTTCAAGCGAGTCTTGGCACAACGTTCGCCGTCACCTACCCGGTAGGCGTGATCACCAGGCCGCGACGAGTCCATCCCGACGGGAGTCACTGCCGCCGGTGACAACGCCAGACGCGGCGACCGTCAAGAGCTGCCCGCCGCCGAAAAGGCGTGCCTCGTCGGACGATGCCAGCTCGACGGTGTGACCCATGCGCTCGAGGGCAACGGCCGTCTCGGCCGCACCGGCCTCCAACCGGACTCGGTCCCCTTCGACATCGACACTGAACCGCGGAGCGTCGAGCGCCGCCTGCGGGGCCAACTCCTCGTCGACCAGACGCGAGAGCACCTGGATGTGCGCCTGGGCCTGTTGGAAGCCGCCCACGACGCCGAACACGGCCCACAGTCGGCCATCACTCAGCGCCATTGCGGGAATGATGGTGTGGAACGGCCGCGCACGCCCACGGAGAGCGGAAGGATGATGAGGATTCATCGAAAACAAGGATCCGCGGTTGTGCAGGATCACGCCGGTCCCCGGTACGACTAGCCCGGAACCGAAACCATGGAACAGACTGCTGATCATCGAGGCGCCGTTGCCGTGTTCGTCGACAACGGCAACGTAGGCAGTGTCCCGGGGCGCTCCGAAGGGCACGGTCGGCACCGGAACGACGGCCCGAGCGGGATCGATGCCCGACCGGACATCCCGAATCCGATCAGGGTCGAGGCATGCGAGGGCTGCCTCGCGACCGTCGTCCGCCCCCAAGAAGGCGAACGCATCGCTGAGTCCGAGCTTCGTCGCTTCGACGACGAGGTGCGTCCACTCGGGACTGCCGACAACTCCGAACGGATCGAATCCGTCCAGAATCGCGGCAGCGACAAGTGCGGCTATCCCCTGGCCGTTCGGTGGGCATTCCATCAACTCGATATGCCGGTAGCTGGTTGAGATCGGGTCTGTCCACTCGCCCCTGTGTTCGCGCAGATCATCGTGGGTCAACCAACCCCCGAGGCTCGACGAGTACTCGATGATCCGGTCGGCAAGGTCGCCCATGTACACAACGTCGGGCCCACCGGATGCGATGGCCTCGAGCGTGGAGGCCAGTTGCGGCAATCGAGCGATCTCACCCGCACGGGGTGCCCGCCCCCCTATGAGAAGCCCGGACGCCGGCTCAGGAGAGACCAGCGTCGCTGCGCCCCGCTCCCAACTCGCCGCCACTTCCGTTGGGACCGGAAAGCCCCGCGTGGCCAGGTCGATCGCCGGCGCCAGTGCGGCGTCGAGGGTGATCGTCCCGCGAGCGGCCAGGATCTCGGCCCACGCGTTCACCGCCCCGGGAACCGTCACCGACAGCACTCCGTCTCGGCCGCTGACCGGCACGGACTGATGGCCCCGCGCGTGGAGGGCATCCAGCGAGGCCGCGCGCGCCGAGCGCCCGCTCCCGTCGAAGACATGGGCTTGTCGATCCGAGGCCGACCACAGCATGGCGAACAGGTCCCCGCCGATTCCCGACATCATCGGTTCGACGACACCCAGCGCGGCCGTGGCAGCGACGGCTGCATCCACGGCGTTGCCGCCCGACTGGAGAATCCGCAATCCCACCTGCGCCGCCTGCGGGCTGCTGGTGGCGACTGCGCCCCGCGCCGACGACACAGACGAACGCCCCCTCATCCCACCCGCCGGCAACCCGCTCCACCGCCGCCAAGCGCATCCAGACGATGCGACAGCCATCCCCGAGTAGCGAGCCGGTTCACGCGACTAGAACCAGGCGGCCTTGTCGACCACGTTGAGGAGCGGTTCTCCCGCACCGAACCGTGAGGCGTTGTCGGCGAGCACGGCGAACCGTCGCTCGTCGACGTACGGCCCAGCAACGGCGACGTGCGGCGTGAGGAGCACATTGGACATGGCCCACAACGGATGTTCCGTCGGCAGGGGTTCCTCCTCGAATACGTCGAGCCCGGCACCGGCGATCTCTCCCCGCTCGAGCGCCGAGACCAGATCGTCCAGTCGCACTGTCATGCCTCTACCGATGTTCACGAGATGGGCTGTCGACTTCATCATCGAGAGCCGGCGAGCATTGAACATGCCTTCCGTCTCCGGGGTGTGGGGCACGGTCAGTACGACAAAGTCTGCCTCGGGGATCAGACGATCGAGCTCGGCCGGCGGCGCCACCTCGTCAACCACGGGTGATCCATCTGTCACTCGGGCGTCGGTGGCGATCACTCTCGATCCGAACGTCTTCATCATTCTGGCGATCTCCGACCCGATGCCGCCGAGGCCCACCACCAGCACCGTCGCCTCGGGCAAATGCACGACACCCTCGGCAGTCCGAATGGGATCCCATCTCCCTCGAGCCTGTTCGAGGACGTAGCGTGGGAACCCTCGTGCCAGCGCCAGCACCATCGCCACCGCATGAGTGGCGACATGGTCGTTGTAGATCCCGCGGAAGTTCGTGACGACCACGGGGTGGGCCACCAGCGCATCGAAGAAGAAGCCGGCAGGCGGTGCGGCGGCCGGAGCCTGCAGCCAGCTCAGCCGCCTCGCCGCTTCGAGCTGAGCCCTCGACAAGGTGCCATAGGCAGCTTCGGCGTCGGCCAGCGCGGCGATCGCCTCCGCGTCGGACTCGGCTACCACGACCGACACTTCGGGCAGCCCTTCGCTGATCTGTTCCGCCCACCGACGGGTCAGCTCGTCCTGCGGCGGAAGCATGACCAGCCGGTAGCCGCTCACGACGGAAAGCTGAACAGCTGTCGCGGATTTTCGATGGTCATCGCGTCGATGTCCTCTCCGCTCAGCCCGCGGTCGCGTAGCAGTGGAAGGAAGCCGGTGATCACGTGGTCGTATCCCTGTCCTCCGTAGGCACGCAGGGCTCCGCGTTTGCCGACGTCGGTCGACAGGAGGATGCGGTCACGGTGGCCTCGTCCGATGAGTTCAACGATCGCATCGGCTCTCTGCTCGTCGGATTGTTTGTCCAGTTGACCGATGGCGTCATACGCGATCCACACACCGAAACGGACGAGCTCCTCGTGGTAGTCCACATCGGGCGTCGTGTCGACGTGACCGATGACGAGCTTGTCGAGGTCTGCGCCAGCGTCGGCGAACGCCCGCGCCTGCTCCATGCCGATGCGCGTGAACAGGGCGTGAGTGGAGATCGGGACTTGGGTCTCCCGCTGGGCCGCGGCGCACGCTCGGATGACGCGTGCCTCCGCCGGCGAGATCGCCCGATGGTGGGTTCCGATCTCCCCGATGATCCCGGCGACCACATCCGTACCTGCGAAGCCCTCGGTGAGGTCGCTCACAAGCAGGCGGACGATCTCCGTCTCACTCATGTCCGCTAGCCAAGGCGGATGAAACCGCTCCCAATAGAACCCGGTACCGGCAACGATGTTCACCCCGGCATCTGCCGCCACCTCCCGAAGAAGCTCGGGGTCGCCGTTCAGCCCGTGAACGGTCTGATCCACGATCGTCCGCCCGCCCTTCTCTCGGTAGACGGCGAGTTCGTCACGCGCCACCTGGGCATCGCTCAGGATCATGTGCGAGTTGAGCGTGATGTCGTAGAGGTCGTGGAACACGTGCTCGTGCGGCAGCGTGAAGCCCAATTCAGCGGGAGCGATCTCCCCCAACACCGTTTGTACGTTTCTCACCAGCTAGCCCCTCCTCTGGGGTCGAGTCCTCGGTCAGTACATGACCGACGCACCACTCACATTGATCGTCGCTCCGCTGATGAAACTGGCGTGACGGGAGGCGAGAAACACCACGACAGCAGCCACCTCCTCGGGCTGACCGATCCGCCCCAGCGGACAGGCCTGGATCCCCGCCTCCACCATCTCGGCGGGGTTGTCGACGTGCTGCATCGGCGTGTCGATCTGTCCGGGCGACACGGTGTTCACGAGGATGCCGTGCGGGCCGAAATGCTTGGCGAATCCCCTCGCCATCGAGACCACGCCTCCTTTGGAAGCAACGTAGGCGTGACTACCGGAGGCGGGTCCGGTCAGCCACGCGCCGGACGTGAAGTTGATGATTCGTCCGCCGTCGCCGGCCTCCACCATCGCGTTCCCGACCGCCCGGTTCAGGAAGAAGCCCGACTTGAGGTTGACATCGAGTTGCAGGTCCCAATCATCCTCCGTCACGTCGTCCACGGGCTGGCGGCGTAGGACGGCTGCGACATGGGCGAGCGTCCACAACGACCCAACCGCGTCTTTCGCCTGCTCGACGAGATGCGGTATCGCCCCGATGTCGCGCAGGTCGAATCCGATGGCTACATGCCGATCGGGCGTGCCGATCTCGGCAATCGTCTGACGGACGCCTTGCTCGTCGCGATCGACCGCCACCACCCGCGCTCCGGCGCCAGCCATCGCCTTCGCCGTCGCTCGGCCGATCCCGCTGGCCGCTCCCGTGACGATCACCCCACGGTCATCGAGACCCGCGCCGAGATTCCATCCACTGTCCGTCATGCATTTCCCTCCTGAGCCCGGCGATCAGCCGCGACTCACGTATTCGTCCAGTCGCCTGCCGTCGACCACCCGGTTCACCCAAGGAGTCTCCTCCCCCTGGAACGCGCGCAGGTTCTGTCGAAAGATGCGGGCGAGCCGCTCGCCGTATCGCGGAGTGTCGCCCGCCGAGTGGGGGGTGATCACGACATTGTTCATGTCCCACAGCGGCGAGTCCGACGGGAGCGGCTCGGTTTCGAAGACGTCGAGTCCCGCACCTCGCAGCCTTCCTCCCGCCAGAGCGTCGATGAGGGCAGCCTCATCGACAACGCTCCCGCGGCCGACGTTGATCACATAACCGTGACCAAGCGCCTCCAACTCCTCCGCGCCGATCAGGTGACGGGTCTCCGACGACCCAGGGATCGTGATCACGAGAATGTCCGACAGCCTGCACATCTCGAGCAGTTCACCGGGCCCGAACACCCGGGGAACCACACCGTTGTAATCGTTTGGGTGCCGCTTGAACCCGAGCAGGTCGACATCCCAGCCCTGTGCGCGTCTGGCGAACGCCTCGCCTATTGTCCCCAGGCCCACGATCCCGATCGTGCTTCCCGCCAACTCGGGTCCTTCGCGCATGATCCACTCGTGCCGCATCCCGTCCCGGACGGCGTCGGCGATCCTCCTGGTGAGTGCGAGCAGCAGCCCGAACGCACCCTCCGCCACGCTCACGTGAACACCCGTGGCGGTCGTGAGCGCGACATCTTCTTGCTCGAACAACTCGAGCGGGTACTGCTCGAATCCGGCGCCCACGCCCTGAATCCAGGCCAGGGAGGGTTTGAGAAAGCGGTCGCGCCAGGTGTAGGTGAGGAGGATCTGGGCACCGTCGGCGAGGGCGGCTTCGACTTCATCGTCACTCGACGCCTCGATGAGCTCCACGTCTGGTGTCGCCCTGACTTCTTCAACGAGCCCGGTGACACTCGCTGGATGTAGCACTGCCCGAATCGTCATGCACACTCCTCTGACGCCTATCAGCTCGACGCCGCGGCTGGATCGACCATCGCAGCCTAGAATCGATTCCAATATCTCGCCACATGGTTGAATCGCACCACCGAACAACCGAGGAGCAGCTCATGACCACGTCATCGCCCGATGGAGATTCCCTCGCAGGAACCCAAAGTCGCGGGGAGTATCCGGCCACCAAGATGCACTTCTCGGAACTGACTGCCGAGGTTCTCCATGCGTTGAAACATGGAGACAGCGGCGACGCCCGGGGCCACGACGGCCGCGTGATCGCGGTCAAGACCACCCCCGCCCGCGGCACCGCCTCCTCCATCGTCGTGGGGGCGGCGGCGCTCCCTCCCGGTTACAGCACACCCGCGCACCATCATCTCGCGGAAGAAGTCGCCGTCGTCATGTCGGGCAGCGGACACGTCGAGATCGACGGCGACGTTCACACGGTGACCGAGGGGACCGTTCTGGTGACTCCCTCAAACTCGACCCACATCACGACTGCGGATGAGTCCGGTCCACTCGTGATCCTGTGGTTCTACTCCCCGCCTGGGAGCGAGACACGCTGGCTGCGGGACTGAGGTCTCAGCTCGGTCGGATGAGGTCGGGTGTGATCTCCTCGACCGTCCGTGCGCCACACAGCGCCATGGTCAACTCCAACTCCTCGGCGAGGTGTCGCAGAACCTGTTCGACACCGGACGCGCCGCCGACAGCCAGTCCCCACATCACCGGCCGACCAACGAGCACGACGTCGGCACCCAGGGCCAGCGCCTTGAACACGTCCCCACCGCGTCGAACCCCTCCATCCACCATCACCGTTGTGGCGCCTCCGACCGCGTCCCTCACCTCGGGAAGAGCCTCCATCGACGGGATCACGGAATCGAGTTGACGCCCACCGTGGTTCGATACGATCACCGCCTCTGCCCCCTCGGCGGCCGCCCGGGCAGCGTCGTCAGCGCGCACGATCCCCTTCAGCATGAGCGGAAGATCGGTCAGCCCCCGCAGCCAACCAACGTCGTCCCACGTCAGGGACGGGTCCCACAGTTCGGTGGCGCCGGCGCCGGCTGCCGCCGGCGGTGTGAGGCCGTAGAACGGCTCGTGGCCCGCAGCGAACCACTCCGGACGGACTTCGAATCCGTGACGGCGCTCGGCGATCCGTCCACCCACGACGGGCGCGTCGACGGTCACCACCAATCCGCTACAGCCCGCCGCCTGAGCTCGGTGGAGCACCTCGGCCGTGCGAACCCGATCCTTCCCTACGTACGCCTGGAACCACACCGGACCCGACGCGGCGGCCATCACCTCCTCGACCGGTAGCGACGATCCGAGGCTGAGCACCAGGATCGTGCCCGCCGCCGCGGCTGCGCGGGCTGTGGCCCGTTCACCGTCGGCGTGCGAGATCCGGTGCATCGCGGTGGGGGCCAGGATCACGGGGAGGTCGATCTCGTGGCCGAGCACCGAGGTCTTCGTCGACCGGTGAGAAACGTCGACCAGTACCTTCGGGAGCAGCCGAATCGCATCGAACGCGGCGGCATTGGCATCCCGCGTCCTCCCCTCACCGGCGGCGCCTGAAACGAACGCGGCCCCCGATGGACCAAGGATGTCAACTGCCGCCGCTTCGAAGTCAGCGAGCGTCAGCAGCATTCGCCGATCGTACCTGGATACGATTCTTGGATACGATTCCAATCGTCCATGATTGCGCGACCTGACTGTCCAAACGATGTGGTTGGCCCTCGGACCGGGCCAGCCACCTCCGACGCTGTGAGCGAGGAGCCCCAATGGCACCACCAGAACCACCGACTCCGCCCCTGCGGACGAGAGATCGGGTGGATCTAGGGAGACGACACAGGTGAATCGGGGATCCTGGGCGGCGCTCTGGGCGCTGAGCGTCGGTTGGGGAACTGTCGGCGTGGCAACGCGTGCGGCGCTCGAGAACGGGGTCGGCAGCCTCACCATCGTCGCCGGGCGCCTCGTCATCGCCACCGCTCTCGTCGCCGCCGCCCAGTTGTTCCTGCGGCGCCGGATGTCGTGGGATCCGACCCTCGTTCGGACGGGGACGGTCATGGCCATCGTCGGTGTGGCGATGCCGTACGTGCTCTTCAACTACGCCTACAAGTACGCCTCGGCTGGATTCGTTGGACTGATGGCGGCGCTGGCACCGCTGGGCACCGCCATCTTCGCCCACTTTCTGCTACCCGGTGAGAGGATCGGCCGCCGCCGGCTGTTCGGATTGAGTTTGGCCATCGCCGGCGTTGCCGTGCTGCTCTTGGCAGGAGACAGTGGGCTGGCGGTCGGCGGTCGGCCATCGCTGGCGATCGCTTGGTCGATACCGGGCGTGGCGGCGTTCTCCTTCTCCACGGTGTACGCCAAGCGCCAGACCGCGTCACTCGCCGGATTCGACGTGTTGGTCGTCCAGTTCGCGGTGGCGACGGCCCTGATGCTTGCCCCGACCTTCCTGATGGAGGGAGTGCCTCGCCTCGACGCCGAATCGTGGTGGCTCCTCGTTTACCTGGCGATCGGCTCCACCGTCGTCCCGCTGATGCTGTTCTACTGGGTGCTCCAGCGAAACACCGCTGCCCAGACGGCGTTGGTCGGCTTCATCGTTCCACTCGTCGCGGTCATCGCCGGCGTCGTGCTCATGAGCGAGAAGGTCGGAACGGGTCTCATCCTCGGAGGCGCCGCCATCATCACGGGGGTGATCGTCGCGGACAGAAGCGGGCGTGATGCCACCACCGTCCCAGCTTGATTTAGCGGGTGGCGGTCCATCCTCCGTCGACGTACCACGTCTGACCGGTCACATACCGTGCCCGGTCGGACAGGAGGAAGGTGACGACCTCCGCGATCTCATCAGGTGACGCGAACCGCCCCAGCGGTGTACGCGCATTGTCGGCATCGACGTCGAGGAGGCCTGCGGCAAGCCACTGGTCGTAAAACTCCGTTCGGGTCTGGCCCGGTCCGACCGCATTCACGCGCACACCGTGTGGAGCGAGTTCCACCGCCAGCACACGAGTGAGGGCGTTGATTCCTGCCTTGGCGGCCGCATATGCCGGACGGCGAGGAAACACTGTCTCGGCGGCCATCGACGATATGGACACGATGTCGCCACCGTCGGACGTGGCCATGTGCGCTCCGAACACGGAACTGCACAGGTACGCCGAGAACAGATTGATACGGATGGTCCGGTCCCATTCGTCGTCCGTGGACTCGAGCGCCGGCTTGTTCAGCCGCAGACCGGCGTTGTTGACGAGGACGTCGACCCGTCCGAACCGATCCAAGGTGGCGTCCAGACAGGCACGGACGCTGTCTTCGTCCCCCACGTCGAGCGGGAATCCCAGCGCAGCGATCCCCGACTCGTCCAAGGAACGAACGGCCTCGGCGGCCGCGGCATCGTCGATGTCGCCGATGACGACCGCGCCCCCGCGCCCTCCGAACATCCGGGCACAGGCCCGGCCGATTCCTCGACCCCCTCCGGTGACGAGGGCGACTTTCCCCGTGAACTCCAGGTCGGACATCACTCGCGTCGCCACCCATGGGCCAGCCAGCCGGCATCCACCGCGAAGACATGACCGGTGACGGCTCCCAGGTCCGGAGCTGACAGGCTGGCCACGGCGGCGGCTACATCGTCGTCGTCGACCAATCGACCGAGTGGCAACACACCCGGGACTCCGTCGAGCGACCCACCAGCGGGTTGCCAGGATTCGGTAGGCCCCACCATCACCACGTTCACCCTGACGCCCGCTGCACCCCATTCAGCGGCCAATGCCTTGCTGGCCGCGACGAGCCCGGCGGAGACACAGGCCTCCATCGCGCGTCCAGGCAACCCGACGCCGGCGGTG
Source organism: Acidimicrobiia bacterium (assembly GCA_035544575.1). Classification (GTDB taxonomy): domain Bacteria; phylum Actinomycetota; class Acidimicrobiia; order Spongiisociales; family ZC4RG35; genus DATHWB01. The sequence goes on from DATKEC010000117.1 coordinate 50,530, forward strand.
GCGGAGACGACGTTGAGGATGTGAAGAGAGCTTCCGCTTTCGATGGAGACGCGCGCCGCTTCGCGGCATGCAGAGAACGTACTGTTCAGTCCTTCGTCGAGTGCGGCCGCGAAACCGCGCACCCCGGCGACCACCGGAACCCGTTCGAACTCGCAGAGGTTGTTGACCAGCAACGTCGCGCCGGCGGTGAACGCATCAGTCACGACATCCGAGACGGTGCCGCGTCCGAAGTCTGTCTGGGCGATCCGACGCACGTCGAATCCGTCGCGTTCGAGCCGGCGACAAATGGCGGGACCCGCGCCCACGTCGGCACGGAGAACTACCGCGCGTTGTCTGTGCTGAAACCCTCGGTCGTCAGCCATTTGCGATCTTCCCCATTGCTACTGGGATTCCGGGTCTGGGAACGTTACCACTGCTAGGGTCAACGGAGCCCGAACGCGGGAGGAAATCGGTGGGCACACTCGACGATCGCAGGATCCTGGTCATTGGCGGCTCGGCTGGAATGGGTTATGCCATCGCCGAAGCGGCGATCGATGAGGGAGCGATTGTCGCAATCGCCGCCCGGAACCCTGACCGTCTCGAGGAGGCTGCTCGGCGACTCGAAGAACGGGGCGATCGACCCGTTCGGCGTGCGTCGCTCCGAGTCGAGGATCGCGACGCCGTCATGAGATTGATGGAGTCGTTCGCACCATTCGATCACCTCGCGCTGCCGGGTTCGACGGTTGAACCGCGTACGTACGACTCGATTGACGACGAGACGGCACGGGCATCCTTCGACAGCAAGTTCTGGGGGCCGTTCTGGACCGTATACGACGCCCGAGTCTTGATGCGGCGCGGGGGCAGCATCGTGCTCTTCTCTGGTGTCGCCGCCCGCCGGCCGGTGCCCGGCTACGTGATCGGAGCCTGCATCAACGGAGCGCTCGAGGCCGCCACCCGTTCGCTCGCGCTCGAGCTCGGCAGCCACGGCCTACGGATCAACACGATCGCTCCCGGATTCGTCATGACGCCGCTCTTCGACACGCTCCACGAGGCCGAAGACGTCGCCCGGCGGGTGGCCGAGGCCGAGTCCAGACTTCCCGTGGGCCGGGTGGGCCGACCCGACGAGGCGGCGTCGGCTGCGCTGTTGTTCATGACGAATGGGTTCCTCACCGGCCAGGTGCTGGTGCTCGACGGCGGCCTACTGGCGACGAGTTGACGAACCCGGGCATGCCGCTCGAAGGCACGGTGGCAATCGTGACCGGTGCGGGCTCCGGCATCGGGCGGGCGGTGGCACGCAACTTGGCAGACGCCGGCGCCGCAGTCGCCCTTGCGGCGCGGTCACTGGATCGGCTGGAGACCGCCGCGGAAGACATCCGCACCCGCGGGGGCCAGGCGATTGCTGTTCGATGCGACGTCACCTCCGAGTCCCAGGTGCTGGCCATGTTCGACGAAGTCGAGGCAGAAATGGGACCGGTCGATGTTCTCGTGAACAACGCTGCCACGCTCTCGTCGGCCGCCATCGAAGACACCACGCTGGCGGATTGGCAGCACGTGCTCGACGTCAACCTGACCGGGGCATTTCTGTGCATGCGGGAGGCGATTCGTCGGATGAAGCCGCGCAGCCGGGGTCGGATTCTCAACATCGGCAGCATCTCGGCCTCAGTGCCGCGCCCGATGACTGCTTCGTACGCGGCATCGAAGGCGGGTCTGGTCGGGCTCAGCCGGACGGCCGCGATCGAGGCGCGACGCCACGGAATCGCGGTCGGGTGCCTGCATCCTGGCAATGTTCGGACGGAGACACGACAAGATATGAGCGATCCGATCAACCGGGAGAACATGATGTCGGTCGACGAGGTGGCTGAACTCGCCAGAGCCATGCTGTTGGTATCTCAGACCACGGTCGTGTGGGAACTGACGGCGCTGCCGATCGAGCAGGCGTTCCTCGGCCGTGGATGAGTACCGTTTCCAAGGAGTCGAGAGGAGACCCCGACCTGATGGACGAATCGACCGCCTACTTCAACGGTGAGTGGGTACCGCTCTCGCAGGTACGAATCGATCCTGCCGATCGGGGGTTCGTCACCGGTGATGCCGTCTTCGATGCAGCTCGCACGTTCGGCGGCGTCGAGTTCCTGCTCGAAGAACACGTCGATCGGCTGTATCGGTCCCTACACGTCGCCCGGATCGATCCCGGTCTCCCACGCGCTCACATGCTGGGGATCTCACGTGAGGTGATCGACAGGAACCAGCAGCTCATCCCCGATGTCGGCGATTTCCAGGTCTGGCAGGGTGTGACCCGCGGACCCGGACGATGGGCACATGAGGCCGGTCCACCCACCGTGTACGTGAAGGTGTCGGGGATCGACTTCGCCAAGTACGCCCACCTGTACGCCACCGGCGCACACGCCATCGTCACCCGGGCATCGTCGCTGCCCTACGGCGCAGCAGATCCCAAGTTGAAGACACACAGTCGTATGCACTTCAACCTCGCCGAACTCGAGGCCGCGCGATCGGATCGGGCTGGCTGGCCGGTTCTGTGCGACGCCATGGGGAACCTGGGCGAAGGCAGCGGCTACAACCTCTTCGTCGTGCGAGACGGAGGCGTCTCGACTCCGCCGGCGGGCTCAGTATTGGCAGGGATTTCCCGCGCCTACACGCTTGAACTCGCTGCCTCGTTGGGAATCAGTACGACCGAAACACTCCTACAGCCGTTCGACCTCTACACCGCCGACGAGGCCTTCTTCACCGGCACGAGCCCGTGCATCCTGCCTGTCACCCGGGCGGACGGTCTCACCATCGGAAGCGGCCAGCCAGGACCCATCACGTCGATGCTGTTGCACGCGTGGGGAGACAGGGTCGGCCTCGACATCGCGGCTCAAGCGATCAAGTACGCCTGAGGGCTCTCAGCCGAACCGGGCCGCCCGAAACGGCGTCAGGTCGACCCGGGGCGTGCGACGAGCGAGAAGATCCGCCACCAGGTCCCCGGTGAGCGGGCCCAGCGTGAACCCAATATGGCTGTGCCCATACGCGTGACAGACGTTCCCGAAGTGCGGGTCCCATCCGATGGTCGGCAACGAATCGGGCAGGATGGGCCGGTCACCCGCCCACTGCTTGTGTTCGCCCACGACGAGGTCCGGCAGCGCCCGACGGGCGACTGTGACCAACGCGTCGGCCCGACGGAAATCTGGCAGAGAATCGACGCCACCGAATTCCGCCGTTCCCGAGAGCCGGACGCCACCACGAAGCGGCGTGACGACGACCTTGTACGGTGCGAGCGAGAGAATGCGACGCAACCTGACGCCCGGATCGGGAATGTCGACGTGATATCCGCGCTCGCTCTCGAGGGGCAGGGTGTGACCCAGGTGAGCCGCCACTCGATGCGACCAGGCTCCTGCTGCGATGACCACCGCGCTCGAAGGCAACACCCCTTGCGTCGTCCGGACGCCTCGCACTGTCGACGACTCCTCATCGAATCCGACCACTTCGGTTCGCACGATGAGACCGCCCCCGGACACGAAGGAGGCAGCCATCGAGTCGACCACTGCCATTGGATCCTCGCACCACTTGGCCTGACGCTCGAGAACGCCCACGGTGAAATCTGCCGAGAGTGCAGGCTCGTGAGTCCGAAGGGCATCTTCGTCTACCGTCTCGACCTGGAAACCCCGTACCCGGCGCATGTCCCACACGAGCCGATCGTGGTCGAGCTGTCGCCTTCCGTGATACACGGTGAGTGAGCCCTCGTGCTTGACCAGCCGAGCGCTTTCCCCGCCCAGCCTCGCCAACAGGGACTCCCACGATGGCCATGCCTGACTCATGAGAGAAGCGAGAGCGTCACCCAAGCGGCGTACCTCGGTGGGAGAACTGTGGCGACGGAGCTCGAGGAACCACGGCAACAGCCGTGGCAGATACGGCCAGCGCACAGCCACCGGACCCAACGGATCGAGCAACCAGCGCGGCAGACGCCGCACCAGGTCAGGCAATCCCTGTGGACTCACCCAGGTCACTGCGATTCCCCCCGCATGCCCGAACGACGCCCCATGTCCAGGCTGTCCCCTGTCGACCAGAAGAACGGAAAGTCCCTCCCGCTGAATTGCGAGCGCCGAACTCAACCCCACGATCCCGGCGCCGATGACAACCACGGGATCGGGCCCGGGAAAGTCAGCCATCACGTAAGTCGTTTGTGTCCTCCGCGATCAGTGCCACCACACCTCCTTCGTTTACAAACTGGGCATCGCCGGCCCGGACGCCTACCCGACCCTCGGGCTGGAAACGTTACTATCCTCGGTTCAGAACGAGCTTTCCGGTCAGGAGTCCGAGCATGAGCGCAGTGGCGAGCGTCACACCGATTTCCGTCGCATATCCCGAGAGCAACGATGCAGGGTTCACGCGATATCTCACGTTGTGTCGAATCGAATCCACGGACGGCGTCGTTGGTTGGGGCGAGTGCATCCCGATGTCGGGTTCGGGCTTTCCTGAGGCATGCCGCGCCACCGAGGTTCTCATCCAGGGCCTCGCCGACCTCATCATCGGCAGCGATCCCGTCGCCAACCTCGCAACGGTGGACAAGATCAAGAAACGCACATGGTGGTACGGGCCGGAGGGCATCGCCGCGTTCGCTCTCAGCGCAATCGACATGGCACTCTGGGATCTGAAGGGGAAGGTGCTCGGCCGCCCTCTCGTCGACCTCCTCGGGGGCGCGGTCCGCAAGGACTTTCCCGCTATTGCAGCCACCCACGCCACCCTTTCGGACATCGAAGCCGAGGCAGCGAGGCACGGCGACATGATCCGCGCCGGGTTCGCCGGTGTGAAAGTCGGCTTCAGCGAGCGCAGCGGCGGTCTCGGATTCAACGTCGAACGCGACATCAACTTCATGCGGCTGCTGAGAGAAGCGTGCGGTCCCGACGCGCAGCTGATGATCGATCGGGGCCAGTCACTTCGCTGGGACGTCTCGTCGGCCATCCGGCGCATCAGGGGCTTCGAGGAGTACGGCCTCCTTTGGATCGAGGAGCCCTTGGAGCCGTCTGACATCGAGGGCTTTCGTCGCATCAGACAGACCACGACCACGCTCATCGCCACCGGGGAACGGGAGTGGCACATGCGGGGGTACCACCGGTTGCTCGGGGAAGGCGTCGTCGATGTCGTCGGATGCGACCCAGGTCGGAGTGAGGGCGTCACCGGGTTCCAACAGCTCGTCAAGTTGGTCGAACAGCACAATCTCTGGTTCAACGCGCACTCGTGGAGTAGCGCCATCAACACCGCGGCGAGTCTCGCCGTCTCAGCGACGTCTCATCGTGCCCTCACCTTCGAGCTGAAGCCGGAGGAGAACCCCATGCAGCACGAGTTGGTGGACACACCCTTCGAGGCACGCGACGGGGTCGTCCACGCCACCCTCACGAAGCCGGGCCTCGGCATCGAAGTCAACGAGGCCGTGGTCCGGAAGTACGAGTTGTGACCACCGGCTCGGGGATCGCAACGTTCGACCTGACCGGGCGGCGGGCGATCGTCACCGGGGGTGGCGGCGGAATCGGAACCGGGCTCGCTGAAGGCCTCCTGGAAGCGGGAGCGTCGGTGGCGATGATTGCCCGGTCGGATGCCGTGGACGACGCGGCGCGACACCTAGGCGGTCAGCCTGCCGGCGTACACGCCGTGCGGGCGGATCTCTCAGATCGCGACCAACTCGCAGCAGGATTCGGTCGCGCCAGCGAACTTCTGGGAGGCATCGACATCCTGGTCAACTGCCACGGCACGGTGACCGTCTCACCTGCCGAGGACATGCCGATCACCGACTGGGATCGAGTGATCGAGGTGAACCTGACCGCCACGTTCGAACTCTGCCGCCTGGCAGGCATCAGGATGCTCGCTCAGGGCAGCGGAAAGATCGTGAACATCGCCTCGATGTATGCGTTCTTCGGTGGCCTCAAGGTGGTCGCTTACACCGCGTCGAAGGCGGGGGTCGCACAGATGACGAAGGCACTTGCCAACGAGTGGGCGGGAAGGGGCGTGAATGTCAATGCCATCGCGCCCGGGTACGTGAAGACCCAGATGAACCGGCACGTGTGGGGTGACCCGGTGCGCAACTCCGAGATCGTCGGCCGTCTGCCCGCCGGACGGTGGGGCGAGCCCAGCGACCTCAAGGGTCCGGTCGTCTTCCTGTCGTCGGCTGCGTCGGACTACCTCCATGGCGTGGTACTTCCCGTCGATGGCGGGTACCTGGGACGGTGACGGCGCCCCGCCCGCTCATCGGTATCGACAGCTTCGCCTACCACCGCTGGTTCGGCGAGCACTCGGAGTGGGAGGATCCCCGTCCCGAGCGATGGGACGTCTTCGACTTCCTGCGGCGCGCCAACGAACACGGCGCAGACGGCGTGAGTGTGCAGACGGTGTATCTCACACCGGCGCTAGTCGACGCTGTGGCCGCCGACGCCTCGGCGAGACGCCTCGACCTCGTGCTGGCGTGGGGTCACCGAACTGGATTGGAGGGAGGCAAGAACCCCACCCGACTCGTCGAGGCGCTGCAGTGGCTCGAGTTGGCGGCCGCCACCGGATGTCGACTATTGCGAGTCGTCTGCGGCGACCAGACGTGGTGGCCTGAGCCTGTCGACGAGAGACTCGATCGGCTCGTCCCGCAAGTAGCCGCTATCGCTACCCGTGCCGCCAGCCTGGGCGTTGACATCGCCATCGAGAACCATGCCGACCTCACCATCGCCGATTTGATCGAATTGATAGAGCGGGTGGGGTGCGACAACGTCGGCATCTGCTACGACCTGGGTAACGCCGTGAGGGTCGGCGACGACGTCGTCGAGGCGGCCCGACGAGCGGCGGCGCTTGTTCGAATGGTTCATGTCAAGGACGTCCGCGTACAACCCGACTCGATCGGGGACCCGGCTGCGTGGTGGCCGACCACTCCGTTGGGCCACGGTGATCTGCCGGTCGCGGAGGCACTCCGGGCGACATTGGCGTCCCCCCATCGACCGCGTTGGTACGTGGAGATGGCGGCCATGCACCCCGACCACCCGGACGAGGATATGGCCGTCGAAGGGAGTCTCGGTGTCCTACGTTCCCTCCCAGAAGCCCAGAGACACTCTGACCTCAGTCGGTGAGACCTTCGATCGTCAGGAGCCTGGCGGGATTCCCCACCATCAGCTGCTCGCACTCGGCGTCGCCCCACCCGTTGTCCCGGAACAGCGGGATCACGTGACGCAAAGTGTGGGCATAACCCCAACCACCGTATGCGAGGAGGCGGGTCTTCACACCGCCCATGTCCTGGGAGACGAACAACTGTGACAGGTGGCCGCGGCCGGCGAGACGGATCAACCCGAGCACGATGTCGAGATCGCTGGGCGGATATCGTCCGAGGCCGATCAGGGAGTGGTCGAAACCCATCAGGTCGTATCCGAGGTTGGCGCCGCGCTCGAGCAAGCCCAACTGGTAGTCCTCATTGCCGATGGCTGTGTTCATGTGCCCGAGGATCACGCGCTCGGACGACACGCCCTCGGACTCCAGCACGTCGAGCACCTTGGCCCCTTCAAAACCCCACGGGTGCAGGTGAACACTGATCGGAAGATCGGTCTCGAGGTGAGCCAGGGCGACCGCGCGCATCACGCGCTCCTCCTCGGAGTGGAACGGATCTCCTGTGCCCACTTCACCGATGATCCCCGGTCGGACCGCGGTGTCTCCGACGCCGTGCCGGAACTCGGTGATGAGTTCCTCCGCGATGCTTTCCACCGATCGCTCACTCGTGCCCGCGGGGTGTGCTGATGCGAGGTAGTACCCGCCGCCCATCACCACATTGACGCCGGCCCGGTTCGAGATCGATTGGAGAATCTCCGGTGATCGCGACATGTGACTGGGTGTGACCTCGACGATGGTGCGCCCACCTGCCTCTACGAAAGGCCCGAGTTCGTCGATCACCTGCTGGACATCGGTCTGGTGGTAGTTGTCGGGAAAGCCACCCGGATTCCAACGAGCTTCGGCGGCCGTCTCGATCGTGAGCGGGGCATCGGAGACCACCGGGTAACCGTGAAGGTCGAGGATCGGTCGGCAGTCCACGTAGAGGTGCTCATGAACGTGCGTCGGGCCCAACTCCTTCACCGGGAGCGGACCGTTCACAGTCAGCGCCCGCCCATCTCCCACGTCCATCGTTCGTCGTCCTCCTCGTCCGTGGAGGGCAGGGTAGCGACCGAAGAACGACCTCTGGTAACGTTGCCAGGGATGACCGGCATCGCCGACGAGGGGATGGATCCACGCCAGCACGAGAGGTCCGGAACGCGGGCGCTCGACGACTGGACGAAAACCATCGTCGAGGCCCAGGATGTCGTCGCCCCTGATCGAATCGAAAGGCTCGCCCTCGCACTTGGCGTCGAGCCGCCCGTTCACGAGGAGCCGCTGAGCCCGTTGTGGCACTGGCTGCTGTTCCTGCCAGCCACTGCCCGGACCGAGACCGGTGACGACGGGCATCCGCGACGCGGTGGGTTCCTCCCGCCACTCCCCCACCGCCGGAGGATGTATGCCGGGGGGCGGCTCGAGTTCCACGCGCCTATCCCCATTGGGGCGAACGTCACCCGCCGTGGCGAAATCGTCGACATCACAGAGAAGGCCGGCCGAAGCGGTGACATCGTGCTCGTGTCCGTTCGCTACGAGATCACCTGTGACGGCCGACCGGCGATCACAGAACACCAGGAACTGGTCTATACCGACTCTCCGCCGAAACCGGTGGCGGCTGAAGCCGACAAATTGCTCCCCCCGGCCCGATGGGTCGACACGGTGGTCACCGACGAGGTCCTGCTCTTCCGCTTTTCCGCACTCACACACAACTCTCACCGGATCCACTACGAACCGCAACTATGCGACCGGGACTGAGGGTTACCCCGATCTGGTCGTCCACGGTCCACTCACCGCCATCCTGTTGGCCGACCTCGTTCGCCGCAACGACCCCATGACGATCGTGGCATTCAACTTCTCGTCGCGTGCTCCCCTCTATGTCGGTGAGACGATCCTTCTCCGCGCCGACGGCAACGAAGACAGCGTCACCGCCAGCGCGAATCGGCCGGAAGGCACTGTGTCGATGGCGGCCGAAATGAGGCTGGCGTGAGCGACACGATCGCCTTCGCCGACACGCACATCCATTTCTGGGAGCAACCCCACCCCACCCTGCGCTGGGATTGGCTGGAGCCGGGGACCACCCATCCGGTGTTCGGCGACATGAGTCCGCTGATCGAATTGAGGACGTACTCGGCCAGAGAGTTCGTCGCGGATATCGCCGGGTGCGACGTCACGAAGGCGGTCCACGTTCAAGCGGCACTCGGTACTCCCGACCCTGTCGAGGAGAGCCGGTGGCTCGAGGCGATGGCCGAGGACACCGGATGGCCCACCGCGATCGTCGCACATGTCTCCCTCCAGGACGCCGACGCAGCAACGACGATCGAGCGTCATCTCCAATACTCGCGAGTGAGAGGCGTGCGTGATCTCGGCCGAGGCGACTACCTCGTGGACCCCGCATTCGAACACGGGTACGCCATCCTCGAACAGTACGGCCTGGTCTATGACCTCGACGTCAAGTGGGAAGGCATGGCCGACGCGGCCTCCCTCGCGCGTCGACATCCGGGAACCACGATGGTCGTCGAGCACGCCGGATTTCCCACGACGCGAACCGCCGAGTACTTCCATGCATGGCGATCAGCGATGAACGCGTTCGGGCCACTCGAAAACGTGTTCATCAAGATTTCCGGTCTCGGCATGGGCGACCGCGCATTTGGGCGGGACTGGACGATCGAGACACTGCGGCCGTGGGTCGAGGAGAGCATCGAAATCTTCGGCGTCGAGCGCTCCTTCTTCGGGACGAACTTCCCTGTGGACCGGATGTTCTCGACCTATCACGACCTCCTGACCGCGTATCGGGCGCTCGTGGCGGAATTCAGCGAGGACGACCGCCACGCCCTGTTCCATCGCAACGCCGAGCGCGTGTATCGCATCTGATCGATCAACCCGAGTCGACCACGAGGCTGGGCACCGTCCGCTCGAACCAGTTGACCACGGGAACCTGCCGCTCCCGCAACCTCGGTCCGTTCAAGCTCAACAGGAACCGTTCGGTGGCAACCACCGCCTCGACCCGGGCAAGTTGATACCCCATGCAAAAGTGGCTTCCGAGGCCGAAAGCGAGATGCCCGGCCACCCCGCCCGCGTGATACCCGGGCTTGCGTTCCGTCCCCATGAGGAGATCCTGGCGGTCCGGGTCGAAGCGCTCGGGTTCGGCAAAAATCGAGTCGTCATTGTTCGCCGAACCAAGACACACGAGCACGTTGGTGTCCGTCGGCAGTTCTCGCCCGTACCACTCGACAGGGCTGTTGGTTCGTCGGTCCTCGTAGACGATCGGGCCGTCCCTCCGCAGGGACTCCGAGAATCCGCGCTGGATGCGATCCGGATCTTCCCGGCACCGTTCCAGTTCCTCTGGATGATCCAACAATGCCCACCAGAAGTTACGCAGGGCCATGTCCGTCGTTGGACCACCGGCCACGAGCAAGAAGCTGACGAACGAGAAGATCTCCTCATCGGTCAGTCGCTCGCCGTCGGCTTCACCGTGAACGATTCGAGAGATCAGGTCGTCGGTCGGAGCGACCCGCCGGGCGGCGACGAGCGGCGCGAGATGCCCGGCGAGGCGTCGATGCGCTCCCCGGCCGCGAGCTCGCAGCTCGGGATCGTCTTCGAGTGCCTCCAGGATCGTGTTCCCCACTTCGAAGACGAGATCGTTGTCGGCCGGGGCGAATCCGAGCAGCGCGGAGATGACTGTCAACGGAAGGCGGTTCGTCATCACGTCGACCAGGTCGCCTCCTGAAATGTACTCGGCTCCCAACAGATCGACCGAGGACTCGATGAACGGGCGGTAGGCCTCGAGACTCCGGCCAACGAAGGCTGGTGCGACGATGGTGCGTTCGCGGATGTGGCGTGGTCCGTCCAACTCTGCCAGCGTGCGTCCGAAGACCGGTCGGAATCGCTCCTGATACGTGCGAGTCGAATAGGTCCCGTGGTCACCCAGCACCGTCACCACGTCCTCGAAGCGCGACAGTATCCATCGGTCGGCCGCTTCGTCGTAGAAGAGGGGGTGTTCTTCACGGAGACGACGCCAGGTGGGGAAGGGATTCCGAAGATACTCGTCACTCCGCAGGGCGTCACCGACTGAGACGGTCACGGCTCCACCTCGTCCAGGTGCCAGCATTCGGCATACTCGAAGAGGTTTCCCGATTCGTCGGTCATCCGGGCGATGTACGGCTCCATCACGCGGTTCCATCGATCGGTGACCCCCGTATATCTGTCGGCCATTCTCCGACGCACCGTGGCGACGTCCGGGTCACACACGCAGGTGCAGATCACGTGCGGCCCTCTCCGAAAGAGGGTGTAGTCGCGATATCCCGCGTCGAGGATCGCCGCCGCGAGCTCCGGCCAGATCTCCCGGTGCATCCGGTCGTACTCCTCCTCGGTCCCGGGGACCAAATCGAAGGTGAAACAGAGCCGCTCCACTGTCAAACCACCTCCTCGAACGCGCCGGACGACATGCTCCGGTAGGCGGCTTCGAGCAGCTCGACGGTTCGGGCGCCGAGTTCAACCGGCGACCGGTTCACCGCCTCAGGGCGGCCCTGGACAAGATCGAGCAGGGTGTCGACCGGCCCTTTGCAGTGGTACGCACCTGCGTCCGGCGGGAGCTCGATCTCCACGGGTCCGCGGTCGACTGTCCACATCCACAGCCGGTCGCGCTCGAGATCGGCGTGCATCTGGCCCTCGGAACCGAACACCCGGATCTCGTATTGGTGCCGATCGTTCTGTACGCCGCTGTGGTAGGACGCCCCGCTCACTGCACCTGTCGCACCTCCGCGGAAGCGGACGGCGAATGCATCGTGTAACTCGACCGGGGCTCCAGGCGGGGACGAACCAAGCCCGAACACGCCTTCCGCCTTCAGGCCCGTCACTCCCAGAGCCCACCCGAGAATGTGGCTCAACTGCGCCTGGGCATAACCTCCCCCGGACATCGTCGGATCGGTCCAGGTCCGCGTGTCGACGACTTCCTCGGTCGGACCGGCGGAGTGCAGCGAGGAACCCTCGAGCAGCTGACGGGTGCCCGATGCCATGTGCACCTGGAGGTGTTCGATCGTTCCAACGCCTCCGTCCTCCCAGAGCCGCTGCGCTTCCACGAACGTCGGCAAGTAGTTCCAGCCGAATGACACCACGACATGTCGGCCCACCTCTTCCGCGCGCTGGGCGATGTCCCATGCCTCTTCGGGCTTGATCGTGACTGGCTTCTCCAACAACACGTGTGCCCCTGCCTCCAGGGCGGCCATCGCATGCTCATGGTGGAAAGCAGCAGGACTCGACACCACACAGAGGTCGACACCCGCATCCAACACGTCCGCGTAATCCTCGCTCGCCACTGCGAAACCGAACCGATCGGCGACATGTTGCGCCTCCTCGAGCCCAAGCCGGCAAACACCCACCAGCTCGATCTCGTCGCTCCTCTCCAGCAATGTGGGAATGTGAGACACCTGCGCCCACACGCCTGCTCCAACCACACCGACGCGGACTCTGGAAGTCATCGGTCCACCTCACTCAGAATCTCCCGTAGCAACTGGCCGAGCCGGCCACTCTCCGCCACGTTGTCCGTCATGTCGCATCCCCACTTCTCCATCCACACGAACTCGCTGGCGAGGTAGCCGGAGTAACCGGACTCGACAAGACCGGTCACGAGGCTGCGAAAATCGATGCGATTCTCCGGGAGCCTGGTCTGCATCACCCCATGGCCACCCGGCCGCAGCTGCACGTGACGAACGCGGTCAGCGAGTGTCAGCATCGACGCGACGTCTGTGCCCAGAAATGCGAAGTGTCCGGGATCAAGCGTGACGGTCAGACCCGGACAGAGGTCCAGCAAATCGCGGGTGGCCTCGGGCGTCTCGATACACGACCCGACGTGCGGTTCGACCGACACTGCCAGCCCTCGTTCGGCTCCCAGCCCGACCAGGGGTGCGAGGCCCGCAGCCGCGAGGGCGATCGCCATGTGCTGCGACTGGTTGTCGGAGACCACCCCGGGAAGGAGTGTGATTCCAGGTGCGTTCGTCGCGGAGGCGAACTCGACTGTCGCCGCGAATATCTCTTGTAACTCGGCCTGGTCGCCAGCGTTGCGGCTGGTCGGCGTCAGTCGTGTCAAATCCAGGCTCGCCGTGAGAAAAACGTCTGCCACCACCAGCCCGTGCTGTTCCACGGACCGACAGAGACTCTCCGCTCGCCGTTGGGGATTCTCCCGTACCGAAGCGAGGGTGACATGCGTGGCATCGGCGAACAGCCCCACGTCGATGGCGCCGAACCCCAGGTCGGCGATGATCGCCATCACCACCGTATGGCTCAACGTCGGCCAGGCATAGTCGTTACAGCTCAGTTGGATCGACATAGGTCCTTCCCTTCGTGCGGATCAGTGGACCAGAGGAGGATCGATCGAAACTGCGCGGCGTCATCGGTCGCTCACGCCCGTCGCGGCTGCATACAAGCGCGCGGCGTCGTCGGCGAAGTGGCAAGCGACGGCATGCTTGGCGCCCGGGTCGAGCTCCGGCCGTTCGGTCTCGCAACGGGATTCGGCCAGCGGACAGCGGAGGCGGAACGCGCAGCCGGTCGTCAGCGTCGAGTGATCCACGTACTCGTCTCGTATGGTCATTCGCCGCCGGCTCCTCTCCAACAGAGGATCCGGGACGGGTACTGCCGCGATGAGCGCCTGGGTGTACGGATGGCGCGGCCGGTAGAAGAGGTCGTCCGCCGACGCAGACTCCACGACTCGACCGCCGTACATCACGACGACCCGGTCGCACACGTGCCTCACCATCGACAGGTCGTGCGAGATGTAGAGGTACGCGAAGCCGTGCTCCCTCTGTAACGCGCTCAGAAGGTTGAGAATCTGACCACGGGCAGACATGTCGAGCGACGCGACCGCCTCGTCGGCGATGATGAGCCTGGGGCGGGTCGCAAGCGCCCGGGCGATCGCCACCCGCTGACGCTGGCCACCCGACAACTCGGCCGGACGCCTCCCAGACATGTCGGGCTGCAAGCCGACGTCCTCGAGAAGCGCCGCCACCTGCTGACGGTATCGCGACGGTCTCCCGCCGTCACGAAGCACCAGCGGCTCGCTGATGATCTCCTCGATGTCCATCAGCGGATTGAGACTGTCACCCGGGTCCTGGAACACGAACTGAGCAAACCCGACCGGCAATGCGTCGACTTCGACCAGACCCTCCGGTGAATCGATCGTCGTCCGGCCCTCGGTCGCCTCCTCCAACCCGATGAGTATCCGGGCGAGCGTCGTCTTTCCCGACCCCGACTCACCCACCACGCCGACCGACTCGCCTTCACCGATCGTGAGATCGACTCCGCCGACCGCCACTACGTGACCGTGAGCCCAACCGGCCCCGCGGCGTCGGAACTTCTTGACGACTCCCTCTATCCGAACGATTGGGTCTCCTGCGCGGCGTACGGCTGACGAGATGTTCACCGACACTGCCCCACGGGCGCTGCCGTCTATGTGTCCTTCGAGCGGGAAGTGACAGGCAACCAGCCCACCGTCGAAGCTGGCATGCAGCACCGGTGTCTCTCGCCGGCAGATCTCACGTCCCGCCCCGACCGGACAGCGAGGCTCGAACACGCACCCCTGGCGAGGCTTCGTGAGGTCGGGGAGGGTTCCAGGGATGCTCCCCAATAGTTCCGACCGGTCGTCCCACAGGCTGGGGATCGATCCCAACAGTGCCCGGGTGTACGGATGGCGGGCTCTCGAGTACACCTCTTCGACCGGTCCGACCTCCACCACTTCGCCCGCATACAGCACGGTGACGCCGTCGGCGAAGCGCGCGACGAGGCCGAGGTCGTGGGTGATCAGAAGGGTGCTCATCTCGCCCGTTTCGCCCAGCCGGCCGATCAAGTCGATAACGGTCGCCTGAGTGGTGACGTCGAGGGCGCTGGTCGGCTCGTCAGCCACCAGCACGGCGGGGTGCCCGGCGAGGGCAGACGCGATCATCGCTCGCTGCCGCATCCCGCCTGAGAGTTCGTGGGGGTACTGGCGGACGACCAGCTCCGGACGCGGGATCTCGACGTCCCGAAGCAATGCCACGACGTCGTTGCGAATCCGGTCACGGGGGGATATCCCGTGTACGCGAAGCACCTCGGCGATTTGGCTTCCCACCGTACGAACCGGATCGAAAGCCGCCTTGGCGTCCTGGAAGACCATCGCCAGTGTCTTGCCCCTCACCTTCCGCATGCCGGCGCGGTCTTCGAGATTCACCGCCCGTCCGTCGACGGCGACGCGGCGATAGTCGAAGCGACTGTTGCGGGGCAGCAGACCGAGAAGCGCCAGCCCTAACGTGCTCTTGCCCGATCCCGACTCGCCCACGATCGCCATGCGGTGGCCTGCGGGAACCGACACCGACACGTCGTCCAGTGCCCGCAACCATCTTCCGCCGATGTTGTAGGAGACCGAGAGTCCCTCGATCTCCAGGCTGCCGCGCTTCAGCGTGACATCGATCGGAACAGGAAAGGTCACATCCCACCCACCGAGCTGTCCAGCCTGCGATCCGTCCCGTAGAGGCGACGCAGACCCTCACCGATCAGGATGTAGCCACCGGCGACGATCGTGATGCAGATCCCTGGACCGACCCCGTACAGCGGCGCTTGGTACACCACGCCGTACGCCGACCGCAGCATGTTCCCCCAACTGGGATATGGCGGCTGGGCGCCAAGGCCGAGGAAGCTGAGCGACGCGGAGATCAGCACGGCCGCCGACGCCAGCACGCTGGCTGCCACGAACAGCGTCGGCAGCGAGTTCGGAAGGATGTGCCGGCGCAGAATGTGCAGGCGCGACCCGCCCGAGATCCGACTCGCCTCGACGTTGCCACGATTCCGCAGGACGAGCCCCGTACCGCGACTGAAACGGGCCATGGAGGGCGTCATCACGAGGGCGATAGCCAGGATCTGGACCGCCTGTCCGCGTCCCAGGATCACGATCAAGAAGAGCGCGAGGACGATGGTCGGGAAGGAAAGGAGCACGTCGACCACACGCATCATCACAGTGTCAGTCCTGCCCCCGGTGTATCCGGCGAACAGTCCGAACGCGGTGCCGACGGTGAATGCCAGGAACGCCGAAGCGACGCTCACGACGATATCGGTCCTCGCCGCGTACAACGTTCGGCTCAGCAGATCTCGGCCCACCTCGTCGGTCCCGAGCAGGTGCGTCGCTGAAGGACCGAGCAGCGGGATCGCCTCGATCGCGAACGGGTCGTAAGGAGCCACGAGACCCGGCACCACCGCCACGACCAGAAACGGCATCAAGAGCAAGGCTCCGATGAGCAGCGGCCGGGGGGCCCGACGCAGTAGGCCAAGCAGACGACCGAGACGGGTCGTCACGTCGGCCGCCTCGTCCGCGGGTCGAGCAGCTGATAGAGCAAGTCGACGACGAAAGCCACAACGACGTAGGTGACGGCGGTGAGCAGCACAATGGCGGCGACCGTGTTGTAGTCCTTGACGCGGACGCTGTCCACGAGGAGCAGTCCGAGCCCAGGCCAGCTGAACACCGATTCGACGATCACCAGACCGCTGATCATCGATCCGACCACCAGACCCACCACTGTGATCGTCGGTAGCACGGCATTCGGAAGGACGTGACCGTAGACGACGGCGCGTTCGCTCAAACCTCGCGCGTGCGCGGCCGTCACGAACGCCATCGAGGTGGCGTCCTCCAGACCCGCGTGGAGGTACCGGAAGAACAGCGCCATCTGCGGCAGCGCCAGTGTCACTGCCGGCAGGATGAGGAATCTGAGGTTCCGCGCCGGGTCAAGCTGGGCGGGCACGTACCCGGCCGACGGAAGCCAGTTGAGCAGGGCGGCCAGCGGTATGACCAGGAGCAGACCGAGCCAGAACGGCGGGATCACCAGGAGCACCGTGGTCGAGAACTGGATCGCGGCCCGCAGAGGGCGCCAACGGGTCCGATACGCGAGGATCGAAGCCGCCAGCGCGAGAACCACGCCAAGGACGATCGCCACCACCGAGAGTTGGAGCGTGGCCGGAAGCCGATCTGCGATGACCTGCCCGGTCTCGAGGCCCTGATATGTCAATCCGAAATCGCCGGTGGCGGCGTTCTTGACCCACACCGCGTACTGGTACCACAGCGGCTTGTCCAAGCCGAGTTGCCGACTCAGCGTCTCGGTCAGCTCTGCCCGCTGCTCGGGCGAGAAGTTCGGAAGGGGGCCGATTCGAGCGTCGACGACGCTGCCGGGTAGCGCGTTTAGGAGGAGAAAAGTGAGTACCGAAACCGCCACGAGCACAGCCAGGAGTTGGCCGAGTTGCGCGGCGACCGCCACGAGTCGCGCCCTCACTCTGGAGGGCGCGACGTCGTTGGCGTCTAGAGGTGGACTCGGTGAGGTGTCAGCGGTCACGCAAAGGCAGCTCGATGCCACTCGACGTCACCGAAGCCATTGGCGATGACTCCGCTCAGGTCCTCGGGCAGGACAAGCGACACCGGCGCACCGAAACCGAAGTAGGCGATCACGTCTTCGACGATGGTACGTTCCGCTTCGGCCAGCAGACCGTCGATCTCGGGCGCATCGAACGGCGTGGCGTTGATCTCTCGGTAGAGCTCCGCCACGTGGGGGACGACGTCGCCCTCCGTATACGCGCTGAGGATCGACGACGGGTTCACCAGGTAGTCGAAGAAGTTCTTGCTCGGGAACGGCAGGTTGCCCGCGTTGAACGTGATTCCCTCCCAGGTCCCGTTGGTGTACGTCCTTTCGAGCCAGTCACCCGCTTCGGCGACCTCGACCTCGCACGTGATCCCCGCCTCCTGGAATCCCTGCTGCAGCACCTGGGCGGCTGAGATGCCGTCGTCATAGCCGGCGATGCAGAGGATGGGAACCGAAATGTCTGTCCTGCCCAACTCCTCGAGCAGTTCTCGTGTGCGCGCAGGGTTGTACTCCACGTCGGCGTCGATCCCGGAGTTCTGCGGGTACAGCTTGAACGGGTTCCAGCTGTGGGTTCCCTTCCCGCGGAACGAGGCGTTGTTGAGCGCCTCGAGATCGAAACTGTGGCGCAGTGCGGCACGCACGGCCGGATCATCGAGGGGCTCCTTGCCCATCTGAATGATCCACCAATAGGCGTAGGTGGCGGCCGTCTCGAGCGTTTTGCCCGGCACGTCGGAGACCGCATCCACGTTCCCCGGCGCGACGTCGTACAGCGCATCGACTTGTCCGCTGCGCAGACCCGTGCTGGCCGTCGACGGATCCGCGAAGAATGCGAAGCTCAACGTCTCGATTGGTGGTTTGCCGTCCCAGTAGTCGGGGTTGGCGACGGCCTCGAGCCCGGTACCGCTTGTGAACCTGCCCAGTTTGAATGGTCCGGTGCCCAACACCTCGTTGGCGAAATTGACCCGACCGAACGACTCGTTCGGCACGATGAGGACCGGCTGGGGGTTGACGAGGAACTCGACACGCTCGGTCGTGTTCACCTCCACCGTGTACTCATCGACGGCGACCGCCGACACCCACTGGGAAGGCGTCATGATCGGACGTCCCGCCGTGGAAGCCATCAGGGTCTCGTCGGCGCGGGCTGCGATCGAATACGCCACGTCCTGTGCGGTCAGCGGAGACCCGTCGTGGAACGTCACACCCTCACGGATCTTCAGGATGGTCTTGGTCGGATCGGACGTGTCCCACTCGGTCGCGATGCAGGGCTGCAAAGTCCCGCTGATGTCCTTCTTGATGAGCGGGTCGTAAAACACGAAGCCCATCATCTGGGACCACACGTAGCCCTGGATGGCGAACGGTGTGAGCCCGTCGATCACCGAGTTCATCCCCACAGACAGAGAAGTCTTCGCAGTGCCAGACCCGGAGGTGGTCGAAGTCGTCGTCTCGGCCGACCCTCCGGCAGCGGTGGTCGTCGTCGTCGTCGCTTCGCCGGTGTCGCCGTCGACTCCGCAGCTCGCTAGGACCAGGCCGCCCATCGACGCGGCCGACAGTCGCAGGAATCCCCTCCGACTCAGGTCGCCCCTCGTATCACTCGATTCCATGTGCCGTAACCTCCAATGCTCCGCTCCGCGACATGACAACGATTCTAGGAACGTTTTCGGAACCCCGCACCGACCGTCCAGGAATTCCTGCAGGACTCGCCGCAGCTATGACCTAGGCGTGAGAGGACTGGGAAAGGCGGGCGCCAACTCGGCGAGTGTCACCCATCCTGGCCGAGCGGCGAGCACCCGCTCGACGGAGTTCGCAGTCATGTTCTGCGAACCTGCCTGCGCTTTGACTCCCGGCCGTAGCTTGAGGGACTGGTACGGGCGCCGCTTGTGGGTGAGGTCGATGTCGTCGGTGGGCTCCCTGCCGATCCGATCGAGCGCGACGTGGCCGTAGAAGTGGGAGATGAACCAGGGCCGGCCCGACACGATGGCGGTGTACGTCTGGTCGACACCAGCGCTCTCCCCGGCATGCACCGTGAACCGGCCCGGGAGATCGATGTCAGAGTCCGCGTAGACCGCGCCGAGCGACTTGTTGATCGCATCGACCTCCAGCCCCAATGCGGCCGCGACGATGGCCATCGACTGGGGAAAGCCGGCGTGGCCGAGAATTCGCCCCTCCGCCACGGCACGGTCGAACTCCTCGGGTTGGCTGCCCACTCCGATCCGGCGCAACACCGTTGGACCGAACCCGGAGATGTCGACGACGCGGCGCACATGGATGGTGCAGTCACGCGGGGCAGCTCCCAAGAGCGTGAGTACCAGGCCGTCGAACAGCAGGCCCGGGTTGACACCGGTGCCTGCGATGGAAACGCCGCGCCCGCGAGCCAGGTCGTCGAGTCGATCAGCCAGGGCCGTGTCCACCACCCACGGGTAAGCCGCCTCTTCGGCGGAGACCAAAACGTTCGAGCCCGACGAGACCGCCGCCTCGATGTCCGTCGCCACATCCGAGAGCCGCGTTGTCGTCGCGATGATCACCGCATCGGCACCACTCTCCAGTGCGATCTCGCGTTCGGAACGGGTGAAGGGTCCGGCCACCTCGTACCGGGGATTGACCCGGAGCAGCTCTGCCACTGCGCTTCCGAGCTGACCAGCTCCGTAGATCGATATCGCGACCATGCTCGGCCGGATCCTAGGGGTTTGGTGCCACTCGGATGTTCGTGCGTTCTCGAGGTTCAGAGTCGCCTCTGCAAGAAGTCGGCCTGCACTCCGCTTGCTTCGTCGAAGAGGACACTCGGGTGATATAGAAGACCGAAGTGTCCTCCGTCGATCTCGTGCCACTCGCGCTCGCCGCCCAGGAGGTCGAAGGCCCGGCGGCTCACATCCGGATTGGCGTGAACCATCTCGTCGCCGGGAGCGACAAGCATCAGAGATGGCACGGACACATGGGGAGCACACAGAAACGGGCTGTAGGGAGCGGTGTGGGAAGGGATCACCCGTGTCACGGTGTTCAGCCATCCGCTCGCGGGCCGGCCGCCGTAGTCGATGAACCATCGGAATGCCTGGACGGGTGCGAGCAGCGAGGGAGTCCCCACCTGGTCGTGTGACACCACGGGTAGGGGTCCCGTCGTGTCGTCGGGGCCACCAGCCACGTCACCACACTCAAACGTCTCACGGATCGCGGTGAAGAGTCGAGGCGATGGATACTCCGCCGGCATCACCGCACCGAAGACGGGGCATTGGGCCACGATTGTTTTCACCCGCGGGTCGCAGGCGGCAACCAGATACACCTGGCCGCCGGAATACGAATCGCCCCACAGTCCGATCCGGTTCGAGTCGACGCGGTGGAGCGACGAGGCAAACGTGATCGCGTCGCGGTATCCCCGGGACTGCACCCAAGGGTTTATCTCCTGGCGCGGTTCGCCCTCACTGATTCCGAAGTTCCGGTGGTCGTAGATGAGCGCAGACACGCCCGCTCGCGCAAACACCTCCGCATAGCGATCCGCGACCATCGGGATGGTTGCTGTGGTGCCGTGCGCCATGATCACGACAGGAAAGGGCGGCTCTCCCGTCGAGGCTTCGTACAGGAACCCGCGAAGAACGGCGCCCTCAGACGGGAATTCCACGGTGATCCGGCGGGTGCGGTCGATGATTCACCCTACCGCCGGCGGGCAGGCTGGACGCCGTCAATCCATCGCCGAGGTGGACTCTTGCTCAGCACCCTCAACCGTCAGAAGCTCGGCGAGTCGGCCGACGTTCGCGTTCAAATCCTTGAAGATGGTCCGGCGCATGAGGCCAAAGAGGAAGCGCTGGAATCCCTCCAGCCTCTGGACGCGAACCCTTAGTTCGGTGACGTTCGGTCCGACGGGTCTGAACTCGTAGGTCTGAGTCCAACTGCCCATCATCGGAATGTCCATCCGTTGGGTGAAGTACTGGAACGGATGCCAGTCGAGGATCTCCTCGGTGATCGCTCCCCGCCCGTGAACGCAGTGATTGGTGGTACCGGCCCCTCGGCGACCGCTCGGGTTCTTCTCATCGATCCGCGTCAAGTCGGTGAGCCAGAGCAAACGCTTCTGGGGGCTGGTGGTGAACTCCCACACCACGTCGGCTGTGGCGTGGAACTCGGCTACGAACTCGAACTGGGCGTCGGCTGGAACGACGAACACACGCCGGCGTTCCTGAGCGTGTTGCCAGGCGGCATCGAGGTCCTGGACATACGCCACGATTTCGCCCACATCGTCATAGCTCTCCCGATGCTCGACCATCCCGAGGATCACCGGGTCCAGCCCGAGCTCGCTGACACACGCCGCGGTGAACAGTGAGTAGCCATTCACCCCGAGTTGTTCCCTCACGGTGTTCTTCAGTAGCCGGTGGGCGATGACAACATCGGTGCCGGTGAGCTCCTCGCTCCCCGCAACCTGGTGGCGGACGAAGCGACCGCTGTGGGAGACGAACTTGAGATCGAGACTGGGAATGAGCCGGCACGCGTTGCATTCGCAGGTCGTTGCTTGGGTGATGTCGCGCAGCCGCGCCTTGAAGGCAAAGTAGGTCTGTTCGATCGTGTCCAGCAGCATGGACGGTTCGACCTCGGATTGGAGGGTGTAGGCGAAGGCGGCGTCGCCCTCCAACCGGTTGATCCTCAGGGTGGGTCGGAGTTGAGCGACGACCGTCTCCATCAGGTCGGCGAGTACGTCCTGGGAGTGCTCGAGTTCGGTGTCGAGGAGATATCGGGTGTACCCGGAGACATCGGCGATGACCATGCACCCGCTCTCGGCGGGGGTCACGGGATATGCTGTGTCTCGAACGGAAAACTCCTCGGCGTGGTCCCGGGAAGGGTACGCGGCCTTCCGTGGCGGTGTAGGCCGCCTCGCGGGGAGAGTGTTCTTCGAGATCCTTGAAAACTGTCAGTGGCGTCAGGTACAATCGAACGTATGTTCGGACTCACGGTTGAAGAATGGGACGCTCAAGAGCGGCTGATCGACGACCTGCTCGCCTCGGGCGCTCTCGAACCGGATGATGATTCTCCCCTGGTCCTTCCCCCGAACCTCGACGACTGGGAACCGGACCTGCGTCTGGCTGCGGTGTTGTCGTGTGTCGATGTCGACACATTGTCCGAAGAGGATCGTGTTCGATACTTGAAGGCGTCGGAACGCCTGAATTCGGCTGGTCAGGCACGAACGTTTCGGGCGATGGCTTCGATCTCTGACGCGTACACCGACCTGGGTCTGGACATGGCCGAAGCCGAGCGGGGTGCCGCCCTCGAGATCCGGGCGGCCTTGAGGATGACGCCTCGGTCCGCCGAGAACGAACTGGCACTGGCCCACGAAGTGCGCTCCAGGATCCCTGCCGTCATGCGGGAGATGATGCTGGGTCGTGTTGACCGTCGCCGCGCCCAGGCCCTCGCCCGACACACCTCCCATTTGTCCACCGCCTACGCCCGCCTCGTGTGTGAGGACGTCCTGAATGAGGCTCCCATGCTGACGACCGGGCAGCTCACCGAACTCGTCAGGGCCAAGTGCCTCGCCCTAGCGCCGGAACAGGCGGACCGTCAGCGGAAGATGGCTCACGAAGCCCGTCGAGTTGTGTCCTACCCCAACCCAGACGGCACCGCCACCCTCGTCATCTACGGACTGGACCCGACCCACTGCCAGGAGATCCTCGACCGTCTGAACCGCCTTGCACGCCGGCACGACCGAGGGTCACGGACGATGGACCAAACGCGCGCCGACCTCGCCATCGGCGACCTGCGTGGCCACAGCGGGCCGGTTTCGAAGGGATCCGTTCACATCACCGTCGACCTCGCGATGCTGGCGCGCCTCGTGGACGAACCGGGTGATCTCGCCGGTTACGGGCCGGTTGTGGCAGACATCGCCCGCCAGGTCACCGCCCAGCTCGGCACCGAGCCGTGGGAGTGGACCGTCACCGGATCCGGATCGGGCATGCCGATCGCCGACGGCACCACCCGGCGACGGCCCACGGCTTCCCAAGCGCGCCGGGTGAGAGCCGGCACCCGAACCTGTGCCGCCCCCGGATGCAGACAACCTGCAATCCGCTGTGATCTCGACCACATCCGGCCTTGGGCTGAAACGGGCGCCACGGCCAGCGATGAACTCGCACCCGGCTGTGAACGCGACCACTGCACACGCCACATGACCGGCTGGACCTACCGGCGCCTCGAAGACGGGGACTATCTGTGGAGAAGCCCGCTCGGCACGACCTACACCACCAGCGGACGCGACCCGTGACCGGGGCTTGGTTCCCCGCTCGATTCGTCCGCCCTCTCGTACTGCCGGGCAGATCGTGCCCGTGGGGTCCTAGCCGTCGCCGCGCACCAGCGCCGCCCCGACACCCAGGGCCCGCATCTTGGCTCTCGCCACGTCGCGGCTGAGTGGGACCATCCCACAGTTGGTGCACGGGAAAACGCGATCGGCCCCGACATGGTCGAGGACCGACGCGATGGTCGATGCCACCTCGTCGGCGGACTCGATCCGGTTGGAGGCCACATCGATCACTCCCGCAAGGACAGCTTTGTCCCCGAGCATTTCCAGCAGTTCGAGAGGGACGCGCGAGCCGGCGATCTCGATCGACACCTGATCGATCGTGGAGGCGGCAAGCACCGGAAAGGTCTGTTCGTACTGGCGCCACTCCTCTCCCAGCGTGGCCTTCCAGTCGATGTTGGCCTTGACACCGTACCCGTAGCAGATGTGTACAGCGGTGGTGGCCGACAACCCGGCGGTTGCCACCTCCAGCGCCTCGACTCCCCACCCGCCCACTTGATCCATGAACACGTTGAAGGCGGGCTCATCGAACTGGATGACGTCGACGCCCACCGCTTCCAGTTCCCGGGCCTCGGCATTCAGGATCTCCGCGAATACCAGCGCCAGCTCTTGACGATCCCGATAGTGGTCGTCCTCGAGGGTGTCGACCATCGTCATCGGCCCCGGGAGCTGCCACTTGATCGGGCGGTCGGTGAGCGATCGCAGGAACCGGGCATCCTCGACGTAGACGGGACGGGTCCGTTCGACCGGGCCGACAACCCGGGGAACCGATGCCTCATATCGCTGACGGATGCGCACGGTGGCCCGGTGCTCGGCATCGACGCCGTCGAGACCCTCGATGAAGGTCGTCACGAAGTGCTGCCGAGTCTGCTCGCCATCACAGATGATGTCGAGGCCCGCCTCGACCTGATCTGCCACCGCGAGACGCACCGCGTCGTGCTTCGCCTCCTCCAGGGTTTCGCCCTCGTGGAGCCAACCCGCCCAGAGCTGGTCTGCGGTTGTGAGCCAGGGAGGCTTCGGAAGGCTCCCGGCGATCGTGGCGGACAAACGGGAATTCACCCAGGGGACACTACGTCGGCGGGCGGCGCCGCGCCCCGGCGAGGACAGGCCCCATGGACGGGGCTACGAACGTAGCGGGAGTTGTGCCGCGGCCTTTCCAATGTCGATCCCGGCGGCCAATCCGTTCTCGTTGCCGGAGTCGCCGAACATGGCGGTCATGACCTCCGCCCATGCTCCCGACTGGGTGGAGTGGCCAGAGCTGTATTCGGGGAACGGCGGTGTCGTCACCAACGAATTCCACGCCTGCGCCCGGGGGGTCTCTACACCTTCTGGTGGGTGATCATCCCCGACGGCGGCACCTTCCCCGAGAACGTCTTCGTCGCCGGCGATGGAGCCCGACTCATCGGACCGGGTGGCCACGCGACCGCGGTGCTGAAGGCGAAATCGGATGACCCCAGCATTGCCGGCTTCCATGTGCCCTTCAATCCACTGGACTTCGACTTGAGCGCTGCCGAGATTCACGTCGAGATCGCCTATCACGGGCAGTCCGAGGATGCAGGCTCGAACCCCTCCACGTGGCGGACTGACTTCTGGACGGGCACGGCGTGTCCCGAGTCCTTCGGATTGAACTCCGACTACGCGGGGTTCGGCGACGATCTC
>DATKEC010000118.1:0-3489 GCA_035544575.1 Acidimicrobiia bacterium
GGTGGGCATCTGGACGAATCCGCCTTCGAACCCCTTGGCTCGGAACGCCTGTGGCTCACGGATCGACTGACGCACGTACGCCTCGGCGCTCATGCCTTCGACCTGGCTACCGGCCCGACTCGCAAGGTCGGTGAGGTCCGGACCCACCCCGCCGTGCCCGACGCCATCAGCCATGTGACATCCTGTGCAGCCGCGGGCCGCGAACACCGCTCGGCCGTCGAGATCTCCTCCATGCGCAACGGCTCCGACATCGATGGCGTAGACGGCAAGGCTGGCGACGGCGAGGACCGTCGTGAGGATGGCGACGTTCCGGAATCGCCGGTCAGGCTGCGAGCGGCGCACGACGCATCCCGGTCCTGAGGATCACGAGGTAGCCGGCGGCCAGGAGCGCCGCGAGGGGAAGGGCGACGCGGAGCACCGCGAGGACAGAACCCGCCTGAGAGGACCCAGCCACTGCGGCGGCCGCTGACGCCACCTCGAGAGTGCCCAGGTCCTGGCTTCCAAAGCCGCCCTGGGTGACCTCCCACTTGTACGTTCCCGACGTCGGCACGGTCACCTCCGCGACGTAGTGACCGGCGGGTCCATCAGCCACGCCCTCGAAGACGTGGAGGCCACCTTTCCACGGACCGCCGTGCAGACGGACCTCGGTCCGCTCGACCGAGACCGGAAACCGACCGTGCTGGAGGATCGTGTACCCGAGGTGGTAGGTCTCGCCCGCGACCACTTCGCTCGGCGTGTCATCGAGGCTGGTCATGGCCCATCCGCCCGCCCACGCCGTCGCCGAGATGGCGATGATCGTGGCGGTCAGGCCGAGAAATGAGAGTGTGCGCCGCATGTGGGTTCTCCTTTTCGTCATCTGCTGTACACCGGCGGACGGTCGGGAGTTCCCGGGTTCGGGGAACGAGCCACCGTGCACCGGTGTAGGAAGGGCAGAACAGTCGGTGGAGGGCCGTCCACTGGACGAAGCAGAACTGATCGGACGGGCGAAGAATGGCGATCTCGACGCGTACGGCGAGCTGGTACGAATGCACCAGGCGATGGCGCTGCGGGTGGCCACGCTCGTCGTGGGTGATCCGAGCGAGGCAGAAGACGTGACCCAGGACGCGTTCGTGAAAGCGCATCGACACTTGTCGCGGTTCTCAACTGAGCGGCCATTTCGTCCGTGGCTGCTTGCAATTGTCCGCAACGAGGCACGCAACCGCCGGAGGAGCGCCGGCCGGCGGCAGAACCTGGAGCTGCGAACGGCCCATGATCCGGTCTCGGGGGATGCGGCCCCATCTCCCGAGGCCGTGTTCGCCCGGGCCGAGGACCGTCGACGTGTGCTCGATGCGCTCGAAGGGCTGCCGGAGAAGTTCCGGCTGGCGGTTGCGTGCCGCTATCTCCTGGAGCTCTCCGAAGTGGACACCGCGGTGGTGCTCGGGATTCCGGTCGGCACTGTCAAGTCGCGTACCGCCCGCGGGCTGGAACACTTGCGTACCGCCCTCGATGAGGGGAGCGACCGTGACTGACCGGCTGGAGTCCCGACTATCCGACCTGGCCGAGCACATCGACTGGCCGTCGTCGGACGTGAGCGTCGGAGTGCGGCGCCGCCTCGATCGGCGGAGTCCAGTCCGTCCGCGAGTCGCCTGGGCGGCCGCAGGATCGCTGGTCGCACTGGTGGTGCTGGGCATGGTGACGCCAGGTGGGCGATCGGCGATCGCCGATGTCCTCGGTGTCGTGGGCATCGAGATCGCCTGGTCCCAGGATCCCGCCGATGTCGGCACCCACCGTGACCTGGCGCTCGGCGAAGCCGTGTCCGCCGAGATTGCCTCGGCTCGAGCGGACTTTGGGCTTTTGTTCCCGGCCACGACCGTCGGCCCGCCCGATCTCGTCTACCTCGATGACAGTCGGGTCAGCAGCGTGTGGGTGCCTGGTCCCGGCTTGCCCGAGGTGGGTGACTCGGGGGTGGGGCTCTTGCACATGCAGTTCCTCGCCGAACTGGACAGGGCCCTCCTCACCAAGCAACTGGGCTCGGGGGCGACATTGACCGCGGTGCAGGTGCGCGGCACCGTCGGGTTCTGGATCGAGGGCGCGCCGCACCTGCTCACCTATCTCGACACTGACGGTGTCGAGCGGACCGAGACGACCCGTCTCGCCGGCAACGTCCTCATGTGGGACGAAGATGGTGTCACGCATCGCATCGAGAGCGGACTCTCCGAGGTGCGAGCCGTCGAGATCGCCGATGACCTTCAGGCTGGCGGGTCCTGACCCGCCGACGTGTCGGCGTTTCCGGTCAGCCGCCCGGCCAGGGTCCGCAGCGTGCCGATCAACTCGGGCGGATCGAGGACGCGGAAGCCGCAGTCGAGAGAGGCCAGGTATCGGGCGATCCAGCCGAAGTCGTCTGCACCGATGCGGAGGATTGTTTCCTCTCCGGCAGCCTCCAACACTCCGACCGTCGGAAACACCATGGCCCTGGCTCGGGAGAGGGGAACCTGAAGGAGGACGCGTGCGTGACATGAGTACGCCCCGACGGCCAGTCCTTCTGCCACGAACCCCGCCGCATCGGGATGTTCACGCGGTACGAACCTCATCCCGGTGGGGACCGGCTTGCTCATCCGATCCACCCGGAAGCTGCGCCAGGCGTCGCGATCTCTGTCCCATGCCATGAGGTACCACCGGCGTCCGGCGTGGACCAGCTGGTGGGGCTCGAC
This sequence comes from Acidimicrobiia bacterium, assembly GCA_035544575.1. Lineage (GTDB taxonomy): Bacteria > Actinomycetota > Acidimicrobiia > Spongiisociales > ZC4RG35 > DATHWB01. Next base: position 2,691 of record DATKEC010000118.1, read on the forward strand.
GTGGCGTTCGGTTTCGGCTCCTCCGCCATCGGTGTAGGTGAAGCGGAGTCGTTCCGGACCTCGGCATGCCTGGGCGACGGTCACGAGCGACGGAATGTCCATCGGGGGAGTGACCGGGGCCGAGCCCCCCAGGCGCACGGTCGCCGAACCGATGGTCTCGACCCGGCGTCGAAGCTTGGCGGGGAGGACTTGTTCGATCTTGGCGAGGGCCGCCACCGCTGAGTCCTCGAAGCCTGGCAGAGCGCCGGATGCCGCCGCCCGGAGCGCCAGGGACACCGCCACGGCATCGTCGTCGTCGAGCAGCAGAGGCGGGAGGGCGCCTCCCGCCACCAGTCGATATCCGCCGTGCGGTCCGGTTTCGGCTGCGACCGGATACCCCTGTTCGCGGAGGCGCGCCATGTCGCGGCGCAGGGTTCGGGTGGTGACGCCCAGCCGCTCCGCCAGCTCGGGCCCCGTCCAGGTCGGGCGGGCCTGAAGCAGCGAGAGCAGACGGAGAAGACGGCTCGAAGTGCTCATCAAGACGACATTCTCCCAGATTGAGGACCGTTCCTGTCCGCATCAAGTCGTAGCTTGATGGTGTCCCCCCTCCCGTACCGAGGAGTCGCCGTGTATCACCATCCGATCACCGTTCTCGCCCTGTCCCAGGCCCTCCAGGAACAGCGGCTGTCTGCCGCCGGCGCTTCGCTGGGTGTCCGCAAACTCCGTGCGCGGCATGCGGCACCCGGACGAGGCGTGGGACTATCACGCAACACCGGTCGAAGGAGCGAAGGATGAGCCTGCATGTGAACTCGTTGACGGT
>DATKEC010000119.1:0-19453 GCA_035544575.1 Acidimicrobiia bacterium
GGGGCGAGGTCGCGCAGTCGATCGAGGCTCTCGAGCCAGGTCGAGCCCGACTCGGGCGATCGCGGCCCCGGTCACTTCATGATCACGGATTTTCCGAACGGCGTCCCGTCCGCGTCGACGACGGCTGGACAGCTGCTCACGAAAGAGTTGCAGTCACAGATGACGGAAATCCGTCGCGGGACATGGGGAGTCAGGACGATCGCAAAGGATGCAACCGGAGCCGCCCGTAGCCGATGAAAACGAGCACGGCCAGGGTGACGACGTTGAGCGCCATCTGTACGTACTCCCCTCGTCCGATGTGCCACACCGCCGCCCCGAGCATCACGATGGCCAGCCCGAAAGCCGCCATCCAGGTCAGTTCGGGCCGAATGTGGGTCAGACCGGGAAGGATGAGGCCGAGACCACCGAGGATCTCGGCGGTGCCGGAGACGACGTGCAACGTGTCGGGGAGGTCGTACATCCACGACATCGCCTCGGGTAGTCCGTCGGGGAGGACGAAGTGCATGACCCCGATCGCTACGAAATAGAGCCCGAAGACGACCTGCAACAGCCACAGCAGACGATGCACTACTCACCTCTCGCTTTCGGCTCCGACGATACCCGGTCGGATCCGACCGACGGGGGGAGACCGGTGAGTTCGGTTGGCTGATGCTCATCTCGGCAGGAGCCGTCGGGTTCGATGTCGCTGGTCGGCGAAACGGCGTCGGGCCTGTGCCCGGACACTTCGTGACACCCCGTTGCGGCCCGGCGCGTCTTCAACGAGGACTTCGAGTGTATGGGGCACCGAAGATCCTGGGCGCAGTTGAGCCGGGAAAAGTCGCCGATCTACCCGCAGGCGGTCTTGAACCGTCCGACATCACGGACCTGCGTCGGACGCTCTACGGGCTACACGCCATACTCCGACTCCACTTCGATCAGGAGGAAGAGCTCTACGCCTCCCTGGACGGAGGTTGAACGGCGATCAAATGCCGCGTGGCTCTCTAACGCCCCGGGCACGTTCGTCGGCACCGGGCAGTTCAGTCTCAGGGCCACACCCGGCCAGATCATCCCGGTCATCCATCGGGCGTCTCTCACGGGGGAGAGGAGCGAAGCAGAAATGGCGTTTGAGAGGCGTTTCGCGAGTCCCCAGTCCAAGGCAACCGGGGATTCGGGTTCATAACCCTTCAGCGGCGGGTTCCCATCCCGATCACGCTGCTGACGGCAGCGTCGAGGACAGTCTGTCATTGGCTTCAATCAGGCGAGCGCGATGTGGTCCATCGGACTCGCTGGAAATGCGCAAGATAGAAATGCGCCATCGACCAGGCCCTGTTCAGGCCCCTTGCTCGACTTACCGCTTCCGCATCAGAAAACAGGCGTTGTGATGCTCGGGGTTCGACGCGAGCGTCTCGATGTCCCACCGGGCCCCGAACAACTCGTCCAGTTCGCCGGGGGCGATGGCCCCGATGAGGCGGGAAGGGCCGCTCATGCTGAACCAGGGGAGATCGGCTGCGCTGGCATAGAAGCACCACTCGAGGAGCACCGACCCGGGAGCCGACAGCCGGTCGATGGTGGACGCCATCCGCCGGCGAGCCTCGCCCTTGAGGTCGTCGAGGGTGCCGAAATCCACCAGGAAGTCGAACGGTCCCGCGGCATCCGGGATGGCCTCGGCCGTCAGGTCGCCGAGAACGAAGCGACACTCGACTCCGGCCTCGGCAGCCCGAGCTTCGGCCTTGGCCAGGGCGACCGCCGAGAAATCGACGCCGGTGACTTCGAACCCCAAGCCGGCGAGATGGACGGCGTTGGCCCCGCTGCCACAGCCGAGGTCGACGACGCGGGGGTGGGTCTCCGCGGTGACGAGGTTTCGGTCGATGACTGAAATCAGGTCGGCGCGCACGCCCACTGTGTCCCATGGCGCGCCCCGGCGGTACATGAAGTCGTAGGCTGCGGCGCCAACCATCAGCCCACCTCCAGGATCTCTGCCACTCGGGCGCTCCGCCCCCGGGCACGCGTGACCGTTGCGTCGTCGGTCTCCATGTCGCTCTTCGGGTCTCCTCGATCGGCAGATTAATTGACTGAACACTGCCAGTCAATCAATTTTGAACGATAGCCTTGCACTGTGAGTCGGAAGCGTTCCTACAGGCTGGGCAAGCGTGAGGCATCGATGGCCGAAACCCGTCGGCGCATCGTCGAAGCCGCGGCCTCCGAGTACGCCGAGCACGGGATCGTGGCGACCAGCATGCAGATGGTGGCGCGACGGGCCGATGTGGCGCCGGGCACCGTGCTCAACCACTTCCCTCACCCCGACGACCTGGTCAGAGCCGTCATCTCGAAGTGGACCGAGGAGGTGCAACTCCCCGGCCCCGACGACATCGATGCCGACGCTCCGCTGGGCGAACGCCTCCAGGCCTTCTTCACGGCGATATACGGCCTGTACGCCCGGACGGGGTGGATCTACCAGATCATGCACACCAGCGCCGACCATCCAGTCCTGGCCGAGGCGACCCGGGCGTGGGAGGCCAGTACCGGCGAGATGATGCTCCGGACCCTCGGCGATGCAGCCGGCCGGGGCGACAACCTCCGCATCGTGGCCACGTTCACCGACCCCCAAGTGTGGGTTGCCTTCTCCTCGAGCGGCATGCCTCTCGAACGGATCGTGGGGATGGCCGCCTCGATGACCCGCCACTGGATCGACCAATCCGACTAGACCGTCACGAGGCCGGATGCGCGCCGGGCGGACCGGTGAGCACCGTGGGGACGTACTCAACCAACTGGAGCCTGCCGTCGAACGTCCGGCTGGCAGTCATGTCGAGGGCGATATCGGGATAACCGTCGTAGATCCGGTCGTAGCCGGTGCTTCCGGTGATCACGGGGAAGACAACCACCCGGAATTGATCAACCAGACCTGCCTCGAGGAGCGACCGACACAAGCTGAGGCTGCCGAGCGTGCGCATCGGGCGGGTGCCTTCCTGCTTCATCACTGCCACAGCCTCGACCGCATCCCCGTTGACCAGCCCGGTGTTGGCCCACGGCAGCGGATCCTGGAGCGTGGCGGAGAACACCACCTTCGCAGAACGGGTGAGCTCGTCGGTGGCTGCATCCTCGTCGGCTGTCAGGTTCGATTCCAATGCGTCGGCTTGGGCGACGAACCCGTACATCAGCCGGTACGTGTTCGCTCCCATCAAGATGGTGTAGTCGCGTTCGGGCTGTTCGCCGAGCCAGGCGAGATACTCGGGGCCCTGGAGCCCCCACCACCCGGGCCAGCCTTCCGCGGCCGCGTACCCGTCCATTGATGTGATGAAGTCCACGATCAGTTCCTGCATTTGCCCCTTCTCCTCGGGTGGCGGGTCCGTCGCTGCCAGACGGTCCCCGCGCTCATCGGTCCCGGCCGGCGGCGGGGTCGGCGGCGAGGATGGCGTCGATCTGACCGACGGCCTGCTTCAGGCCCTCTTCCATGCCCATGGCCACGAGCTGTTCCATCGCTTCGAGGCTGGGGAAGATGCCGGTGATCGACATCCGGGTGCGTCCATCGCCGATCGCTTCGATGGTTACGTGACTCTCGGTGCCGGGCAGGTCGGCGTTCGGGGTGCCGTCGTCGTTGGCGAAGCCGTCACGGAAGACGAGGCGATGCGGCGGCTCGACCTCGTCGATCTCCCAGAACCCTCGGGGCTGGTCGCCTTCGGGTCCGGTCATGTGGTATTCGACACGGCCCCCGGCGCGCAGGTCATGGGAGTCGACGGTTGCGGGGTAGGTGGGTGGGCCCCACCAGCTTTCCAGCTGGCGCGGATCCGCCCACAACTGCCACACCCGCTCAGGTGAGGCTTCGAACTCGGCATCGATGGTCAGCGTCAGGGAATCGGGGTCCTTGTGGACGGCGGTGACGGTCATGGTTCTACTCCTCGGGGTTCGGGTTCTCAGTCACGAGAACGGTCATGCGGTCGATCCGGGCGCGCCACAGCTCCTCGTATTGGTCCAGCAGCCGCCGAGCCAAGAGCAGCGCGGCAAGGTTGGTGCGGACGACCTTGCGGCGACCGACGCGCTGTTTGGTCACCAGCGCGGCTCGCTCCAAGACGGCGACATGCTTCTGTACCGCGGCGAAGCTCATCGGGTAATGGCCTGCCAGCTCGGCAACCCCCTCGTTGCCGTCGATGGCGCGCCGCACGATGTCACGCCGGGTCGCATCGGCGAGGGCGCCGAACATACGGTCGAAGTCGGGGGGAGCGAGCTGCATCGGTACAACCATACGGTTGTATGACGGGAAGGTCAAGTGGGGCTGTCCTTGACGCCCACTCTGAACGTAGGTGTGCCGGCGGTGCCACCTGCGGGTAGCAGCAACCCACTGCAACGAGTTCTGCTCCTCGGCACTTTCGTTTTATGGGATGGCACGAGTCCGTTAGCCTGGCTCCACAGCCATGACCGAAAGCTCGTCACAGCCCGCCCCGCTCCCGCTGCAGGGGGTGGTGGTGGCCGACTTCAGCAGAATCCTCGCCGGACCGCTCTGCACGATGGTCCTGGCGGACCTCGGTGCGGACGTGATCAAGATCGAGCGTCCCGGAACCGGCGACGACACCCGCACCTGGGGACCGCCGTTCGTCGGGGACGACGCCGCCTACTTCCTGTCGATCAACCGCAACAAGCGCTCTGTCGCGCTCGACCTGGCCCTACCGGACGACGCCCGGACGGCCCGGGACATCGCCGACCGCAGCGACGTGCTGGTGGAGAACTTCCGCTCGGACGTGATGGACAGGCTCGGCCTAGACCATGACAGTGTGGCGGCGACGAATCCGCGGCTCATCTACTGCTCGATGCCGGCCTTCGCCCACCCGGAGAGCCGCAATCGGCCCGGTTACGACCTGATGATGCAGGCGCTCTCGGGCTTCATGTCCATCACCGGCGAGCCTGGCGGGGCTCCGGTCAAGATCGGAGTCGCGATCCTCGACGTGGTAGCCGGGCTGTATGCGGCGGTGGGCATCCTCGCCGCGTTGCACGAGCGGGCCGAGACCGGGTCGGGGCGGAGGATCGAGGTCGGCCTGTTCGAGGCGAGTGTCGCCGGCCTTGTCAACCAGGCCGCCAACTACCTGATCGGGGGGACGGTGCCGACGCCGTCCGGCAACGCTCACCCCAACATCGTTCCCTACCAGGCCTTCCCGGCCAAAGACGGCCAGCTCGTCCTAGCGGCGGCAAACGACAAGCTGTTCGGAGCGGCGTGCCGAAGCATCGGCCGGGCCGACCTGGCCGACGAGCGGCGTTACGCCACCAACGCCACCCGTGTGGAACACCGGGAGGAGCTCATTGCCGAGATGTCCGGGACGTTCCGCACAGCCACAGTCGAGCACTGGGTGGCGGTCCTCTCCGACGCTGGCGTGCCGGCCGCACCGATCCGCTCCCTCGACCAGGTTTTCGAATCCCCCGAGGGTCGGGCGGTGCTGGTGGAGGCGGTCGACCCGCGCCGCGGCAGTTTTCCCCTCGTCAAGAGCCCGGTCAGCTTCGGAGGGGACGGCACCGTCCACACCCCACCCCGGCTGGACGAACATGGCGAGGAGATCCGTGCGTGGATCCGATCCACCCCACCCCGGGGAGTGGACTGAGACATGTGCGGCCAGGGCCTCGTCGACGGCGGCACCCGCGATCAGATCGCGGCGTGGGATGCGGTGCGTCATCAGGTCAGCCGGAGTCCGTTCGGCTCGGACGACCAGATCGGGATGCTGAATCTGATCACCCCCGACATCTCCGCGGCGATGCTCAGCCAGGCCGACGCCTCGCGGGTCTTCGACCTCTCCGTGGACCTGTTCCCTGGGATGCCCACCTGGACCCAGGGTGGTGAACCGCCCTTCCAGATCTGGATGAACCACACCCCACAGGGGAGCTTGGTCGACGACCCGGTCGGTGTAGGCCCCGAGCAGAACAGGCTCGTGGCCTGGTCGGCGGACTCGATCTCGATGTTCACGCACTGCGGCACGCACGTCGACACCCTCAACCATTTTGGGTATAACGGCGCGATCTGGAATGGGTTCACCGCCACGGACTACCTAGGGAGTGTCGGCTGGAGGGTGGCCGGCCCCGACACGCATCCCCCGACGATTGCCCGCGGAGTCCTGCTGGACGTCGCCCGCGCCCACGGCGTCGACCTGCTCCCCGACTCGTTCGCCATCGGCGCCGAAGAGCTGGCGATGACGGCGTCTCGTCAAGGGTCCGAGATTCGACGCGGTGACGTCGTGATGGTCCGAACCGGACGGGGCTCGGCCTGGCCCGACCCTGCCACCTACCTCCCCCGGGAGCCGGGACTGGACCGGGACGGCGCCAGGTGGCTCGCAGAGCGGGGGGCGGCGATGATCGGCGCAGACAACATCGCCCTCGAGCACCTCCCTTCCGCCGATCCCGACAATTGGCTGCCAGTGCACACCTATCTCCTGGCTGAGGCGGGTGTGCCGATCATCGAGGTCGTCGATCTCGAGACGATCGCAGACGAGGAGCTGCACGAGTTCTGTTACGTGGGGGCGGCGCTCAAATTGCGGGGAGCGACGGCCGGGCCGATCCGCCCGCTGGCGTTTCCGCTCACCGGGTGAGCGACCTCACCGCAAGGCAGGCAACGACACCACGAGCGCCTCGGCGGGGGCATCGGACCTGTTGTCGATGAAATGGGGCGATCCTGCAGCGATGACCACCGTCGCCAACGGTCGCAGGACCGACTCGCTCACCTCGTCGCCCACCACCATCTCACCCACGAGCGTGACGTAGATCTGCACACTGTCGGCGTGCACGTGCAGGCCCGACGTGCCGCCCGGCTCGAACCTGCCGTGCCAGACACTGATAGCATCCCCGTCGCCGAGTGAGCGCCCGGCAAGGAGCCGGTTGACCACGCCGTCATGCGCTGCCGGCAGGTACTCCTCCAGATCCTCGAAGTCCCTGATGATCACGCCGGGTCCGAACCCGTCAGCCAGCGCACGGGGCTCTCCGTCTCGATGACGTTGATCTGCCGGGGTGTCAGTCGCGGGGCAGCGCGCAGATGTGCCCGGGGGTTGGCGTCCTCGACGTCGAAGGGGAGATCGGTCCCGATCACGACGTTGGACTCCCCCAGGACTTCGACGAGATATGCCAGCGCGACAGGCGAATGGGTGAGGGTGTCGCAGAACACGTTGCTCATCCGGGCGGAGGGCGGCAGCGCCTCTCCCGACCTCGCCTCCGGCCGGACTCGCCACCCTTTGTCCCAGCGTCCCAGCAGGAAGGGTGCGGCGCCCCCACCGTGCACGAAGCACACCCTCAGCGCGGGAAGCTCCTCGAACAGCCCGGAGAAGAGCATGTTCGCCATGGTGATCGTGGACTCCACGGGCATCCCGATGAGGTTGACGAGGTAGTACTTGGAGGTGCGGGGGTTCGGCACGAAGTCGGGATGGATCAACACCGGCATTCCGGCGTCGGCGACGGCCGCGAGGAATGGGCGTCGCTCCGGGTCGTCCACGTTCCCGCCGGCGACGTTGGTGCCGAGTGTCACACCCACCAGGCCCAACTCGTCGCGGGCTCTCACCGCCTCGGCGATCGCTTGCTCGGTGTGCTGCAGGGGAACCGACGCTAGCCCGACGAAACGGTCGGGATGGGCGGCGACGAGTTCGGCGGTGGCCTCGTTGAGGAGCCGGTGGAGCCGCAAGGTGTTCTCTGGTTCGTCCCAATAGCGGTAGGTGAAAGGTGGCGGGGAGATCACCCTCCGGTCGATCCCGGCGGCGTCGGTCGCCGCCAGCAGCGCCGCCGGGTCTGCCAGTTGCCCGATGGTGGCGCCGACCGCCATCCCGTTCACGGTGATCGACTCCGGCTTGTCGCCGACCACTTCGATGCGCACCTGCACCGCGCCGTCGCCCATCATGGCCAGTGCCGCCTCGGGGAGATGGTGGGCGTGCACGTCCCAAATGGGCGGGTCGGTTGGCTCAGCCATCGACACGGGGGCTCCGGTATGCCCGCATGAGGGCGTCGCTACCCCGGACGAGGATGCCGACATCGGAACCGACCAGGACCAGCCGGGCACCCAGGTCGATCCAGCGGTGCGCCAACTCCTCGACGGGTGCGAACACACCGGCGGCCTTCCCGGTGGCGACGATGCGACGGATGGCGTCGTCGATGACCTCGATCACCTTCGGATCCGAGGTCTCGCCGACCAGCCCGAAGGACGCGTGAAGGTCGGAAGGGCCCACCAGGAGGGCGTCCACCCCCTCGACCGCGGCGATCGACTCCAGGTTCTCCAAGCCGACCTGATTCTCGATCTGGCAGATGACGACGAGACCCTCGTGCGCCCGCCTCGCGTAGTGGGGAACGCGTCCGAATCCGCTCGCCCGCGTCGCTAGCGCCACACCCCGGATCCCGTCGGGTGGGTAGCGGGTGGCGGCCACGGCCTGCCTGGCTTGCTCGGCCGTCTCGACGAAAGGAACGAGCAGGGACCGGGCCCCGACGTCGAGGTACCGCTTGATGGTGACGAAGTCGTTCCACGGCACACGGACGACGGGAGCGGTTGGATACCCTGCGAGAACCTGGAGTTGCCGCAGGACATCGTCGAGATCGGCCGGAGAGTGCTCGGTGTCGATCAGCATCCAGTCGAAACCGGCCCCCGCCGCCACCTCAAGCGCGTATCCGGAGTTGAGCGTACACATCAGGCCGATGCGCGGCTCACCGGTCGCCATCGCTACCAAGTTGGGAGCCACCGGGTCAGGTGAAGGAGACATGCACCGTCCCCCAGTCTCCGAAGTCGGCGACGATCACGGTCCCCGCCTCGGCCCACACTGGGCGAACGAACGATCCGGTCAGCACGAGCTCGCCCGCCTCGATCGTCTGGCCGAACCCCGCCAGCTTGTCGGCCAGCCACACGACCGCGTCGGCGGGATGCCCGAGCACTCCGGCGGCCAGACCCGTCTCTTCCACCGCACCGTTGGACTCGAGAATCCCTCCCACCCAGCGCAGGTCGACGTCGGTGGGGCGCATCTTGTCGGACCCGAGGATCACGCCCGCCGCCGCCCCGTTGTCCGACACGGTGTCGAACACGGTGCGTGGGTCCTCGGCCCTCGCATCGATCAGCTCGATGGCGGGGAGGATGTGGTCGGTGGCCGCCAGCACCTCCGCCCGGGTGACAGGTCCGACGAGTGATCGGCCCATGACGAAGGCGAGCTCCATCTCAACACGAGGTACGCAGTAGGCGTCGCGAGCGATGCGGGCACCGTCCTCGAAGAACATGTCGGCCAGCAGCACTCCGAAGTCCGGCTCGTCGATTGCCGATGAGCGCTGCATTGCCCGCGATGTGAGCCCCACCTTCCTCCCGCGCAACTCCGCTCCCTGCGCCAGCTTGCTCGCGATTCCCATGGCGGCGATGGCGTAGGCGTCGTCGAGGGTGATGTCGGGCCACGATCGGGACGGACCGGGCACTTGCCGACGGTCGCGCTCGGCGGCCAGCAGTGACCGACTGGCGGCGCGACGTCCCTCCTCCGGGATCATGACGGCGCCCGCCCTCCCCATGTGGACCCGGGGCGCGTGGGATCGCCTGCCGTCACGTCGTTGATCTCGCTCGCCGTCTCGAGCAGTGCATGCAGCCACACGTCCCGGTCCCGTTTCGTCGAACAGCGGATCTCGGGCCCGAACACGCCGAGGGCGGCCACCTCGGAGGCGGAGCCGGGCTCGGCGATTGGGACGGCGATTGCCAGCCCGCCTTCCGTCTTCTGGCCGCGGGTCATCGCCCATCCCTGCGCCCGGACCTTCTCCGCCTCGGTCTCGAGGCGGTCGAAATCGGTGATGGTCCGGGATGTGTACTGCTCGAATCCCAGCTCGGCGAGACGCCGCCGCTCCGCCTCGGGCATGTGGGCATAGAGCAGGATGCCGGACGCCCCGGCGTGGAGCGGGCCCAACTCGCCCAGACCGAGCACCAGTCGCAGATTCTGGGCGGCGGGCAACTCCTGGATGCACACCCTGGCCATGCCCACCCTCCGACTGAGCGAGACGGTCTCGTTCAGGCGCGAGTGCAGGTCCCGCATCGCCGGAGTTGCTATGGCAACCAGGGGGTTGCCGGCCACGTACTGCGAGGCGAGCCCGGCGAGCGCTGGTCCCATCGAATACAGCCCGTTCCCGTCCCGGAACACCCAGCTGGCATCCTCGAGGCTGCGCAGGAACCGCAAGGTCGTCGACTTGGGGAGGTCTGTCGATCGCGCCACCTCGCTCAGCGTCATCGACCCGGCCGTCAGTTGCTCAACGATCGCGAACAGTCGTTCCGTCCCGCGCACCTGATCTCCCGCGCCTGAGTGTCGGCTGGTCACGTTACCTTCCAATGCAGACGGCCTGATTGGGGGCGGGATGGTGGAGGGGGTCATGATTCGTCACATCTCGAAGAATGGCGTTTCGTCCTCACCCTGCAGGCGGAGGTCGATCGTGACCGTGCGCCCGTCCACCGTGCCCACCAGCAGCGACCGTCGCTCGGCGGGCACCGTCGCCAGAACCAGGTCGGCGGCGTTGGCCTCCACCTCGTCGGAGAAGTAGACGCGGGTCCGCACCGGCTTGACCAGCCCGGCCCCGAAGATGGCGATGTTGATGTGCGGAGCCTGCATGCCTCCGCCCGGGCCGGGCACGCGGCCCGGCTTGATCGTGTCGAAGCGAAACCGTCCCTCGTCGTCGGTGTGGCACCGCCCGAAGCCGGTGAAGCCCTCGTCGCCGACCGGCGTCAGCCGGTAGTTACCCTTCGCATCGGCCTGCCACACCTCGAGCATCCCTTCCGGGACCGGCCCGCCCGCTCCGTCCCGCAGGGTGCCGGTGAGCACGATGGCGCCGGGAGTCCCTTCGGCGACCACCGACGGCGTCATCTCGATCAGGCCGAAATAGGGTCCGACCGTTTGCGAGGGCGTGAGTGGCAGGGTCACGCGGAGAACGGCGTCGAGTCCCGGCCGCGCAGCACGATGTCGAACCGGTAGGCGTTGGCGTCGTCGGGAAGGGTGGCGTCCAGGTCGAACTCGCAGATGAGGCGCCGGCGGTCCTCGCGTCCCGGGACCGAGTTGAAAACGGGATCCTGTCCCAGCAGCGGGTCGCCCGGAAAGTACATCTGGGTGACCAGCCGGGTCACGAAGGCGGGCCCGAAGACCGACAGATGAATGTGCGACGGCCGCCAGGCATTGTGGTGGTTGCCGAACGGGTACGGTCCGGGCTTGATGGTGAGGAACCGGTAGCCGCCTCGATGGTCCGTCAGGGCCCTCCCCACCCCGCTGAAGTTCGGATCGACCGGCGCGTCGTACCGGTCCCACTTGTGGATGTAGCGGCCTGCCGAGTTGGCCTGCCACAACTCGACGAGAGTGCCAGGCACGGGTCTGCCGTCCCCGTCGACCACCCGTCCGTACAGGATGATGCGCTGTCCGATCGGTCGCCCACCGCTCTGGGAGGTGAGGTCGCTCTCGTGGGGCAGCACCGACCGGTGCCCGAACACTGGCCCGGTCACCTCGGACAGCGTGTGCTGCAGCGAGACGAGCGGCCGGCCGGGGGCGCGCAACAGGGTGCTCTTGAACTCGGGGACGAGGTACGGTGGATCGACCTGGGCGTTGTCCCGCCGGAACGGAACCGGATCTCCTGCCGGGTCCACCACTCAGACCTCCAGACCGAACAGCCGGACGGCGTTGCCCGAGTAGATCTTCCGACGGTCATCGTCGGTGATGTCGAGCCCGTCGAGATTCTTGATCGTCTCCCGGATGAACCCGGGGCCTTTCTCCGGGTCGTACGGCGAGTCGCTCGCGAATAGCATCTGGTCGGCACCGAAGAACTCGAGCGAGCAGGCGATGGCGTGCTGCGCCCCCATCAATGCGGTGTCGGCGTAGAAACGCTTGAAGTATTCGAGGGGACGCCGGCTCAGCGTGTGCTCTACATCTGCGCGGTGCTCCGGGGGGGTCCGCGCACCCAGCTGGTCCCACCCCGGGCCGATCCTGCCGGAGAAGTGCGGGATCATGCTCCCACCGTGGTGGACGAGGATCCTCAAGTCGGGATGCCGTTCCAACACACCGGAGAAGACGAGACGCGCCATCAGCGCAGCGGTGTCGTACGGCCACCCCAGCGCCCACCAGATCTCGTACTTGGAGCGATCCTCGGTCGGGTAGTCGGGCCATTCGGCGCTGCGGCTGGGATGGACCCAGATCATCCTGTCCAGCTCGGCCATCTTCTCGAAGAGGGGCAGGAATCGCTCCCGGTCGTAGGGCTCGCCGTTGACGTGGGTGTAGATCTGGATGCCGAGCGCACCGAGTTCGCCGACCGCCCGATCGATCTCCACCAGCGACGCATCGACGTCGTTCACCGGCACACATGCCACAAACCCGGCGAACCGCTCCGGGTGGTCTCGCACCAGCTCGGCCTGGCTCTCGTTGGCGATGCGAGCCAGCTCCACCGACACCTGTGGAGGACCGAGGTCCTCGACAGGGGGGGCGGCCATGGACAGGATCTGGCGGTAGCCGCTCCCGAACTCCTCGAGTTGGGCGAACCTGACGTCCAACGAGTAGAGCGCCGGGATGTTGCTGATACGGCGGCGCAGACCTGCCGACGCGTCGGTGTCGGGCAGCTTCATCACCCGGTCGTAGAACGGGCGTGGAAGGATGTGGCAGAAGGCGTCGATCTTCAGGTCGTCCGGTTGGCCCATGTGCTGGTCACGCTCCTTCGCGTTGATATCGCTGTTCGATCCGGTTCACCAATGCCAGGCTGGCGACCCCCACCGCCCCGATGAAGATGATCACGGCGTAGAGGGATTCGACCGCGAACGCGCCCCCCAGCCTCTGCACCAGGCCTCCGATACCCAACACGCCGACCACCTGCTCGGCCACGATCCCACCCGAGATCGCCCGCCCCACCCCGATCCGTATGCCGGCCAACGTGAGTGGACGGGCGGCGGGCAAGATGATGCGCTTGAGGGTGAGTGCCCGGCCGGCATTGAACGACTCGGCCATCTGCATCAGGTCGGCGTCGGCGCTGCGGACGCCGGCGAAGGTGTTGACCATCACCACCGGCAGCACGTAGAGGATTATCACCACGACGATGGTTGTCTGGGACAGCCCGAAGATCAGCAGCACGATCGGGATGATCGCCACCAACGGAAGCGACAGCGCCAGGTTGATGTACGGGCGGCACACCCACTCGAACGGCCGGAACAGGCCCATCAGCAGCCCGAGCAGGACGCCGACGACCAGCGAGGGCGGAAACGCGATACCGATCGAAGTGGCCGTGTTCTTGAGCACGTCGATGAAGCGCTGACTCGCCCACAACTCGACCCCCTCCCGGAACACCGCGCTGATCGCCGGGAATGCCGGGGACACCCCCGCCCGGCCGGCGATCTCCCACACGACGGCTCCGAGCACCAGACCGATCGCTTGGACCTGGTACTTCCTCAGCCAGGCGACGAGCCCGGAGAGTCGGTGGACGACCTCCTCGTCGCCCTCCGGCGCGTGCTCGGGCAGGACCACCGTCGGCTCGTCAGTCATCTCCACCCCCGCCGGCTCCGCGCGCCATGTCGATGCGCTGCATCTGCTCAAGATCGCGGGAGAGCTCGGCGGTGAACGCCAGGAACTCAGCCGACACCGACAACCCTCCGACCCTGGGCCGCGGGAACGGCACCTCCACCACCCGCGACACTCGGCCCGGGCGGGTGTCCATGATGACCACGCGATCGGAGAGGAGCGCCGCCTCCTCCATGCTGTGGGTGACGAAGACGGTTGTCTTCGTCGCCGTCTCCTGCCACAGCTTGAGCAGGTCGCGCTGCATCACGTGACGGGTGATCGTGTCGAGCGAGCCGAACGGCTCGTCCATCAACAGGGTGTCGGGATCGACGGCGAGGGCGCGGGCGATGCCGACCCGCTGCTGCATTCCGCCGGAGAGCTCGTGGGGATAGTGCCGTTCGAAGCCGGCCAGCCCGACCCGCTCCAACTGGCCGCGCGCCGCGTTCTCCCGCTCCGCCTTGGACACACCGCGCGCCTCCAGCCCGAACGCGGCGTTGGTGAGCACGTCTGCCCAGGGGAGCAGCACGAAGTTCTGGAAGACGAGGGCGCGATCTGGCCCCGCCCCGGTCACCTCGGAGCCGTCGATGCGGATGCTGCCGCGGGTGGGGCGCATCAGGCCGGCCATCATCTTGAGCAGGGTCGTCTTGCCACATCCGCTTGGACCGATCAGCGAAATGAAGCTCCCCGTCTCTACCTCGAATGACACGTCTCGCAGCGCCTCGAAAGACTTCCCGTTCCGCGTGAAGGTCTTGGCGACACTTGTCAGCTCGATCATGTCAGGCTCCTAGACATCTCCGCGCCACCGCAACACATACCGCTCCAGCGAGCGCATCACCGCCAAGGCAACCAGACCGAAGACCGCGAGGGTGAAGACGACCGCATACAACTCGGGGCTCTCGAACCGCGCTCGGTAGCGGACGACCAGCCGCCCGACGCCGACCGACACCAACAGCAGCTCCATCACGACCATCCCCACCACGGCCCGGCCGGTCCCGATACGCAACCCGGCCATGATCGCCGGCATCGCCCCTGGCAGGGCGACGCGCCGGAACGCTCGTAGGCGGGACATGCCGAACGACCGTGTCATCTCGCGGATGTCCTCGCTGATGTAGGCCACACCCGCCACGGTGCTCAGCATCACCTCGAAGAATCCGAACAGGAACACGACGGTCGACTTGGCCGCCAGGCCGATGCCGAGCCCGACGACCACCACCGGCACCAGCACCGACACCGGGAGGGCGTGGAAGAAGGCGACATAGGGTGACACCAGCTTCCAGATGGTCGGGTTGAGCCCGGCGATCAAACCGATCAGCACCCCGAGAGCCATCGAGCTGATCCAACCCCAGAAGAAGGGCGTGAGAGTCAGCCGGTAGGAGTTCCAGAAGTCGGCCTCGCCCAAGAGGCCGACCAGCGCCTCCACCATCGACAGGAACGTCGGAAAAAAGATGTTGTTGTCGAGGGATCGACCGTAGATCTCCCATCCAACGAGGCCAGCGACGATGGCTGCGGCCCCCACAAGGCGCGAAGGCTCTAGTAGGGACCGCATACCCCGTCTCGGCTCGGCGTCGACCTCGTCCTGCCGTTCGACTGCTGTCATTCCTCAGCCGTCGAGCTGCTGTAGTGCCGCCTCCAGATAGGAGAGGTCGAAGTATCGATTCACCGTGTCCGAGGTGATGGGCGTCTCGATGTCGATCTCGCCGACTTCCTGGAAGAACTGCAGGGTCGTCAGTGCCCGTTCCTCCGTCATCAGCCCGTTGTCCGGCCAGATCCCGCGCTGCGAGTACTCCTCGACCAGCCGACGCAGCACGTCCTCACCCATCTCGGGCAGGTGCTCCAACGCCAAACCGAGCGCATAGTCGGTGTCGGCGGTCATCTTCCGCGACGCCTGGACGATGGCCCGCACGAAGGCGGTGGCCAGCTCCGGATTGGCCTCCGCCCACTCGGTGCTGAACCAGACGTCCGCCTCGATGAGTTCGGGGAAGAGCTCTCCGATGGTCTGGAGGATGTGGAACGAGTCGGGGAATGTCGCCTCCAGCAACACGATGTCGGGGAGGTCGAGGACCGATGCGTCCAACTCGCCGCGGGCGAGTGCTTCGGCACGGACGTCGCTGCCGGGGATGATCAGCTCCTCGTAGGTGTAGCCGTATTCCTCGGCGAAGAAGATCGACACCGCCCGGGTGAATGACGCCTCTCCGTGGACTCCGATGCGAGCGTCCTGCAAGCTCTCCATTGTCTCGAACTCGGGTCGGGCCGCCAACGCCCACGTCGGGCGCTGCGTCGCCACGACATCGACGATGTCGGCACCGGCGTCGACCGCCGGCACGCCCACGTTGACCCCGAGGTTCACGGCCACGTCCGCTTCACCCTGGACCACCGCCTGCACCGCGGTCTCGGCCTCCTGTGCGAAGACGTTCTCGACGATGATGCCGTCCTCCTCCTCCAGGATGTCGAACGCCGCCAGTGCGACGAGGTGGATGAAGTCGAGCGTGCTCCCGTGGATGACCCGGATCACTGCCGGCTCGGGAGCAGGTGTGGTGGTGTCCCCGGCCGGCTCCGTCGTGTCAGCGCCCGTGCCGTTGCCGCATGCGGACGCGATCAGGAGCACTGCCACCAGCGCACCGGTCGCTCGGGATCTGGTTTGGTGTCGCCTCAAGTCGCCCTCCTCCTCGGTTTGCCACTGGTTGAAACAGCGGTTCCACCAAGATATACTACATTTCGGAGGCCTGCAACCGATCTCGAACGGATCTCGTTGGTCGATTTCGGCTCCATTGGACGATCAGAGGAGGACACGTGGCAGTTGAATCAGCGATGTTGGATTTGGGCACTCGCGCCCCTCGTTTCGAGCTACCCGCGGTGACGGGCGGGACCGTGAGCATCGACGACTTCGCCGGTGCACCCGCGCTGCTGGTGATGTTCATCTGCAACCACTGTCCGTACGTGCGGCACGTCGAAGGCGAGTTGAGCCGATTGATCGCCGAGTACCAGGAGCGGGGACTGGCGGCCGTCGGCATTTGCAGCAACGACGTCGACCAGGAGCCCGAGGACACGCCGGACGGCTTGCGGGCACAGATCGAGCGGGTCGGCTTCGCCTTCCCGTACCTGATCGACGAGTCCCAGGACGTCGCCCATGCCTATCGGGCGGCCTGCACACCCGACTTCTTCCTTTTCGACGCAGACCAGCAACTGGTGTATCGCGGCCGAATGGACGCCAGCCGGCCCCGCAACGACGAGCCGATCACGGGTGAGGAACTGCGCAGCGCGATCACGGCGGTGCTGGAGGGCCGCCCGGTGTCCGACACGCAGCTCCCGAGCATGGGCTGCGCGATCTCGTGGAAGCCTGGCAACGAACCCGGCTGAGCCCATCCGGACCCCGGACGGCGGGCTCGTTCGGATCCGGTTGGTACCGACCTACCATGTCGGGCCTCGGGTCACGATAGGAGCGATCGCCGGGGTCGCGGGCCTTGGAGCGGATCGAACGGTGGGGACCTCAATTGGCAGTCAAAGTCAGTTATCGCAGCAAGACCGACCTCGTCGCCGAGGCGATCAAGGCAATGATTCACAACGGCGAGCTGGAGGCTGGGGAAGCGCTCCACCAGCGCGAGATTGCCGATCGCCTCGGCGTGAGCCCGACGCCGGTGCGGGAAGCGTTGCGCCGCCTGGAAGCCGAGGGGTTCGTACTGATCGAGCCGCACCGCCCTGCCGTCGTGGTTCGGCCGGACAGCCGGGAGTTCTACCAGAGCGCCGTGATCCTCGGCACACTGGAGGGCCTCGGGGCCGAGTTGGCGGCAAAACGGGTCACCGCCGAGGACATCGAAGCCCTCGTCGTGATCAACCGGCGGCTGGCAGCGGCGTCGGACAACGCCGAGCTCACGGCCCTGGACAGGGAGTTCCACCTTCGGATCTGTGAGATCACCGGGTCCCAGGTGTTGTCCTCACAACTGAAGCTGCTCTGGCGCACGATCCACATCGGACCCCTCCCCGACATCCCCAAGGACGAGTGGCTGGCGCAACACCAGCTCATCATCGACGCACTCGCGATGGGAGACTGCTCGGAGGCACGTGACGCCACCAACAGCCACGTCCTCGACGCCTTCAAGGCCTTCGCACCCACCGAGATGTGAGCTTGGGTCCACTGCACCGATACGACCGAAGCCAGGGACTTCAACCCTCCACCTCCTGCCGCAGTTCGAACGGACACCTGCCGATGAGCTCCCCCTGATCCTGCTCATGGAGGCCATCCTCGGGACGCTCAGTGACTGAGACCGGCCGGCTACCCGCGAGCGGCGATGCGACTGGGTCCCTGCTCGCCCTACCTGCTCGTGATCGTTGCCAGATCGGGGCAGGGGTCGATTCGGTATGTCTCGCATTCTTCGGGGGCGAAGCCGCGGGTCAACCTCGAGGCCGCGAGGTCCTTCAGTTCGTCGAGGTCGAGGGTGATCGTCGTCCACAGGCCGGTGGCGGTGCCGACGACGATGTGGGCTTCGTCGAGCCAGTAGCCGTCGGAGGCCCCGAGTAACGGAATCCGAAAGAGTTCAGTGCCGGCGCCGGTTTCCCAGATGCGCACGTAGCCGTCGTTCTGGGCGATCAGGAGTTTGGAGCCGTCGGGAGAAAGCGATATCCCCCGATTTGCGCCGGGAACGAAGGAGGTGATCGGCTGCCAGGTACCAGTGTAGTAGACGGTCAACTCTCCGGAGTCCCAGCTGAAGAGGGCCACCAAATCTCCGTAGGCGGACACGTCGGACCAGAACTCAGAGCGGAGACTGAACTGCAGGGTTGCCACCACCCGACCGTCGGAGACGTCGACGACCCTTGCGGCTTGTCCGTCGCTGCTGAGGAGCCAGGTCCCGCCGTAGGCCAGGACGGTCCTATGCCCCGCCGGCAAGGCCGGCACGGTCTGTTCCACCAGCGTACGGGCATCGAAGATCTTCACGTTCCCGCCCGGTTCGGCGATCAGCAGGCTCGACTGGTCCGGGCTGAGGAATGCTTGATCCAGCAAGAAGTAGTCGCCCTCCCGATCGGCACACGGGGTCGGCGAAGAGCCGAAGCCACTCAATTCGACCGCCTCGAGGGTCGTCCAGCAACCGGCCATCTCATCAACGTTGCCGGTGGTGGGATCCCAGGCCACCACCGGGCCGAACTCGGGCGTGTCTTCGGATGCCTCGAGGAGCACGATGCGTCCATCAGGAAGAGGTGTGGGCTTGTTCGTCTCGGTGGGACGGCGCTCCGGGCTGATCTGGCCGGAAGCGCGGTCGAAAGGCACCACAACGGGGTGGATGCGAAGCGAGGAGAAACCCAAGAAGACACCGATGTCTCCGGCAGTGGCCACGGAGCTGGCATTGATGAAATAGCCGGTATCGACCGTGTTGATCTCACCTCCAGCCGTTGTCGACAGATCCCACGTGAGCACCTCGCCGTCGAGGTTCGACTGCAGCAGGGTTTCGCACGGAGTGGCGCAGTCGTACGAGACCGGAAAGCCGGCAGGGCCCAGCCGATGAACCAACTTGCCCGACTCCAGGTCAAAGACGAGCATGTCCCCCTCCGCTGTCCCCACAATGAGCCGGGAGCTGTCGGCAGTGAAGGCCTTGGCCAGCACCAGCAGGTCAAAACCGGTGAGGATGTCGGTTCGGGTCCCGGTCGCCACGTCGATCACATCCAGGCCACCGATACCATCGACTACCAGGCGTTGTCCGTCCGGGCTGAGGATCCCTCCATCAGCCGCGTATTGCACCACGTCCCGAGTGGCAACGTCGAAGACAGTGGTGCCCGCTCGAAAAGCATTGACGCTGGCAACCGAGAACCGCGATCCGTCGGCGGTCCACGACAACATCCCGTCGGCGGTCGTCTCCAAGCGGTGTACCGATTCGAATGTCTCGGCGTCGAGCAACTCGACTGCCCACTGGCCCTCCTGACAGTCGGGGCCCGGGAGACCCGCCACTGCCAGCCAGGCTCCGTCGGGGGAGAACCGGGGCAGCGGTAGCGCCTCGACACAGGAGGGA
>DATKEC010000120.1:0-27791 GCA_035544575.1 Acidimicrobiia bacterium
TCGAGCAGCCGCAGAGGCATCGGCGCCACTTCGGTCCAGCGCCCCGACGTCGGATCGAACGTGGCCGCCGCCATCTCATAGTTGACCGCGAGCAACTCCCGCCCGTTCCACGCCGAGGTTCGGGCGATCTCGGGAATGGGAGGGGACGGCCCTTCGCTCGACGAGCCACTGACCGGGTCGACTCGGATGACGCCTCGGGAACCGAGCACCAGGAACTCCGAGCCGGTCCAATGCAGGCGCGGGCTCGACGACACGTCGGCGCCGGTGAACAGCGCGGAGTCCCTGACCGACGGGACCGGTCTCGCCGTGCCGCCATCCAACGAGAAGGCAATCCCGGCGCGAACGTCGACGAGCTCGCCGTCGAGCCAGATCGACTGGTCGACCGCCTCCCGGAACAGCGGTGAGCCGAGCCGTCGCCAGATGTTGGTGGAAGGGTTGTACGACGCAGCCGGATGACACCCCTCCGGTATCAGACGCACGACGCCCCACACCACCACCTCGGTTCCGGTCCAGACCGCAGTCGGATGCCCGTTGGCGCACAGCGGGGGTGCCACCCGCAGATTTCTCACCCGACCGGACGCGTGATCGACGACGATCCCGTTCCAGAGCGCTTCGAAGGTCGGCTCATTCGGGTTCGTGAACGGGTCGGTGCCTCCACCGATGATCACGAGCGCCTCCCCGGTGTCCATCGCCGTCGCGTAGAAGCGCGGTACGCCCAGTTCACCGAGGTCCTCCCAGCCGGGCGGCAGATCGATGTCCGTGTCGACGGTCGGAGGGATGGCGGGGGTGAACGAGGTGGGTGGGGTGGCAGTCGGCAGGGTCGGTGTGGGATCAGATGGCAACAGCAGCGAAACCGCACCGCTTTCCGCGTCTGGCTCAGGTTGGGTCTGCGGTCCGGCGAAAAGGATCCATATCAGCCCGAGTGCCGCGACCGCGCCGACGAATCCGAGCAATCGGTCAGACGGTCTCGTGGGTGGCGCCGCCTCGAATCCGGAAGGCTCATCGCCCTCGCCGATCACCGGCACTTGACTCATATCGGCACGCCAGCGCGTTTTGCCACGCGAAACGTCACGTTTTTGTGACGCTCATTCGCTAAGAAACGGCTACTGGCCGCCTTTTTGGACGTAGTTCTTGACGAACTCCTCGGCGTTTTCTTCGAGGACGGAGTCGATCTCGTCCAACAGCTCGTCGATGTCGGCGACTTCGGACTCGGCCACCTCGAGGGTCTCGTCGACCTCTTCGACTTCGTCGTCGGTGCGCCTCTTGGACTGTTCACGGTCGGTCATGATTCATCCTTCCAGAGCCTGGAGGAGTTCGGCTGCGGTCTCGACCGAGTCGAGCAGCGGGCCCACGGTGGCCTTCGAACCTCGTAGGGGTTCCATCATAGGAACCCGCTTGAGATGCGGTTCGTCGATGTCGAAGACGAGCGAATCCCAGTTGGCCGCCACCATCGACTCCGAGAACCGGTCGACACACGTTCCCCGGAACCACGCCCGGGTGCGTTCCGGCGGCGACGCCACCGCCGCGCGCACCTCGTCGTCGGTGAAGAGGCGCCGCATCCTGTTCCGGTCGACCAGCCGGTGGTAGAGCCCGGTGGTCGGGTCGATGTCGTGATACTGGAGGTCGAGTCCGCGCAGTTTGGGATCGTCGTTTTCGAGTCCGTCACGTTGCACATACCCGTCGATCAGTCGCCGCTTGGCCACCCAGTCGAGCCGGTCGGCGGTCGACGCAGGGTCCCGCTCGAGATCACCCAGCACTGCCTCCCACTCTTCGAGCACCTTGTCCCACACCGGCTCGTCGAGCTCGGATTCGGCGTACTTCTTGAGCCATTCGAGATACTGGAACTGCACCTGTAGGGCGGTGGCAGTCGAACCGTCTTCCAGTTCTAGCGGGAGGGCCAAGTCGAGGTCGTGGCTCACCTTCCAGCACGATTCGACTGGGTCGGCCAGCTCCATGATCTCGGGAAGGGCGTCGTCTTCGAGAGCTGCCAGGAACAGTGCCGTGACCCCCAGCTTGAGGAACGTCTGGACTTCGGACAGGTTGGCGTCCCCGATGATCACGTGGAGACGCCGGTACTTGCCGGGGTCACCATGCGGTTCGTCCCTGGTGTTGATGATCGGCCGTTTGAGAGTGGTCTCCAGGCCCACCGCCTCTTCGAAGAAGTCTGCGCGCTGGGTGATCTGAAACGGCGTGCCTGGTCGGCCGTTCTCTGAGCCGACCTTCCCGGCGCCGGTGTAGATCTGGCGGGTCACCAGGAACGGTGTGAGGTGACGGATGACAACCCCGAACGGAGTCGCCCGTTCGAGCAGGTAGTTCTCGTGGGCGCCGTAGGAGTTGCCCTTGCCGTCGCTGTTGTTCTTGTAGAGCTTCAGCACCTGGCCGTCGGGCAGCGTTCGCTGGGCGTTGAACATCGCCCTCACCATCACCATCTCCCCGGCCTTGTCGTGCAGGGCCGCTTCGAGCGGGTCCCAGCATTCCGGGCCGGAGTATTCGGGATGGGCATGATCGACGTAGAGGCGGGCGCCGTTCGAGAGCACCGCGTTCACGAGCGCCGAGTCCGGGTCCGCGACGCCATACCCCTCGTGGCCGAACCCGCGAGCGTCGCGCCCCGGGCTCTCTTCCTCGTAGGACCACTGCACACGAACCCGACGGCCGTCGTATGAGTTGATGACGAGGGCCGAGGCCAGCGCCGGGTTGAACTCGCGCTGGTTGCGGATGATGATCCCGTACTCGGTCTCGGTGCCGAGCACCTTACGAATCGCCATCAGAGGTACTGCCCGGTCGAGACTCCCTCCACCTGCCGGCTCTCCCCTCCCGTCCCGTCGATGAGGGTGCGCACGTAGACGATTCGCTCCCCCTTCTTGCCCGAGATCTTGGCCCAGTCATCGGGGTTGGTGGTGTTGGGCAGGTCCTCGTGTTCCTTGAACTCTTGGAGGATGGCGTCGAGCAGGTCCTGGGTGCGCACGCCGCGGGTTCCTTCGGCGATCTCCCGCTTGATCGCCTCCTTCTTGGCTCGGCGGACGATGTTTTCGATCATCGCCCCCGACGAGAAGTCCTTGAAGTAGAGGACTTCGCGATCGCCCCCGGCGTAAGTCACTTCGAGGAAGCGATTCGAGTCGTCCTCTGAGTACATCGTGTCGACGGTGCGCTCGATCACCGCGTCGACGAGGGCGGATCGGTCACCGTTGTGGGCTTCCAGTTCTTCGGCGGCGAGCGGCACGTCGTGACGGAGGTAGATCGAAAAGATCTGGCGGGCGGAGGCGGTGTCTGGCCGGCCGATCTTGATCTTCACGTCGAGCCGGCCGGGGCGGAGGATGGCCGGGTCGATCAGGTCCTCGCGGTTGGAGGCACCGATCACGATCACATTGCGCAGCGACTCGACGCCGTCGAGTTCGGAGAGAAGCTGGGGCACGATCGTGGATTCGACATCGGAACTGATCCCGCTGCCGCGGGTGCGGAACAACGAGTCCATCTCGTCGAAGAAGACGATGACCGGCACCCCTTCGTCGCTCTTCTCCTTCGCCCGTTGGAAGATGAGACGGATCTGACGCTCGGTTTCCCCCACCCACTTGTTGAGCAGTTCGGGACCTTTGATGTTGAGGAAATACGAGCGCGCATCGGGGCGGCCCGTGCGGTCGGCCACCGCCTGGGCGAGGCTGTTGGCGACGGCTTTGGCGATGAGGGTCTTGCCGCATCCGGGCGGGCCGTACAGCAGGATGCCCTTGGGTGCTTCGAGGCCGTAGTCGTTGAACAGCTCCTTGTGGATGTAGGGCAGTTCGACGGCGTCGCGGATCTGCTGGATCTGGTCGACGAGTCCGCCCACTTGCTCATAGGAGATGTCGGGGATCTCTTCGAGGACGAGTTCTTCGACTTCGGGGCGTGCCAGGCGCTCGAAGACCATGCCCGCCTTCATGTCCATCCGGAGGTGGTCTCCCACCCGGATCTGGACGTCTTCGAGGCTGTCCGAGACCGTGACGACGTGTTCGTCGTCGGCCCGGGCCAGCACCAACAGCCGCCCGTCTTCGAGCTTGTCCCGGACACGCACCACTTCTCCCTGGTTGGGGTAGGTGCGGACGTCGATGATCGCCATCGACTCGTTGAGGAGGACTTCTTGTCCCTTCGTGAGTTGCTTCACCTCGATGTTGGGCTGGGCGCCCACCCGGAGCTTGCGGTTGCCGGTCATCACGTCGACGCTGCCGTCTTCGTTGACCTGGACGACGGTTCCGAAGTTGTTGGGAGGCGTGGTCAGCTTCTCGACTTCGGCTCGCAGCACGGTGAGCTGCTCGCGCGCTTCTTCGAGCACCGTGCTGAGACGCTCGTTCTGGACGCGGGCACGTTCGAGTTGGGCGGTTGTCTCGGCCAGGCGGTGTTCGAGATCGGCCGCCCGCCGGGGAGCCTCGTTCAGTCGGCGACGCAAGGAGTCGACCTCGACTTCGAGGCCCGCGATTTGACGGCGCAGCGTGGCGTCGTCGTCTGCTCCATACGTGCGATCCGTCATTCGGTCCGGCTCCTCCTGGCTTGGGTGCCTGTCGCGCAGTATACGAACGAGTCTCGTTTTGCCACGGAGTCGTTTTCTTCGGCTCCTGAACGCCCGGTTCCGAGGCGTTGGTTCCCATCGAACGCCGATGGGGGCGGACCGCTGCCGCCCCCATCTGATCGTGGACTGTGATGGCTCACGGTTCGAGGAAGATGCATTCCCCGGGACATTCTTCGGCCGATTCGATCGTGATGTCCTCCTGGCCGGCGGGGACAACCGCGAGTCCGGCGGCACCTGTGGGGTTGCCCTTGGCGGCGGCGTAGATCGTGTCACCTTCCCGGACGTAGGCGAGCCCGTCGTCGAGCAGGACGAAGACGTCTGGAGCGATCTCTTCACAGAGACCGTCTCCGGTGCACAGATCCTGATCGATCCAGACCCTCATCGTGTGGTGGCTCTCCTACCGAGACTGCGGCGCCGGAGTGTAGGCGTCGGCTGGCGCTGATCAGGAGACCGTCGCGGCCGGTTTGACGGCGTGACCGGACGGCGGTGAACTCCGAACTCGTACCCCGTTCGGAGACCCCCATGTCCGATGAGTCACGTTCGATTGTGCGCCGCTCGACCACGCCTCCCTCGGTGTCGGTTCCGCTGGTTACCCCGCTGCAGCCGTCGGTGGCGTACACCACCGACGACGCCGATGCGCTCGACGCGGTCTACGGGGGTGCGGGTTTCACCTACGCCCGGGAGGGTCATCCGAACGCGTCGGTGTTGGCCGAGAAGCTGGGTTGGATGGAAGGGGCGGATCCGGCCTGGGGTCGGGGTGTTGTCACCGGTTCTGGGATGGCGGCCCTGGGCACCGTGTTGTTGGGGCTCTTGGCGGCGGGCGATCACGTGGTTGGCAGCAACCAGTTGTACGGCAGGTCGACCCGGCTGCTGTCCGTGGACCTGCCGAGGATGGGCGTCGATTCGACGCTGGCTGATCCGACCGATGCCAGCTCGATCGCCGCCGCCATCCGGTCCGACACGAAGATGATCGTGGTCGAGACGGTCTCGAATCCCACGTTGCGAGTGGCCGATGTCGCCGGGATCGCCGCACTGGCGCGCGAACGCGGCGTGCTGTTGGTCGTGGACAACACGTTCACCACGCCGCGGAGCTTCCGGCCCTTCGAGCACGGAGCCGACGTCGTCGTTCATTCGGTGACGAAGATGCTTGCCGGCCACTCCGACGTGACGCTCGGGTTCGTCATCGCCAACACGGCCGAGGCGAATGCGGCTTTGGGTGAGGTGGCGGTGACCTGGGGGTTCACACCTTCGCCGTTCGACTGTTGGCTGGCCGAGCGCGGGCTGCACACCTTCGAACTGCGGTACGACCGGGCCGTGTCGACGGCGGCTCGTCTCGCCGACTCGCTGGCCGAGCTCCCGGGGGTGGAGGCGGTTCTGTATCCCGGACGAGCGGATCATCCGGAACACGCGCGGGCGGCGTCGTTGTTCGCCGCCGGTGGGGCGATGGTCGGCGTGGTCCTGGAGGGCGGCGGTCGCCAGCGTGTCAATGCCGTGATCCGGGCCGCGTCACCGGTCGCGTTCGCACCCACGCTGGGTGACGTCGCCACGCTCATCGCGCATCCGGCGTCGTCGTCGCATCGAGCGCTGTCGGAGTCGGAACGGGTTGCGCTGGGCATTCCGGAGGGCTTGGTCCGCATCTCGGTCGGCATCGAGGATCCTGACACGCTGATCAGCGAGCTCACTCACGCTTTCGGGTCCTGACAGTCGGGTCATCGGCGCCGCTTCCGCGGGCCGGAATGGACGTATACGTCCATTCAAACCCAGGGTTAGATCGGACGTATACGTCCGATCTAACCCGCGGAACGGGGGGAGGTGCGGCGGGCGGTGACGACGAAGCCGGTGTGGCCGACCATCTGGTGGTCGGGGCGGACCGACCGGCCCGAGACGTTCCAGGTGCGGTGCAGGGTTTCGAATACGTCGATCTCTGCCCACGCCCCGGAGTCCCTCAGCACGTCCACCAGCTGCTGGATCTGAGGCACGGTCGGCAGGTACGCCACCAGCCCCACCCCTCCCGGCTGGGTCTCCGAAGCCACCTTTGCGGCGTGCCACGGCTCGGGGAGATCCAGCACGATCCGGTCGACGATCACCTCTGCTGCCACGTCCTCGACCTCGCCGATCCGCATGTCGAGGTTGGCGGGGATCTCGCCGAACCACCGGGTCAGCGTCTTGACGGCCTGCTTCTGGTGGTCGTCGCGTCGTTCCACCGTCACCACCGAACCCTCCGGACCCACCGCCCGCACCAGCGCCGAGGTCAACGCCGCCGAACCGGTGCCAGCCTCGAGGACGCGCATGCCCGGCCCGATGTCGCCCCACACCAGGATCGGACCGATGTCCTTGGGGTAGACCACCTGGGCGCCGCGCTGCATCTTCAGCACGTAGTCGGCGAGGCGCGGCCGCAGCACCACCAGGTCTCCCCCGCCGCTCGCCTGCAGCCTCGAGCCTTCGGATGCTCCGATGATCTCGCTGTGGGCCAGCACGCCCCGGTGGTACTGGAACGAGCCGGAGGCATCGAGGCGCACCAGGTAGTGACGCTCTTTGTCGTCGATCACGAGCGCCATGTCGCCTTCTCGAAACGGCTCAGCCATTGTGTTGCTTCCTTCCGATGTGCACGAGGGTCTGGGTGCGCAGGCGACAGAATGCACAAATCGTCCCCGTGGTCGGCTGGCCGCACTCGCTGCATGCCGCCAGCTCCGGCGGCGGTGCCGCCTGGAACACGGGAGCCGCCCGCTCCCAGAAGCCGAACAAGAAGTTGGCCTTCGTCCCGGGAGACTCCTCCTCCAGTCGGTTCAGCCATTCCTTGTAACGGTTGACGGTGTTGCCGACGGCCATCGGACATTCCTCGACCTCGTAGTCGATCCCTTGGACGATGCAGTAGGCGGCCGTCTCCCGTTCGGCGAGACGGATGAGCGGCTTGACCTTGCGGGCGAGCCCGTCTCCGCTTGCAGGCAGCACCGGCGCCTGACGGGCGAGGTAGTCGAGATCCCACCGGCTGACGTTGCCGAACAGAGTGGCGGCTTCGTCGTCGAGGTTGTGTCCCATCACGAGGACGTCGTAGCCGCCGTCGTCGGCGACCTGGTTGAGGATGTAACGCTTGGACAGACCACACGCCGAGCACGGGACGCGGCTGGTGGCCTCCGCGGCATCGGGCACGCCGAAGCCGTACTCCGTGGGTAGGTCGACGATACGGAGGTCGAGTCCACGGGCAGATGCGAAGGCCTCGGAGAACGACAGACTGTCCGAGGAGTACTGCCCGATGCCCAGGTGGAGGTACACACCGTCGACGCGGTGTCCGAGGTTGGTGAGGACATCCCACAGCGCGAGGCTGTCCTTGCCGCCGGAAACCCCGAGGAGGAGCCGTTCGCCCGGTTCGAACATCCGGTGGTCGTGAATCGTCCGTTCGACCTGCCGGTGGACGTGTTCGACGAAGTGCGGTTTGCAGAAGTTGGCGTTGTGACGGCGCATCTGGATGACGGCGCGGTCACGACAGACCCGGCATTTCATGTCAGCCCCCGGAGATGACGGGGCGGAGTTCGACGACGTCGTCCTCTGACAACGGCAGGTCGGGCGTGAGGAGTTCGTCGCCCCGTATGACGAGGACGGATTCGGCGACCACGTCGAGCTTCTTCAGCAGGTCGGCGACCTTCGAGACACCCTCGACCTCCACTTCACGGCGAGGCTGGCGAAGGATCACCTTCATCAGAACAAGCCGATGACGGCGAGACTGACGCTGAGAACCATCCCGATCACGACGACCCAGATGGTGACGGTGACGAACTTGTTCTTGCGCATGACCTCGAGATGTCGGGACTCCGGTACGGTAGTGCCGTGCCGACGCATGCAGACACATGGGTTTGATCCCCGATCCTGGCTCGCTCGTGTCGATGGGTGCCGCCCGGCTGTTCCAGGGTTTGCGCACCGGCGACCAGCGGGCGCTGCTCACCGGGGCGGCCATCGCTGCCTTCGGGTTGTGGCGCCGTTCGGCCCGTCCGAAGCGGGTGCTCGTACACCGCTCCGTGGTGCGTGAGGGCAGCTCGCTCGTGATCCGCAACGCCTCGAACCAAGCGGTCGAGGTGCGCCGGATCGACGGGTCTACTTGACCTTGTAGACCTCGACCACCGTCTTTCCCTTGTCGGCGCCCCGCCGGCGCCCCAGGAAGAAGGCGAGACCGACCACGATCAGCACAGCGACTCCGGCCATGGTGGCGGTGTTCTGGACCGATTCCTTCGATTCGTCCATCAGGCGTGTGATCTCGGTGGCTTTCGCCTCGATGTCGGCAGGGGTGATGCTCATGTCTTGGTGATCCTCCATCCGATGAGTCCGGCGATGGCGCCGGTGGTGACAAGCGTCAGGCCGCGGGCCAGGACGACCCACCATTCGCCTTCCGGCAACACCTGGCGGTACAGGGCGTAGGCGGCGAGCCCGGCGAAGAGGGCGGCAACCGCGAAGACCACCCCGGCAGCCAGGCTGATCCCGGAGAATCGGCCGAGAGCCTTGGCGGGTTCGATGGTCTCCTGTCGGAGGTATTCCTTCGACATGTCGAGGAGTTCGGTGACGAGTTGCGGCAGTTCTTTGGGGTCGGCCATGGCCGCTGAGGCTAGCCGCTCGATGCCGTATGACCCGTGACTAGTTCCGATGTCGGCAACTGCAATGGCTCCCACCGTGACTGTCGGGTCCTATCCTCACCGGCCGTGAGCTTGGACGACCTTCGTATCGGCTGGGGGGGCCGCCATGTCGCCGATACATCGGTGATGGGCCGGCGGTTCACGATCCTGTGGATCGGCCAGATGGTGTCCCAACTCGGGGACCGGATGGCCTACATCTCGATTCCGCTCTTCCTCGCCTCCCTGCAGGGAACCAGCCTGCAACTCGGCATCGCCTATGCCCTCGAAAACGCCCCCGTCCTGATCATCGGCCTGGTCGGCGGCGTGTTCATCGACCGTCTCCGAGTTCGGTGGCTCATGATCGCCTCCGACGTCATCCGCGCGTTGCTGTTCCTGGGTCTGGCGGTGGTGGCGAGCGGCGACGTCGTCAGCGAGCGGAGCGCACAGGTACTGGTGGTCTTCGCGGTGGCCTTCATGGTGGGTGGGCTGACGAACCTGTTCGAAACCGCGCTGATGACGATCATCCCCGATGTTGTCGACCGCAAATTCCTGGCGAGAGCCAACGGCCGGATCTCGGCCACGATCAACCTCGGCAACATCGCCGGTCCCGCACTCGCCGGTCTGCTCGTGGCTGCCACATCGAGTTTCACCCTGGTGTTCATCATCGACTCCCTCACATTTGTCGTCTCTGCGATCAGCCTGGTCATGATCGGACGCATCGACACCGAACGGCTCCCGTCGACGAACACGTTCCGTTCCGATCTCGTGACCGGTCTGCGCTACGTGTGGAACGAGGTGCGGCTGCGAGCGACGACGATTGCCGTTGCGACGATCAATCTCGTCGTCGGATTCATCGAAGCGACGTTCGTCCTCATTGCCGCACGGGAGGAGTTGGTGGGTGCGAGTGAGGACTGGCAGCTGGGTGTGCTCTATTCGATCTTCGGGCTGGGAGCGATCGTCGGATCGATCGCGGCGCCACGGGTGACCCATCTGATCGGATTGGGGCGGACCGCGGTGGTGGGGATGATCGGTTTCCCGATCGCCTTCATGGTGTTCGTGAACACGCCGTTCTCGTTCGTCGGCCTGCTGTACCTGTTCATCGCCTTCATGATGCTGATGCTGATCAACGTGCCGATCGCCACGATTCGCCAGGCGTACACACCAGCGATCCTGCGTGGCCGGGTGATCGCCGCATCCCGGGCGATCGGCTGGACGACGCTCCCGCTGGGGGCGCTCCTGGGCACCATCGTGGCCGACGCCACCGGCGAGTTCGTGACCATGGCGAGGTGGTGTGCGGTGCTGATCCTGCTGGCGGGTATCGCCCTGCTGCCGACGATGGTCTGGCGTGACACTTTCGGAGAGGGCTCGGGCCGCCGCGTCCAACCGAGCTCGGGGCGGCGGGTGCTGCGGATCTGACGGCCAGACTCCGGCTGTGCTCAGTCCCGACGGTTTCGGCGGCGGCCCTCGACGCTCGGTGCCCCTCGGGGAAGGTCGGGGAGTTCGGTTCGAAGCGGGCGCGGTGGCTCCTTGCCGTAGCGCGTCCCGACGTAGGACAGGGCTCCGGCGAAGGCGGCGAGCCCGAGGATTTCGGCGACGCGTGTCCGGCCGTAACGGAGGCAGGCGGCCTGGGTGCTCGGACCCGGCACATCCGGATCGAACTCCCCGGCAAAGACCATCGCCACGCCGTAGCCGCACTCGATCTCGGAGCGGTAGACGACGCCGTCGCGCTCGGTCTCGGAGAAGAGGATCGCCTGAGGCTGGAACGCCAGCCACACGCCGAGGGCCAGCGAGACGGCAGCGAGGAGGTACCAGGTCTTGCGGGCGAGCATGCTGGCAACGATATGCGAAACCGAGCGTCTACATGTCGGGGTCGAACGGCTCAAGGAGGGGTGCGAGCCACGTCGATATAGCCCGTACATGTCAGATCAGCGCGCGGCGCCGTCAACTCAGATCTTCGGTGCCTCGGCCACCCCGTTGAGCCTCGACACGTCGTCACTGCACCGCGTCCGGCTCCTCGCCGCCTCGATCGCCACCGTGGCATTCGTGGCGCTCTCGGTCGCCTGGGACTGGAACGAGGGTTGGCTCATCGTCGCCGTCGCCGGGTACGTGGTGATCCACGCCGCGTTCCACCTGCAGCGCGACCATCCCCTCTGGCCCACGCTTCTCACCGACATCCTCGTGGTTTCCCTCGCGATCGGAATCGTCCGACCTCCCCCGCTGGCCCTCATCACACCAATCGTGTATCTGGTGGCGGCGCCGATGCTCCTCACGTCCGGTCGCACCGCCATCCGTCTCGCCTCCGCCGCGCTGTTCGCCCTGAGCGTCGCCACCCTGGCGATGTTCGAGTTGGCGCCCAGCGTGACCTGGACGACACCTCGTACGTTGCTGATGGTCGGCGCCTTCCTGGCCATTTTCGGCCCCCTGATCATCTGGATGATTCGCTCCACCTCCCGCCAGACTCAGGAACGAGAGCTGACCCGCCTGGAGCTGGAGGCAACCCGGAACCGGCTCGAACGAGTCTTCAGAAGCGCCCCTGTGGGAATGGAGCTGACGGGAATCGGTCCCCACGACTTCCTGGCGGTCAATCCGGCCTTCTGCGACTTTCTCGGCTACACCGAAGCCGAACTGCTCACCATGCAGCTGACGGACGTTGTCCATCCCGACGACTTCGGCGCCGGGATGGAGGATGCACGGAGGGTGGCGAGGGGCGATGTCGACCGCTTCGAACAGGAGCGCCGTTACATCCACGCCGACGGGCGCATCTTGTGGGCGCATTTCAGCCTCTCGATGATCCGCGGTGCCGACGGCGAACCGCAGTACGCCATCGGTCAGGCCCAAGACATCACGCCCCGCAAGGTCGCAGAAGCCGAACGCGACCTGCTCCTCGAGTTGTCCTTGGCAGTGGCGGGCGCCATCAACGCCGAAGAGGCGATGCGGTCTGTCCTGGCAGGTCTGTGCAGCGCGGGTGGCTGGTCGATCGGGGTGCTGTGGGTGCCGTCGCCGACCGGTATGCGGCGGGTCCACACCTGGGCGGCCTATCCGGCTGTCGACGTGTGGTCCGAGACGACGACCACCCTGGCACCGGGAGAGGGCCTGGTCGGCGCGGTCGCCGAATCGAAGAAGCCCATCGAAGTGCCCTCACTCGCTGAGAACAACCTGTTCCTGGCGCGCGATGACGCCGCCGCCATCGGACTCGACGTGGCACTTGGTGTCCCGGTGCTGGCCGGGGACGAAGTCGTGGGCGTCCTGTTGTTCCTGGGTGTGCCGGGCGTCGACCCCTACGCGGCCCAGACCACCATCGGAGCCATCGTCGGCCAGCTGGGCCAGGCGATCGCCGTGCGTCTCGCCGAGGCCGAGCGGGACCGGCTGGCCGGGATCCTCGAGCACTCGACGGACTTCGCAGGCTTCTCGGATCCAGATGGACAGGTCCGTTACATCAACCCGGCGGGCCGCCAGATGCTCGGACTCGACCCCGTCGAAGACGTCACCACCCTGAAGGTGGCGTCGCTCCACACACCGTCGGTGGCCCATCACCTCATGCGAACGGTCTTTCCGCGGGTGATGACGGAGGGGACGTGGCGGGGCGAGACAACGCTGCTCACGCGGAACGGGACCGAGATTCCCGTCTCCCAGGTCGTCCTTGCCCACTACGACGAGGTCGGCGAGGTGACGTTTCTGTCGACGGTGGCGCGCGACATCAGCGCACAGAAACAGCTCGAAGCCCAGCAGGCAGACGTGATCCGTTCCAAGGACGAGTTCATCGCGTCGGTCAGCCACGAACTGCGGACGCCGCTGACGGCGGTGCGCGGCTTCGCCGAGATCCTCCACGACCCTCACGCCGATCTCACCGAGGAGGAGAGGTCGGAGATGATCGCCGCCATCGCCTCGGAATCCGCAGACGTCAGCGACATCGTCGAGGATCTCCTCGTCGCAGCGCGCTCCGACATCGACCAGCTGACGATCACTTCCCAGTGCGTGGACGTCCGCCACCTCGTCGGTGTGACGGCCGATCGGGTCCGGTGGGGCGAGAAGACGGTCGTGGTCGACGTTGACTGCGTCGGCGACGCGCTCGCAGACCCTCTGCGACTCCGCCAGATCCTCCGCAATCTGTTGGTGAATGCGGTGCGCTACGGCGGGGACTCGATCCGCGTCACCGCCCGCACGCTCGGCCCAGATGTCGTGATCGAAGTCGCTGACAACGGCGGAGGCATCTCCGAGCAGTTCCGCGACGAGATCTTCGCTCCGTACCGGCGGGCGCACGACCGGGCCGGGCTCGCAGGCTCGGTGGGTTTGGGGCTGGCGGTGTCTCGCCGTCTCGCCCGCCTGATGAACGGCGACGTCACCTACACCCACCCTGACTCCGCCTGGCCCACCTTCACCCTCCGCCTCCCCGCTTTTTAGCGGGGCAGCGCGTCAAGAACGACGCGCTTGGCAGTAGAGAAGCGGAATTGACGCCTCAGCCGCGCACCCGGCGGCCCACCAGGACAGGAACGTCGGAGGCTCCCACGATCCGGCCGGCGACGCTACCGAAGAAGGTCCGGCTCGCACCTCTCCCCCGCGCACCCACGACGATCACGTCGACGCCCGCAGCTCGGGCATAGGCGGTGAGCGCCTCTTCGGGCCGGCCGTAGAGGATCTCGCTGCGCACGCCCTCTCGCCCCACCTCGGCGATCACCGCATCGAGGAGGTGGCGAGCAGCCTCTCGGTCCTCATCGCCGGCCGGCGTGTCACGGCTGTCGTGATCGAGCACGGTGGCGATCGTCAGGCTCGTGACGTGCGGCCCGAGGAGAGCGAGCGCGTCGTGCAGAGCAATGACGGACTCGCGGGATCCGTCGACACCAACCAGGACGTCGCGATCTCCCGTCTCCGGCTCGACGACAACCGCCACCGGGTGTGTCCGTAACCGTTCCAGCGCCAGCGGTACGGCCAATGGCCCAAGGATCGAGCCGAGGGCCAACCACGTGTACAGGTCGTGTCCCCGGCGTCGCATGACGACCGAGAGCACAACACCGGTGAGAATCCACGTGACCGCCAAACCCACGAGGAACGACGTCCCCATCACGGGCCTCCTTTCACTTTCATCTCATCACAGGTGCCGGAGGCGAGGCAGGGGCCAAATGGCACGATTCGTCAGACGTCAGGTTCGACGGGCTGCAGGAGCGATTCGACCCGTCCGAAGTCGGCCGGGGTGACACCCAGCCACGAACAGACGTCTTCGACTTCGGTGAACCAGAACACCCGCCCTGCCCCCATCTCAGCTTGAAAGTCAGGCAGATGCTTGAGCGTGCGATCATGCGGGGCGGCTGCAACCAGCCATTCGAGCTCGAAGTGGCCGATGAATCTGACCAGACGCAGGTCCGACTCGGGGTCATAGCCAGACTCATACAAGCGTTCGCGTCCCCGGCTCATCGGGAGAAGTCTGCCGTGCGAATCGAGGGTCGGACCTCACGCCGTGCGACGACCATCCCGGCGGCCCTCGAGCCGCACGCGACGAGGCATGGCATCATCGGGGCATGTGTGTAGACCACGATGCCCGACTACCCGCCCTCCCGCCTGGACCTCATGTGGCCACGAGCCGCCGACTCATCCTCGAAGCGGCCGACGGCAACCGTTTCAATGCGTTGGCGGCCGCGCCGGACGATTCCAGTTCGCACAAGGCGGTGCTGGTGCTGCCCGACGTGCGCGGTCTCTTCGGGTTCTACGAAGACCTGGCCTGCCAGTTCGCCGCCCACGGATACCGGTCGATTGCCATCGACTATTTCGGGCGGACCGCAGGTGTCGACAGTCGCAATCCTGATTTCCCGTTCATGGACCACATCGCCCAGACGACGTCGGCAGGTTTGAACGCCGACATCGCGGCGGCCATCGCCAGGCTCCGAGCCGAGGACCCCGATGCCGAGGTCTACGTGATCGGTTTCTGTTTCGGAGGCAACATCGCCTGGGGTTCGGCCACTCAGGGCCACGGTCTGGCCGGGGCGATTGGCTTCTATGGGAAGCCCGAGGCCGACCGCCCTGCCGGCGACGGGCCGATCTGGGATCGATGCCATCTGATCGAGTGCGACATCCTCGCCCTCTTCGGAGGCGACGACCCTGGCATTCCCGCCGAAAACATCGAGCGGTTCGGTGCGGCCCTCGATGCTGCCGGAGTGGGTAACGACGTCGTGGTCTACCCGGATGCTCCTCATTCGTTCTTCGACCGCTCGCAAGCCGACTTCGCCGACGAATCTCTCGACGCCTGGAATCGGATCATGAGCTTCATCGAAGCCCCTTCCGCGGGCCAAAACGGACGTATACGTCCGATCTAACCCTGGGTACGCGTGTATTTCCGCTGGCGGGTGAAGATTGCGAACTGGATGGACTCGGGCTGCCAGTCGCCAGAAGATTGGAGTCTCGCGTTCAGCAGGATTGGCATCATGGCCCCGTCCCCGCGCCGGAGCAGGAGCGCCACCTCCTTCATCTCACCGTCGAGGTGCAACACCGGGATACAGCGCGTCTCGTAGTACAAGCGACTTCCGACGTCGAGAAATTCGGCGAACGGTCTTCCGTTCACCTCGTCCCGGTCGTAGCCGGTCCAGTCCAAGAAGGTCGCGTTGGCCCTCACCACCCGGCCGGACACATCGGTCGAGAGAAGTCCGCACGGTGCAAACTCGTAGAGGTCTTCGATGGTCTCGCCGAGGAGGTGAAGCGTCATCGCACGTGCGCCCGGATGTGGATGCCGAGTTCGATCGTCGTGCCGAGCGTCGCCGACGAACCACTCATCACGACCAGGGTGCTCCCCGGGATGGCGGCGTGCATGTACCGCGCGACAGCCGGCGGGACCATCGGGTCCGCCGTGCAGTGCAGGAGCAGCGTGGGGGTGACGATGCCACTCAGATCTCGTCGGTGATCACAGCCGAGCGCCACCCGGGCGAAGTGCCTCGACGCGTCGAGCCGGCGCGGATCATTCGCGTGGTCGGTCTGCGTGGCGAGGTCCACGTCCATCACTGCGACCAGTTGTTCGATGTCGCAGAGGTCGAGCCCACCGCCGTAGCCGACATCGTTGAGATAGCGGGGCGACGCATCGACGAGCACCAGAGCGCTGAACGGCTCCGGCTCCCGGATCGCCGCCAGCGCCCCGATGATCCCTGCGACAGAGTGGCCGACGTACACGATGTCTGCCAGGCCGAGTTCGTCGATGATCACCAGCACGTCATCGGCGTGACCGTGCAGCGAGTCGTACCGGATCGGGTCGTAGGCGTCCGGGTCTGATTCGCCCGAACCGATCAGGTCGAAGAGGACGACGGCATGATCGGGGAACTCGGGTGCAACGTCGCTCCACATCCGCTGGGTGCTGGCAAGTCCATGGGCGAACATGATGGGTCTGCCGCGCGGGTCGCCGAAGGTGTTGACGTTGTTGCGGGAGCGAACGCTCCCTGCGGCCATGCTGCCCATCCGCCCGGTCTCCATCGATCGGCTCGCCACCAGGTACCCGTTGCCCGGCACCAATAAACCGCGTCCCCACCGGGGTTCGGCTCCACGCGGATCGGGTAGTTGGGGGTCCATGGTGGACTTGAAACACGACTCCAACGGCGACTTGCCGTCAGCCGACGAAGCTACCGCTCTCAGCCGGCTCCTCCGAGCTGGGATCGGCTCCAACCCCGGTGCGGCGCGCGCATTCGTCGACGAGGCTCGGGGGCTGCTCGGTGCGAAACGGGCCCGTTTGTACGTGGCGGACTATTCGCTGCAGCATCTCCGGGAGATCGGGGTCGGTGGTCACATCGACGACGCCAAGCCGATCGACTCGACCTTGGAGGGCCGAGCCTTCACGTCGGCCGAGACATTGGTCGGCGAAACTCCGCCGGCTGCTTTCGTGCCCCTCCTCGACGGCGCCAACCGCGTCGGGTTGCTCGAGCTCGAATACGACGACGCATCTGATGTTCCGTCGCAGCTCCCTGACGACCTCGTCGCACTGTTCGTGCTGGTGGTGATGAACATGAGGCGATACAGCGACGAGTGGGATCGCGCACGCCGAATGAAGCCCCTGTCGGTCGCCGCCGAGATCCAGTGGGGCCTCCTGCCACCGCTCACATGCTCGACCGCCGAGGTCAGCATCGGTGGCACCCTGGAGCCGGCATACTCGATCGGCGGCGACTCGTTCGACTACGCGTTCAACGGTGCCCGGTTGGACTTCGCAATCATCGACGCCATCGGCCGGGGCATGCCGGCAGTCCTCATGTCTGCGACAGCGATCAACACTCTCCGCAACGCCCGACGGGCAGGCATGGAGCTCACATCGACATATGAGAGGGCCGATCGCGTCATCGGGACACAGTTCGGTGACCACAACTTCGTCACGGCACAGCTCGGGTCGCTGAACGTGGATTCGGGTGTGCTGAGTTGGGTCAGTGCTGGGAACATCCCGCCGATGCTCGTTCGCAACGGCACGTACGGCGGGGAGCTGGAGTGCACGCCATCCCTCCCGCTGGGTCTCGGCGGTCACGTCGTCGAAGTCGCAACAGTGGCGCTCCAACGCGGCGACAGAGTGCTGTTCTATACCGACGGTCTGACCGAATCGAGATCCCCTGACACCAGAGAGCTGTTCGGTACCGAACGTCTCGCCGACCTGCTGGTACGCGCCTCACTCGAGGAGCTCGGGGTGTTCGAAACCGCTCGCCGGCTCTCCAAGAGCATCGTCGAATACACCGGGAGTCTCGCCGACGACGCCACGCTGGTGCTCGTGGAATATCACGGTTCCCCGCGGGCGGCGTGACGTATCTCTTCAACGTTTAGTGGTCCCTGGCTTCGGGTAGGCCTGGCCGAGTTCGACGACTTCGACAGGAGGAACTCCCAATGCAGTGCTCACACGAGATCTGCACATGCACCGATACCGGCCAGGACGGGTTCTGCAGCGCGGAGTGCCGCACAGCCGATCTCGGTCCGGTCTGTCCGTGCACACATGACGACTGCACTGCCAAGGCCGCCAACCTGGACCTGCCGCTGACCTGAGCCAAGATCCCGGAGTCGCGACAAGCTCATCGGCGACGACGAAACCTCACATCGAGAGACCCGTATGTCCAAGTCTGATGCTGCGACACTGACCACGTTCTCGTTCCGCGCCGACGTCGACGCTGTTCCGGCCGCCCGCCGTGCCCTCGACACCGTGGTACGCCTCGACCCCGTCTGCCTGGCAGAAGCCCACGTGATGGTCTCCGAGCTCATGGCCAACGCCATCGATCATGGAGGTCTGGGCGAGTCCACCGAGATCCAGATGTGCGTCGATCAGGATCCTGCCCGGGTGAGGGTCTCGATCAGCCATCCTGCACCGCCTCGAGCAGAGACAACCCGCATGGGCATGGGGCTCACCGTGGTCGAACGGCTCTCCCGTCGGTGGGAACGGTCATGTGCCGAGGGCGTCTTCGAAGTGTGGTTCGAGGTGCGCGCTCCCGGCACCGCGGGCGCCATCATCGATCTCGACGACGACGAGGTCCTGGAACGGGCCAAGTCTGATGACGCCTTCCGAGACGAGGCAATACGACGCTTCCGGAGCTTTGCTTCGGGCCTGGCGTGGCGTTTCAAGGGCAAGGGCGTGCCAGACGCCGACCTCGAGCAGGTGGCCCTGTTCGGTCTGCTCAACTCCATCAACCGCTTCGACCCTTCCAAGGGTCCCTTCAAGCCGTTCGCGGTGGTGACGATCCAGGGTGAGTTGAAGCGGCACCTCCGTGACCGGGGGTGGTCGGTGCGCGTGCCGCGGAGCCTCCAGGAGAGGGCGCTGCTGGTGGCCGATACCAGCCAGTTCCTCG
This sequence comes from Acidimicrobiia bacterium, assembly GCA_035544575.1. GTDB lineage: Bacteria > Actinomycetota > Acidimicrobiia > Spongiisociales > ZC4RG35 > DATHWB01. Next base: position 18,918 of record DATKEC010000120.1, read on the forward strand.
CCCAGACGCTGGGCCGTTCTCCGACCACCGCCGACGTCGCGCGTGAACTGGATCTCTCCGAGGACGAGGTGGCGGAGGCTTTCGGAGCCAGGTCCGCTTACCGCTGGGAGTCGATCGACGCACCGCAGGAGGGCGCCGCGAACACTCTGGCGGAGTCGCTGCTGGAGAGCGACACGGCGATCCGGTCCGATGAATGGGAAGAGTTGGCGGAGGCGATTCGTTCCTTGCCCCCCCGTGAGCGGGAGATGCTCTACCTCCGCTTCTACCGGGACCTCACCCAAGCCGAGATCGCCGAGATGATGGGGATGTCCCAGATGCACGTGTCCCGGCTGCTCTCACGCGTCACCGAGCGACTGCGCAACATCGTCGATTGAATCCCCTCTTGAGTCAGCCGACCAACGCAGGCTCGATCTCAGAGGACCAGAAGTCCACGAAACCCTCCTGATCGTCACCGATCTGATGGAAGTAGAGGTGGTCGACGCCTGCGTCGAGCGCCTCGCGGGCAACTTCGAGCACCGGCTCGGGGTCGGGGCCGCACGGCGTCTCCTTCGCTACGTCTTCAGGACTGATCGACTGGACCGCTTGTTCGAAGTGGAGGATCGTGGGGAGATCCTGACCGAGTTGACCGGGGAGCGACGAGAACGCCCACAATTCGTGTGCGGTCTCGATCGCCTTGTCGCGGTCCGTCCCCCAGCAGAGGGTGATCTGGGAGTACACGGGCCCTTCGCCCCCGGCTTCGCGGTAAACCTCGATCTGGTCGGATGCAGGCCCCGTGACCCACAGTCCGTCACCGATCGATGCCGCGAGTTCTGCCGCATTTTCGCCAAAGGCCGAAACGACGATCGGAACGGTTCCGTCGGTCGGCTTGTCGAGGATGCGGGCGTCTTCGACGGTGTAGTGCTGTCCGTAATGAGTGACGGAGTCTTCCGCCCACAGACGGCGGATGATCTCCACCGCCTCATCGAGCATTTCTGCCCGGATCGGGTGCGGCGGCCATCGATCCCCCAGGATGTGTTCGTTGAGCGCTTCGCCGGTTCCGACCCCCCACACCAGGCGGCCGTCGAGCAGCTGGTCGGTGGTCGCCACCGCCTGGGCGAGGATCGCCGGGTGGATCCGCACGGTCGGACATGTCACCCCGACGCCGACTTCGATGTCGGTGGTGACGGTGGATATCGCCCCCAGCACCGACCACAGGAACGGGCTGTGCCCTTGAGCGGTCACCCACGGGTGGTAGTGGTCCGACACCGATATGAAGTCGAAACCGGCCTCCTCGGCGAGGCGGGCGATGTCGACCATCCGCTGTGGTGGGTGTTCCTCACTCGAGACGGTGAGGCCGAAGTGCGGCTGTGGTCGAGTCATCTCTGATCAGCCCTCACGAGGCCATGGTGCTCAGCCATGTCCTGCGGACGACTCGGCGTTCCGCGGTGGTCATCCCTCCCCACACACCGAACGGCGGGTTGTGCGTGATCGCATAGGCCAGGCAGTCGTCGATCACGAAGCATTGGCCGCAGACGGCTTTGGCGGTCTGTTCCTCGAAGACGCCCATCGGGTCTTCGGCGAAGAACACAGTCGATCCCAGGTCCCGGCAAGCCGACATCTGTCGCCAGCGTTGCGTGGCTGCCACTTCCGCAATCGTGTCGACGTCCGCCATCCTCTACCTCCCGTTGGGCTCAGTGCCCGGGGAGGTACCCGTCGTTTGCGGGCGATAAACCCCGTTGACGAGCGACTCGATCCGTACGGCGCGCTTCGGGCTACGCTCGGTTTCAGCGTTGTTGAAGGGACCTCATTGGCCGAATCGAACGCCGGTTATTTGACGGTCGAGTGGATTTCCGACGGGTGCTGCGCCACGGTACGTCTGGAGGGCGAGGTGGACATCGCCAGTGTCGACCAGGTTCGAGCCGCCGCCCGCGAGGCACGCGATCACACCGGGGTCCTCCATCTCACCGTCGACTGCGAGAAGCTCGACTTCCTCGATTCCAGCGGTGTGAAGGCGCTGCTCGAGGCACACGAGTCCTTCGGTGGGAGGGTGGCGCTCCTCAAACCGCGGCGAGTGGTGACCCGGGTCTTCGAGGTGACGGGTCTGGACCAGATGTTCACGTTTGCCGACAGCGCCGAACACGCTCGCGAACTCATCCACGACATGTGAGGCGGCCAGGTGCAGCGGAGCTGAGACTCCCGCTGCGTCGCGGTTTGGATTCGTCAAGTCCGGGTACAGGGGCCAGACGATGGATGATCCAGCCGGGCAGGCACCGTGATCGAAGCTTTCGAGATGATCGCCCGCGTGCTACTCGCAGGGTTTCTCGGTGCGATGGTCGGATTCGAGCGTGAAAGCACCGGCCAGGCCGCAGGGATCCGCACCCACGCCCTCGTCTCCCTCGGCGCATGCCTGTTCACAGTCGTCGGCTCCGAGGCGTTCGGGGCTGGCGCGGACTCATCGAGGGTGGCGGCTCAGGTCGTGACCGGCATTGGTTTCGTGGGGGCCGGCACGATCATGCGTAATGGCATGAGTGTGCGCGGCCTCACGACTGCGGCCACCCTCTGGGTGAGCGGCGCCCTGGGGCTCGCCGCGGGTGCGGGTGCCTATCTGGCGGCCGCCGTGGGGGGAGCGTCGGTGCTTCTGTTCGTCACCGGCCTTCGCCGCGCCAAACCGTTGGCGGCGAGGGGGTCCGGTTTCGTCCTGCGTGTCGAATATGAGACGGGTCACGGCACTCTCGGCCCCCTTCTGCGCAGCCTCGAAGCGGCCGGTGCCAGGGTCGTCGATCTCGACATACAGGACAACGAAGCGCTCACTCCCCCACTCCGCCAGGTGGAGATCCGGGCGATCTGTGATGAGGGCAGACTCGCCGACTTGGTCGCCCAACTCGACTCCCGGGGCGAAGTCCACACCGCCATCTTCGAGCCCGTCCGGGATCTGTCGTGACGGAAACCGGACGACCCGGGTGGGCTGAAATTCTTGGGATCCGGTGTAGCCTCACGTGCTTCTAGCGAGAGTGGACGAGTGGACCTGCAAGACGCTTTGGTGATGGAGACCAGCGAGGACGGCGACGGCGCCGTGACACTGGCCATCGACGGCGAGATCGATTTCGGCAACGTCGCCGCGCTGCGTGCCCGTCTTTCGGAGCTGATCCAGTCGGGCAGCGGGACTCTGACGGTCGAACTCGCCGAGGTCGACTTCGTGGACTCGACGACGATCGGCGTGCTCATCCAGGCAAAGAAGCGGCTCGAGCAGGACGGACGCAGGCTTCGCCTCGTCGATTGTCAGCCGGGGGTCAGACGCGTGTTCGAAATGTCCGGACTCGTCGAGTATCTAGGCCTCTGAGCCGCTCCACGGAACCGGCTCGCCGCCTTGGAGCTGACTGGCGACCTCGCCCAGATACCACTCGACGTAGACGCGCACCCGCTCGGACAGCTCGATGGTGAGCAGCTGGCCCGCTCGGCAGAACTCGTCGGCACGGAGCACGTGTTCATAGAGTTCGAGGGCGATCGGACCCGCCTCCGCCGGAAGGCGGAGACTGAGATCGATGTGCGATCGGCCGTCGGCATGTGCCTCTTCGAGGGTCATATTGGTGGACTCGCTGAATCGCGAGAATCGACTTCTCACGTCTTCGACGAAGTCCAGCAGTTGTCGAGGTACGTGCGTTTCCGGAGAGGATGTGGCGACCACGGCGAACTCGCGCAGCAGTTCTTCGAACCAGCGGCGGCTCTCGTTCCAGAGCGCGACCGGCACCTTTCGCAGTTCGACCGGGAGCAGTTCGACCGTCGTCATAGGGGACCTGCCAGATCGCTCACCAGCGAGAACTGAACAGTCTTGGTCGCGCCGGCGTAGATGACGCCCCATTCGGTCGCCACCTTGTCGAGTAGCTGCAGCCCGCGGCCGGTGGTGGCCTCGTGGTTCTCCTCCCGCAACACGGGCTGCGCGCGGCTGCCGTCGGTCACCCCGATCTGGACGGCACCATTCTCCACGACGACTTCGAGGGTGATGTCGGTACTGGCATGGATGACCGAATTGGTGACGAGTTCGGTCGCCAGAAGTGCGGCGTCTTCAGTGATGAGCGGGTCGATGCCGGCGTCGGCGAGGACGCTTCGGACGAAGCGTCTGGCCAGCCCGGGGCTCGTGGGGTCAGGTCGGAGTTCGAGCTTTGGCATCGCCACCAGCCTATGTGGACCAGGGAAAGCGGCCATGGGTCGAGGGGCCACTGTCCAGATCCTGTCTGAAAGCCCGCCGCGATCCCCGCGGAGCGTAGCGACACCACGCCGCACGCCCACGCATTGTCTCAGCGACCGGCCATTGCACGCGGCGGAGCCCTCCACCTGGAGGGCGCTCCGCCGCGTGACAGGATTGGGGTCGTCAGACGACCCAACCGCGATCGTCGTCGTGGACATCGACTCGCTTGGCGCCCATGTCTCGCAATGTGGATTGGACGCGATCGCTCATGTCGTCATCGACGTGGACCGTGACGAGGGATCCACCCTCATTCACGCCCTCGCGGTAGTACGTGGCGTATTCGTCGTCGTCCCCGTCGTCGCCGAAGATGGCGCCTGCGGCTCCTCCCAGCACGGCACCGCCGGCAGCTCCCGCCGCGGTCGCGCCGAGGGTGCCCAGCAGCGTGCCAGCCGCCAGGAACGGCCCGATCCCCGGAATGAGCGCCACGCCGGCGGCAGCCAACAGACCGGCGCCAGCGCCGACGGCGGCACCACCGACGGCACCACCCGCTGCACCTTTGGCCGCTTCGGACTCGCGGTCGGTGCCCATGCGGTCGGTGGTGTCCATGTCGAAGTCGCGGTCCTCCTCATGGCGGTTCAAGTACCCCATGGTCTCGGCGTCGAACCCCATGGACTCGAGCGACCGGACCGCCGACTCGGCGTCGGCTCGGTTCGCGAACAATGCAACTACTTCAGTCATCGTCTTCTCCTTTGTGTGACGACGAGATGGCTGTACCCGTCCGTCACCGGGTGCAAACCCCCATGTAGGACCGAGGGCAGAAACCGAGGAGGGCCGAGGAAAGGAGTGCCCGAACGGGCAGGGCTCGGGCACTCCTCCGCCTCGAAGGCCGGGCGACTCGGAGCCAACCCGGTTTCCCCCCTCGGCTGCAGCCCCGTGGTCGGTACCCCTCACCACCCGCGCCGAAACCCATCATCCGAAGGCCGGCTCTCCACGTTCAGGGCAGGGGCAGTGAACCGACCTTGCCCCGGTGCTTGCGCTTGACCGGCCCGGCCGCAGCAGCACGTCCTGCAACGCCGCGAGAATGCGGACCGCGATCACCACTGCCAGGACTGCGACCGTGGCACGCCACCAGTAGCTGAGCGGCGGCCACAGGTCCGACCAGTCGCGCTGTGAGTCGTCCTCGGTTGCCGGTTGGCCATGGGGGCCCCTCGACGGTCGTCAACGTTCCAGGCTTTCGAACGCGGTGATCGCCCGGCCCGCGATCAGGAGTCCACTCATGGCCGCCACGGCCAGAATTCCGGCACCCACCACCAACAGTCGAACGAGAAGGGCGCTGCGATCGAGGTCGGCGTCGGTATCAGTGACGAGGATGTCGAGGCTTTCGGCCTGGGTCCGGTACTGGTCGATGAGCCGCCCAGCGGAGTCGACGCTGGTCCGGATCTCCTCCATTTGGACGGTCAGCTCTTCGGTCTGCTGCTGGAACCCTCGAGCTTCGGGGATCAGACCCGCGATCACGCCGGCGTTCTCTCGGAGCGTCGCGGGGAGCGGTTGCAATTGGCGGTCGAGGTCGGCGAAGGCCTCATCCAGCGGAACGTCAGGGTCGTAGGGGACGCCGATGAGCGCCAGACCCGACAACGTGGCGTCGATGACGTCGGCGGCTTCGATCAGGCCCGGCATCGCAGTTCGAATCGACTCGATGCTCAACGGCAGGTCGTTCCCAATGACGTCGACCGTCTGGGCGAGGGCTTGACCCACGGTTGCCGAACTCGCCGAGGCATGACCGGAAGCCGAGATCACGTTGTCGAACGCCGAGGCCAACGCGTCGAGGCTCTCGCCGGCCACGTCGAGTGTCTCGCCCACCGTGGACAGTGAGTCAGCTGTGACTTCGAGGGAACTGTCGAATCTCGTGAAGAGGTCCCCTGCGATGACCCAGCCGGTGGCGGTGATCAGGACCGCACCAATCAACCCTGCAGCGCCGATTCGGGCGACGAGCGGGCCACGCATGCGCTGCGCGTCGCGAGGTCGGGGTTGCCTGGGCATCAGGTTCGGATACCCCGCGATCGCGGGGCGCAAACCGGAAGTTTTGCTGTTTGGACCGACTCCTGTTCGGGTAGACGGGCCCGATGATCGACCACACTTTGTCCCCCGACGCCGCCCATCCACCACCCGAACCGGCAGTCCGCGCCCGCGGATTGACCCATGTCTTCACTGAAGATGTCGGAGTCCACGACCTCGATCTCGACGTTCAACCCGGCACGATCTTCGGCTTCATCGGGCCGAGCGGTTCGGGCAAGACGACGACGATTCGCCTGCTGACCGGGGTGCTTCCCGCCCAGCACGGCGAACTGACCGTCCTCGGCAAATCCCCATCGGAGTTCGACAGGACCGACCGCAGCCGGCTCGGCTACATGCCGCAGCTTTCGGTGCTGTATCCGCACCTGAGCATCTGGCAGAACCTCGTGTTCAGCGCCTCGCTCTTCGGGGTGCCGTGGCGGGGTCGCCGCCAGCGCCTCTCGCGCTATCTCGAGTTCGTCGAACTGGACGACGCCCGCCACCGGCTTCTCCGTGACGCGTCGGGAGGCATGCAGCGGCGTCTCGCTCTCGCAGCCACTCTGGTTCACGAACCCGACCTCCTGTTCCTCGACGAGCCGACCGCAGGCATCGATCCGATCCTGCGCAGGAAGGTCTGGGACCGGTTGATCGAGCTGCGCGATGCGGGGCGGACGCTGTTCGTCACCACCCAGTACGTCGGCGAGGCCGCCTATTGCGACATGGTCGGAGTGCTGGCCGAAGGCCGTCTCGTGGCGATCGACACGCCGGAGGGGCTGCGCCGCCAGGCCTTTGGCGGCGAACTGCTCGATGTCGTGTTCACCGCGCCCCTCCCTGGTGCCGAGCGGGATCAACTCTCGGAGGCGGCCGCGGCCATCCGGATGGTGCGGCTGGGACCAAACGCCGTCAGGCTGGTGGTCGAGGATGCCGGGGAGGCCGCGCCCCGGGCGACCGCCTGGGCGGCGGAGGCAGGACGCGAGATCGAGTCTGTGGAACCCCACCTCCCCGTCTTCGATGACGTCTTCGTGGAGCTGGTCAGCAAGAAGACGACGCGGGAACCGGAACCCGAATACGACGCGACCGAGGCCGAAGCGCTCGTCGGATCGACGGAGGTGGAGCGATGACCCGTACGAGCAGCGGACGGCTGATCCGCACCGTCGCCTTTCTTCGCAAGGACCTCTTCGAGGTGCTCCGCCAGCCGCGGCTGCTCCTCACCCTCGTGCTCGGTCCATTTCTGATCCTGTTGCTGTTCGGGATCGGTTATGCGCCGTCCCGTTCGGGACTGACCGCCTCCCTGGTGGTGCCGCCGGGAAGCGGGCTCGAGAGCCGGGCCGTTGAATTGGCTGAGGCATTGGGCCAACGCGTATCGCTCACGGAGGTGACAGACGACGAAGCGGCTGCCCGCGAGCGCATGGCATCCGGTGAGGCAGACGTGTTGGTGGTGGTGCCGGCTGACGCCGCCGAACGCGTTCGAGCCAACGAGCAAGTCCCGATCGTCATCTACCACAGCCAGATCGACCCGTTCGAGAGTGCGTTCATCGATGTGGTCGCCGACTCGGCGGTAGACGAACTGAACCAGGCCATCCTCCGCGAAGTGGTGGTGGCCGGCCAGGCAGAGTCCGCGGAGGTAGAAGCTGCCCTCCCCACCGCTCGGGCTGCCGTCGAGTCGATGACATTGGCGGTCGAACGGGGAGATCCGATCGACCCGGCCGACCAGCGCGCCCTCGACCAGAGCTTGAGCCAGTTGGCGTCCACCACCAACTATCAGAGCGGCCTGCTGGGCGGGGTCGACGATGTGGCCGGTGTCGATGCCGCCGGGTGGGAGGCGCTGGCGCGTGCCCAGGAGAGCTCGGGTCGACTGGGAGATTCCAGCACGCCGAACAGCGAGGCGGGCGAATCGCTCTCCCAGCTCCAATCCGACCTGACTCTGATAGAGGAGGAGCTGTCGACCTTCCGGGACATCGACGCCGCGGTCATGGTGAGCCCGTTTGTGGCTGACATCGAGCACATCCAGGGGATCGACATCGACTTCTCCCACTACTACGTGCCGGGGGTGGTGGCGCTGCTGCTCCAGCACCTGGCGCTCACGTTCGCGGCGCTGTCGCTGGTCCGCGAGCGGACACTGGGCTCCGTCGAGTTGTTCCGCGTGTCTCCCCTGACGGCGGGTGAGGCGCTGATCGGCAAGTACCTCGCCTACCTCCTGCTCGGGAGTTTCGTCGGTGCCGCCCTCACGGCCGCAGCCATGTTCGGGTTCGGGTTCCAGATCGCCGGCTCGCTGGGTTGGTACGCCCTCATGGTCTTCCTCGTGCTGGTGGCGTCGCTGGGCGGGGGCTTCGTGATCTCGGCGATCGCCCGGACAGAGAGCGAAGCTGTTCAGTACGCCATGATCGCGCTGATGATCTCGATCTTCTTCAGCGGATTCTTCATCTCGACCGACCGTCTGATCGAAGCCGTACGCGTGGTGTCGTTCCTGCAGCCTGCCACCTTTGGCATCGCCGGCCTGCAGGACATCGCCTTCCGCGGTCAGGCGCCCGATCCGCTGATCGTGGCCGGGGCGGCGGGCCTCGCCGTCGTGTTCCTGATAGCGGCGTGGCTGCTCATGCGGGCCAATGTGGTTCCAGCCGGGAAGCCTTCGCAGGCGACCAGCGCTGCGCCTCGAA
>DATKEC010000121.1:0-23105 GCA_035544575.1 Acidimicrobiia bacterium
GCCGGGCGTGCCGAGCCGATCCTCGAAGCCCTTTCTGACGACGGGAAGACGGCGATGATCGTGGCGATCGACGGCCAACTGGCCGGTGTGATCGCGGTCGCCGACACCATCAAGCCGGACTCGGCCGAAGCGATCGCCCGCCTCCACCGGCTGGGTCTCGAGGTCGTCATGCTCACCGGAGACAACGAGCGCACGGCTCGAGCCATCGCCCGCAGCGTCGGCATCGACCGTGTGGTGGCCGAAGTTCTGCCCGACGAGAAAGCAACCCAGATCAAGCTGCTCCAAGCCGAGGGCAAGACGGTGGCGATGGTTGGTGACGGTATCAACGACGCACCCGCCCTCGCCCAGGCCGACGTCGGGTTGGCGATGGGGACAGGAACCGATGTCGCCATGGAATCCGGCGACATCACCCTGGTGAGGGGTTCGCTGACCGGGGTGGCGACAGCCATCGAACTGTCCAAGGCGACCATGCGGAATGTCCATCAGAACCTGGTGGGGGCCTTTGCCTACAACACCCTGGGCATCCCCATCGCCGCCGGTGTGCTCTACCCGGCATTCGGGCTGCTGCTGTCGCCGCTCATCGCCGGAGCCGCAATGGCATTCTCGTCGGTGACCGTCGTGACCAACGCAAACCGTCTCCGCAGATTCGAACCCACCCACCCTCAGGAGGTGTCGTGATGGACATCGTGCTCGTCAACCTCGCAGGACTCGGTCTCATCGCACTGATCGTCTGGTACTTCTGGCTCTCCAAGCCAGAAGGCACCGTCGCAGGGATCACCAGCGACGGATACCAAGAAGCGTTCATCGTCGTGAAAGGCGGCTACACGCCGGACACGATCCGGGTCAGCGCCGGCAAACCGGTACGGCTCGTCTTCAACCGTCAGGAAGCCGACCCATGCTCCGAGCGTGTCGTGATCGATGCCTTCGACCGATCCGCTGACCTCCACCAAGGGACCAACGTGTCACTCGTGTTCACCCCAGACCAGCCCGGCACATACGAGTTCGCATGCCAGATGGGAATGTTGAGGGGCAAGGTGATCGTGTCATGACCCGCAACATCTTCCACATCCCCTGGCGACGCATCATGTGGGGAGCCAGCGGCCTTGTTCTATTCGCAGTCGCTTTGGTGGCGGTATACGGATTCGGGCCTCGTTATGCCGGCTACGTGGCTGGTGGACTGCTCGTGATCTGCGTCGTGGCCTGGGTGGCAGCCTTCTTCCTCGGCGGGCACGACCATCGAGGCGAGCTCGACTTTCCGCTTCGAGTGCTACGTCGAGGTCACGGCCATGATCGTTCACAACCGCTTCGCCCTGCGCGCCGGCGACCCGTTGGCTCGCGCCCCTTGGCGCCCACGTCTCAGGTGAGGAACCCCACAGCCAATGTGGCTCCGACCATCGCCAGCACCCAAGGAAGGATGATCGGGCGGATCTTGCCGCTTCCGAGAACGAGCACGAGGCCGCCTTTGACGAGGGTGTTGGTGGCGGCTGCCAGCACGATGGCGTTGGATGCCGTGGCGCTGGTGATCGTCCGCTCGCCGATCGAGAGCTCTGCCAGCGAAAGGGTGATGGCGTCGACGTCCGCGATACCCGAGGCCACCGCCGAGACGTACACCCCGGTGTCTCCGAAGTACTCCGACGCTGCCTTGGAGATGATGAGAATCACGCCGTAGAGCAGTCCGAACTGGAGCGCCGGTCCCAGTCGGAACGGGTTCGAGAACTCGCTGGTCTCGAGTTCGCGTTCAGGTTGGTCTCGACGGAACCAGAGGAAGCCCGCTCCCACGAGTCCGACCAGGCCGCCGGCGGCGATGGCCGGTGCCACTTCGCCCAGCAGCGCCGAGTTGACCACCGCCACCTCGATCATCACCCGGCCGAACATGATCGCCCACGCCAGCAGCACGCCGAGTGCGAGGGGCCGGGCGAGTTCGCTCGACTGTTTGCTCTGGCCGGCGAGGGTGAGCGTGGCGGCGGTGGACGACACGAGTCCGCCCAGAATTCCGGTCAACACGACCCCGCGGTGCGGTCCGACGAACTGGATGAGGGCATAGCCGACGAAGGAGAGGCCCGAGATGAAGACCACCATGAGGCCCACCCGGAACGGGCTGGCTGCATCGAACGGCGACGGGCCGAACGTTTCGGTCGGCAGGATCGGCAGCAGGAGCAGAGCCAGGACGGCGAATTTGACGGTGGCGTAGACGTCCTCGCGGTCGAGGTTGGCGGCGAGGGTGCGGGTTTGTGGCTTGAGCGCCAACAACGTCATCGTGGCCACACCGACCGCAGCAGCGAGGACCAGTTCGCCCGCTGCAGCTAGGCCTCCCGCCAGGAACACCACCAGCGCCGCCACCTCGGTGGTTTGGCCGACATCGCCGTCCCGAATGCTCGATGCGTGGTAGCCGACGAGAATCAGCCCGCCGACCAGTAGGAGGGCGGCGGCGAAGACCACAGCCGACGACAGAGCCGTGCCGACGTGGGCGGCCAATCCTCCCACCAGACCGATCAGCGCGAACGTCCGGGCGCCGGCGAAGAGTTCGCCATCTGAGCCCTGGCTGGCGTACTCACGCTGCAACCCGACCAGGAGACCGATCGCAATGGCCACGCCGAGACCGGCGAAGAGTTCCGTGATGTCGCACCGTCCTCTGTTCGGAGACGGAAGGAGGATACGAGAGCGGCGCTACGCGCGCCCGACCGCCCCGGAGCGCGTGAAAGCGGTGTGCGAGTGGCACCCGCACACCGCTCTGGGAGTGATGTCTGCGTTCAGTTGTCGAGTTTGTCCGCGGACGAAATCCAACCCTTGACCGTCTGGCGTGACGGCATGCGGTCGGGCTCGTGGACCGCGAGACGATCCCTCATCGTGTCGGGGTCCGCGGCGGCAACCGCGGCAATGGTGGCGTATCCGGCTTCGCGCAGAAGGCCTTCGTATGCCTCATCGATGCCGTCGATCGCCTTGAGATCGATTCGATCTCGCCACGTCTTCATGCGGCCTGGGCCGATTCCTGTTGCTTTGGCGAAGCGACGCAAGGAGTCTTCGTCCTCGGTGCGCTTCATGAAGGCGGCAACGGTCGCGGCGCCCTCCTGGCGCATCCGTTCGGCATATGCTTCCCCGACCCCGGGGATGTCCGCGACGTCGTTGATGGGCGATGTGGCCGTGGCGGCGATTCCTTGCATGGTGTCGCGCAGCGAGGCGGCGGCTTCGGGTCCGTCCCGGCGGATCCTCGACATGATGCGGTCGACGAGGTCTTCACCTTCCAGCGCCCAACGGTCGATATCGTCGCGTGCCGACTCCGAAAGCTTCTCAGCTGATGCTTCAACGGTCGCGCGCGCTTCGGTCAAACGATCGATGAGAGCGTTGACGGCCGAAACGGGGATTCCGACCGCGGTATGGGCGATGCGTTGGATGGTGTTCTGTGTCAATGCGGGTCACCTCGTGGATGTCGTGTCTGTAGTTCATACCCGGATCGCGGGGAGGCGAAACGCGCCGGTACGATGCGGCGCCGATGCCGACCGTCTCCGATGTGCTTGCCCGCCTCGATCGTTCGATCCCCGCGGCATCGGCCGCATCCTGGGATCCCGCCGGCCTGCAGCTGGGTGATCCCGCCGCCGAGGTGACCGCCGCGGCGGTCTGTCACGAGGTTTCTGATGCGGTCGTCGGCGATGTGGAATCGACCGAGGTCGATCTCCTCGTGACTTATCACCCTCTTCTCTTTCGGCCCACCAATCGGCTCGTGGCGGGGGCTACGGCGGCAGGTCGGGCGTGGCGGCTCATCCGGGCGGGTGTGTCCCTCGCAGTCACTCACACCTCCTTCGACTCGGCGGTGGGAGGCACCGGTGACGCCCTCGCGGACGTTTTGGGTTTGTCGGATGTGACCGGGTTCGGCCCGACCGGTCCGGCCCCCTCTGTGAAGGTCGTGACCTTCGTACCCGAAGCGGCCGTCGAGCTGGTGACGGCCGCGATGGCCGCCGCCGGAGCGGGCCGGATCGGGAACTACTCGGGATGCAGCTTCCGCACGGCTGGTGTCGGAGCGTTCGCGGCCGAGGACGGGGCCAACCCGGTAGTGGGCGAACCAGGAGTCAACCGGGTGGACGAGGTCCGGGTGGAGATGTTGGCGCCGGCCGGGCGGGCGGATGCGGTGGTGGCGGCGTTGGTGGCGTCTCATCCGTATGAGGAGCCGGCTCATGACGTCTACGAGACGATCTCCAACGGCCGCTTCATCGGAAGGATCGGCCGTCACCGCGGGTCGTTCGAGGAGCTCGTGGACCGGGTGAGTTCGGAACTCGGTACGTCCGGTTTGCGGGTGACCCGGGCTTCGGACCGGGCACAGCTGGTTGCCGTGCTGCCGGGGTCGGGGTCTTCCTTCGTGGCCGCAGCCGCGGCGTCGGGCGCCGATGTGTTGGTCACGGGCGACCTCGACCATCACCGAGCGGTGGAGGCGATGGACGCCGGGCTGTCGGTGATCGACCCGGGACATGCCGCCACGGAGCGTCCCGGCATGGCAGCTCTCGTCGAGTTCGTACGGCGGGCGTGCCCCGACGTGGCCGTCGTCGATGGCACCGGCCGCGACCCGACGCCATGGCGATAGCCTCGCGTCCCGCACGATGACGGAGCACTGATGGAGATCCCCGCCCTTTCGGACTTGCTCGACCTCCAGGAGGTCGATCTCAAGATCGATCGTCTCCTGGACCGCCGCCAGTCCCTCCCCGAGCTGTCGGAGTACCGCAGGGCCAACGAGGCGCGGCTGGCAGCCGAGGCGCACCGTGACGAAGTGAGCGGGCGCCACCGTGAGATGTCGCTCAGTTTGGACAAGGCCGAGGGTGAGCTCGACATGCTGGAGTCGCGGTTGCAGGAGTCCGAGACCCGGCTCTACGCGGGCGGGATGAGCGGTCGGGAAACCGAGCACAAGCGACTCGAAGTGACGTCCTTGCGCGGACAGCAGAGCGCTCTCGAAGAGCGTGTCCTCAAACTCCTGGACACCCGCGAGGCGCTCGACGCGGAGCTCGCCCTGGCCGAACACGCAATCGCGAATGCGGCATCGGTCGAGCAGGGACTCGAAGGGCGGATCGCCGAGCAGTGGAAGGAGATCGACCTCGAGCTCGGCCGGAGGGAACAGGCCAAGGCCGAGGTATTGCGGTCGATCCCGCCGGAGCTGTTGGACCTGTATGACATGCTGCGCAAGACCAAGGAGGGCGTAGCCGTGGGACGTTTCGAACACGGCCAATGCGGAGGATGTCACTTGGCGCTGTCCATACCGGAGCAGTCAGAAGCCCGGGAGTACGACCCACCGCGCTGCACACACTGCCGGCGAATCCTCGTCTTTTGAGCCGTGATCGCCTGGCACGTCGGGGCGACGCTCTTTCTCTTCCGGTGGATCTTCCGGGATCCGAAGGTGGATGTGCGGTTCCTGGCGCTGGGCGCGGTGTTGCCGGACCTCATCGACGTGCCTCTGGGGACCGTCATTCTGTCCCGGACCCTGTCGACGGGTGAAGCCTGGGCGCATTCCCTGCTTGCGCCGAGTCTCGTGACCGTCGCCATCCTCCTCGCCACCCGCCGCGGGCGGCTACGACGGGCGTGGATGGCGCTGGCCGTCGGCATGTTCCTGCATCTGCTGCTCGATGGCATGTGGACCAACACCGAGGTGTTCTTCTGGCCCTTCTTCGGGGCGATCCCGCCCGGACCGTCGCCGTATTGGACGGACGTCTGGGCTCGGGCGGCGGGGGACCCGTGGCGGTGGATCCGTGAAGCCGTCGGGCTCGCATACCTGGCCTGGGTCTGGGTGCAGTCCGGCCTCTCGGACCCATCCCGTAGAATTACGGTGGCGCGGACCGGCCGCCTGGAGCCGATCTCGTGACAAAGTCGGCTCGTGTCGTCGTCGCCCTGTGTCTGGCTCTGTCCGCGTGCCTGGGAGGGTCCGTTCCGGAAACTCCATCCGATGAGGCCAGCCCCCCCGACTCTCCCGAGGCGGTGTTCGACGAACTGGTGGAGGCACTGGCGAATGACGCTTTCGACACTGCTGCGACGCTGACAGACCCGGCCCAGATCACCGTTCTGGCTATCGCCGAGGGTGCAGAACCGCGTCAGGTGGCGACGTTCTCTGAGGACGACCGGACGGCGGTGGCGGCGAACTTCTGGTCCGGCTTCTCAGAACAGCTGAGGTCGACGATCGGGGGCGGGTTGGGCGATCTCGGTGTCGGTGACTTCGTTCGGCGTGACGAAGCGGGCGCCCAATTCGCCACGGTCGATCTCCTGTCGACGGATGGTTCGCCGGTTCGTCGGCTGGTGCTGCGGAACACTGCGGACGGCTGGTTGGTGGACTTGCTGGCCAGTTTTCCGGCGCCTCTGCTCGGGTTGATCCCGGGCGCCGCTCAGGGCATCCGCTCCCTGGGCGACGAGCAGCTGCTGGCGGATCTGCGCAGCTACGAAACCAGCGTCGCGTTCGTGTTGGCCGACCCCGACGCCGACCCGTTGCTCTCCCAGGCAGCGATGGCCGCGCTCGAGGCGATCGTTCGCTGATGCCGATGGTTGATCACAGAAGCGCTGGGAGACCAATAAGGTCATGGCCATGACCACAGGTGCATGGATCACGTACAAGAAGGCTCTGGCCACCATCCCGACCAGCGATCGCTACGCGGAAATGGTCCGGAACGGCACGATGTCGGCGGGGCTCTATGCACCGCACGAGTCAGACGATCAGGAGCCCCACGACCAGGACGAGGTCTACGTCGTCATCGACGGCAGCGGGTTCTTCCGGATCGGAGAGGAACGCCAGCCTTTCGGTCCTCGCGACCTGCTGTTCGTTCCCGCTGGCATGGAGCACAAGTTCGAGGACTTCACGCCGAACTTCTCGGTGTGGGCCGTCTTCTACGGTCCGTCCGGCGGCGAGGTAGGCGAAAGCTGACCCGATCCGCGACAAGTTGAGGTGGCCGCCCACTTGGGCGATACCGTGGAGCGGATGGACACCTCGGCGCTCAGGGCGTTTCCCAAGGTCCAGTTGCACGAGCATCTCGACGGCGGTCTCCGTCCTGGCACCATCCTCGAACTCGCCGATGACATCGGGTATGGCGATCTTCCCGCCCAGCACCGCGAGGCCCTGGCGGAATGGTTTTCGGCGGCGGTCAGGGTGGGGGGACTTCCGGGATATCTGCGGACTTTCGACCAGACGATCGCGGTGCTCCAGACGTCCAAGGCGATCGAGCGGGTCGCCTACGAGTCCGCCGTCGACCTGGCCGACGCCGGCGTCATCTATGCCGAGGTCCGCTTCGCCCCTGAACTGAACACACGCCGGGGCCTCGAGATCGACGACGTGCTCGAAGCCGCTCTCGGGGGTCTGGCCCGCGGCTCGCAAGATCGCGACATCGTGGCGGTTCTCATCGTGGATGGGATGCGAAACGGGCCCCGCACCGCCGAGGCCGCAACGGCGGCGGTTCGGTGGCGGGACGCCGGGGTGGTGGGCTACGACATTGCCGGGCCGGAGGCGGGATTTCCTCCTGCGGATCATCTTGGCGCGTTCGAGATAGCCCGCTCCGGCGGGCTCGGTGTGACGATTCACGCCGGCGAGGGCGACGGTCTCGCATCCATCGCCGAGGCCCTGCACCCATGTGGCGCCGACCGTCTGGGACACGGCGTGCGCATCGTCGACGACATCGCAGGCGAGCGACTCGGCCCGTTGGCGACCGAGATCCGGGATCGCCAGGTGGTCCTCGAGATGTGCCCGCAATCGAATGTCGACACCGGGGCGGCAGCATCGTTGGCCGGTCACCCGGTGGATCGACTGTTGAACCTCGGCTTCGCGGTCACCGTCAACTGTGACAACCGGCTGATGAGCCGCACCGATCCGGTCCACGAACTCCAGAACCTCGTCGACGTCTTCGGCTGGGGTCTCACCGAAGTGGCCGCGGTCAACCGCAATGCCGCGCGGTCTGTCTTTGCCGACGAGTCGGTGCGTGACGGACTCGTCTCCCGAATCCATGCGGCAGTCACGTGACCATCCGATAGCTCGCATCGAGGCGTAGGGTCGACAGCGTGCGTTCTCGGCCGTCGACGATCTCAGAGCTGCGGGCTTCGGGCTGGACAGACCGGAGTGTCAAAGAGGAGCTTCGCCAGAATCTGGTTGCGCGGATGCGGGCTGGCGATGAGCTGTTCCCGGGGATCGTGGGCTACGACGACACCGTCCTGCCGGCCCTGGAGCGCGCGATCCTGGCCGGTCATGACATGATCCTCCTCGGTGAGAGGGGCCAGGCCAAGACTCGCCTCATCCGACGGCTGGTCGACCTGTTGGACGACGCGATGCCCGTGATCGACGGCTGTGAGATCAACGACTCACCGTTCTCGCCGGTCTGCGCGTCGTGTCGGATGCGAGTGGTCGCCGAGGGCGACGAGGTGGCGATCCGTTGGATCGGACGCCAGGACAGGTTCGCCGAGAAGCTCGCCACACCCGACACGGCGGTGGCCGACCTCATCGGTGACGTCGACCCGATCCGTGTGGCAGAGGGCCGCTACCTCTCCGATGAACTGGTCATCCATTACGGGCTCGTGCCCCGCACGCATCGCGGGATCTTCTCGATCAATGAGCTGCCCGATCTTCCGCCCCGAATTCAGGTGTCTCTGCTCAACATCCTCGAGGAGCGTGACATTCAGATTCGGGGGTTCACGGTGCGATTGCCCCTCGACCTTCTTCTCGTCGCCACCGCCAACCCGGAGGATTACACCAACCGCGGAAGGATCATCACGCCGCTCAAGGATCGCTTCGGGTCCGAACTGCGCACCCACTATCCGCTCGACCGTCTGACAGAGATAGAGATCATGCGCCAGGAGGCGAAGACGCCGGCACCGGGGATCGACGTGTTCGTACCCGACTTCCTCGAGGATGTGATCGCCGAGTTCACCCATCAGATCCGGAGGTCGGGCCACGTCAATCAGCGGTCCGGGGTTTCGGTGCGTCTGTCCATCGCCAACTTCGAGACGCTCGTTGCCTCAGCAATCCGCCGTGCCGTGCGCACCGGCGCGGCACGGGCGGTGCCGCGAATCTCGGATCTCACGGGCCTCGCCCAGTCGTCGATGGGACGGGTCGAGTTCGAGGGCTTCGAGGAGGGTCGTGAGGCCGAGATCCTCCGCCGCCTGCTGAATCAGGCCGTGCTCGAGGTGTTCCGGGAGAACCTCATGGGATTCGACTTCTCGCCGATCCTCGGGGCCTTCGACGCAGGTCTCGAGGTCGAAGTCGGCGACCTCAGTCCGGCCGGCGGATTGCTGGCTCAGTTCGCCGAACTCGACGTCAGTCACCTGCTGTTGCGGCTGGGGATGCCGGACGGGGGAGAAGAAGAGACCGCCGCGGGGATCGAGTTCGCCCTCGAAGGACTGCATCTGACGAGGCGGCTCAACAAAGCTGACGGGTTGTATTCGGCCTGATGCCACGACCGGCCCGCTACTCGCGCTGGGACGGAACCCAGAACCCGCTCGGGCCAGAGTTACCCGTCGACGAGTTGGCAGATCGTCTCGCCGAGGACGTCCTCGACGGCTGGGGCATCGACAACGCCATGCGGCGTCTGCTCCAGGACGGGATGCGGGGACGTTTCGAGGGCCTGCGGGAGATTCGCGAACGCATTCGCCGTCTGCGCGAGGAGCAGGCTTCCCGCTCCGGTCGGCCGGATCCGTTGGGCGAGTTCCGCCAACGACTCGAAGCGGTCAAGGACAGCGAACGGTCGGCCCTGGCCGAAGAGTCTTCCGAGCAGGCGCGTTTCGCCGAACTCGAACTGGACACCCTGCCAGACAACATGGCGCAGCAGATTCGCCAGCTGCGCGAGTACGAGTGGACCTCGGAGGAGGCTCGGGCCGGCTTCGAGGAGCTGCTCGACGACGTCCGCCGCCAGATGTTGGACGCCTCGTTCCGTCAGGTGTCGGAGTCCATGCAGAACATCAGCCCCGAAGAACTGGCCCGCCTCAAGGACATGATGGCCGACCTGAATGCACTGATGGAGGCTCGCTCCCAGGGGATGGGCCCCAGTCAGGAGCAGTTCGACGAGTTCATGGCTCGGCACGGTGAGTTCTTCCCGGAGAATCCAGAGAACTTCGACGAGTTGCTCGAAGCGTTGGCGCGGCGGGCGATGGCGATGTCTCGATACATGGCGTCGCTCACGCCCGAGCAGCGTGCCGAACTCCAGTCCCTCATGGAGGACCTGATGGGCGACATGGACCTCGCCTTCCAGATGGATCAATTCGGTCGGAACCTGCGGGCCCTCGCCCCCCAGATGCCGTGGGACCAGCCGATGCCCGGATCGGGCGAACCGATGGGACTGTCCGAGGGCCTCGATGCGATCGATCAGGCGTCGCGGCTGGAGGAGCTCGAACAGACGCTCGGACAGGACTATCCAGGCGCTTCGCTGGAAGACATCGACGAAGAACAGCTGCGAGCGACACTGGGGGCTGAGGCGGCCCGGGACCTTCGCCGGCTGCGCGCCATCGAAAAACTGCTCGAGGACGCCGGGGTGATCTCTCGTACGGAAGGCCATCTGGAGCTGACCCCCCGGGGCGTGCGGAAACTGGGAGAACGGGCGCTGACGCGCGTGTTCGAACGCCTCCAGGTGGCTCAGCCTGGCTCGCATGAGGTCACCGACCCGGGAGGCGCGGACGAGCCCACCGGCAGTACCCGTCCGTGGCGATTCGGCGACCCGTTCCGGTTGGATCTGGGCAAGACCGTCCACAACGCCGTCGTCCGTTCGGGTCCCGGCCGGCACGTGCGGCTGCATCCCGATGACTTCGAAATCGCCGAGGCGGAGCACCGCACGCGCACTGCCACGGTGCTGCTGTTGGACATGTCCCGCTCCATGCCCCTGCGGGGACACTGGCTGCCGGCGAAACGGATGGCGCTGGCCCTGCACACCCTGATCGCCACCACCTATCCAGAAGACCACCTCGAGATCATCGGATTCAGCGATTACGCCCGTTCGATGACGCCCCGCGACCTCGCCGAGGTCGACTGGGAGCCGGTGTACGGCACGAATATGGAGCACGCGTTCAACCTGGCCGGCCGAGCCCTCGCCAAGCACCGCGATGCCTCCAAGCAGGTCCTGTTGGTCACCGATGGCGAGCCGACTGCCCACCTCGAAGGTGAGCACGTGTTCTTCAACTGGCCGCCGGTGCGGGAGACGCTGGAGAAGACCTATCGGGAGGCGATGCGGTTGAGTCGGTCCGGGGTGACGATGAACATCTTCATGCTCGAACAGTCACCGGGTCTAGCCGGGTTCATCGAGCGCCTCGCACGAATCGTCGGCGGGAGGGTCTTTTCGGCGTCGGGTGAGGAGATCGGGGATCTGGTCGTCGCCGACTACGTGCGCACCCGCTGACGCCACCCGGCACGCCAGATCACCCCGGCACCGATCACCGCCAGGCTCACCACGACCACCGTGGGTTCGAGCCAGATCGAGAGGAACAGACACGACGCCAGTCCCGCCCACGCCGTCCAGCGCGGGAAGCGTCGCTCGGCGGCATCCAGCTTGAGCGCGGCGGCGTTGGTGATGGCGTAGTACAGCAACACCGAGAACGCCGAGAACGACCAGGCGACGCGGAGGTCGCCGATGAGTGTCAGTCCGGCGATGACGACTCCTGACACCACGACGGCGACCCGGGGCGATCCGTCGGTCACAGTGGCGAGCGCTCGGGGCATGTCGTGGCGGCGGCCCATGGCCAGCCACACCCGGGACAAGCCGAGGATCAGGTTGAGGAGCACCCCGCCCATCGCGGCCACCGCACCGATGAGGACCACCGTTGAACCGGCGAGCCCGTCGACGATCTCCGTCAGGCTCTCGCCGACAAGCCCGAAGTCAATGGCCAGACGGTTCACCGCCCAGCCCACTGCCGTGTAGAGGACGGCAGTGACGGCAAGTGTCACGATCACCGCCCGCGGGATCGTGCGCGACGGGTCGCGCACCTCTTCGCCGAGTGTGGCGATCCGGCCGTAACCGGTGTAGGCGACGAAGAGGAATGCCACCGCCTCGAGGATCGGCTGCCAGCCGTCGACGGACACAGCGATCGGGTTGACTCCGCCAGGGTAGGTCGCCCCGATCACCACGAAGCCCACCAGGCCGGCAATGGTGGCGGCGACCAGGACCAGGTTCACGGGTGTGGTCCGTCGCAGCCCGCTCGCCACCAGGACGGTCAGGACGGCGACGATGAGAACCGGAGCCCAGCGGAGCCCGGTGAGGCTGCCGAGCGCCAGGGCGGCGGTGGCGGCCGACGCCGACTTGGCGATGAGGAACAGCCATCCGGCCAGGAATCCCGGCCATTCGCCGAGATACTTCGACCCGTATTCGTAGGTGCCGCCTGCCATCGGATGCGCCGAAGCCAGCGCCGCCGAGCTGAGTCCATTGAAGACCGCCACCATCGCCGCCAGGGGGGCCGCCAGCACGACGAAGCTCCCCACCGAGCCATGGGCGAGGGCGATGGCCACGAAGGCGCCGGTGCCGAGGATGGAGCCGAGACCGGTGATCACTGCCCCCGGCAGGCCGAGTTCGCGACGGAGTTCGCTCACCACACCGGCCAGGGTACGGGTGGCCGGTCGTCGGGCGGGGACGGGTGGACGGGTCGGTCGAGGAGATCGTTCACGCGGCGCGAGAGGGCGGTGGCTTCGAGCGGCGACAGCAGCCCTGCCACCCGATTCGCCAGGTCGCTGTCCAGGCGTCCCCGGAGCCGTGACACCGCTTCGATCAGCGATGGCGGGATGGGACGGCCGGCGAAGCCCCACATCACCGTTCGCAGCTTGTCCGCGTGGTGGAAGGTCAGGCCGTTGTCGATCGCCCACAGTCGTCCGGTCCCAGCTTGGGAGAGGACATGGCCGATCTTGCGGTCGGCGTTGTTGGCCACGATGTCGAAGACTGCGAACGGCCACATGGTTGCGCTGAGCCGCGGCGTGTACAGGGGACGGGGATCGAACTCGATGTCCTCGTCGATGAACTGCTGGGCCGATCCCGGACCGAACACCCCGGTGGCTTCCACCGTGAGGGGGACGATGTCGACCCCCAGTGCCGCGCTGACCTCGAAGGCGAGTACCTCGCGGCGCCACAGGCTGGCGGCGGGAAAGTCCCACAATGGCTCTTCACCCCGCGCCGGCTTGTAGATCCAGCGGCACCCTTCGGCGTCGAGGGCGAGCAGGGTGACGTTCGAGGCGTATGGCATCCGTCCCACCACCTCGACGAGTTCGAGGGGAGCAGGGCTGGTCACTGCCGGTGGTGGCCGTTTCGGGAAGGGCACTGATGACCGTCGGGATTCATGGGCAGCTGGCACCATTCGCACAGCGGGCGGCCCCGCTGGACGACTTCGAGCGCGATGTGTGCCATCGCCTGGAACTGTTCGGGGGCGATCACGAACGAGACCCCGTCGTTTTCGTCGATCGAGACGATCTCGATCATGAGCAGTTCCGAACCGCCCAGCGATATCGAGATCTCCCCGACCCGGAATCGCTCGTTGCCTTCACCCGGATCTTCGATTGGGAGGCCATCGGCGACCAGACGGTCCACCGCCTCCCGTTCTGAGCTGACGCCGCGCTCGGCGAGGATGGCGAGACCCTGTTCGGCCAGGGCTGCGACCTGGGTCTTCTCGGCGAGGAGCGTGGTGGGGCGGCCGCCGCTGAGGATCTGGAAATAGAAGCGGCGCTGACCGGGCTCACCGACGGCGCCGGCGACGATGCGTTCTGCGGGACCGAGCTCTTCTACCGCCATGTCGTCGGATCCCCGCTCGTGTTGGTTGCCACCACCAGCGGCACGCCGTCCTTCGGGAGGTCGATGACTGTCACCGACGCCGGGCTCACACCGATGCGCCCGAAGAGATCGAGGGCGGTGCCGAGGTAGTGGGCGGTGACCGCCTTGATGATGTCCGCGTGGGTGACCACCGCGATCGTGTGTTTGGGGTGGGCCCGGGAGAGACGTTCGACGGTGCTGACGGCTCGCCGCTGTGCATCCGCCAGGTTCTCACCGTTGGGAAATGTCATACGGGACGGTGTCGTCTGAACGATCTTCCAGGCCTTGAGCGGGTAGAGGCTGCGGAGGCTGCGGCCCGACCAGTCCCCGTAGTCGACTTCGAGAAGGCCGTCTTCTCGAATGGGCTGCAGCGAGTGGGGGGCGCAGATCTCGAGTGCGGTCTCCCAGGTGCGCTCGATCGGCGAGGAGTAGACGGCGGCGAGTTTGATCGACGCAAGGTGGCCGGCGGTGCGGCGTGCGATCTCGATCCCGTTGTCGTCGAGGGAGACACCCGCCAGCCGACCTGTCAGCTTCTTCCCGGTTTCCGGCGTCGGCGCGTGCCGCACCAGAAGTACACGACCCATCCCCGCGACCCTACCCAGGGTTAGAACGGACGTATACGTCCGAACAAACCCAGGGTTAGAAAGGACGTATACGTCCATTCCGGCCCGCGGTTGGGGAAGCGGGGGGTCAGAGGAGACGCTCTTGGGAGGCGGGTTCGGTGAGTCGCGGGTGGTTGTTGCGGACCGAGTTGACCTCCGAGGACACCGGATGCTCGTGGATGATCTCGGGATCGATCGGTTGGAGCAGTCGCTCCGCCTCCTGCGTTTCGACCAGGTCGCGGTCGAGCCATGCGTCCCACACGTCCGGCAGCAGGATCACCGGCATTCGGTCGTGAATCGAAGTGATCGTCCCCACCGCGGCCGTCGTGATGATCGAACACGTCCGGATCCAGTCCTCGGTCTGTGGATCCTTCCACGTCGACCAGATGCCGGCGAAGGCCATCGGAAAGCCGTCGGCTCGATACACCCAATGCGGGGTGCGACCCAGTTCCTTCGGCTCCCACTCATAGAAGCCGTCCGCCGGGATGAGACACCGCTTGCGGGCAAAGGAGTCTCGGAATGCCGGCGTGGTGGCCACGGTCTCGGCCCGGGCGTTGATGTGGATCGACTTGCGGTCCTTCGCCCAGTGCGGGATCAACCCCCATCGCATCGAGCCGAGCATCCGTTCGTCCTCCCACTCGGCGACCGTGTACACAGGATCGGTGGGAGCGACGTTGTAGTTCGGGTCGAGGGACTCGGTCGCCAGCCGCTGCACCGCGAAGAATTCGGCATAGTCGTCGGCCTCGGCCGCCAGCACGTATCGCCCGCACATGCGGCCACTGTATGCGGCCGAGAAGTCGTCCAGCGCGGTCCTCACCTGCCGATGGGCACCGTATGGGAAAAATCGCCAGGGTGGTCGTCTGCGCCCTCATGGTCGTGGCGTGCGCTGGAGGAGATGCTGCCGAAGAGACGCTCCAGCCGTTGACCGCACCCGCCGCCGACCCGTGGACTCCCGTACCCGTGACAGCTGCGGGCCTGGAGCGAATCGCCTGGACCGAGGGTGACCAACTGGTCGTCAACACCACCGGCGGAGTGCGCACGTTTGTGGCCGGGGTGAACCTGGGTCCGACGATCCCCGGGACGTTCCCAGGCGAACAGGCGATTCCCCGCGAGGCGTTTCGGCGCTGGTTCCCGCAGATGCGCGACCTCGGCCTACGGGCGCTGCGGGTCTACACCATCATGCCCCCCGCCTTCTACGAGGAACTTCGGGAGTTCAACCTCGCCAACCCCGAGACTCCGCTGCTGCTGGTCCACGGCATCTGGATCAACGAGGAGCAGTTGGTCGCGGGGTCCGACTTGTTCGAAACGACGCCCATCGACGGCTTCCAGGCAGAGATCGAGCGGGCTGTGGCAGCGGTACACGGCGACATCACGATTCCCGACCAACCGGGTCATGCCGGAGGCACCTATGCCGCCGACGTTTCGGACTGGCTGATGTCGTGGGTGATCGGAATCGAGTGGGATCCCGTCGTCATCCAAGCCTCGGACACCGTCAACGCGGGCAGGGAAGCCTTCTCGGGCGCGTACTTCGAGAATGTCGGTGAAGCCTCCCCGACCGAAGTCTGGCTGGCGGAAATGCTCGACCACGTGGCGTCCCTCGAGGCCGACCGGGGCGTGGCGATGCCGCTCGCCTTCGTGAACTGGCCGACGACGGACCCGCTCGCGCATCCCGACGAACCGGCGTACACCGAAGATCTGGTGGGCATCGACGCCAACCACATCCAACCGACGGCCGCCTGGCCGGGTGGCTACTACGCCAGCTACCACGCCTACCCCTACTACCCGGACTTCCAGCGCTACGAGGCGGGCATCGCCGACTTCGTGCACAACGGGCGAACCGACGCTTACGCCGGCTATCTGACCAAGCTCAAGGCGCACCACGCCGGCATTCCGGTGGCGATCACCGAGTTCGGCGTGCCTGCAGGGATGGCCCATGCCCATTTCGGACCCCAAGGGCGCAACCAGGGCGCTCACTCCGAACAGGACCAGATGGCGATCAATGCCGAACTCCTCGACACGATTCGTGAAGTGGGCCTGGCCGGCGGCTTCGTCTTCGAGTGGGCGGACGAGTGGTTCAAGTTCACCTGGAACACGAGCGATTACGAGATCCCGTGGGAGCGCCGGGCGTTGTGGAACAACGTCTGGACCAACGAGGCGCAGTTCGGCGTGCTCGCCGTCGCGCCCGGCCTCACCCAGACCGTCCTGATCGACGGCGACGAGTCCGAATGGGCCGACAACGACTCTCAGGTGATCCTCGAGTCGCCGTCGGGCGTGCGTCAAGTGCGCGCAGCCAAAGACGAGGGCTTCCTCTATCTCAAGATTCGCATCGATGGCGAGGACGCGTGGCGCTCGGAACCGCTCGTGATCGGAATCGACGTGATCGACGGCGGCGGAGGAGGTCTGCCGGGAACCGACGGCGTCATGCCCGAAGCCGACTACGCCGTCGTGTTGGGTCCCACCGAAGCCGACGGACGCATCATGGTGCGTGCCTCCAACGACCCGTATGGCATCACCTACGCCTGGCGGGGCGGCGACGAGGAGGTGGATCCTGCGGCCTTCGCCCAGGACAGCGGGGTGTGGAACATCCAGCGGCTGGTGGTGAACCGACCGCTCACGATGCGTTCCACCGGCGAGCCACTCCCGGTCGAAGTCTTCGAAGCAGGCCGGCTGGTGTTCGGTGTCACCGACCCGGCGTCACCCGACTTCGACTCCCGAGCGGCGTGGAACGCGGTCGGCGGGGTGATCGAGGTCCGTCTGCCATACCAGGCGATCGGGTTCAGCGACCCGTCGTCGATGCTTGCCTATCGCATCGCAGGCAACGGCTCCGTTGGCACCGAGATGGTCGAACGAGTCGGCATCACGGTCGTCCAGGCCGGCGAGGTCTACGAGACGAACGGGTACGCGTGGGAGGCGTGGCAGGTCCCGACGTGGCACGAGCAGATAAAAGCCGGCGCCGACGTGTTCGCGTCGGCCGTGGAGCGAGGAAACTCGCAGCGACGCTGACGAGTCCGCCCGATCTCGCCGCGTTCGGCCAACCTTGTCCCGTGTAGCCTCCCAGCGGGCGCTCGATGACCGACGCCCGCCAGGTGTCTTCGACTCGAGAGGCGGTGATGATGTCCGCCGGGCTCCCAATCGACGCCACGATTCTTCTCGCCGCCGGGCTGCTCGTCGTCGGGATCCTCGTCGTGGGCATCTCGGATCGGCTGCGCCTTCCGGCCTCGCTTCTCTCGCTCGGGCTCGGGATGATCATCGGCAGCGACGTCCTCGGATGGGTATATGTCGACGATGCGGTTCTCGTGCGTGACCTCAGCGTGATCGCCCTCGTGATCATCCTCTTCGAGGGCGGTCTGACCACGAAGCCTTCCGCCCTCCGCGATGCCGGCCTGCCCGGTCTTGCTCTCTCGACGGTGGGTGTGGCCGTCACGGCGGGGATCACTGCCGTCGCCGTCGAACTCGTCTTCTCGACCGGATGGCAGACCGCGCTTCTCCTCGGTGCGGTTGTGGCGTCCACCGACGCTGCGGTCGTCTTCGATCTGCTTCGGCGTGCGCCGTTGCCTCGAAGGCTCTCTGATGTCCTCGAGGTGGAGTCGGGTGCGAACGATCCGTTCGCCATCGTGCTGACGATCGGGCTCATTCAAGCCTTCGAGGGCCGGGTCACGGCAGGGGACTGGACCATCTTCGCTTTTTCTCAACTCGTGGGTGGACTCGTGGTCGGGTTGGCAGTCGGAGCGCTGGGCGTGCTCGTGCTGCGGCTCGATCTCCGGTCCCAGGGCCTGTATCCGCTCGTGGCGACCGGCATGGCGGGCCTGTCCTACTCCCTGGCTGCGACGGCCTCTGGTTCGGGCTTCCTCGCCGTATACATCACGGGACTGGTCATCGGGGCCTACGTCCCGCGTCACCGGCGCGTCATCCGCAGCTTTCACGCCAGCCTCGCCAACGGCGCGGACATCGGGCTGTTCCTCATGCTCGGCCTGCTCGTGTTCCCTTCCCGCCTCGGCTCGGTGGCCATACCGGCGTTGGTGGTCACGGCAATCCTCGTCCTCGTGGCTCGCCCGGCGGCGGTGGCGATCGCCACCATTCCGTTCCGGTTCTCGTGGCGCGAAAAGGCGGTGCTGTCCTGGGCCGGTCTTCGGGGGGCGGTACCGATCGTCCTGGCGACCTTCCCGATGACGGCAGGCGTGGCGGACGGGCAGACGATTTTCGAAGTGGTCTTCTTCGTCGTGGTGACGTCGACTCTGGTTCAGGGGACGACGACGGTGCCCCTCGTGAGGCGTCTCGGGCTCGCGGCCGAACAGCCGGCGTGGCGGTCGATCGCCGAGGCACTGCCCTTGGACTCATCGGAGATCGACCTCGCCGAGATCGTCATCACTCCTGACCTGGCGCTCGCGGGTCAGACGTTGCGTGAGCGTCCGCCCGGTGACGCGATCAGAGTGATCGCGGTGCTGAGGGACGGCGCCACCCTGTTGCCATCAGGCGACACTGTGCTGACTGTGGGCGACACGGTCGTGGTGGCGATGGACACCGAGACGGTCAAGCTCACCGACATCACGGCTTGGGCTCGCGGCGAGGGGTCATCCCCTTTGGATCCGGAGGTCTGACGTCCGGCTGAGAGCGCTCGATGCGTACGATCAGGCGGACGCACAACGGATGGACGATGCGATGAAACTCGAGGTGTCCACCGACATCGAGCGACCGGTCGGAAAGGTCTGGGATTTCTACGCCGTCCGCCACGTCGAGAACCACGCTCGGTGGGATCCGAGCATCGAACTGGAGCCGGCCTCCCACGAGCCAATCGGAGTCGGCACCGTGATCAGACGCCGCGCCACACGGTTTGGCACGATCGCCGAAGGAACGATGGAGGTGACCGAGTTCGAACCCCAGAAGGTCATGAGTGTCCGGACCCAGGACGGACCGATGGCCATCAGCGGCTCGGCGGTGTTCGACGCTCTCGGTGAAGGTGAGACGCGACTCACCCTTGCTGCCGAGTTTCTGGGGATGGACGATTCGATGGAGGAGACCATCCGCCCGTTGATGGAGCGGAGCGCCTCCAACATCAAGTCTCTCATCGAGTCCGAGGACTGACGCTCTCGTGTTCACGAGATCGAGGTGGTGGCGATGGGGTGGTTGACGGCGGTCGGGCTGGGGCTGGCGGTGGCGACGGTGATCGCCTATCTCGTCATGCTCTTCGTGATCGTCGACTTCACCTACCGGACGTGGATCTTCGACATCGCAGTGTCGCTCGGCGGCGTCGTGGCGGCGGTGGGATGGATCTTGGGCGGGAGTGGCGCCCTGGCAGCTGCGGCTGGCGTGGTGGCTGTGGGATGGTTTGTGCTGACTCGTCGGGAGTTGGCAATCAGGGGCTCAGAGCGCCTCCGACTGCGCCCAGGCGATCCGTTCCCGGGGCTCAGAGTCGTTCGAACCGATCACACCGAAGTGACGGAACGGGATCTCGTCGCGGCGGCGCCGACGTTGTTGGTCCTCTATCGGGGGTGGTGGTGCCCGTCGCACAAGGCCCAGCTCGACGAGTTGGTCGAGGCTCATGACCAACTCGCCGACGCCGGGCTCTCGGTGTTTGCGGGCTCGGTGGACGGGGCGGACGAGAGCGTGCCGGTCCAGGACCGGGTCGGGGAGTCCATCACGATCCTCTGCGGAGTTCCCGTCGAGTTCCTCGATGCGATTGGGGTGCGAGACAGCCGGGGGGCGCCGTGGTACGACAGGCTGATCTTCGGAGCGAAGCAACAGGAGATCGCCATGCCTGCCGCCTTCGTCATCGACGGCACCGGGACCGTCCGGTACGCCCATCGATCCACTCGTGTAGACCAGCGAGCCGACCCACGCCGAATCATCGCCAGCGCCGAACGGCCGCACGGGCCTTTCTGAGACGTATCTTGTTGGCCGCTTGACACTGGAGAAACTCATGTCAGAGGTCTTCGACTGGATCAGGGCACGGATCGACAGCGTTCGGGACAGTCTGTTCTTGTTGCCCGCCGGGTTGATAATCGCCCTCGCTGCCGCGTCCCAGTTCGCCCGAGATCTCGATGGGGCCTTGGGGCCCGGTGACAATCCCTGGCTCCTGGCGACCACGACCGAGTCGGCGCGGGCGATCCTCACGACGGTGGCCACCGCCACCGTCACCGTCGCAGCGATCGTCTTTTCGATGACGTCGGTGGTCGTACAGTTGGCGACCAGCCAGTTCTCGCCGCGGGTGACACAGGACTTCCTGCGGGATCGGTACCAACAGGTGACGATCGGCATCACCATCGGAACGTTCGTCTACGCGCTCTTGGTGCTGGGTTCGGTGCGCGAAGCGCAGGGCGACACCGACCGTGACTATCACTTCTCGGTGACCGTCGGTGTCGTGCTGGCCGTGTTCTCGATGCTCGCCATCGTGTCGTTCATCGACCGGGTGATGCGAAGTATGCGAATCGACACCATCGTGCACTCGCTGGCACAGGAGTCGGAGGCCGCGTTTCTCCGGTTGCCGAAGTCGACGATTCACGACGACCAGGCGGCCATTCCCACCGCGATCGCGGATTCGACCGGAGTGGAATTGACCCAACCAGGATGGGTCCGTTCGATCGACATCGAGGAGATTCTCTCTGCCCTGCCCGGCAACACGTCGGTGCGACTCGACGTGAGGACCGGCGACTTCAACGCCAAGCACGTCGAGGTCGGCACAGTGTGGCCGGCCGTCGACGAAAAAACGGCAGATGCGGTGGCCAAGGCGATTCAGCTGGGACGAACTCGGACCGTCCAAGACGACCCCGCCTACGGGATCCGTCAGATGGTGGACATCGCCTTGCGAGCTCTGTCACCTTCCATCAACGACCCAACCACAGCCGCAGACGTCGTCCGTCAGCTGACAGGTCCGCTGAAGGCACTCCTGCTCGGGGATGCCCCGGAACGGGTGGTGGGAGACGAGCGGGGCAACAGGGTGTACGTGCCCCGGTCCTTCACTTTCAGCGACTACGTCCACGGCGCATTCACCGAGATCCGGCTCAATGCCGGCGGCCAGCCATACGCCCTGCTGGCGCTGGTCGAGACATTGGGCAGCCTCCTCGGCATGGTGGATGCTGCTGACATCCACGGTCGGTCGACAGCCCTTCTGCGGGAAGCGGCCGCCACGATCGAGACGATACGTTCCTCGGACATGTCCGGTCACGAGAAGACGACCCTCTACGAGGCGGCCCGTGCGGCGGGGATCGAGGTCCCTGAGCACAGGCGATGAGTCTGCAGAACGTCCGCCCGTCAGCCGGAGCCTGAGAAGGGGATGTCTGCGGGCTTGGAGACAAGTCCTTTGCGGTTCTCGGTTGGCCGAGGCTATCGTCGGATTTCGTCTGCCACCTGTGGGTGGATCCGCCTAGACCTTGCGGCTACATGAGTCGGAGGTGTGGGCATGTCATCGGGGTTTCAGTTCCTTGAAGGACCGACGACGCCGCTTCTGACTTCTCCCTGCCTTTCCGGTGCGTTGACTCCTGTCCTCATGCGCACGCAGCGACCGGTTTCGACGTCCCCCTTCCGGCGTCGACTGCACACGGGACGGCCGGGATCTCTCGAGGCGCGGTGCCCCCCTCATGGGGACACTGTCCTCTGTCCCGGCCGTCTCTGTGTCCTCCGGGGGTCGGGAGTGTCCACTACTTTTCGGTTTCGGCACCGTTCACGCACGAACCCGGTGTCGATGCATGAGGACGGTCGGGGCCCTTTGGTGTCCCAAGCCGAGCCCCCGGGCTCCTACCCCACTCCCCGAGGGGTTCCCGGCTGTCCCTATGCAACCGCTCTGCTTTTCTGAATTCGACGCTCCACGTGCTAGAAGGCGTCGGTCGCACAACTCGGCCGGGATGTCGCCAGCAGTCCAGACCCGGCCGGAGTTGTGCGGTCTTGGCCAGGGTCGAAGAGAACCGACGAACGGTGGAAAAGTCTGGTGCCGACATCTCCTGGAGTTGATGTCGGTACCAACCGCATGCTGGTCGGGACCCGGGGCGGCAGATACCAGCCTCCCGTGCCCCGCTCACGAGGTTCCCGGCCATGCATGCGGGCCTGTCATCCCCGGTCAGCCAGTCGCCTGTGGATCGACGGTCGTCAGTCCCGTGTGTGAGTGAGCATCCAGGCGTAGATGTCATAGCCGGCCGAAAGATCGTATGTCCGACTCCAAGCATCGTGATCGGCATCGGGATAAACAGTGAGTTCCATCACCCCGGATTCGTCACACGCTCGGATCTCGTCCATCGGTTCCTGGATGTGGATCATCGGTACCGTCTCGTCCAAGGCCCCATGGAAAGCCCATACCGGCTTTTTGCCGAGAGGCTCACAGCCGGCGTTCTCCAGCGCCCATTCGGCATGGCCCGAGATGGGGACTGCGGCGCCGACGACCTCGTCGCCGTGGGCTGCCAGGTAGTCCCACACCCCGATCGCGCCGCAGCTGATCCCGGTCAGATAGACGCGGTCGGCATCGACCTGGTAGTGGTCGATCGCGAAGTCGAGAAAGCTTGCGACGTCGGTGGCAACGTCGCAAGGTCCGGCGGCAGGCTCGAGACCGTACTGGGGCGAAAGGACCACGAATGGATGGTCATCGGGCCACTCCTCGGCCGCGATGAGCTGCGGGATTCCCAGGTGGGCGACCAGAGTCAGGGCTCGCCCGTACGGAGCCAAGGACCGAAGACTGAGGCCCTCAAGATGGCGCCGGGGTGTGCGTTCCGGCGGCGGCCCGCCGGCCTCGACTGCGACTCGTGAAACGGGTCAGAAGTAGCAGTTGGGGCCCCCGAAGGGACCCCAACGACTGCGAGTCCGC
>DATKEC010000122.1:0-21866 GCA_035544575.1 Acidimicrobiia bacterium
GCATTCGCTTCGTCTCACGAAGCGCTTGTTCCGCCACGCCCGGACGATGGACCTCCCCGGTTTTCTCGAACTCACCGCCGCCATGCAGGCGATCGCGCACTCGACCGACGCCCACCACGAGGCTGTCGCGACCTACCTCGATCGCCTCGAGAACCGCTGAGCTCCGAGCCGACTTCCTGCCGGCGGCAGGCGGGGAAGTGCTTCACCGATTTGGGACGCTGGACCCATGTTGGGGGGGTTTGCAAATCGAAGCCCCCGGGTAGTGTGACTGCCATCGATTCGAGGGGTTGGGGTGCAAACAGCGAGGCGTATTCATCGCCGCCGTCTCACGGTGGGCGTGGTCATTGCGATGCTGATCGGAGTGTCTCCGGCAGCAGCGTCCGTCAACGACAGATCTGATTCGCCTGTCCCGCAGGTGGCGCGGGAGGTCCAGACGGTTCCGATCAGGGACCTGGGCGAGGCATCGCCCGGCGGTATCTCATACGACGCAGCCGACCAGGAGTTCGTGGTCGCGGGCGCCGGGCAGTCACGCCTCGCCGGGGGTGATGGGCTGGCCGCATTCAACCCGGCCGACGGCTACATCTACGTGCTCGACACCGAAACCGACCGCCTCGACGCGATTGACCATGATGGAGCGGTCGTTGCCTCCTATGACACCTCCTTGGTCGAGCTGGTCTCGCCCGAAGCGATGACGTTCGCTCCGAGCACCGACAGCACCGATGATTCCGACTCGATGAACTTGTTCGTGGCCGATGCCGGGGATGGCACCTGGGACGGTGGGGTCACCGAGATCACCGTCGAACAGCCCGCGTTGCTG
Organism: Acidimicrobiia bacterium; assembly: GCA_035544575.1. Taxonomy (GTDB): domain Bacteria; phylum Actinomycetota; class Acidimicrobiia; order Spongiisociales; family ZC4RG35; genus DATHWB01. Next base: position 818 of record DATKEC010000122.1, read on the forward strand.
ACGGCGGAGGTTGTCGACGCCTCGTTGATCCAGATCATCGACGTCTCAACGTGGAACCCACCGGCGATGGAGCCTTCCGGGATCGTGTGGATTCCGTCATTGGATCGTCTGATCGTTGTCGATTCGGAGATCAACGAGGTAGCTGGCTTCCAGAACGTGAACATGTGGCACATCGACCGCGCGGGGGTCGTGAGTGCGACCGGCGCAACCTCCGGGCCGAATTCGGCGGGGTCCTATTCCAACGAACCGACTGGCCTGGGATATGACGCAGGCAGCAACACCCTGTTCGTTTCGGACGACACCGGCAACATCGGGCGACCGGTGCATGTCGTCAAACCTGGACTCGACGGCCAATTCGGCACCAGCGACGACCAGGTCGTTTCCATCAACATGGCGAATCATGGAGCCACCGACACCGAGGATCCCGAGTTCGATCCGATCACCGGTCATCTTTTCGTGTTGTCGGGCGCCGATCGTGAGATCTTCCGCATCGACCCGGTCGACGGGATCTTCGGCAATGGCAACGACATCATCACCAGCTTCGACATCAGCCATCTCGGACCGACCAACTTCGAGGGTCTGACGTCCTCGCCGTCGCGCCGCACCCTCTATGTCGGCGCACGCGCCACCGATCAGGTCTTCGAGATCACCCACGATGGTCAGCTGGTCCGTACCATCAACGTGAACATCTCCGGACACAGCTTCATATCCGGACTGGCCATCGCGCCGAGCAGTGTCAACCCTTCGGTCTTGAGCCTTTGGATCGTCGATAGGGCATCGACGGATACGTTCGACGGCAAGATCTTCGAGGTCTCAGTACCCGACCTCGACGGCGCGCCGGACAATCTGGCGCCGGTGGTCGACGCCGGCCCAGATCAAGTGGTCACTTTCCCCGACCCAGGCAGTCTCGTAGGCACGGCCGTAGACGACGGCAAGCCGGAAGGCAGCGTGCTCACCCATACATGGACCAAGGTGAGCGGTCCCGGCGACGTGTCCTTCGGCGACTCCACTGCCCTGGCAACCTCGGCGGCGTTCGGGACCGTCGGTGTGTATGTGCTGCAGTTGTCGGCGACTGACGGCGAGTTCACATCGAGGGATTCGATGATGGTGGTGGTTCAGGCGCAGCCGAATTCCCCACCCGTGGTGGATCCGATCGCGGATGTCACGCTGCAAGAGGGTGAGAGCGTCGTCGTCGAGGTCTCTGCGAGCGATCCTGACGGTGACAGCCTCTCGATCACGGCCGAGGGCCTTCCCGCGTTCGCCTCCCTGAACCCGGCCACCAGGGAGATCACGATCGCCCCGCTGACCGGCGACGCCGGCTCCTACGGACCGGTGACCGTCACGGTCGCCGACACGGCGACCTACGACAAGGAGCCGCCGACCTTCCGTTCGGCTTCGTCGGCCGCCATCACCGCCGCCAACGGGTCAGTGCTGACCATCCCTCGTCCGGCAGGCGTCGAAGCCGGCGACCTGCTGATCGCCCAGATCAGGTACCGCGACGGTGTGACCGGAGGAGCAGACCTGATCGCACCGGATGGATGGACCGAACTCGCGACCATCGCCGACTCGGACGCGCACCACTCGGTCTTCTACCGGGTGGCGGGAGCGCACGAGGCGGTTCAGTACTCCTTCGACCAGTCCACCAACGAGGGTCGCATCTCGGGTGCGATCGGGGCGTACACCGGAGTCGACCCGGCGAATCCGATCCATGCCTGGGCGGCCACGGGTACACGCACCGACACGCTGATCGCACCGGAGGCGAGCGCGGCGGTGGACGACACGACCGTTGTCCGGCTGTGGGGATGGCGCGGGGAAGACGGTTCCACCGTCGGGTTCAACACCGCCCCCGTCGGGGTCGACCAGCGCTGGTCCGAGCAGAACGGGGTCGTGCCCTTTGATGACCGGAACATGGTGCTCGGAGGCGACCACACCCACCCGAATGCAGGACAGGTCGAAACCTCGACGGCGTCGGGCTCCACCAGCGGTTTCGAGAGACGCCGAAGCGGCTTCACCATCGTGCTCACACCGGCCGGCGTCGGGGCGGCAGTGTCGACCACGTTCGACATCACGGTCACGGCCGGCCCGCATGTCAATGTGGCGCCGGTGGCGGCGGACGACGCGGCGTCCACCAACGCCGGCGTGGCCGTCGTCGTCGATGTGTTGGCGAATGACACCGATGCCAACAACGACGCCTTGACGGTGGTCAATGTGTCCTCGCCGGCGAACGGCTCGGTCGTCGTCAACGCCGATCAGACCATCACGTACACACCGGACATCGGATTCACCGGTAGCGACTCGTTCACCTACCAGGCCCACGACGGTCAGACCACCTCGAATGTCGCCACCGTGACGATCGGCGTGATCGCAGCCGGGGGTGGCGGGGGTGGCGGCGGTGGCGGTGGTGGCGGTGGCGGCGGTGGGGGCGGTGGCGGCACCGAGGTCGGGGGGATCGTCATCGAACGGCTCTGCCTCGAAGGTGTTCCCGTCTCCGGATTCTCGGACGTAGCTCGCTCCAGCGTGCATGCAATCGACATCGACTGCATCGCCCACATCGGCGTGACGAACGGTGTGGGAGACGGCCTCTATGACCCGATCGGGGCCGTGACGCGCTGGCAGATGGCGCTGTTCCTCACCAGGACTGCGACAGCAATGGGAGTCGATGTCCCCAGTGCGGCCGCGCCGTTCAGCGATCTCGATGGACTCGGCGCAGACACGGTGGCGGCCATCGGGAGTCTGGCTGCGATGGGAATCGCCCAGGGCACCTCGACGACCGAGTACTCGCCGTTCGCTCCGGTCACCCGGTGGCAGATGGCGCTGTTCCTCACGCGGTTGTACGCCGCCACCGGTCGGGAACTGCCTGCGGCTGCCGCGCTGGCGTTCGGGGATCTGGATGGCTTGAGCCAGGACGCGATCGTCGCCATCGGTCAGTTGTCCGCCCTCGGCGTGACGGCGGGAACGAGTTCGAGCACCTACAGCCCCGATAACGCCGTGAACCGCCAGGAGATGGCGTCCTTCCTGGCGCGGCTGGTCAGGCTCGAACCGATCCCGACATGAGGAATTGGGTGGCGGGCCGGGGGGACCCGCCACCCAACCCAACCATCTCCCGGCGCTCCGGCAAAGACGGCCCCAGCCGTCAGCGACCGACCGTGAAGCCGGACTTCACGAGAAGCCTCAGCAGAGCCGGGCCCGGCTCCTTGAACTGGGCGGAACGCAACACGTCGTCGTAGCTCTCCATGAAGCCGACGAGTGACGCGATCACGTGGCCGATCGGGATCGTATGGAGTCCTGGATGCGCGCTGCGTCCGAACGCCACCAGTCGCGTGCGGATCTCGCCTCCCCCACGCGCCAGGTCGGAGGAGATGCCGCCGCTGACGAGCCGGTCGACCACTCCGGCGACACCGTCGGCGTAGACCCAAGCGAAGCGGCGCAACACCGAGTGGAGCACCGCGGGGTGGGCCAACGTTGGATTGAACACCGCCTCACCCTGTTTCACCTCCCCGATGAGCACATCGGTGCGCTCCTCGGTCAGGTCGAGGACCTCGTCGTGTATCAGGAGCAATCGGGCGTCAGGCCCTGTCGTGGACTCGGCGACGTACGTGTCTCCCGGAAATCGGACCCCGACGATGTCGACGTCGGTGAGTGTGTCGAATGTGCCGAGGTCGTTGCGCGCCCGCACCTCGATCTCGGACAGCGTCAGGTAGCCGTTGAGACGGAGATAGGACTCGACGAGGTTCACTGCTACATCCATTGCCGAGATTGTGGTCGCCGGGATCCCGCTCGCCGATTCGGCCACGAGTCTGCCTCGGCGCCGCCCGCGTAGTTGGGCCGAATGCCCCATGGTTATCCACAGGCATGTAACGCACCATGTCCGACTGGGACTGAGGCTCGGACAGGGCGGAAAGGCACGATGGACACGCTGCTGGCAGCAATGGAAGGTGTGGTCGAAGATCTCTACGGCCACGTCCACCGCGTCAGTTCGGTGTCCTCCGCCATCGGACGTCACATGGGCCTCGACGACCTCGACGTCGACCGACTGACCACCGTCGGAGTTCTCCACGACGTGGGCAAGATCCATGTCGATCCGGCCATACTCGCCAAGCCCGGCCCGCTGGACGGCGACGAGGTGGTGCGCATGCGGCGCCATCCAGAGTTCGGTTTCGCGATGACGGTGGATCTCTTCGACCGGGGCGTCTCCGAAGCGATCCTGCACCACCACGAGCGCTTCGACGGGAGCGGCTACCCGTACGGGCTGGCCCGAGGCGAGATCCCTCTGCTGGCCCGGATCGTGCTCGTGGCCGATGCCTTCGATGCAATCACGAGCCATCGCAGCTACCAGCCCGCACTTCCGGTCGAGTGGGCGATGCAGGAGATACGGCGTTGCGCCGGGTCCCAGTTCGATCCGATGGTGGTCGAGGCCTTCGGCGAAGTGGCCGATGCGGGACTCCTCCACGGGATCGTCACGGTGGCATTGCGTCTCGCCGTTCAGGCCTGACGTAGCTCTCGCCAAGTAGGTCACACCCACCGGATACAGTCGTGTCGTGGCCGACACCACTGCCCTCGACCTCTTCTCGCCCGCCACCCGCGCGTGGTTCGAGGCTTCGTTCCCCGCTCCAACCGACGCGCAACGGCTCGGCTGGCCCGCCATCGCCTCCGGCTCGCACACGCTGATCCATGCCCCGACCGGCTCCGGCAAGACACTCGCGGCGTTTCTCGCAACGCTCGACGCCATCCTTCACGAGCCGGTCCCTGCGGCCGCCGAGCGCTGCAGGGTGTTGTACGTCTCTCCTCTCAAGGCTCTCGCCCACGACATCGAACGCAACCTCCGGGCCCCGCTCACTGGGATCCGCCACGCCGCCGAGCGGATGGGTCTCGACCCCCTGCCGGTGATCGAGACGTTCCTCCGGACGGGCGACACTCCCCCCGCGGATCGCCGTCGGATGCAGCGGAACCCCCCGGACGTTCTCATCACGACCCCCGAGTCGCTGTTCCTGCTGCTCACCAGCCAGGCCCGAGAGACGCTGAGGTCGGTGCGCTGGGTGATCTGTGACGAGGTTCATGCGGTGGCCGGGACCAAACGAGGCGCTCATTTGGCCTTGTCGCTCGAAAGGCTCGAAGAAATCACCCGCCAACCCCCGCAACGGATCGGGCTGTCCGCCACGCAGCGTCCGCTCGCCACGACTGCCGCCTTTCTCGGGGGCGGCACGGTGCCAGGCTCCTGGGCCGCTCGCCCGGTCGAAATCGTCGATGCCCCCGGGGACCGCCCGCTCGACATCGAATTGGTGGTCCCGGTCGAGGACATGGCCGAAGGGGCTCCGGCCGACCCGCTGGACCCCGACGCCAGCCACAACCGTTCGATTTGGCCCGCGGTCTATCCCCGGATCTTGCAACTCGTCACGGCGAATCGATCCACCATCGTCTTCGCCAACTCACGCCGCCTCTCGGAACGGATCTGTGCCGAGGTCAACGCGCTAGCCGGAGAGGAAATCGCCCGCGCCCATCACGGCTCAATCTCTCGCGAGCATCGCGTGCAGATCGAAGACGCACTGAAACGCGGGGAACTGGCGGCCGTGGTGGCAACGTCGTCACTGGAACTGGGCATCGACATGGGCGCGGTCGATCTGGTGATCCAGATCGAAGCCCCCGTCTCGGTGGCGTCGGGTCTGCAACGAGTGGGACGGGCCGGTCATCAAGTCGGAGCGACATCTGTGGCAAAGGTCTTCCCCAAGCACCGAGGGGACCTTCTGGTGTCGACGGTTCTGGTCCACCGGATGACACAAGCTCTGGTCGAACCGACGGTCATCCCCCGCAACCCGCTCGACGTGCTCTCTCAACAACTCGTGGCGGCGGCCGTCATCGAAGACCGGACATCTGAAGACCTCTACATGATGGTGCGGCGAGCTGCCCCGTACGCAGAGCTGGCGCGATCCGTCTTCGATGCCACGCTCGACATGCTCGCCGGTCGCTATCCGTCAGACCTGTTCGCCGAGCTCCGACCGCGTTTGACCTGGGATCGCCAAACCGACATCGTCTCGGCCCGCCCCGGGGCTCGTCAGCTGGCCGTGGCCAACGCAGGCACGATCCCCGACCGCGGGCTGTTTCGCGTGGTGTCGCCGGAGGGGGGTCGCGTCGGCGAACTCGACGAGGAGATGGTCTACGAGTCGCGTGTCGGAGACGTGTTCATACTCGGTTCCTCCAGCTGGCGAATCACGGAGATCGCCGCCGATCGGGTTGTGGTCGCGCCTGCTCCGGGCGACCTGGCCGCCCGCATGCCTTTCTGGCACGGCGATTCTGTGGGGAGATCGGTCGAGACGGGGAGAGCGGTTGGGGCCTTCGTGCGCGAGCTGGGAGCACTTTCGGCTGACCAAGCGCGTCGCACGCTCGTCACCAAGTACCTGCTCGACGATTGGGCCGCCGGCAACCTCGTGGCCTACCTCGCCGACCAACGCGCCGCCACCGATGCGCTCCCCAGCGATCAGACGATCGTCGTGGAACGATTCCGCGACGAGATCGGCGACTGGCGCGTCGTGGTTCTCACACCGTTCGGTGCCCGCGTCCACGCCCCGTGGGCGATGGCGGTGACACAGAAGCTCCGTCAGCGCAACGGGACCGATGTCGATGTGATCTGGTCAGACGACGGCATGGCCTTTCGGTTCGTGGACGCCGACGACGCACCGGGGGCCGCCGAACTGGTCATCGATGCCGAGGAGGTCGAGGGACTTCTCATCGACCACCTCGGGGAGACGGCGATGTTCGGGGCCCGGTTCCGCGAGGCCGCCGGTCGCGCCCTGCTCCTGCCAAGGCGCCGTCCGGGCCAGCGGACCCCGTTGTGGCTGCAACGCCGCCGCGCCGCCGACCTCCTCGCAGTCGCCAAGCAGTTCGGCACCTTCCCGATCATCTTGGAGACCTACCGCGAGATCCTGCAGGACGACTTCGATCTGGCGGGCTGTCAGGAGATCCTCGCCGCCATCGCCGCGCGTGCGATCAGAGTGGCCGAGGTCGACACGAATTCGGCCTCGCCCTTCGCCTCTTCGCTGCTGTTCGCCTTCGTGGCCTCATACCTGTACGAAGGCGACACGCCGCTCGCCGAGCGACGGGCGGCAGCTCTCACGCTCGATCGCGAACTTCTGGCTGAGCTTCTCGGCGAAGTCGAACTCCGCGAACTCCTCGACAGCGACCAGTTGAGCCTGCTCGAACTCGAGTTGCAGGCTCTCACCGACGAACGCAGGGCACGACACATCCACGCGATCCACGACATGCTGGCCAACCTCGGTCCGCTCGACGAGAACGGCATCGCCGCGCGCAGCCACATCGACGTCGGCGGGCCCCTCGCCGAGCTCGAAGCAGCACATCGGGTGATTCGCATCCGCTGGCAAGGCAGTGAGCGGTGGGCCGCCATCGAGGACGCCGCCAGACTGCGCGACGGGCTCGGGATCCAACCGCCGCAGGGTGTTCCGCACGTCTTCCTGGAACCGGTGCCGGACCCGTTGGGCGACGTGCTCGGTCGATACGCCCGCACCCACGGGCCATTCACCGACCTGGCGGCGGCGTCCGAGCTGGGGTTGCCGATCGGCGTGGTGCGGACGGGGCTAGAGCATCTGGCGTCGGCGGGACGAGTACTCCGGGGAGCTTTCCGACCGGGAGGGTCGGGCTCGGAGTGGGTCGACGCCGAGGTCCTCCGTAGACTCAAGAGACGGTCACTCACGGCCCTCCGGGCCGACATCGAACCCGTCGCCGCCGAGGCTCTCGGACGATTTCTCCCGCAGTGGCATGCCGCCACCGCTCCCGCCCACGGCTCGACACCACTCATGGACGCGGTACGGAGAGTCGAGGGCGCCGTCATGCCGGCCTCGATCCTCGAACGCGACGTACTCGGCTCGCGCGTCTTCGATGCGCCGTCCGGACTCGATCGCCTCCTCGTCGACGGCGAACTCGTGTGGGTGGGTCGCGCCCCGCTGGGTGCCAAGGACGGGAAGGTGGCGCTGTACCGGCGCGACCAACTGGGCCGACTCTGGGTCCCGCCGGCCGTCGACGCCCCCGCGCTCCCATTGCACAACGCCATCCGTGACCACCTGGACCGCAGGGGCGCCAGTTTCTTCAACGCGATCTACAACGCCTGTGGCGGTGGGGACGTCGACGAAACCCTGTCCGCGCTGTGGGATCTCGTGTGGGCCGGCGAAGTGAGCAACGACTCGCTCGAGCCCCTCCGAGCCTTCCTGTCCCGGCGACGGAACCAGCCGCGGGGACGGCCGAACCTGCGGTCGACCTTCCCGCACCGGAGCTCGGGACGCTGGTCCCTGGTGTCCCACGTCATCGAAGACTCCGGCAGGGTTCCATCCGACACCGAACGGGCGACGGCGTGGGCCCACGTGATGGTCGAACGCCACGGCATCGTGACCCGTTCCGGCGTCCTCAGCGAGGCCCTACCCGGCGGCTTTGCCGCTCTCTACCCGGTGATGCAGCGGATGGAGGAGACGGGACGGATCCGGCGCGGGTACTTCGTCGAGGGCCTGGGTGGCGCTCAGTTCGCCGCACCGGGCGCGGTCGATCGGCTCCGGTCAGGCTCGGAGACCGAAGTTGTCGTTCTGGCAGCCGCCGACCCGGCCAACCCCTACGGTGCCGCGCTCGCCTGGCCCGACGTGCCAGACGGTCGGATCGGGCGGTTTGCCGGCGCCTATGTGGTCCTGCTCGACGGGCGACTCGTTGCTTTCGTCGACGGAGCGAACCTGAGGATCCTCGACGACGATCCCGACCTGCGCCATCCCATCGGCGCCGCCCTGGCCACTGCCGCCTCCCGACACCGGACGTTCCGGGTCGATCGGATCGATGGCAGCGCCATCCACGGCTCCCCGTGGGCTCCGGTGCTCTCAGAGATGGGTTTTTCGACGACATCACGCGGTTTGGCCTACCGCGGCCGCTGATTCCAACTAGCGTTGTGGTGCATCGTGTGCGACGTGGTTGCACCCTGTGCGACAGGAGCGGAAGTTGGATTCGGAGCGCGGGAACACCGATGGCGAGAACGCGGATCGCGGAACCACTGGCAGGGACAGCTCTGCCAACACCCACCAGTCGCTGCACCGCGCCGCCGCGATCCTCCGGACGTTCACCGAAGCCGAACCACAACGCTCTGTCTCCGACATCGCCCGCCAACTTGACCTCCACAAGAGCACGGTGTCGAGAATCCTCGCCGCACTCGCCGACGACGGCCTCGTCTGGCAGAACGCGCGCACGGGGCGTTACGCCCTTGGGCTCGGTCTCGTCGAGCTGGCAGGCGTGGCGCTGGGACAGATCGACGTGCGAGCAGCTTCGATGCCCCATATCGAAAGACTCGCATCCACCCTCGGTGAGACCGTCACCGTGGCCGTTCTGCGAGCCGACGAGGCCGTGACCGTTGCCCACGCCGCCTCGCCACACTCGGTGAGACACGTCTCCTGGATCGGACGCCGGATCCCGCTCGCCACGACCGCCACGGGACGGGTCTTCCTGGCGGCACGCGCCGGCACCCGACGAAGTGGGGCCGGGGACGGTTCGGCGACCGACCGTGAAGAGCGCATGGCTCGCGAGCTGTCACTGGTCCGCCGTCGCGGCTATGCGATCGAGATCGACGAATTCGAACCAGGAGGGGCGGGCGTGGCGGTCCCGATTCACGACGCCGCAGGATCCGTCGTCGCCGCCATCGGCGTGCATGGGCCGATCGAGCGCTTCGGGGCCGAAGAGCGACTCGCCGCGATACCGATGCTCCACGAGGCGGCGCGAGACATCGCGCTCGAGCTCGGATCACGGAAGGAGGCTTCGGCATGACCGCGACGGCACCGGTACCACTCGAGGCACATGATGTGGTGGAGGGTCGGATGTTCGCCCACCCGGATCACATCTCCGCCGACCGTTCCACGATGTGTCTGTTGATCCGGGATGTGAACCGCCGGGTCGCAGCTGCCACAGGCTTCACCGAAGTCTGGGAGCCCACTCCGGACAGCTGGTATCGCCACGTCCTCATCCCGCGACCCGAGGTCTTCTCCCGACACACACGGCTGACCGTCATCGGGTTCTTCGGGCGCAAGCGGGACCTCGTCCCCCTCGAGGTGGCACGCGGCATCCAGGACATCAGCGACGAACTCAACAGACAGATCCCCTCGTTCACCGGCGTGCTCTCGTATTCGACGCTTCTCCTGTCCGACGAGCTCAACTACGCCAACCTCGTCCTGCTCGACTCTCCCGACGCGATCGCAGCGTGGCGGAACACCGCTCCACACCCGGTGGCGGCGGGCTCGCTGTCGAAGGAGTACTACGCCTTCATCCGGATCTACCACGGGTCCATCGACGTGGAGTCGATGGGGACCGAAGGTGCCGTGCGGCTCGAACGCGTCAAGTACTGGGACTACCGCGATGACCCGACATGGACCGCGCACCGTGAGCTGACACCGACCGAATCGCGGGCGAGATGACACTCGGCGTCACGTCGCTCCTCTCACCGGCGTCGGACCACCGCATCACCAGCCTGGTGGCATCAGCCCGGGCGGCCGGCGTGGACATCGAGTTCGTCGACGGGGGGTGGGAGCAGCGACTGGAGGCGCTCCGATCGGGCGCTGCCACCTCCGGTTGGATCTGTGGCTTGCTTCACGTCCAACTCCAGGCCAGCACGGATTGGCCCCTTCTGGCTGTCGCCGCGCCCCGAGCAACCCGGAGCGGCCTGGCCGGCGCTCCCGTGTATTTCGGCGATGTCGTCGTCGTTCGGGATTCCGCCCTTCGGGAATTCTCGGATCTGGCAGGGCACAGCTTCACCTACAACGAAGCAGCGTCTCTCTCCGGTTTCAGGATGATGGCCGCGCGGTTGACCGAACTCGGCACCGATCTTGGCTTCTTCGGATCGTCCTTTGCGTCGGGATCTCACGCCGAGTCGCTGCGATTGGTGGCGAACGGCGCGGCCGACTGTGCAGTCATCGACTCGACGCTGATGGACGATCAGGTGCCCGGATCTGACCAGGTCCGAGTACTCACCTCCCTCGGTCCGTACCCGGCACCACCACTGATCGCCGACCCGTCGGTGGCAGAACTCGCCCGGACTGCGGCCGCGGCCGCCGGCTGGGCGAGTCTCGACGAAGACGTGTACGAAGTACTCCGCGCGCTGCCCTGAGGGACCCCGGTTAGCGTTCGGCCGGCATGCCGCCCGAACTGACGATCCGAACGGGTCACCCCGACTTTCTCGACCTGCCGTGGGATGTCTCCCTGCCTGATTGGGACATCGAGAACATCGTCGAACTCCCAAAGGGCATCTCCCGGCACGAGGTGCGCTTCGTGCAGTACCCGCAGGGTGTCTACGCCATCAAGGAGCTCCCGACCCGCGCCGCCCGCCAGGACTACACCGTCCTGAGGTCGCTCGAGTCATTCGGCGGGCCGGCGGTTCGGCCGGTGGGTCTCGTCGAGAAACGGGATCCGGACCGATACTCCGAACGCTCCGCCGCCCTGATCACTGCATACGAGCCATTCTCGTTCTCGTATCGCGAGTTGGTCCAGGGGCCGGGTTTCGGGGCGCGTCGCACACAGATGCTCGACGCATTCGCCGGACTCCTCGTCGAGCTCCACCTGGCTGGAGTCTTCTGGGGCGACTGCTCACTGTCCAACGTCCTCTACCGGTTCGACGCCGAGGCAATCGAAACCGTGATGGTCGACGCCGAGACCGCTGAAATCTTTGGCGAAGGGACGATCACCGACGGTCGGAGGGTCGAGGACATCGAGATCATGATCATCAACGTCGCCGGCGGCATGGCCGACATTGCGGCGTCCAACGGGCTGGATCTCGACGACGCCGATCTGACCCTGGGCGAAGACATCGCCGAGCGGTACTACGGCTTGTGGAAGGAGCTGACCGCGGAGCCCAGCATCGGCATCGACGAGCGTTTCCAGATCGGGAACCGGATACGCCGCCTGAACGAGCTCGGCTTCAACGTCGAAGAAGTGGACCTCATCCCCCAGGACGAAGGCGGATCCCGCCTGAAGCTCAAACTGCGGGTGGGCGGGCGCAGATTCCACGCCAACCGGCTCAAGGAGCTCACCGGCATCGAGGCGCTCGAACATCAGGCGAAACAGCTGCTCTCCGACCTCTATTACTTCCAGGCCAAGCAGGGCGTGACGAGTCCGACGGGCAAGAACGTGGCCGCGGTCCAGTGGCGGATCTCCCAGTTCGAGCCGATGCTCGAGAAGCTGCGGGAACTCCCCGAGATCGTCGATCCCATCCAGGGCTACTGCGACCTGCTTCTCCATCGGTATGTCATGTCCGAGGGGTTCGGACACGACGTCGGACTCGACGTGGCGTGGGGTGACTGGGTGTCGCGGGGCCGTCCCGGCTACCCGCTGGCGGCGGAGTGATCAAACGCTGGCAGGCCGTCGATGGATCGCGCGTTCTTCGTTGCCCGGTAGGCGTCGAGCTCCGCTGAGGTTCGCGCTCGGCCCCACTGGGTGAGCCGATCCCGCGGTGCCACCAACCCCATCAGCGGGACACCGAAACCACATGAGGTCTGGATCCGGGTGACCTCGACATCGATGACAGCGCGGGTCGAGTGCGGCACCTCCCCGAACATCTCGACACGCTCTTGGAAGCCTTCACTCCCGATCAGATGCGGTGTGCCCTCCCCGAAGAGTCGGAGAATGCGGGGTGGACCATCGAACGCGCAGAACAGCACGGTGATCCGGCCGTTCTCCCGCAGATGGGCGATGGTCTCGGCACCGCTCCCGGTCAGGTCGAGATAGCCCACCCGGTCTTCGTCGAGCACGCGGAACGTGTCGAGTCCTTTTGGCGAGAGGTTGACATGGCCGTCACCGGCCAGCGGAGCGCTGGCTACGAAGAACACCGGTTGGCGCTCGATCCATTCACGCAACTCGTCGTCGATCACCTGCCGTACCGCGCCCATCAGGAGAGCCTCGCATAGACGGTGTTCCGGCGGACCGGTCGGCGTCCGGCGGCGAGGATTGCTTCTTCGAACTCGGCGGGTGTCATCTCCTGTCCGTGGGCAGCGCCGGCTGATCGCGTGATGATCTCGCCCATCAGTGTTCCTCCCAGATCGTTGCAGCCGGCCCCGAGCAGGCGGGCGCCGCCATCGAGGCCCAACTTCACCCACGACGCCTGGATGTTGTCGATGAGACCGTCGAAGGCGAGTCGGGCAACCGCGTGGATCAGAACCGTCTCGTCCCAGGTGGGTCCCGGACGAGCAAGTCCGCGCAGGAAGATGGGTGATCCCATGTGGACGAAGGGCAACGGGACGAACTCGGTGAAACCTCCGGTTCGACGTTGGATCGTCCTGATCACTTCGTAGTGGTTCGCCCACGAACGCGGGTGGTCGATGTGTCCGAACATGACGGTGGCCGTGGCGCGCAGGCCGAGATCGTGGGCGGTGAGCATGACTTCGGCCCATTGCGCGGTTCTGATCTTGTCGGGACACAGGTGGCGCCGCACGTCGTCGTCGAGGATTTCGGCGGCGGTCCCCGGGAGCGATCCCAACCCGGCCGCGTGTAGCCGTCCGAGGAAGTCCCGCACGCCCACTCCGAGGGTCTGGGCACCCTGCCACACCTCGAGCGGTGTGAATCCATGGATGTGCATGTCCGGAAGCTCGGCCTTGATCGCCTCGACGACCCCCACGTAGAAGTCGCCGGTGAACTCCGGATGGATGCCCCCTTGGAGCGTGACCTCCGTCGCGCCGCGCGCGGCTGCCTCCCGGGACCGCTCCACGATCTCGGGAATTCCCATGAGATAGGGATCGCCCCGCAGGTTGAGGCTGCGAGGACCCTTCGAGAACGCGCAGAACCCGCACCGGAAGTAGCACATGTTCGTGTAGTTGATGTTGCGATTCACCACGTAGCTGACATCGTCGCCCGACGTCCGCTGGCGGAGAGCATCGGCGACCCAGGCCACGGCATCGACCTGATCGCCCCTCGCACTGAACAGGCGCTCGAGTTCGGGCACGGTGGGCGGCGTGCCGGCGAGTGACCTCTCGAGGATCGGACGCAGCTCGCCGGCACCGGCGAGCTGTGCCGGTGCGGTCCCGGATGTCCAAATCGCATCGGACCACTCGGCAGACAGCCTCCGCTCGGGAACCGGCAGCGCCTCGTCCTTTCCGGGCGCCCACGAGTAGCGGGGACGAACCGCGCCCGAGCCGTCGACCTGACCCAGCCAGGCGGTGAACACCTCAGCCGCCAGCTCAGAACGCGCCGTGTCGATGTCGATGCCGAGACCGAACACAGAACGTTCCACGAGCCCCCGGGAACTCAACGCGTCACGGAGTTCGCCGACCCGGTCCCCGCTCCAATCTCGAAGGATCAGATCTCCCGCTCCTGCGCCCACCGCCGCAACCGCTTGAGCCACGTCGTCGACGAAGACTGAAAGCGTGACCTCGAGACCGGGAAGGTCGAGTCGCTTCCGCCACTCGCCCACGGCAGAGCGACCAACGCGGACGAAGGCCGGAGACAGCCGGGCGACCGCGTCGAGTGTGGGCTCCCATGTGTCACCGGCAACAACCGTGATTCGCCATCCACACACCCCGGCTCGCTCGATCGCCGATGCTTCGGCCGGATGGATGACATGAGCGGCGGCCGGATGAGCGACGGATGCAGACGTCACCAACACGCGCTCGGCGGCGGCCACGACGACCGCCTCGGGATCCGGCGCCTCCAGCTCGAGCACCGTCGTCCCTTCGCGACGTCGGGTAGCGGCCGAGATCTGGTTGATGTTCTCCGCCGGACGGGAGCGGACGAAAGTGACAGGCTTCATCGCGTGAGTTCCTCCAAGCGCGTCGTGCGAGCATGACCGTGTTCGTCGACGGCCGCCGCGACCTTCTGTGCCAAGCGGGGGTCGATCCACTCCGGGCCCATGAACCCGGGGTACACCGGCAAGCGGGGGCGGAGCCGGTACCCGGCCGCGTTGGTCCGCGCCTCCAGTTCGTCGAGGTGCGGCCACGGCGCCTCGGGATTGACGAAGTCGATCGTCAAAGGCGACACACCGCCCCAGTCGTTGATTCCGGCATCGAGATACCCTTCGAATCGATCCGTCAGGTTCGGGGGAACCTGAAGATTCATCTCGGCACCCAGGATCCAGCGCGCCGCCGCCACCACCCGGGCGAACCATCTCGGAATCGGCTCCGCATGCCCGCGCATGCGCGTGTCGGCCTTGGCGCGAAAGTTCTGGACGATGACCTCCTGGACGTGACCTCCCGCTGCCGCCAACTCGGCCAGGGCGAAGAGCGAGTCCACGATCTCGGCGTTGGTCTCGCCGATGCCGACGAGGATCCCCGTCGTGAAAGGGACCCGCTCGCGGCCGGCTGCCTCGATGGTCGCCACGCGCACGGCCGGGTCTTTGTCGGGGCTTCCGTGGTGGGGCATTCGGGGCTCGGTGAGACGAGGCGAAATGTTCTCGAGCATCATGCCCATGGATACGTTGGTGGGTCGTAACATCCTGATCTCGCTGGGGCTCATGACTCCGGGATTGGCATGCGGGAACAACCCGGTCTCCTCCACGACCAGTCGCGACATCACCTCGACATACTCGAGCGTCGTCGCATGACCGTGGGCGGCGAGGAACTCCCTGGCTTGGGGCCAGCGCTCTTCGGGGCGGTCGCCCAAGGTGAACAGGGCTTCGGTGCAACCGCGTTCGTCACCCGCCCGGGCCACTGCGAGGACGTCATCGGGTTCGAGATAGGCGCCTCCGGCACCGGGAGGCTTGGCAAACGTGCAGTAGGTGCAGATGTCTCGACAGAGGGTCGTGAGCGGGATGAAGACCTTCCGGCTGTACGTGACGACATCGCCGTGACCGTCACGCGCCAGGCTGGTGGCGGCTGCGAACAGCACTTCGGCGTCGAGCCGGCCGTCGAGAAACGCGATGGCCTGGTCGCGGTCGGGCTTCTGCAGCGCAGTCACGCCAGCACCGTATCAGCGGCGGCCGGCTGCATCCCCACTCAGGCCAGCGTGCCGGATGCCCCGGACACGCCGCCATCCACGGGAAGCACGACGCCGGTGAGCCATGAGGCCTGATCCGAGGCGAGGAACGTGATGGCGGCCGCGACATCCTCAGGGACACCGAGGCGACCCAGCGGGTGGGTCCGTGCCGCCGCTTCTTCGTCGGCCCAGAGCAATTCGGACAACTTCGTCTTCACGACCGCGGGTGCGACGGCATTCACCCGCACCTTGGGGGCGAGCTCGAAGGCGAGTTGGTGGGTCAGGTGGATGAGGGCCGCCTTCGAGACGTTGTAAGCACCGATGATCGGACTGGGACGGAGCCCGCCAACGGAGGCGACGTTCACGATCGTCCCGCCGTGCTGCTTCATGCCCGCGTGGTATGCGAGCCTGGACCAGACCAGCGGTGCCCGCTGGTTGACCAGCCACGTCTTGTCGATGGCACCCATGTCGACGTCCATGATCTGCCCACCCGACGGGTTGGTGCCGGCGTTGTTGACGAGGATGTCGATCCGGCCGAATGCGGTCACGGTGGCCTCGACAACGGCCCGCACCTCGGCGGCATCGGAGACGTCGCAGACACGGCCCTCGGCGCGGAACCCGCGGCCGCGCATCTCGTCGAGCGCCGGCGCCAGCCACTGCTCGCGCCTCGCGCACAGCATCAGCGACGCCCCCGCCTCGGCCAGGCCCTCGGCGAATTCCTGGCCCAGTCCGCGTGAGCCGCCCGTCACGATGGCGACGCGGCCCGTCAGATCGAAGAGATCCCGTACGTTCATGAGCGAGGTGTCGTCCTCAAACGAAGCCAAGGACCCCCTTTTTTCGGGGCCCTCTTCCCGCCGCGACCGGTTCCGGCCGTCGGAGTTACGGTGATGATCTCGCTGGCGCGTTCTAAACGGCGACGGCTTCGACCCCGGCCGCCGCGCGGATGGCCTCGGCCTTGTCGGTCGCTTCCCAGGTGAAGTCCGGCTCGTTGCGGCCGAAGTGGCCGTACGCGGCGGTCTTCTTGAAGATGGGGCGGCGGAGGCGGAGCGAGTCGATGATGCCGCGGGGCGTCATCTGGAAGTTCTCGCGCACGATGTCGACGATCTTCGACTGCTCGATCCGGCCCGTGCCGAACGTGTCGACGTAGATCGAGACCGGATCGGCGACGCCGATGGCGTACGCCAGCTGCACCTCCACCTCGTCGGCGATCCCTGAGGCGACCAGGTTCTTGGCGATGTAGCGAGCCATGTAGCTGGCCGAGCGGTCCACCTTGGTGGGATCTTTTCCGGAGAACGCGCCCCCGCCATGACGGCCCCTGCCGCCGTACGTGTCGACGATGATCTTGCGGCCGGTGAGGCCGGTGTCGCCCTGTGGGCCGCCCACGACGAATCGTCCGGTTGGATTGATGTGATAGACGGTGTCCTTGTCCAGCAGCTCGGCGGGAACGACCGGCTTGACGACCTTCTCGATGATGGCGTCGTGCAGATCGCGGTTGCTGACGCTCGGGGAGTGCTGCGTGGAGACGACGATCGCGCTGACTCGAACCGGGCGCTTGCCTTCGTATTCGACCGTCACCTGCGACTTCCCGTCGGGGCGGAGGAAGTCGAGCTCGTTCGACTTGCGCGTCTCGGTCAGCCGCCGCACGAGCTTGTGCGCGAGCATGATCGGGAGCGGCATCAACTCCGCCGTCTCCCGGCAGGCGAATCCGAACATGAGGCCCTGATCGCCCGCCCCACCGGTGTCGACTCCCTGGGCGATGTCGGGCGACTGCGGATCGATCGAGGAGACCACGGCGCACGTTTCACTGTCGAATCCGTACTTGGCGCGCGTGTAGCCGATTTCCTTGATTGTATTCCGGACGATCGACGGAAAGTCGACGTAGGTTTTGGTGGTGATCTCACCGGAGATCATGGCCAGGCCGGTCGTGACGAGCGTCTCGCACGCCACGCGACCGAGCGGGTCCTCGGCCAGCACGGCGTCGAGGATTGCGTCGGAGATCTGGTCGGCAATCTTGTCCGGATGGCCCTCGGTGACCGATTCGGACGTGAAAAGGGTTCTGTAATTCGACATGGGTCCTCAGGCTCCTGGGATTTCCAGCGGTAAATCGGGGCATCGTACCAATGGGGCCTGGGTGGGTCAACGAAGAGGAGATCACAGATCACGGTTCACCGTTCAACGGTGTCCTCACCGCCGCCCCCCACTTCTGTGGAGGACAGACAATCCTGTCTGTCCTCGGCTGGACAGGCAGGATTGCCTGTCCTCCACTTCAGGTTCGGGGCGCGGGTGAGGACACCCGCGCTCCATTCCGTGATGAACAGCCGCATGAAAATCTCTCCCCTGCATGGCCCTTGCAGCGGAGCCCGGTTGAAATGCTGAAGACCCGCCATCTCGGAACCTACCGCGACCTGCTGGTCCTCTTCACGAAATACGGGCGCCGCGATTTCCGCGTCAACCTGCAGGCCGACGACGTGCTCATGCCCGACGAAGCCGGGACCGGGACGGAGCCCGACGTCCGCCAGCGCGCCACGGCCTTCGCCACGGCGCTCAAGGAGATGGGGCCGACGTACGTGAAGTTCGGGCAGCTCCTGTCGACGCGGCCCGACATCGTGCCGCAGGAGTACGTCACGGCGCTCGAACAGCTTCAGGACAACCTCGAGCCGTTCTCGTTCGCGGAAGTCGAGCGGATCGTGGAGGAGGAGCTGGGCGCGAAGATCTCCAAGATCTTCGACAGGTTCGAGTCGATCCCGGTGGCCGCCGCCTCACTCGGCCAGGTCCATCGCGCCATCCTGCGCGACGGTCGCGAAGTGGTGGTGAAGGTCCAGCGGCCCGACGTGCGTGTCAAGGTGCGCGAGGATCTGGACATCCTGGCGGACATCGCGGCCACGGCCGAGGCGCACAGCGAGATCGGCAGGAAGATGAACCTCTCCGGGGCCATCGAGCAGGCCCGCGTGTCGATGCTGCACGAGCTCAATTACCTGCAGGAAGCCCGCAACATGGAGTCGCTGCGGCAGAACCTGGCGGTCTTCCCGGAGATCTACATCCCCGCGGTCCAGGCCGACCTCAGCTCCTCGCGTGTGCTGACCACCGAGCTGGTGAAAGGGCGCAAGGTCTCGAAGCTGACGCCGCTTGCCCTGATCGAAGGCGACTACGCCGGGCTGGCCGCGGTGCTCACGCGCGCCTACCTGAAGCAGATCTGCGTCGACGGCGTGTGGCACAGCGATCCGCATCCCGGGAACGTGTTCCTCCGCGAGATCGACGGAACGCCCGACATCGTGCTGCTCGACTTCGGCATGGTCAGCCGTATCAGCCACGAGTTCCAGGACGAGATCATCAAGCTGCTGCTCTCCATCTCGTCGAACCGCGGAGCGGAGGTGGCTGAGAGCTGCGTGCGGATATCGCAAGCCGGCGAAGGGTTCGATCCGATTCGGTTCAGGCATGAGATCTCCACGATCGTCGCGGCGGTCCACGACGTGGCGGCGCGCGACATCAACACCGGGCAGCTGATCTTCAACGTGATCTCGGTGGCGAACAACAACGACCTCAAAGTGCCGTCCCAACTGGCCATGCTGGCCAAGACGCTCCTGCACCTGGACGGGATCACCAGGCGGCTCGATCCCGAGTACGACCCGCACCTCGTCATCCGCGACTACGCGGAACAGCTGATGACGCAGAAGCTCCGCCAGAAGTTCAATCCCCGGAACTTCTACCCTGCCCTCCTCGACCTGAACCAGCTCGTGCTCGACCTTCCCCATCGAGCGCGAGAGATCGTCGACCTGACCGCAACGGGAAGGCTCTCCTTCGGCGTGAAGCTCATTCAAGCCGAGGAGCTCCTGTCGGGCATTCACAGGGTGGCGAACCGGATCACAGCCGGAGTGATCGTCGCCGCGATCGTCGTCGCGTCGGCGCTCATGATGGATGTCCAGCCGCTGCTGGCCATCGCCGGCTACATGACCGCTACCGCCATCGGTCTCTACCTCGTGATCTCCACGATCCTGCACGACCGCAAGGACCGGGAGCGAGCGAAGCTCAAAGGCAAATAGGATGGAGCGCGGGGTGTCCTCACCCGTGATCCACACTCACCGCAGCAGTTCCAGATCGCTCACACCCTCGCGCCATGCGCTGGTCATGGACGGTTCACTGTCGAAGATGTACACGTCCATGCCGACGTCCGACAGCGCGAACACCTGCTTCAGCATCGCGTGCGGCATGCGGATGCAGCCGTGAGACGCTCTCTGCCCGAATGACTTCGGGTCGTCCGTGCCGTGAATGAGGATCCCCCCGCCCAGGTCCAGCGCAAACTTGCCGAGCTTTCCCCGCACACGTCGCTGCGCCGAGTCGGCCGGCGGGATCTTCCTTCCCTCCTCGACGAACGCCCAGTCAGGCTTGGTCCAGACCGGATCGACGATCTTCCGGACGACCTGATGCCGGCCTCGGGGGGTGCGAAAGAGCCAGACCCTGGCGCCTTTGCGCAGAAGCGTGTCGGAGCCGGTCGCGACGCGCGCCTTGGTCACGAGTTCGCCGGCGAGGAAGAGGTAGGCGGTGTTCGTCGACACATCGACCGTGACCAGCGGACTGGTCTCCGGCGCCTCGGGCGGCAGCCCTTCCACGGAGGCGAGCGCGGAAAGGGAGAAGAGGGAGACTGCAGTGGCTAGGAGAATGTACTTCATCGCAATAACTTATTGCGATTTCGAAGCCAACTTGATAAGCTGCTTCAGCCCGTAAGACCCCGTAGCTCAGGTGGATAGAGCAGCAGTTTCCTAAACTGCGGGTCGCGCGTTCGAGTCGCGCCGGGGTCACCACGACGGGGCACGGTAACCGGGTGAGCGGCAACCCGTAATCCCGGCAACCGGAAACCGGCAACCGGAAACCGATTGCGCTTTCCGCCGTTGTCCGGTCACCCTCCACGTCTGACGCGGTTGAGCCCCCGGTTACCGGTTTCCGGTTGCCGGTTGCCGTGCACGTCCGACGCGGTGAAGCCCCCCGGTTACCGGTCCGGTTTCCGATCACGTCCCCCGGTCCTTCAGCCGCGCGTACAACGTCGACGGGCTGATCTCCAACTGGCGGGCGGCTTTGCGCACGTTGCCGCCGGCGGCATCCACCGCGGCAGCGACATACGTAGCGATGACGCGGT
>DATKEC010000123.1:0-11151 GCA_035544575.1 Acidimicrobiia bacterium
CACCCCCGCCTACGCCTCGTGGCTCAACCCGATCGAATGCCAGTTCGGTGAACTCGACACCTTCGTGATCGAAGGCTCCGACTTCGGATCACACCTCGAGGCAGCAGCTGCCATCCGAGACTTCGTCCGCGACCGGAACCGACGAGCACGACACCGCATCGAAGAAACTGCCACCCGCGCAAAGGTTGCGTGAAGCGGCACTAGCTGCCCCAGGATCCGCTTCGCGCCGCAGCGTCCTGGAGTCCGCATCAGAGGTTCAGTGCGATACAGGGGGTGCTCATCGCAGAGCGGTGAGCTTGCTGGGCGTTCCTCCCCCTCGCGTGACGAGATGCCAGATGTGGCCGTGCATCTCACTTGGGGGAGACGTGCAACTCATGTGCCCTTTGGTGGACGCTCTCGCCACGCCTCTCTTGTCATTCCGTATCGACCGCAAGACGGACTCCCAGTGCGATCAGGCTAAACCCGAAGAAGCGGTCCAACCATCGCCTCACCACGGGTCGGGTCAAGACGATCGACAGATGATCAACCAGCAGGACATATATGACCAGCCAGATGGCACCCATCGCGATGAAAGTGGTCGCTAACACGAGGACCTGGGGGGTAGCCGGGACGGACGCGTCAACGAACTGCGGGAAGAACGACAAGAAGAACACTGCCAGTTTCGGGTTCAGGACATTGGTGAGCACGCCCTGGGCGAGATGAGCCTCCGCCACCGGAGGCAGCACCGACCTCATGTGAGAGTCATCTATCGGGCCTACCCGAGCCCGTCTCCGGGTCGCCCAGAGCGTCTGCAATCCCAGCCACACCAGGTACGACGCACCAACGAGCCTGACCGTGTTGAACGCTGCGGTCGAAGCGGCAATCACGACCGATAATCCACCCAGCGCCGCAGTGGCGTGGACACCCAAACCCAGAAGTGTGCCGGTGGCGGTACGGAATCCGGCGGACCGTCCATCCGCCAGTGTGTTGCGAGCGATCAGCGTCATATCCGCCCCAGGGACGATCACGATGAGGGCGGCCACGGCGACGAACGACCAGAACTCCGTGGGCAACGGGACCTACCTGACGCCTACGGAAGCGTGGATATTCCACGTCCGCGCTGTGAGCGTCCGGATCATCCGCGGAGCCGTTCGAGGCTGTCCAGGAGCAGGTCTAGTCCGAACTCGAAGTCGCCTTCACCGAGCACTCCTGTCTCCAGGTGGTACTGGATATGCTCGACGAGGTAGGGGTGATCGGATGCCGAGAATTCCATGAGGAACGTCTCGGCCATCTCGGCCATGTCTTCCTTCTTGAAGGGGAAGCTCACGGTTGCGAGAGCTACGCCTTTGACGTATACGTCGACGACGTGGTAGGCGTGGTGGGTCATCTCGACTGAGAACCCTCCTTCTCTCAGGGTGCCGAGGATGCCGTCCATGTGGCGCAACATCGCCGGGCCTGGGCCGGCTCCGCCGGACACGATCAATTGACACGCCCAGGGGTGGCGTAGGAGGACCTTGAGGGTGGAGATGGCTCCCTGTCGGAGTTCTGACTTCCACTGCTTTCCCGGCGGCGGCAGCTCCACTTCGCTGAGGACGAGGTCCACCATGCCTTCGAGGAGGTCGTGTTTGTTGGCGACGTGCTTGTAGAGGGCCATGCCTTCGACGCCGAACACCTCGCCGAGCCCTCGCATCGTCAGTGAGTTGAGACCATTGGCGTCCGCAAACTCGACCGCGCCCCGAAGGACACGCTCCCGGCTCAGCGGGACGTGGGGCTGGACTCCAGAGTTGGGGCTGATGGGGACCGTCCTTTTCAGTCACTTGCGAGTTTACATCGTAATCAAAATGGTTTACGCTGTATACCAGGTCGTGTCGAACAACTGAGGAGCATCATGAAGGCAATCGTGCAGGATCGGTATGGCGGTCCGGAGGTGCTCGAGATGCGGGACGTCGAGGCCCCGACCGTTGCGCAGGGCGAGGTCCTGCTGCGGGTGCGTGCGGCCGGGGTGAACCCCATCGATTGGCACTTCATGCGAGGTGAGCCGCTCGTCATGCGATTCGGTGAAGGGCTGGGCACGCCAGGCCGCACGATTCTTGGGTTTGAGGCCGCCGGCACCGTTGAGGCCGTCGGTTCCGATGTCACCGGCTTCGCTCCGGGGGACGAGGTGTGGGGTTGGTGCAATGGCGGAGCCTTCGCAGAGTACGTTGCGGTTCGGGCGGACCATCTCATGCCGAAGCCGGGACACCTGAGCTTCGAGCAGCTTGCGGCCTGTCCAGTCGCCGCGCTCACCGCGTTACAGGCGGTACGGGACCACGGCAACACCCAGCCGGGCCATCGGATGCTGATCATCGGTGCCTCGGGAGGCGTGGGCACATTCGCCGTGCAGATCGCCAAGGCCCTTGGCGCGAACGTCACAGGAGTGTGCAGCTCGCGCAACATCGACCTCGTGAAGTCGCTCGGGGCCGATGACGTGATCGACTACCAGGCCGAGGACTTCGCTCGAGGCGAAAGACGCTACGACGTGATTCTCCATGTCTCAGGGAACCGGTCTTTCGCGGACTGCCGCCGGGTTCTGACGCTCGAAGGCGTCCTTGTCAACGTCGGCGGCGGTGAGGGTACCGGCCGGCTCCTCGGGCCGGGAAAGCGGTTCCTGGCGGCGTCCGTGATCAACCGCTTCGTGAGCCAAAGGGTGGTGGCCTTCATGGGACAGGTGAACCACGCTGATGGGCTCACCCTCTTGAACCTATTCGAATCCGAGCAGATCAGGCCGGTCATCGATCGAACCTATCCATTGACGGAGACTGCCGCAGCCATCCGCTACCTCGAGACCTTGCGCGCCCGCGGAAAGGTTGTCATCACCACCCCATGATCACCAGGAGAATGACGATGAAAGCCATCACCCAACCCGGATACGGACCCCCCGAGATCCTCCAGTTGAGCGAGAAGATTGAGATTCCGGAAGTCGGCGATGAGCAGGTGCTGGTCAGAGTGCATGCCTCGTCGGTCAATGCGGGGGACTGGAGAGCAGTCAGAGCCAAGCCCTTTCTCGTCCGGATGGTGAACGGCATTCGGCGGCCGAGGACACCTCTGATTGGCACCGATGTTGCCGGCCGAGTCGAGGCGGTGGGCAGGGACGTCACGCACCTCAAGCCCGGCGATGATGTCTACGGAATGCGGGATGGCGCGTTCGCTGAGTACGTCAGCGGCAAGACGTTCGTGCCGAAGCCAATCGGAATCAGTTTCGAGCAGGCTGGCACCGTCCCCGTCGCCGGTCTCACCGCCCTCCAGGCCCTCCGTGACCACGGTGGACTTCAATCCGGGCAACGGGTTCTGGTGAACGGGGCAGGTGGAGGTGTGGGCACGTTCACCGTCCAGATCGCCAAGGCATTGGGCGCCGACGTGACCGCTGTCTCCAAGACCGCCAACCTCGAGTTGCTCGCCTCCATCGGCGCCGATCATGTCGTCGACCACACACGGGAGGACGTCACCCGAGGAGACAGCAGGTTCGACCTGATCGTAGATGTGGGAGGGAACCTACGGTTCGCGGCTTGCCGACGCATATTGAACCCGGGGGGAACGATCGTCCTGGTCGGTGCAGGTCTCGGGAACGGCCTTTCGATGCTGGCCCACATTGCCGCAGCATGGGCCAGATCCCGCATGTTGAAGCAGAACGTGGTCTTCTTCATCGCCAAGGCCGGCAAAGAGGACTTGCTCACACTCAAGGAGATGATCGAGGCAGGCAAGGTCACTCCTGTGATCGACCGGGTGTACCCCTTGGCCCAGACTGCGGCTGCTTTGCGCCACGTAGAGGAGGGCCAGGCGCGCGGCAAGGTTGTCATCTCGATTCACGAACAGCACGGTCAGAATGGTCTTGGACGCAGCCCTCACCTCTTTGTGCTGCTGTAGACGATCGCGCCGATCACATGAGGGTCGTCTTCAGCAAGTGCGGATGCCGCCGCGGTACTGGTAGCGGTCGGAGCGGCTCACTAGGAATCGGCGTCGCACTCCGCGCGGAGCGAGCGTGCTTCAGGTCACGTCTTCTCGATGGAATCGCCAGGCCGTGAGGGCCACCGCGACGCCGATCCAAGCCACGGTGGCGACGACAGGAAGCCAGGAAGTCGGCGGCTTCCCGGCGGCGACCTGAACCGACACCCCCGTCAGCTCCCAGGGGAACGGGAGCCGCCCCGCCCATCCAGGCACGAACAGGTGAATGGCGTCGTACATCAGTCCTGCGGCGATCGGTACGCCGACGACGGCCGCCCGGCTGGTGGTCCAGGTTCCAAGCGCCATCGTCAGGGCAAGCGTGAAGAGAAGGATCAGCGCCACCATTGCGGCGACCGCCAGAAACTCGCCGATCGGCCAGGCGGATCCGAGCTCCCGTGACAGTACCCAATACAGCCCACCCCACGGCACCAGGACGAAGACAAGCAGGATCGGAAGGGCGTGGGCCGCGAACTTGGCCACGACCAGGCCGGTCCGGGAGACGGGCATGGCCAGAACCCATTCGAGCATTCCGCCGCGCCGCTCGTCGAGCATCACCCCTTGGGTGAGGACCACTACCCCGACGGTCGACAGCAGGATCGCCAATCCGAGGTACTGCGGGAACACCTCGGCGACCCCGACCGCAGGCTCTTCGAGCCTCAGACCGCTCTCGTTGGCCTGGGCCGCGATCCACAGGAATCCCAGCAGCATCCCGTTCAACACTCCTGCCCACAGCAGCAGTTGGACCCACCAGCGCCGGTTCCGCCACCAGTGGCGTGACTCGTGGGCGAAGAGATTGGCCGTGCCCGCCCGCCATCCGGTGGTGTTCGTGGGGACGATCTCGGTGAGCGTCATGCGGGCTGTTCCTCGACGACTCGCAGGAAGACATCTTCGAGGGCGAAGCGCTGCCTGCCGTATTCGGTCACTGCGACGTCGGACGCTGCGAAAACGAGGCGGAGTAGTTCGTTGTCAGCCGCCGTCTCGTCGCTGACCGTCACCGTCCAGGCATGCCCACCATCCTGACCTTGTACGTCGATGTGCCGGACCCACGGTTGGCGGCCGACCGCCTCTTCCACCCCCTCGGTCGAGCCGCGTGTCTCGAACCGGTAGACGGTCCCCTCCGCCCCGGCGAGGAGCTCCTCGATCGGGGCGTGAGCCACGACGGAGCCGTTGGTGATGATCGCGACGGTGTCGCTGACCCGTTGGACGTCGTCCAGTATGTGAGTCGAGAACAACACCGTGGTCTCGGATCGGAGTCGGCGGAGGAGATCGAGCACGTCGCGCCGCCCGATGGGATCGAGGCCGGCTGCCGGCTCGTCGAGAATCAAGAGGTCGGGGAAGTGAAGTTGCGCCTGGGCGATGCCGAGACGCTGACGCTCTCCACCTGAGAAGGCGCCGACCGGCCGATCTGCCCGGGCTGTGAGGTCCGAGGACTCGAGGAGGCCGCTGATCCGGCGCTCGAGCCCGGCACCCCGACGGTAGAAGAAGCGAGCAGCGAACCTCAGAGTCTCCCGGGCTGTGAGGTCCGGGTAGAAGCGCGGCTGCTGAGGGAGATAGCCGATACGACGTCGTAGTTCGAGAGTGTCACCGGTGATGTCGTGGCCGAGCACCGTGCCGGTACCGCCGCTCGGCCTGAGGAGACCGACCAGCATGCGGAGGGTGGTGGTCTTGCCTGCACCATTCGGCCCGAGAAAGCCGAAGATGGAATGGCGCGGCACGCGAAGGTCGACGGATCGGACCGCGGCCACGTCGCCGAAGCGTTTGGCCAGACGTTGGGTGCTGACGACGAAGTCGCCGCTCTTCGTCACCGGGGTTTACCTTCGCCTGAGCTTTGGTTGTCCATGATGGCTCCGACGATCAGCCCGACCGCCACTCCGACGGCAGGGCCGATCCACCACCCATCGAACAGCAGGAGGCCGAACACCATTCCGAGTCCCGCTCCGATCGAGATCCCGACCCCGGTGCGACTTCCCGTCACGGTTCCTCCTGGTTCCGGTCCATCGTCCCAGCGTGAGCGCCGGGATCGGTAGGGTCGAGGGTCCCTATTTCACGGTCGGACGACGGATCGGGCGCTGCGGGCCGGCCCGTCCGCTCGGCGGTTCGCGTCCACCAAGAAAACCCTTGTAGACATTGACGATTCTGCTCGTAGTCAGGGACGGCGTCGATCCGTAGGCCCCGAGTCTTTCAGTGCCAGTCAGCGGGTCGCCCAGCCAGCGGTCGATCAGGTAGATGTGGAGTTGAAGACCGTCGACGGCGAGCGTCCGCCAGGGCGCCTCGTCAGCCGGGTACGGCCTGACCGCGAGCTCTTCCTCGAGCTCACGAACGAGGGCCTCGGTGGCGGACTCCCCCTGTTCGACGTGGCCGACGGGAAGGTCCCGCAGGTTGGGGTAGTGGGTCCGGTCGGGTCGGCGATGACAGAGCAGCAGTCGACCGTCTTCCTGAGCAGGCCGCCACCACCCGGACCGGCGGGGCGTTCACCATGCGACCACGCGCGTCAGCGGTACAGCTCGCCCGAGAGATACTTGAGCCCCGAGTCGACGGCCACGGTCACGACAGTGTGACCTGTGCCGAGTTCTGCGGCGATGTCGAGCGCCGCGCTCACGTTCAGGCCCGTCGACCACCCCGAGAACACCCCCTCTTCTGCGGTGAGCCGACGGGCGGTGGTCATCGCCCGCTCCTGGGGGATCGCTCTGACAGAGGCATACAAACTGTCGTCGAGGAGCGGTGGTCGAAAGCCGATCCCGATCCCCTCGACCTGGTGTGTGCCGGACTCCCCGGTGCTCAGGACGGCGCTCTCTGCCGGTTCCAGGATCTCGATGCGGGTGGCCGCTCCCGCATCGGCGAACGCGGCGGCAACTCCCATCGACAGCCCGGCGACGCCCACGGCAGCACAGAAGGCGTCGATGCCCGCAGGGAACTGCTCGAGGAGTTCGTCGCCGATCTTGCGGTAGCCGACAAAGGCGTCCCGATTGTTGAGCTGATCGGTGAAGTACGTGTTGGGCTGGCTGGCGTAGTCCGAGGCGGTGGCGATCATCGTGGCGATCAGCTCCCGAGTGATCCCGGCGCCGTTGGATGGAATCACCGTCACGTCCGCCCCGAACGCCCGCATCGTCGCCTGCTTCTCGCGGGAGAATGCGTCCGAGGTGACGACCCGGAAGCGGTACCCCTTGACGGCACACACGAACGCAAGCGACGACCCGGTGGAACCTCCGGTGTATTCGACCACCGTCATTCCGGGTCGCAGGTCGCCGCGCTGTTCGGCCTCTTCGATCATGGCAAGCGCCATTCGATCCTTGTACGAGCCGGTCGGGTTGAACGACTCGAGTTTGACGTACACGTCGGCGGCGTCAGGGGACGGGATCGCGTTGAGCCTGACGACGGGAGTGTTGCCGATGGCAGATGTGGTGATGGTTGCGATCGGCGGTGCGTTCATGTTCCCCATCATGGCGCGCGGCAGGCCCGGGTGGCGGAACCCGGGCCTGCAGATCGGCCTCGGCGGTCAGGCGGCGAAAGTCTGACCGAGCAGTTCTTGTGAGAAGTAGACGACGAACGCGGCCGCCACGATCCACATCAGCAACGGAACCTGTGACGCCTTGCCGCGCACGGCCTTGATGAGGACGTACATGACGAAGCCGGCACCGATTCCGACGGTGATGCTGTAGGTGAGTGGCATCAACACGATGGCCAGGAGGGCGGGCATGCCCTCTTCGAAGTCGGTGAAATCGATGTCCTTGATCAGCGAGCACATCAGGAATCCGACGAGGATCAGCACCGGAGCCGTGGCCTGCGCGGGAATGATCCCGGCGATGGGCGCCAGGAAGATCGAGATCAGGAAGAGGACACCCACGACCACCGCGGTCAGTCCCGTCCGGCCGCCTTCTGCCACACCCGCCGAGCTCTCGATGTAGCTCGTGTTCGAGCTGACACCGGCCATGCCACCGAGAGCGGCACCGATCGAGTCGACGAGCAGCAGCTTGCCCACATCGGGAATCTGCCCGTCTTCGTCGGTCAGGTCGGCCTGCTCGACGATCGCGGTGGCCGTGCCCATCGTGTCGAAGAAGTCGGTAAGCATGAAGCTGAACACGGTCAGGAGTGCCGTGAGAGTGCCCAGGACCGTGAAGACCTCGCCGAGATCGAACTGACCGAGAGTCGAAAAGTCCGGCGACACCGCGAGGGTGTCGGGGAGCGACTGGACTCCCATGATGAGACCGATGATGGTCGTCAGGGCGATGCTGATCACGAGAGCGCCGATCACCTTCCGGGCATAGAGCACGACCGTGATGAGCAGACCGATCAGAGTGAGGGCGGCTCCGGCTGAGTTCGGGAACACCCACTCGACCGGTACGCCCGCACCTTGCTGGATCAGTCCTCCGTTGACGAAGCCGATGAACAGGATGAAGAGCCCGATTCCGACCCCGATCGCGTATTTGAGCGACGACGGGACCGCCTCCATGATCGCCTCGCGAAGGCCGACGACGACCAGGACGGTGACGACGATGCCTTCGAGGACGATCACCCCCATCGCACCTGCGGGGCTGAGGCCCGCACCGAGGACGAGGCCGAATGCCACCGCGGCGTTGATGCCGAGTCCGGCAGCCATCGCCAACGGATAGTTGGACACGACACCCATGGCGATACACAGGATCCCGGCAACCAGCGCCGTGGCCGCGGCCACCGCACCTGGGTCCATGCCGGCGGCACCGAGGATGCTGGGGTTCACGAAGATGATGTAGGCCATCACCAGGAACGTCGCGACTCCGGCTCTGATCTCGGTGGCGACGCTCGTTCCACGCTCGGAGAGCTTGAAGAACGAGTCGAGTCCTGATCCACCTGACGGGGCGCGTTGCGCCGTATCTGCCATGGACACCCTCCCGTGTCGATGTATGTGCGCCGCGGAGAGTAGAAAGCGATCGTCGGCGGATGCGGTTTCGATCGGAGAGTTTCTGACTGGGATGCCATCCTGTCGTCATGGAACGAAGCGGGATGACACTGACACAGTGGGGAGCCTTCCGTGTCACGTCCGAACTGGGGGCGATCACCGGGATCGAGCCCTTGCCGCACGACCCGGATCCTTCACCGATCGGGCGATCACTCGAGGCCGTCACCCGGTCCAGGGTGATGCGTCCCGCCGTGCGGCGCAGCTGGCTCGACGGCGGGCCGGGGAGTGCCACCCATCTGCGAGGCCGCGAGCCGCTGGTGGAGACCGACTGGGACACGGCCCTCGACCTGGTAGCTGCGGAGTTGGAGCGTGTTCGCTCGACGTATGGCAACGAGTCGATCTACGGAGGCTCGTACGGATGGTCGAGTGCGGGGAGGTTCCACCACGCGCAGAGCCAGATCCATCGGTTCCTCGCCTCCATCGGCGGCTTCACGCGGTCGGTGAACTCCTACTCGCTGGCTGCCGCCGAGGTGATCGTGCCCCATGTCGTCGGCCACTCCTGGCAGGACCTCCAGGACATGCACACGTCGTGGCCGATCATGGCCGAGTCGACGGACCTCTTCGTGGCGTTCGGCGGTGTGCCCTGGAAGAACAGTCAGATTCAGTACGGCGGTCAGGGAACGCACACTCTGCGCGGTTGGATGACCGCTGCTCGTGACCGGGGGTGCGGTTTCGTCAACGTCGGTCCGATCCGTGATGACATGCTCGAGGAGTTGGGAGCGTGGTGGATTCCGATCCGTCCGAACACCGACGTCGCATTGATGCTGGCGGTGATGCGGAGGTTGGTGGTGACCGCTCGGGCCGATCTCACCTTCCTGGAGACCCATTGCCGCGGCTGGGACCGCCTTGCCGCGTACCTGGAAGGCGTGACGGACGGTGTCGAGAAGACCGCCGAATGGGCGGCCGGGATCACTGGGCTCGACGTCGAAGACATCGAGCGGCTGACGGACCTGATCGGTGCGGGCCGGACCATGTTGAACTCCGCCTGGGCGTTGCAGCGCGCCCACCACGGTGAGCAGGCCTACTGGGCGACCATCGCATTGGCCGCCGTCGTCGGCCAGATCGGGCTCGCCGGTGGCGGCTTCGGACTCGGCTACGGCGCCACCGGGGCCATGGGGAAGGGAACTCCTGTCCAGCAATTGCCCCGGCTGGGCAGCCGGCCCAACCGGGTCGCCACTTTCATACCCGTGGCGCGCATCGCCGACTGCCTGCTCCATCCAGGCGAGAGCTTCAGCTATGACGGTGGTACATACACCTATCCCGATGTGCGACTGATCTACTGGAGCGGTGGCAACCCATTTCACCACCACCAGGACCTGCGAAGGCTGGAAGTGGCATGGCAGCGGCCGGAAACCATCGTCGTGCACGAGCCGTATTGGACAGCGACCGCGCGTCGCGCCGACATCCTGCTTCCCGTCACCACCGCCCTCGAGCGGGAAGACATCGGAGGGGCGCCGATCGATGACCACCTCGTTGCCATGCAGCCGGTCATCGCCCCGGTCGGAGAGGCTCGAGACGACTTCGACGTCTTTGCCGGGCTGGCGGGCCGCCTCGGGGCTGGCGAGGCATTCACGGACCGAAAGACATCCGCAGAGTGGGTACGGGAGTTCTACGAGCGCGTGGCCGAGCACCGGCCGGATGCCCCTTCCTATGAGGACTTCGTCGCGTCCGGCTACCTCCGCAAGGTGGCTTTGCCGGGGGATCGCACGCACCTGCAGAACCTGTTCGAGTCCTTCCGCGCCGATCCTGTCGGTGCGCCCCTCCCCACCCCGTCGGGTCGGATCGAACTGTTCTCCGAAACGATCGAGTCCTACGGGCTCGACGACTGTCCACCACATCCCACCTGGCTGGAACCCCGAGAACGCCTCGGTCGCCCCGGTCCTCACCCCTTGCACCTGGTGTCGAACCAGCCTCGCACCCGGCTCCACAGCCAGCTGGACCACGGAGTCGAGTCAACGGAGTCGAAGATCGCCGGCCGCGAACCGCTGCGGCTCCACCCGTCGGAGGCCGACCGGCGAGGGATCAGCACGGGCGACGTCGTGCGCGTCTTCAACGACGTCGGATCATGTCTTGCCGGAGCGGTTTGTGACGACGGAATCATGCCCGGGGTGGTGCAGTTGTCGACGGGAGCGTGGTGGACGCCGACGGACGAGATCGACTGCATCCACGGCAACCCGAACGTCCTGACCACCGACGCCGGTTCGTCCGGGTTGGCCCAGGGTTCTTCTGCCCACACCTGCATGGTGGAGGTCGAG
>DATKEC010000124.1:0-48177 GCA_035544575.1 Acidimicrobiia bacterium
AGAAGTCGCAAGCTCATTGAGGCGGTCCGGAAGTCGCGGGAGCCCTTCTCACGAACCGACGGTCAGCGCCATCCGGCTTGACGGCTCTTCGAGCCAGGCCTCGAGGATGGGTTTGGCCAGTTCTTGAGACTGCGCGGTGAGGTGGGGAAGCGTTCGCCGGCGGTAATGCCTGGGTGAGGGTCAGGGCCCCTCGGTACTCGGTGATGTTCAACGTCATCGAGCAAGGAAGGCCCTGATGGGACCCTATGTCTGTTCGTTTGCATCTGAGACGCATCCGGGTGAGCGCGGTGCTGGTGGATGCTCGAGCGCCTAGTCGTCGAGGTCGCCGATGTCCGTCGGGTGGTCCGCTGCCCCGACTGCGGGTTCAGGACTGCCCGGGTCCATGACACCCGCCGGTTCAGTGTTCGGGATCTGCCGTCGCATGGCCGACCCACCGAACTGGTGTGGGTCCGCCGCCGCTTCTCTGCGTCGAATGTTATGAGCGGCATTGGGAGGAGCATCCCGAACTCATCTTGGGACGCCGACCCATGTGACAAGATGTCTCGCCCGTCAACTGGTCAAAGACGCCAACGTCATGTCGATCCGGGAAGTGGCCTGCCGTCACGGCCTGCCATGGCATTACATCATGGGGTTGACCAGGGACCGGTCAGACCGGATCTCGTCAATCGGGTGAAGCGGGTGGCGTTCGGGATCACTACCACCAATTTCCGGAACTACCGCATCCGGGCGCTGCCCGACGCCGGCAAGCCCAACTGGGATCTCCTCGGCCACCCTCACACCCCGCTGAAACGGGGAGTGCCCTAATTGTGCCATCAGCCATGAACCTGCCCTACCCAGGCTCCACCTGCGTGGACGTGGAGCTCTAACAGCCCGGGCTGGACTTCTCCCGGCGATAACCGGCCGTCGACCCCTCGTTTGCTGCATGGTGTTCAACTTCCATCCAAACTCAGGAATCGCCAACAAATCAGGGCGATGCATCCGCATCAGGAAGAGTTCCATGGCCAAGCCACGCAGCCGTCGAGCTCAGGGAAGAGGCTGAAGTCTGCGTCACCCTTGAGCACGAGGGTGACCACGTTGCGGTCAGCGAGGGATCGGCGTGCGAGTTCGATCGTCTGACCGGACACTGCCACGTCGTCTACGAGCAGCACATGCCGTGCTTCTTTGGGGAGATCCGCGGTGGATAGGAGCAATGGCGCCGGGTGCTGTGGCGAGTTGTCGTCTGCCCGGTAGTTGACGTGGATGATGGCGAGGGGTTTGTCCAACTCGTATGCCAGCAGCCCGGCCGGCACCACCCCGCCAGTGGCGATGCCGACGACGAGTTCGACCGGAGGTAGGTCGCGCGAGATCGCCTTGAGCCGACGCCGGATTTCCCCGAACTGGAGAACATGGTCCACTGTCATTGTCTCCCGCGTCCGATTCCGCTGTCGTGCGCGCGGACGGGGACGATGTTGAGCAGTGTCAGGAGGACGATGCCGGACAGGTTGTTCACGTCAGGAAGGAGATGGACGGCGATCGCGAGCAGTACTGCGCCGGACAGTGTCGCGGCGAGCGTCGGAATGTTATTGCGGCGGGCCGTGACGACGACTCTGCTGTTGATTGTGCTTGGCCCCTCGTCAGATCTTGGCTCGCAGTCAGGCAAGGGGTGGGGCGGTCCTGCACCCGGTGGCCCAGCGCGTACCCTACGCTGCCCTGCCGTGACTGGTCGCCTCGTCGCCGCGCGCGACGATCCACCATCCCGGTGAGTGGAGGAATCGTCATATGGCCTCCGTCGGTCGGGGCCTGTCGGAAGGATGACGCAGCGGCTGGTCCGGAGCACGGATCTCAGGCATGGAGGAACGTGCCCATGCCGCTACCCCGATGGCGGCGAAGGCGCCCAGGCCCAAGCCGTACCGTGGACCGACGTGCTCGCACACCCAGCCGACGGTGATCGATCCCACCGGCCGGACTCCCAGGAATGCCATCGACCGAAGTGCCAATACCCGGCCCCGCATCTGTGGTCGGGAGGACAGCTGGAGCACTGCGTTCGCATGGGACAGGAAGGAAGTTCCCGCCCCGCCGGCGACGAGCAGGGCGCCCAGCGCCAGCCAGAGCGTCGGCGCCACCGCCGTCACGGCCAGCCCGAGACCGAAGGCGGCTGCCGTCCGGACGAGGTCTGCCCGCGTCGTCGGTCCCCTGGCGGCCGTGTAGAGGCCACCGGCCACCGCGCCGACCCCCAGCACAGCGAACATCAGCCCGAACATCTCCGCGCCACCGTCGAATGTGAAGCGGGCGAATAGCGGGAGTGAGACCTCGAACTGATAGGCGAAGACGCTGATCATCGCCACCAGCAGAAGGACGACTCGCAGGCGTGGTTCGGTGCGAACGTACGCCAGCGCCTCGCGCAACTGACCGCGTCCTGCGGGCTGGGGCTCCGGTTGATCGAGTTCTGATGGCCGCATCGCGATCACGGCGACGATCACGCCGAAATAGCTGGCCGCGTTCACCACGAAGCACAGTCCGATCCCGACGGAGACGATGAGGATGCCCCCGATGGCGGGGCCGACGACGCGCGCACCGTTGATGACGACGGAGTTGAGGGCAACCGCGTTGGTTATTCGCTCTCGACCGACCATCTCCATCAGAAGGGCGTTCTGAGTGGGGTTGTCGACGGCCCGGAGGATCCCGAGCGCCGTCGCTCCCGCGTAAACCACCCACAGCTCGGCCCGGTCCGTCAGAACCGCCACGCCCAGTCCACCGGCGACCACCGCGGCCATCGTCTGAGTGGTCGCGAGCAGCTTGCGCTTGTCGAGGCGGTCGGCAATGAGGCCGCCCAGCGGTCCGATCAGGAGCACCGGAAAGAACTGGGCCGCAGTGACTGCGCCGACCGCCACTCCATCTCCGGTCAGCTCGAGGACGAGCCATGCGAATGCCACGGTCTGCATCCAGTGGCCGGACACGGACACGGTCTGACCGATGAAGTACAGCCGAAAGTTCCGCACTCCGAGGGCGGAAAAGGTTCGCCTGAGCCCAGTTGTGTCGGCGCTCATCGGGAGGCTCGCTTCATCCGATCGTGCAGATCAGTCATCCAGGGTCGCTCCCGTGGCACCTGGCTCCACCATCCGTCGACGACGGGCCGACTGCTGCCGAAACCACATCGTCATGCACATGACGACGGCGAAGAGAACGGCGAGCGGACCCCATGCCGCCCAGTACGAGTCGTAGCCGTCGATGAGCGATCCGGCCGCCACAGGCCCGATCGCAAATCCGATGCTGCTGCCGGTTTGCATCACCCCGGACGCCTTGCCGACACCGTTGGTGCCGACCCGGTCGAGGATGACGAGCCACGCCACGGCATGCCATGCCTGCGACGACGCCCCCGCCAGCACTGCCCCCAGCCACAACGTGGCGGGTCCGACGGTGGCGCTGATCCCGATCGACAGGGCGGCGAGGACGGCGATGCCGGCGATGATGATGAGGGCCGTCGAAGGGCGACGGAATCGGTTTCCGAGCGTGCCCCACGTGATCCTGCCTGCAACTCCGCACACTCCCAACACCGAGGCCACGAGTCCGGCGCCGGTGGGGGAGAGACCGACCCCTTCCTGGGCGTACAGCGGCAGGAACGCCAGGAGGGCACCGTTTCCCATGGCAATGCCGAAGCCGATTGCGTTCAGCCACCGGACGGCGGAACGAACGTCGCGGGGGAGTGGTGTGGAGTTCGGTCGGTCGGCTCCGAGTCGCATGCTTGTTGGAGTCAGCACGACTGTCGCTGCCAGCCCTGCGATCGCCAGGAGGGCACCCGTCGCCATCGCCAGCCGCCAGCCGAGCACCAGGGCGAGGCCGGGGAGGACGAGACCGGCCAGGAAGGTGCTCATAGGCGGACCGGACTGTTTGAGCCCAAGCGCCAATCCGCGCCGGGCAAGCGAGATCCGTTCAGACACGATTCTGTTGGTCACCGGATTGGCCGCCCCGATGGCAAGTCCACCAAAGAGTGTCGCGACCAGCAGGACGGGGTAGTTCGGAGCCTCCGCGGCGATGAGCGTGCCGAGCGCCGCTACGACGAATAACCCGCCGAGGACACCGCGTGAGCTCCTGTCGGCCAGCGCACCGATGAAGGGAGATGAGAATGCGCCGACGAGGCTCGCGGCCGTGAACGTGAGTCCGAGTTGGGAGCGGGTCATCCCGAACTCGGCGAGGAGGTTGCCTGAGAGCACGGCGAGTGCACTTTGCTGGTAGGTGGAGGCAATCATCGCCGTCACCAGCAGAGCGACGAGGGCCACCGCGCGGGGTCGGGGTGGCGTGCCCCTGCTCCCGGTGAGGTGGGCGGTCAACTCTGGGTCGGGGTGAGTCACTTCTTCACCTTGGCGACGCCAGGCCGGCACCGGCGGCGCGCATCCGCCACCACGAGCGGGGACGCGACCCCTGATATCCGATGTCGTGACTCATGGCTCCTGTCGGGAGATCCGCCGATGTCCTGGGTCGGCGACTTCCGGGCCGGCGTGCACGCCTCATCGGCCCGTGTGTATGATTCTTGATAATAGATGCTAGATCAGCTGACGCGGCCGGGCTGCGCCGCGGTGCTGGTGCGGAGAGGAGTGGGCGTGCCCGTCGGGCGATATGTGAGCGACCTCGAAGAAGGCGACGTGCTGAATCCGGTCACCTACGAGATGACACCCTTCATCGCGAGGGAGTACTGCCACGGCGTCGACGAGGTCGCTGAGGTCTTCCACGCTCCCGGCACCGAGATCTCCGGCGCCCATCTCGCGCCACCCACCCTGATCCACATAGACAAAATCAGGCTGCTGAAGGCGAACTGCCCGGACGGCGCCGGCCCCGACGCCCGGATCCACTACGAGTATCACGCCATCCATCACGCCCCGGTGCCCGTCGGCGAGCGGCTAGTCGCTTCGGGGTCGGTCAGTCGCCGGTACGAGAAGCGAGGTCGTGCCTACGTCGAACTCGAGATCCAACTACGGGTCGAGTCCACTAACCAGCTTCTCACGAGCTATCGCGACACTTCGGTGTTGAGCTTCGCGGCCAAGGAGACCGCATGACCTCCACCCGATCCGCGGCCGACCTCACAGTCGGCGACGTCCTCTCCGGTCCCGCCCGGCTCATGTCGCGGGAGCGGATGCGCTGGTACTGCGACGCCCTCGAGACCACCGCGCTCGGAACCGGCGAGTTCGTCATCGCCGAGCCGACGATCCACTCAGACGATGACTTCGCCATCGCCAACGGTCTGCCGGGGATCATCGCCGACGGCATGATCTCAACGAACTGGATCTCGGGCATGCTGCTCGAGCAGTTCGGGGTCGGCTACGTGGGAGGTGGCGAACTCCAGACGAAGTTCATCCGCCCCATCTACGAGGACGAGGTCATCGAGACGAGAGGCGAGGTTCGCGTCGTCGAAGGCGGGGAGCGGCCCGTCTATGTGATAGATGTCTGGTGTGAGACCGCAGACGGGCAGAAATGTACCGTCGGGCAGGCGCGGATCCCGGTTCCGGCCGGATGAGGTCGGCGTCGGCGCCTTGTGAGCCCTGTTGTCAGCGGCTGGAACAACACGACAGTCGACGAGAAGGAGCGGCAGCCCATGCTCGATGGATACATCAGTGACCTCGAGAAGGGTGACGTCTTTCGTCCGACCGAGTTCGAGGTCACGTCACTGATGGCCACTCAATACGCCCACGGCGTTGAGCAGACCCACGAGTTTTTCCACTCGGCCAACAACTCGCTGAGCCGTCAAGTCCGGCCCATCACCGCCGTGCATGCGGACAAGATGAAGCTGCTCGACGCCAACTGCCTCAAGGAACAGCGGATCACGGGTGGTCGCGGGCCCGACTGGAGGATCCACTTCGAACACGACGCTGAATCGATTGAGCCGGTATTCGTCGGTGACACGATCCGCGTCAGTGGCAGGATCGCGGATCGCTACTGGAAGCGTGGCCGCGAGTACCTCCTGTATGAGATCGAGGTGCACCACGCGGACGGGCGGCTGCTGATCCGATATCGCGATCGAACGCTCCTGCGCTACCGCAAGAACGAGGAGACGGAGTGATGGGCGCGTCGGACTGGCAGTCACTCGACAAAGGCTCCGAGTTGCACGGTCAGACCCGGGTGATGACCGCCGAGCGGCTGCGCTGGTACGGAGACGGCCTCCTCACATCGTCGGCCGGTGCCCCTACCGAAGTCGGTATCAACATCCACACCGACGACGCCTACGCCCAGGCTGAAGGCTTGCCCGCCGCCATTGCCGACGGGATGCTTGGGGCCAACTGGCTGGCGGAGATGCTCCTCGACTACTTCGGCGAGTACTACCTCACCACCAGCCGTCTACGGGTGAAGTTCATAAAGCCCGTGTTCGTCGGCCAGCAGATGTCGCCGCGAGGTGTGGTATCCGAGGTCATCCGCGAGGAGGAACGGTCGATTTTTCAGATCGAGCTGTCCCTCACCGATGAGGAAGGAACTCCACGTACCGTGGGTGAGGCGAGTGTCACCGTGCCGAATCCGGCGACGGCTTGAGCGGGCCGGATGGTCCAACGCCCAGCCGAGGAGGGCCTGATGTCGACCCCGCCAACCCCGCTCGGCGGCGTGCTCGTCGCCGACTTCACCCGGGTCTTCTCCGGTCCGTTCTGTTCGCAGATCCTCGGGGATCTCGGGGCCGACGTGATCAAAGTGGAGCGCGTCGAGGTCGGCGACGAAGCGCGGCTGTTCGGAGTGAAGAAGGACGGGCCCTTGCCGGGCACGGCATTCCTCTCCCACAACCGCAACAAGCGCAGCATCGCCATCGATCTGAAAGCCGAATCGGGCAAGGAGATCGCGCGTCGATTGGCAGCCAGGGCCGATGTGGTCGTCCACAACTTCCGACCTGGCGTAATGGAGCGGCTCGGGCTCGGATACGATGAGCTACGAGAGGTCAATATCGGCCTCATCTATTGCGAGATTTCGGGGTTCGGATTCGACGGTCCCCTGCGAAATCGGGCAGCCAACGACCTCCAGATCCAGGCCTATAGCGGTCTGCTCAGTATCACGGGGGAGCCCGATCGGCCTCCCGTTCGCAATGCCGCCTCGGTGAGTGATCTCACCGCGGGGCTGTATGCCGCCGTCGGGATCCTCGGTGCGCTGATCGAGCGCTCGGCATCGGGCCAGGGTCAGTTGGTGAGGACATCGATGCTGGGCGGTCAGCTCAACATGGTCAACCACTTCCTCAGCGACTTCATTCGGCAAGGGACCGTGCCGCAACGGTGGGGGACCAGCACCGAGCTCGGCCTGCCCAACCAGGTGTTCGAGACCGAGGACGGGGCCATCTGTTTCACCAGTCCCAACCAGTCTGCCTGGGAACGAACGTGTGAGGCCCTCGGCATACCCGAAGAGGCGCTCGATGAGCGCTTCGCCACCCTGGCCGACCGATACGCCAACCGTGACGCACTCATCGCAACGGTGGCGGAGGCAGTGAAGAAGTTCACGAGCGAGGAGGCGCTCGACCGGCTGGATGCGGTCGGTGTGCCGTGCGCGCCGGTGAACTACATACCCGACGTAGCTGTCGACCCCCAGGTGCACGCCACCGGGGCGATCGCTGAGGTCGAGCTGCCAAGCGGAGAGCGAGTGAGCCTGGTGCAGACCCCGATCGAGTTCGGGCGCACACCTGTGCGCAATCGGATCCCCCCGCCCGAGCATGGACAGCACACCGACGAGATCCTGGCGGACCTCGGATTCGGCGAGGACGAGATCGCAGACCTTCGTGGGAACGGGGAGATCGCGTGACGAGCGGGATGGGCCTCGAGAGAAAGGCAACGTGATGGACTTCAAAGGGATGTTGATAGCCGGCACCACCAGGGAGGCTTCCTCCGGAGAGCGGATGGAGGTGGTCAACCCTGCCACCGAAGACGTGATCGCCGAGGTGCCGCTCGCCTCGCCGGCCGAAGCAGAAGAGGCGCTAGCCGCGGCTGCGGCTGCCTTCCGCGACTGGGCGCGGACACCCCCGGTGGAGAGGGCCCGTCATCTGCAGGCCGCGGCGCGGGAGATCGAAGCACGATCCGAGGACCTCGCACGGCTGATCACGGCGGAAGAAGGCAAGCCGATCACCGAGGCCCGGGGGGAGGTGGGCGGCACCGCCGAGTTCTTCTCCTACTACGCCGGTCTGGCTCGCACCATCCAGGGCGAGATCCTCGCATCGGACCTGCCAGGAGAAGAACTTTGGATCCGCCGGGTGCCGCACGGGGTCGTGGCAGCGATCATCCCGTGGAACTACCCGTCGGCGCTGACGGCTCGCAAAGTCGCGCCGGCGATCCTCGCCGGGAACACGATCGTCCTCAAGCCCCACGAGGACACGCCGCTCTCCGCTCTCGCCGTCGGTGACATCATCACGGAGGTCGGCGTGCCGCCGGGGGTGGTCAACATCGTCACCGGTCCTGGGGAGACGGTCGGTGCAGCGCTGGCAGGGAGCGGACACGTCGACTTCGTAACGATGACCGGAAGCGTGGAAGCGGGTCGGGCCGTCCTGCATGCGGCCGCCGAACACATCACTCCCGTCTCCCTCGAGTTGGGCGGGAAGGCACCGTTCATCGTGATGGACGACGCCGATCTTGATATCGCGGTGGCGAGCGCCCTCACCTCCCGATACATGAACAACGGACAGGTCTGCATCTGCAACGAACGCACCTATGTCCACAGCTCCGTCTACCCCGAGTTCCTCGAGCGCTACCTGGAAGGTGTCAAGGCCCTGCGGGTCGGTGATCCCAACGACGAGTCGACCGACGTCGGGCCGAAGGTGAACCGCCAGGAACTCGACAAGGTCGCCTCGCTGGTCAACCAGGCCAGAGCGGACGGCGCAAGTGTGCTCGTGGGCGGAGACCTCCTGTCAGGACCCGGATACGAGCGCGGCTACTGGTACGCCCCAACGGTTCTCACCGGAGTTGATCACTCAATGGACATCATGCGCAAGGAGATCTTCGGACCCGTAACACCGATCATGCCGTTCGACGACTTCGCCGGCGTGGTCGACCTCGCCAACGACTCTACGTATGGCCTGTCGGCGTACCTCTTCACCAACGACTTCCAGCGGATCATGCAGGCGGTCGATGGTGTGCGCTTCGGTGAGATCTACGTCAACCGCATCGGGCCCGAAGCGGTCCAGGCGTTCCACATCGGGTATCGACAGAGCGGTATCGGCGGTGACGATGGACGACACGGACTCGACCTCTACCTCCAGCCCCAGACGGTCTATGCCAACTATTCCGGCAAACCGATGGACCACCTGATGCCCTATGGACGCTGAACGCCCGCAACCCTGTACCAAAGGCCACGCACGACGATGACACATCTCAGCGGAGACATCCGCTCCGACACGCTCGCCAAGCCGATCGTCACTGCAGCCGAAGCGGTAGAGGGAATCGCTGACGGTTCGGTGGTCCTCGTTGGCGGTTGGGGTGGCGTCGGAGTCCCTCATGCGTTACTCACGGCCCTGGCGGCGACGTCCGTCAGCGAACTCGTCGTGGTCACCAACAACTGTGGCATGGGGCACCGTGGCGACGTTGGATTGCTGTTCGAGGCTGGACGGGTGCGAAAAGCAATCACTTCTTTCCCGATCCACCCTGCCGGGGTGGAGTTTCGCGGTGCCCTCGCCCGCGACGAAGTCGAGGTGGAACTCGTTCCCCAGGGAACACTCGTGGAGCGAATGCGCGCGGCGGGTGCCGGCCTCGGTGGCTTCTTCACTCCCACCTCTGCCGGCACTCCGCTGGGGGAAGGGAAAGAGGAACGCACCATCGACGGTCGGCTCCAGGTGTTCGAGACGGCCCTCCACGGAGACGTTGCGCTCGTGCACGGGCACCGGGCCGATACGTACGGCAACCTCCGCTATCGGTACGCCGCCGGCGCCTTCAACTCGACAATGGCGATGGCGGCGAATCGTGTGATCGTGGAGGTGGACGAGATAGCCAGTGATCCGCTGGACCCCGAGCAGGTCGACACGGCCGGTATCTTCGTCGACTCGCTCACCGTGGTCGGTGCCCCATGAGCGCGATCGGCTGGGAACTGCCTCAGTGGGCGGAGCGGGTCGCCGCGTCGTTGGGGGACGCCAGGTACGTGAACCTCGGCGTAGGACTGCCCGCCAAGCTGCCGCACTATCTGGCCTCGCGATCGATCATGTTCCATTGCGAGAACGGGATCGTGGGGACTGGTCCAGCCCCGGACGCAGGAGATGAGATCCCCGAACTCATCGACGCCAGTTCGAACTTCGTGTCACTTCAACCGGGTGGGGTGGTCGTTCCCTTCGAGGTGTCGTTCTCGATCATTCGCGGTGGGCATTTGGACGCGACGGTCCTCGGGGCGTACCAGGTGTCGGCGGGAGGGGATCTTGCCAACTGGTCGATACCCGGTGCCCGCATTGCCGGAGTCGGTGGAGCGATGGACCTGGCGGTGGGAGCCCGCAGAGTCATAGTGATGATGCATCACACCAACCGCGACGGTTCCCCCAAGATCGTCGACGAACTCACGTACCCCATGACTGCCCGGGGTTGTGTCGATGTCATCGTCACCAACTGTGCGGTCATCGACGTCAGTCCGGCGGGACTCATCGTTCGCGACGTCCCAGAGGGTATGACAATCGAAGAGTTGCAGGGCATGACGGGTGCCCCGCTGCGACTTTCCGTCGCCGGGACCCGCGGTCGGTGACGAACCAGGAGGAGCACACAATGTCGGCGAACTTGATCGAGCTGGATGTGACGCCGGAGCACGTCGCGATCGTGACTCTCAACCGGCCACCCGTGAACGCTTTGAACACCGCGATCAGGACCAGGTTCGTCGCCGTCTTCGACGAGTTACAGGGACGTGACGATGTCAGGGTGATCGTCCTCACTGCCCGAGGCAGAGTTTTCTGTGCCGGGGCAGACATCAAGGAGAAGCAAACCCTCGGCGCGACGCCCGGTGACTACGTGCGGGCAAACCGCGTCACTCGCGACGCGTTCTTCGCCGTGCTGGACAGTACCAAACCCGTGATCGCGGCGGTCAACGGGATTGCGCTGGGCGCTGGATTCATCATTCCAGCCCTTGCCGACATGATCTTCGCCGCTGAGAGCGCCGCCTTCGGCATGCCCGAGATCGACGTGGGACTGGCGGGAGGGGCGAGTTTCCTGCAGCGGATCCTGCCCCCTTCCAAGCTGCGCCGGATGATGCTGACCGGAGAACACGTCGGCGCAGCCGAGCTGCACCGGTTGGGAGCGGTCGAAGAGGTCGTGCCCGACGACCAGCTGCTCTTCACCGCG
Organism: Acidimicrobiia bacterium; assembly: GCA_035544575.1. Taxonomy (GTDB): domain Bacteria; phylum Actinomycetota; class Acidimicrobiia; order Spongiisociales; family ZC4RG35; genus DATHWB01. The sequence goes on from DATKEC010000124.1 coordinate 11,235, forward strand.
CTCGAGGTCGCGACGTCGATCGCATCGAAGAGTCCCACCGCGGTTCAGACGATCCGAGACTCTTTCTCGACAGTGGAAGCACTGGACCTCCGGGAGGGATTCCGTCTTGAGCAGCAGTACACGACCGAGCTGAGCAGAAGCGCGGACGCCGAGGAGGCGCGACGCGCCTTTTTCGAGAAGCGCAAACCCGTGTTCTGAAGACACGAAGAAGGGAGCCGGCGCCCACACGGACGCAGGCCGGGATCGACAAGGAGGAAACCGACCATGGTGCGATACGATTCGCCGTACGACCCTTCGACGGCACCGAAGGATCTCGAGTTCATCAAGTACGAGAAGAAGGGCCACGTGGCGTATGTCACGATCGATCGGCCCGAGGTGCGCAACGCTCTGCACAGCTTCTCGTATCAGGAGCTGAGAGCGTGCTGGCGCGACATCAGCCTCGACCCGGACGTGTACGTCGCCATCCTCACGGGCTCGGGGGAGCATGCCTTCTGTGCCGGCAGGGACGTCAAGTTCCTGGCGGAGTATCAGGCGGAGGGAAAGCGGACCCCTCACGAGGACCCCAACAGCCCCCTCTACCACTGGGGGGGAGGGGGTCAGCCGCAGGACGCCGAACTCGAGAAGCCGCTCATCTGTGCGCTCAACGGCTTCGCAGTCGGTGTTGGGCTGAATATTGCCATGCAGTGCCAGCTGCGTGTCATGTCCGAGGACGCCTGGCTGGGCGACCAGCACACAAACGTCGGGAGGCTGGGGGCGCCCCATGAACTCTACGCCGCCCTCCCCCGAGCGGTGGCGGCCTACCTGACGCTCTGCAACGGCCGGCTGACCGCCCAGGAGTGCCTGCAGTACGGCATCGTGAACCGGGTCGTCCCAAAGGATCGAGTCTTGGCGGCAGCCGAGGCACTCGCCGAGATGGTGTGCGACAGCTCACCCCTGGCTGTGCAGGGAGTAATCCGGATGTACCGGTTGACCGCTGCATTCCCTGCCGCGCTCGACACGTACGCCCGGTATCTCGACCAGGAGATCGCCGAGACCGAGGACGGGGCAGAGGGATCGCGGGCGTTCGTCGAGAAGAGGAAGCCGGACTGGAAGCTGCGGTAGGTGACCCAAGCAGTCGTGAACGGACACTCCAACGGGGATCTCTCGTCCCATCTCGCGAGGATGCTCGAGCCGAAGTCGATCGCCGTGGTCGGCGCCTCCGATCGGGGGGGCAACCTGGGCGGTGTCGCGATTGGCCTGCTCCGCAAGTTCGGGTACCCGGGCGAGGTGTGGCCGGTGCACCCCACGTCCCGGTCGGTGGCCGGATACACCTGCTATCCGTCTATTGCCGAGATTCCATGGCCGGCCGATCTAGCGATTCTCGGCGTCCGCGCCGCTGCCTGCCCCGCGCTCGTGAGAGAATGTGCCGCGGCTGGGGTCACGACCGGAATCATCTGGTCTGGTGGCTTCGCCGAGGTCGGTCCGGACGGTGCCGACCTGCAGCAACGGCTCGTCGAAGCATGCCGGGAGACCGGGTTCACGGTCCTTGGCCCGAACTGTCTGGGGATCATCGACACCCATCTGCCGGCGACGACGACCTTTGCGTCGTTCCTGCGGGAATCCGACGAGCTGTTGGCGGGGAACATCTCGATGATCAGCCAGAGCGGCGGGCTCGCGACCATGACCCAGGCGATGGCCGCCAGACTCGGCTTCGGCTTTCGCTACATGATCAGCACCGGTAATGAGGCAGTGGTCGGTGTGCCCGACTTCTTCCGGGCCCTTGCCGGGGACCCGCTCACGAAGGTCGTCTGTGCCTACCTCGAAGGCGTGCGCGAAGGCGAGGCTCTCGTGACGGCGCTCGAGAGCCTGCGGGATGCCGACAAGCCGGTTGTCGTGCTGAAGGCCGGGGCCACCGCGGCGAGTGCGGCGGCGGCCACGGCACACACGGGCGCCCTCGTTGGCGAGCGGAAGGTGTGGTCGGCTGTGTTCGACGAGTTCGGCGTGATCCAGACTGCGTCGCTGGAAGAACTCCTCGATGTGGCACTTGAGCTCAGCAGCATGGACGCCGACAAGATCCCCGCCGGCACCGGCCTGGCGGCCGTGACTTTCGGCGGGGGAATGGGGGTCCTGGCAGCTGACCAGGCCGTCTCGCACGGACTGGAGACGCCACCGCTCTCCGCCGAAACGCGAGCCCGCCTTCGCCCCCTCGTTCCGCCAGTCGCAGCGATCGGCAACCCGGTCGATCTGACACCCCAGTCCTATCTTGATCTCTCGTGGCTGGAGCATCTGCCCGCCGCCCTGGATGTGATCGCGGCGGATCCGCTCGTCGACATGGTGTTGATCCAGGCGGGTCCGATGGCTACCGGAGGCGTCGACGTCGCCCGGATCATCGGCGATTTCCGGGGTCGAACCAAGAAGGCTGTCAGCGTGGCCTGGGCCCTTCCACCGCCGGGGATCACAGAACAGTTGCAGGTGGCCGGTTGTCACGTGTTCGAGGAGAGCGAGCGTGCGATCAGGGTCCTCGGCAAGTTGGTGGTACACCGTCAACTGCGTGGGCGACGCTCGTCGGCGGTGCCGGCCTCGGACTTCGACTGGGTTGGCTTCGTTCCCCAGCCGAGCCCAACAGAAGTGGTTCCGGAGCATCGTTGTCATGAGATTCTTGCCGCGGCGGGATTGACCGTCGCACCCGGTCGTCTCGCCACCACTGAACACGAGGCGGTCGAAGTCGGGGGCGAATTGGGGTACCCGGTCGCCATGAAGGGAATCTCGACCGCTGTCTCCCATCGGGCGGCCGCCGGGCTGATGGCGCTCAGTGTCGCCGACGAAGCTGGTGCGCGATCGACCTACCGTGAGATCGGCGAGCGGGCAGTGTCACTCGACGTCCACCTGGAAGGTGTCTACGTTCAGTCGATGATGGGAGCCGGCGCCGAATTCCTCGTCTCGGGGTTCCGCGATCCGACATTCGGGCCTGTGGTCTCGGTCGCGGCGGGCGGCACCATGACCGAGTTGATAGACGACGTCGTCCTACTCCGCGCTCCGTTCGACGAGACCAGGGCGGATGAAGCCCTTCGAGCGCTGAAATCAGTTGCCACCGACACGCAGGCTGGCCTGGACCATCTTTCCCACCTCGCCGCGTACTGCGCCACGTTCTCACGCCTGGTGGCCGGGGCGCCGTGGGACAGGTTCGTGCTCGAGGTGAACCCCGTCATCGTCCGTCAGGACCTGGCGGTGGCAGTCGACGGACTGCTGATCATCGAGACACCATGAACGGAATCACGTCGAGAGGAGGACCGAGGAGTGCCGTCATTTGATTTCGCATCGATCTATCGGGCCGGGGATGTCGTCCCCCAGGATCGGGGCCGGGGGGTCAGGAGTTGGCCGCTGGTGACGTCGGAGACCGGTTCTCACCAAATGCTTGCAGGGTTCACGGAGATCCCGGTGGCTGGCGAGATCCCGCTCCACACCCACAGCAGCGAGGAGTTCATCCTTGTCGTCGAGGGCAGCGCAACGGTCAGGGTCGGAGGAATGGAGGAGCCGGTACAGGCGGGGGACGCCACCCATGTGCAGCCGGACGTGGTGCATCAGTTCGTGAACACGGGCACGACGCCCCTCCGCATCCTCTGGGTGTACGGCGCGGTCGACACGACCCGCACGCTGGTCGAGACGGGCGAAACGCTCGGGCACCTCGATCCCTACCCGAACGACCGGGCCTCGTCATGAGTGGCTCCGATCGAGCTGACCGTTGCGGGTACGCCACCCGCTTGGCAACCCTCGGGGAGATCCAGGCGCCACCGACTTGCAGCACGGAAACGAGACGCCGAGGAACGTGGAGGCGGGCGTGCTGACCTACGACGAACTCATGGAACGTGAAGACGCGCCTGCCGGATCAGCGTGGGGATTGTTCGGTCCCGACGATCAGGCGGGGACCCTCAACCACCTGACCCCTGAACGAGTGGCAGCGGCAGCCGGCCTTGTGAAAAGAGGGGCGACCTTCAATCTCGACTACCCGCTGAACGTCTTCAACCCGTACCCGTCGGGGACCAGAGAGCCGACCGTCCATCGGATCTTTGCCCACCATTCCAATCACAGGGATGACTACCTCGACTCGTTCTACCTGCAGTCGACGACGCAACTCGACGGCTTCCGTCACATCAGGCATCCCGTCCACGGCTTCTACAACTGGACCAGTGACGACGACATCGTCGAATCCAACCCCGCGCTAGGGATCCAGCACTGGGCCGAGCGGGGGATCACCGGACGGGGAGTGCTGCTCGACGTCGAGCGCTTTCTCGCCGATGCAGGCGAACCGATCGATCAGGACAGCAACCACCCGATCGGACTCGACGTTCTCACAGCCACGGCAGAGTCACATGGTGTCACCGTTGAGCCGGGGGACATTCTCCTGATTCGTACAGGATGGACCCAATACTTCCTGGAGCACGTTAGAGGCGACGCCCGGGCGCGCTTTCCCCAGAACATACGGTGCCCCGGTCTCGCCCAGACCCGCGAACTCGTGGCGTGGCTGTGGGACTCACGGATCGCGTTGGTGGCCATGGACAACTTCGCTGTCGAAGCGCTTCCCCCCATACCGGACTCGCCGTTCACGTACCTCGATCCGAAGACGGGGGCGCTGCTCTCACCCGAACTCGAGGGCAAGATCCATCCCCAGCTGATATCGCTTCTCGGCATGCCGATCGGCGAGATGTGGTTTCTCGACGATCTCGCCGCCGACTGTGCACACGACGGCGTGTACGAGTTCTTCGTGACGGCTAAGCCCCTCAACGTGATCGGCGGCGTCGGTTCGACTTCGAACGCACTCGCGCTCAAGTAGGTCTCGTGCGGATATGCGTATATGGGGCTGGTGCCATCGGCGGCAACCTCGCCTCCCATCTCATCCGACAGGTCGATGCGGAGGTCAGCGTGGTCGCCCGGGGAGCCCACTTGGCCGCGATAAGCCGGCACGGGCTCGTGCTGCGCGGCGATGACGGGGTGAGTGTTGCGGTTCCAGCGTTCGCGACAGACGAACCCACCACCCTCGGGGAACAAGACGTGGTGTTCGTGACAGCCAAGGCGCACTCCGTCCCCTCCGCTGCCCGCGACATCGGTCGGCTCCTCGATCCCTCGGGGGTAGCCGTCTTCATCAACAATGGAATCCCGTGGTGGTGGAACTATCGCGGAGGGCACGTCGGTGAAGAGGCGCTGCAACTGCTCGATCCCGAGGGTCTCCTCTGGTCCGAGGTTCGACCGGACCGGGTCATCGGCGGCGTCGTGTACTCGTCGAACGAGGTGATCGAACCTGGTGTGATCCGTCATTACGGCATGAACAGGTGGATTCTCGGGGAACCGGTTGGTGGTTCGAGTGCCCGCCTCGGCGAGGTCGCAGGGATGATGTCGGCGGCGGGGCTGGGTGCCATCACCACTCGACACGTTCGCACCGACATCTGGGAGAAGCTGCTTCTTAACCTGACCTCCGCGCCGCTGGCCACGTTGACGCGTCTCTACTCATCCGACCTGCGAGCCGATCCTGCACTCCACCGACTGCAGGAGAGGGTCTTCGCCGAATGTGCCGCCATTCCCGCGGCGATGCACATTCCGATGTCGATCCGCTACGAAGACACGCCGGTGCCGCCTCTTCAGACGAGACCATCGATGCTGCAGGACGTCCTCGCGGGCCGTCCGATCGAGGTGGAGGCGATGCTCGGCCAGCCGCAACAATTCGCTCGGGAGCTGGGCGTGGCCACGCCCGTCCTCGATGTCCTGGTGCCACTCCTGCGCGGCCTCGATCGAGCTGTCCGCAGGGGCCTGGGCTGACGCCTCGCGCCCTGGTTCTCAATCGCCTTCGATCGGGCCCCAGTTGATCAGCGTCACCGTCGGCGTCACTGCCTCGAACACGGTTTTCATCGGCATCCCTATCCGGAGGTCCTCGGCCGGGACGCCCACGACGTTGCCAAGCATGCGCACCCGGTTGGCGTCCCCGAGTTCGACGAGCCCAACCACGTACGGCGGTGGGAACCCAGGGAGGGTCTGGTGTACGACCACCGTCCATGTGTGGAGCGTCCCGCGCTGCCCGACTTCCCCCCACTCGAAGTCCAGCGAGTGGCAGACCCGACAGATCGGGCGGGGGGGCCATCGATACGCCCAGCACCTGGCACAACGATGGATAACGATCCTGTGATCGCGTGCGGCTTCCCAGAATGGTCGGTAGTCGTCGCTCTCCACATCGGGGACGGGCCGGTTCATCGTGGACCCACTCGATCCAGCACTGCCAGCGCGCCGTCGCCGAGGTCGCCCCAGCCGGTCACTGCAATGTGGCGGGCGTCTGCGACCTGGCGGTCACCGCATTCGCCCCTGAGCTGCCTCGCCGCCTCGATGACGTGGTTCAGCCCCGCGAGATGGCCTTCCGACAGCAGCCCGCCATGCGTGTTCATCGGGAGGGACCCGCCGAGGGCGGTGTGGCCCTCTTCGACGAACCGACCTGCTCCGCCCGGGCCGACGAACCCGGCGGCTTCGAGTTGGTGTAGCGCCTGGAACGTGAAGCAGTCGTAGATCATCGCTGCGTCCATGTCTGCCGGACCGACACCGGCAGACTCCCACGCCCGCGGGGCAGCGCTGGCGAGTCCGATTTCCAGCAGGTCGTCGCGGTTGGTCAGGTCATCGGGACTGTGCGGACGGCCCTCCGCCACTGAGAGGACCCGTGCGTCATGGGGGCGTGCGATCGCGTGCTCGCGGGCCGACACGACGATCGCGCACCCACCGTCGGTCTCCAGACAGCAATCGAAGAGGGTGTACGGGTCGGCGATCACACGGCCGGCCAGGTAGTCGGCGAGTGCGAGTTCCCGCCCGTACATCTGCGCCCGGGGGTTGCGTTGTGCATGGCGGCGAGCCGCGACGGCCACCGCCCCCAGCTGTTCCCGGGTTAGCCCGTACTCGTGCTGATAGCGGCGGCACATGAACGCGTACCGCTGCGCCGCGCTGTTCCAGCCGTACGGCTCCTCGAGCTGTTGGCGGAACCGCTGGGTCGGAAGCTGTGAGGGTCGTTCCTGTATGCGGTCGCCGGAGTATCCGTTCTTTGCCCGGACGATGGCAACGTGTCGAGCTGTTCCGTCTGCCACAGCCCGGACGGCGTGAGCGAGCGCCGCCACGGCGCTCGCTCCGCCCATGTGGACTGTGGCGCTCACCCGCAACGCGTGGAGGCCGAGGCCCGAGACCACCTCCTCGGCGTCCAGCCCGAACGGATATGCGATGAACCCGTCGATCTGTCGAGGATCGAGCTCGGCATCCCGACAGGCGGCGAGAATGGCCTCCATCCCCAGCCGCTGCTCGCTGCGCCCGCTCCGCTTCGAATACTCGGTTTCGCCCACCCCGGCAATCACGGCGTCCTGCCCGCTGCTCATCTGATTGCCACCACGGCTTTCACGACGCCGTCTTCGTGTTTCGCGACCACCTGGAGAGCAGTTGCGACCTCGTTCAGCGAAAAGCGGTGCGTGATCATCTTGTCGACCGGTATGTGACCGGCGGCCAGCAGCCGGTTCGCCTGCGCGAAGGGCGCTAGCGGGGCGGCATACGACGCTCTGAGTTGCAGCTTGGCGTTGTGGAACGCGTTCAGGTCGATCGGCACGACACCGGCTTCGTCATCGGCCGCGAAGCCGACGAAGGTCACGATGGCGCCGTATCGACCCAGGGCGAGCGCGGGCGGGATCGCCACAGGGGGAGCCGTGACCACGACCCGGTCGAGACCCACGCCGCCGGTCTCGGTCCAGATGCGCTGGACCACGTCTTCGGTCTCGGCGACGAGACAGAGATCCGCCCCCATCTCCTCGCACAGACCGAAGCGGCCGGTGTCGGCGTCAGTCCCGACCACGAACACCCGCCTGGCGCCCCGGAGCTTCGCGATCTTGATCGCCATGATTCCGATCGGGCCAGGGCCGACGACTGCGACATCGTGATCGAGCGCGATCTCCGCAGTGTCGACCACGCTCAGCGCCACCGACAGCGGCTCGATGAGGGTCGTTGCGAGCGGGTCGAGGTCCTCCACCCTCCACAGTGAACGGCGCGGCGCCACCATCTGGTCCGCCAGTGCCGACGACAGCCGGCTCTCGCGCCAGTTGAGGCATCCACGGGGCCTGCCATCCATGCAGAAGCGGCAACGGCCGCACATCGTCGTGGTCCGGACCGTCACCAGATCGCCGATGGCCAGGTCGGTGACACCTGGGCCCACCGCCGCGACGTGGGCTGCCGTCTCGTGACCGAAACGCCTCCACTCGGCCGCCCACTCGGCTGCCAGATGCACGTCCGTTCCGCAGACGCCGACCATCGCGACATCCAACAGCACCTCCTCGAACCCGGGTTCGGGTGCCTCCACGTCGCGTATCTCGAACTCGAACGGCGACCTGACAAACGCCGCTCTCATGCTTCCTCCCAGCCATGGCAGACAGTCGGGAAGGCGTGAAGCGTCATCGCGTTCCTTCCTGCGCCGCAGAGGGTCGGCCCTCGGTCATCTTGTGCACGATTGCGGGGGTGATGACATCGACCAGGTCGGCGAACCAGTCTTCGCTCCTTGTGAAGATCGGATGTTCGACGATCGTGAGGAGATCCACGTCGAACCCGGAGGCGATGGCGGTTTGCTGGGCGATCGGCCGGAACACGTGGGTGACGATTGCGGTCGCGGGAATCCCCACCTGCTCGAACATGGCGGCATCGTGCACACTGCACGAACTGCACGTTCCTCAATCGCCCACACCGGTGAGGACGAGTCGCGATCGCGCCGCGAGTTCGGCGTGATCCTCGCTTCCGATCGGTCGTGACGCCGACGGCTTCGTGTGCACGGCATACGAGCCTGCGAGACCGGCGGCGATCATCCGGTCTGCCACCGCCACCAGGATCTCTCTCGCCCGGAACTTGCCGTTGTCGACGAGGCCGATCACGCCGTCGGGTGTGAGACGGGCGGCAGGGGCGAGGGTCAGAGCCTGCCGAGCGGCATCCTCGACCACGGGCATCACGATTTCGATCGCCATTGCTCTACTTTCTACGAGAACGAACTGTCGGCGACGGTCAGACGGCCGCCCGTCGCTACACCGGGGCGAACGACTTCCCGGGTGACGGGTTTCGTCCCGTCGACTCTCGTCCAGCATCGGACGACCAGCGACCACGCCGCTCCAGGGCCACCGGCAGTCACGACCAGGATGTCCGAGGGCCGGGCCGTGACGTATCGACCGTCTTCATCCGGCCCCGCCGTGGGATGAAAGCCCGCCCGCTCGGCCTCTTCGATCGTGACCTTCGACCTGTCTGCCAGATCCTCGCGGACCATGTCGTCGCTCCAGCCTCGCTCACAGATGATGCTGGCGTGCTCCGGTCCGAGCACGATCACGAAGTAGCTGCCGTGGCCGGTGACGTTCTGTGCCGGTGTACGCATGCTCGTGGCGATCGCGGCGAGAATGCTCTCCGGTGTCCCGCCCGTACGTTGTGTGATCTGCCGGGGGGCGCCCGCTCCCAAAATGGTGACCGTCGTCGCGTCGCGAGCGAAACCGAGCCGCACCCTGACGGGGGGCCATGGTGGGGGAGGCTCGGACTCTGCGAAGTGGAACGTGTACTTTCCGGCATGTCCGAACGCACTCGCATCGAAGCCGCCGGGCGCGACGCCCAGACCGGCGATGATGCCCAGCCGGATGGCCCGTCCGATGGTGGCGTTGGCGCGGTTGCCCGGACCCAGGAGACCACTCCCCGCGTTCATCCCGATCTCGGCCGCACCGGGTCCCGAAGCCACAGCCAGGATGGCGGCGCCCCCCGATGAGGAGAGCACGCCCTGCAGGTTGAATCTTGAGGCGAACATGGCTTCCCAGGTGGCGAGCACCATCGGGAAGTGGGCGGGCTCGCATCCCGCCATCACCGCGTACGTCGCCGCTTGCCACACCGAGAGTGAGCGGCGACGCGGCGAGAACTCGCCGATTACATCGGCTGGCGCCCGTCCTGAGGCTGAGGCCATATCCTCGACCGAATCGGGCGTGGGTGCGACGATCGGGAGGCCGTCGGTCCACCCCTGGTCGTGGAAGTACCGGGATGCTTCTGCATGGGAGGCAAACCGTCTGGTTGGTAATGAACCGGTGGGAGTCATCAGGCTTCACCCTCCGACCGTGCCACGCTTGTCACGGCGTTCGTCATCGGCGGCATCCCGGCATCTGGGACGGGGCGGACCGCCGACGCGGTTACGCTCGCTCGAGCCGCCGAGTCCAGGGTGTCCTTGGATCGGATCGCGAAGCCGTCGGAGGATCTGCGATGCCCGTCCTGTCCTATCTCGACCACCGCCCGGACGTGGCGGATTCGGTGTTCGTGGCTCCGAACGCCTACGTCGTAGGACGGGTCCGTCTCGGTGCAGAGTCCAGTCTCTGGTTCGGCGCCACCGTGCGAGGCGATACCGGAACGGTGGAGATCGGCGAGGGAGTGAACATTCAGGAAGGTTCCACCGTCCACTCCCAGCACGACTCGGCCACGGTGTTGGGTGACGACGTGAGCCTCGGACACATGGCGATCGTCCACGCCGCCACGATCGGCAACGGGACCCTCGTGGCCATGCAAGCGTCGGTCCTCAGCGGTGCCCAGGTCGGTCCGGGCTCGATCATCGCCGCCCACGCGTTGGTGCCCGAAGGCATGGTCGTGCCGCCACTGTCGCTCGTGATGGGAGTGCCGGGCAAAGTCGTGCGTCAGGTGACTGAGGACGAGGCTGAGCGGGCGGCACGGACGGCGCGCGTCTACCGGCGGCTCGCCCGGGAGTACCGCGCCATCAGTACCTGGCCGACAGGGCGCTAGGCGGACGGATCGGACGCAGCTCCGCCGACCGTGACAACGGCTCACCGGGTGCGTTCCCAATCGGGTGCGAAAGGCGGGTCGATGACACGTTCGCCGCGATCCAGGTCGTGGATGCTTTGCATCTCTTCTTCGGACAACTCGAAGTCGAACACGTCGAGGTTCCGTTGTCGGCGCTCGGGGTCGGAAGATTTCGGATTGGTCGACACACGCGGCTGCTGGACGAGCCAACGGAGCGCCACCTGATCTGTGCCCTTCCCGTGAGCAGCGGCGATGGCGACCAATACCGGGTCGTCGAGCACGATGCCCCGTCCGAGCGGCGAGAACGACGTGAGCATCAATCCATGCTCCTCGGTGATGCCGAGGAGGGTCCGCTGGGAGAGATACGGGTGGTATTCGACCTGATTCGTGATGATCGGCGCCATGCAGATCGCCTCGCGATAGAGGGAGGGAGGAAAGTTGCTGACGCCGATGGCCCGCACCTCGCCGGCGTCGCACAACCCCATCATCGCGTCCAGGGTCTCGGCGAGGGGCACGTCGGTACTTGGCCAGTGGATCAGCAGAAGATCGACATAGTCCGTTCGCAACTTCCGCAGGCTTTCCTGGGTCGACCGGGTGACGTCCGGCGCCTTCCAGTGGTCGATTTTCGTGGTCAGGAATACCTCCTCACGGCGGATCGGAGATGCTGCGACAGCCTGTCCGACTTCGTCCTCGTTCTCGTAGCGCTGGGCCGTGTCGATCGCTCGGTACCCGATCGCGAGGGCGTGGCCGACGCCCTCCAGACAATCTCTCCCCCTGAGCCGCGCGGTTCCGAGTCCCAGCTTGGGGACGTTCGTGGTTCCGACCGTCACGTATTCCATGAGTCGTCCTGCCTCGACGAGGCTCTATAAAAAGGGCGCGAGACGAGGAACGGAAGATGGGCGTTTCTCATTGGTCCATCCCCACGTGTAATGCGCACAGCCAGATGGCGCAGGCGCGGGCGCCGGCGTCGACGGAGCCCGCGGCCCGTTCCGCAGTCCACCGTGCCCGCCCGACGACTGCGGGCATCGACGCTGTCGCCTCGGCTCCTGCGGCAGCCGCAGCACAGGCCGCATGCAGGACCTTGTCGACATCCCCTCCGGAGGCGTCGTGGGCAATGCGGGCGGCCCGTGCCGCCGGCCGAAGGGCGTCGAGCGCCGTTCGCTGACCCTCCTCGACTCGGCCGAGGGCCGCGATCTCATCCGCGAGTTGCTCGAGGAACTCGACGAGGCTGGAGCCATTCAGTGACTCGGAGGCGAAGGACATCGACGCCATGGTGAGGGCAGTACCGAAGAGTGTGCCCATCGTGGAAGGAGCCTCCCTGCAGAGGATCTCGCCCACCATTCGGATCTGGGTGTCGATGCCTTCCTGTTCGCTCTGCTCCAGGTGGTGACGCGCCGCTGCGAACCCTGTCTCGAGCGTCACGCCGAGGTCGCCGTCCCCACCCGCCGCGTCGAGTCGCCCAAGCTCGCGCTTGGAATCGATCAGCGCCTGCGACGCGCCGATCAGTGCCTGGCGAAATGCCACGCTGTCGATCGTCAACCTCACGTCCGGAGGAACCGCGATGGCCAGAACCGGGCAGGAGCGCGCAGGAGGCGCTCGAGGTCGTCGTCGAGGGCGAGCACGGAAATCGAAGCCCCGACCATCTCAAGTGACGTGGCGTACTCGCCGACGTGCGACAGCACGATGCGCAATCCGGACGCCTCCGCTCGCTGCGCCACCCGCCGGTACATGATGTAAAGCTCCTCGGAAGGAGTCGCGCCGAGGCCGTTGACCAGCACCGCGACCGACTCCTTAAGCGAATCGTCGAAGTCCCCAATGACCGCTTCCCACATCTCGTCCACCACCGAGTCGGCCGGCTTGAGGCGCCCGCGCGACACTCCTGGTTCACCGTGGATGCCCATGCCCAATTCCATGAAGCCGGGCTCGACCTCGAAATTCGGCTCTCCGACAGTGGGCAGCACACACGGCGCCAGGGCGACGCCCATGCTTCGCGTCCTCGTCAGGGTCCGCTGCGCGATTTCGGTCACCTCGACGAGGGACCCGCCCTCCTCCGCCGCCGCGCCTGCCGTCTTGTAGGCAAAGGCGATGCCGGCAACGCCTCGCCGGTCCACCCGACTATCCGGAGGTGCGGACGCGACATCATCCGCTCCGAGCGCCGTGGTCGATTCGATGCCCTCGGCACCGGCCATGCGGGCGGCGATGTCGAAGTTGAGACGGTCGCCCGAGTAGTTCCCGTAGAGCTGAAGGACGCCCGCGCCTGTCGACACCGCACGCATCACGGCCAACATCTGTTGGGCGCTCGGTGAGGCGAAAAGGTTCCCCACTGCGCAGCCATCGGCCAGGCCTTCGCCCACATACCCGAGGAACAACGGAAGGTGGCCGGACCCGCCCCCGGTCACGATGGCCACCTTGGTCCGTGTGCCGGCGTCACGCCGGACGATGGCCCGGGGCTCATCGTCCACGCGGCGGAGGATGTCCCCGTGGGCCAGGAGGATTCCGTCGAGGGTCTCATCGACGTAGGACCCCGGCTGGTTCAGCAGCTTTTGCATCTGATCATCCTCCTCAGGCGACGGAACGCCGGCTCCTGTGTGGCGGATCGCCTCGTCGGGAAGTTGCGGATTTGGCTGTCGTGATGCGGGTACTCAAAGCGGAATCTCGACGCGTCACAGGCGTAAGGTATACTATATCAGCGACCCGGTTGGCGGCTCATGACGTGGCACGGCCCCGCATGACTTCGGCAACAGGAGACGACGATGGCGCCGCTCGGTGCCGTGGATCCGAGGAAGGGAACGCACAGGATGCTTGACGGGTACATCAGCGATCTCGAGGTGGGCGACGTGTTTCGCTCGATCGAAATCGACGTTTCGGCACTCGGCGTGGCGGAGTACGCACATGGCAACGAACAGACGAGCGAGTTCTACATGTCCACTGCCAATCCGATGGAGCGGCAGGTGCGACCGCCGACCGGGGTCCACACCGACAAGATGCGGCTCATCGAGGCGAATTGCCTGAAGGAGCGGCGCATCTCAGGAGAAGTTGGTCCCGATGCACGGGTCCACTACGAATACCACGCCGAGTTCTACGAGCCGATCTTCGTCGGTGACACCATCCGGGTTTCAGGGAAAATCACCGAACGCTATTGGAAGCGTGACCGGGAGTTCCTCCACTACGAGTTGGAGATTCACCACGAGGACGGGCGACTGTTGGCGAGCTACAAGGACAAGACGCTGCTCCGCTATTCGAAGGGACAGGGCTGAGCGATGGGTGCGAAATGGAAGGACCTGACGGAGGGTGCCGAACTCCTCGGACCCCGTCGTACGCTGACGATGAACCGCATCAACTGGTATGCCGAGGGCTTTTGGACCATCTGCGCGGACGAGCGCCGGGGCGTGATGGCGAACATCCACACCGACGTCGAGTTCGCCAAGTCGGAAGGCCTCGAAACAGCCATCGGCGACGGGATGACTGCCACCAACTGGGTGAGTGAGATGGTCCTCGACTACTTCGGTGAGCACTATCTGCGCGGCCCTCACTCACTCCGCACGAAGTTCATCAAGCCGACACCGCTTGATGCCTTCGTCTCCGTAGGCGGGAAGGTGACGGGGATCGAGGAGACCGAATCCGGTCGCGTCTACAAGATGGATATTTGGACCAAGGATGGAGAGGGAACGATGCTGACCGTCGGGGACGCGAGGGTGACCGTACCGTCGGGCGCGTGAGGGCCTGCATCGCCCGGTAGACGCGTGACTGTTCCCCCCTTCTTCTTCGCCGTGGGTGGCTCATCACCAGCAGGGTGCGCGCTCGGGAGGCTTTTCCGGGCCTGTCCCAACCGGGTCCTATTCGAAGGAGACACATGCAGCCTCACGCATCCTCGAACGAGCCTTTCGCAGACGTCGCCTCGCTGCTGAATCCCCGTTCCGTTGTCGTTGTCGGGGCGTCCGACCGGCCGGCGAACCTGGGCGGTGCCGCCGTGCGGCATCTGCGGAAGTTCGGCTATCCGGGGGAGATCCTCCCGGTCAATCCCAAGCACGACACCGTGGACGGTGTCGTTTGTTATCCCAGCCTGGAAGAACTGCCTGAGGTGTCACGACCGAGTCTGGCGATTCTCGCCGTGCCGGCTGCCGCCACGGTGGATCTCATCACCGAATGCACTCGCGCCGGCATCCACTACGGAGTGATCTGGTCCGGGGGGTTCGCCGAGTTGAACTCGGCGGGAGCCGAGTTGCAGCGTCGCCTGGTGGAGACGTGCCGCGAGTCGGGCTTTGTCCTCGTCGGTCCCAACTGCCTTGGTGTCATCGACACCCATCTGCCGCTCACGGCGACGTTCTCCTCGTTCCTGCTTCAACGCGACGAGATGGAGCAGGGCAACATCTCGATGGTCAGCCAAAGCGGGGGTCTGGCGACCATGGTGCAGGCTCTGGCCGCCGACGCCGGATTCGGCTTCCGATACATGATCAGCAGCGGCAACGAAGCCGTCGTCGACATGTCGGACTATCTGCATGCCCTCGTCGAGGACGACGAGACGAAGGTGATCGGGCTGTATATCGAAGGTGTCAACGACGGAGACAGGTTCGTTCGGGCTCTCGAGGAAGCGCGGGCAGTGGGCAAACCGGTCGTCGTGCTCAAGGCAGGACTGACGGGGGCCACCGCCCGCGCGGCCGCGGCGCACACCGGAGCGCTCGTGGGGGAGGATCGGGTGTGGCGTGCCATCTTCCAGGAACACGCGGTGATACAGGTCGAATCGCTGGACGAGATGCTCGACGTCCTCGTCTTCCTGAGTAGCACCGACCTGAGCACGCTCCCACGCGGCCCGGGGGTCGCAACGGTGACGTTCGGCGGGGGAATGGGCGTATTGTCGGCTGACGGGTGTGCGCGCAACGGTCTCACCACTCCGGGGTTCGCCGAAGACACTCTGGTGCATCTCCGTGCACTCGTGCCGCCGATCGCTTCGATCGCCAATCCCGTCGATCTCACACCAGCGGCGTACAACGAGCCTTGGCTCGGCTTGCTACCCGATGCGCTGGAGGCGATGGCGGCGGATCCCGGCGTACACACGGTCCTTGCACAGTTCGGTACGACTCCACTAGACGGCTTTCGCATGGCTGCGGCGGTGGCGGATCTCCGGGGAAAGACGGACAAGGCCGTCGCCATCGCCTGGCCGTTCGCACCGGTGGGAGTTCCGGAGTTCCTCCGGGAACAGGGGATGTACATGTTCAAGGAATACTTCCGGGCGACGGCCGTCGTGGGCAAGATCGCCGGCGCTGCAGCTCACAGCGATCGTCCGCCGCGCGGCGCGACACTGCAGCAGGACTTTGACTGGAGCGCCTTCGTGGGCCGTCCACGTCCGGGAACGGTGATCTCCGAGCACGCGTGTCATCGGATGCTCGCCGCCGCCGGGCTCCCCGTCGCGCCGGGTCGTCTCGGGAGCACCGTCGACGAGGTACTCGGGATTGCGATGGAGCTCGGTTTCCCCGTCGTGCTGAAGGGCATTGCCTCCACGGTGACCCACAGGGCGGCAGCCGGACTGGTCGAACTGGATCTGCGATCGCCGGATGAAGTTCGAGCAACCCACGCCCGACTTCTCGACCGTGCCGCCCAGATCGGCGTCGACCTCGAAGGTGTGTACGTGCAGTCGATGCTGCCACCCGGCCTCGACCTGCTGGTGTCTGCCTTCCGTGATCCGGTCTTCGGCGTGATCGTGTCGGTGGGTGCGGGTGGCGTGCTGACCGAGGTCATCGACGATGTCGTATTGGCACAGGCACCCTTCGACCCCGGGTATGCGTTGCATCTCCTGCGGAGGCTGCGTCTCGTCGAGAGGACCGGATCCTCCGGGAGGCCCGGAATCGAAGACACGGCCCAGGTCGTCGCCCGCTTCTCAGCTCTCGCCGCTTCGGCGCCCTGGGAGCGGTTCGTCCTCGAGATCAACCCGATCAGGTGGTCGGGCGAGGCGGCGACGGCGGTCGACGGACTTCTCGTCGTGGAACTCCCGTAAGGCATGTACAAGAACATACGATCCGCGCCGCGCGCCGGTCCGCGGGTCGGTATATTCAAAGAGGCGATCTGATAAATGATCGTAAATCCAAGTGAGCGGGAGGGGTGTCCTCATGAGTACGAGAAGACTGATCTTGCTGTTCGCCATCCAGTCCCTCGTGTTGGCCGCCTGTGGCTCGGGCGACGGGGAGGCAGACGCCACCACCGCGCCGGAGACGGGATCGGACTGGGACGCGGTCGTCGAGGCGGCCCAAGGGGAGGGTCAGGCCGTCTGGTACGGCACCGAGGTGGAGACGTGGACCGAAGCTCTCAAACCGCTGTTCCTCGCCGAGACGGGAGTCGAGTTCGTAGCGGCGCCACGGGCTGCCACCGGCGCCATTCTCGAGCGTGTCTCGGGTGAAGCCGCGGCCGGGGCGGTGGGCGGCGACGTGCTACTCGTCGCGGACTTCACCGTGTGGATCGACAATCCGGAGTGGTTCGTCGACCTCGATACGGCCGGGCTCCCTAACTACGCGGCCTATCCGGAGAGCGCCAAGTGGAACAACAAGTGCGCGATCGTCACCCAGAATCCGGCAGGCATCCTCTACAACACCGATCTCGTCGACGAGGAGCACATCCCGGAGACGTGGGAAGACCTGCTCGACCCATACTGGCAGGATCAGATGGCGTTGACCGACCCGCGGAGCTCACCAACCTACAACAGCTACATGTTCCTCCTGGAGGAGAACTATGGAGCGGAGTATCTGGAAGGTATCGGGGCGCAGAATCCCGATTTGTTCGACAGCGCATCGCCCGCAGCCGAGCAGGTGGCGGCCGGTGCCTACCTGGTCAGCTTCCCGTCGCACTACGCCAACTCGTCCGCGGTGCGGGCGTCAGGAGCGCCGCTCGAGCTCGTCATCCCGCCGGATCCACCTACCGTCGGCAGCGTCTCTTGCGCGGGAATCCTGGCGAACAGTCCCAACCCCAACGCGGCAAAGGTGATGATGAACTACCTGCTGTCGGCCGAAGCCCAGTCCGCCGGGTGTGATGCCGGCGTTGAGAACGCATCGGTGCTCCCCGACACGACCTGTCTGCCGCTGCCACCGGGGTGGACGGCCCCGCCGCGCGATCCGGAGACCGGCCAACAGATAGGCCAGACCGACGAGGAGGGTCGGGCGCGGGTCCTGGATCTGCTCGGGATCGGCTGATTCACGCGACCATCGATGTTCGGACGGGGGAGGCACCATGGCCGGCCGCCCCCCAAGCGACGACGCCAGGCACACGTGGCCCACGGATGCTAGGGTTTCGAGACCGATCTGATAAAAGATCGGAAATCCAAACGGCCAACCGGGAGGAAGAGTGAGGCTCTCCATGTTGAGCAACAAACGAAGAGGTCCGATCACACTTCTGATCGCGATCGCGATGATCGTGGCGGCGTGTGGTTCGGACGGCGACACGACGGACACCACGGACACGACGGCCACGACGGCCACGACGGCCACGACGACGGAGACAACTGAGCCGGCCGAGACCACGACCACCGAAGCTGAAATGAGCGAGTGGGACTCGATCGTGGCGGCGGCCCAGGAGGAAGGTGAAGCGGTCTGGTACGGCACCGAGGTCGAACCATGGACCGATGCCATCGCTCCGTTGATGGCGGAGCAGACGGGAGTCGAGTTTGTCGCGGCTCCGCGGGCGGCCACCGGGGCGATCCTCGAGCGGGTCTCCGGAGAGATCACCGCGGGCTCCGTCGGAGGAGATGTACTGCTGGTGGCGGATCACAGCGTGTGGGTGGACAACCCCGACTGGTTCGTCGACCTGGACACGGCGGGTCTGCCCAACTACGAGACGTATCCGGACGAGCACAAATGGAACAACAAGTGCGTCAACGTGACTCTCGTCACCGGAGGAATCACCTACAACACCGATCTAGTACCGGCAGACATGGTTCCTGAGGCATGGGAGGATCTGCTCGATCCGTTCTGGCAAGGCCAGTTCGCCCTCACCGATCCGCGCACTTCACCGACCTACAACGGGTGGGTATTCCTGATGGAACAGGAATACGGCATCGAGTACCTCGAAGGAATCGCGGCGCAAGACCCCGACCTGTTCGACAGCGCCTCTCCTGCGGCTGAGCAGGTGGCAGCGGGTGCCTACCTCGTGAGCGCGATGGCGCACATCACCAACTCGTCTGCGATTCGAGCGGCCGGTGCTCCGGTGGCCTTCGTGATACCCGACGGTCCCACCGTCGGTCATGGATCGTGTGCCGGAATCCTTGCGAACAGTCCCAATCCGAACGCAGCGAAGGTGATGCTCGATTTCCTCATGTCGCCGGAGGCCCATTCCGCCGGATGTGACGCGGGCGTCGAGAATGCGTCGCCGTTGCAGGGCACGACCTGTCTGCCCCTTCCCGACGGCTGGTTGCCGACACCGAAGGACGCCTCCAACGGACAGTTCCTCGGACAGACAGACGATGCGGGCAAGGAAAGGGTGTACGCGGCCCTCGGAATCAGTTAGTGGGCGCAGCGGAAGATGCCATTGACGAACGGGTGTCGCACCACGATGCGCGGCGAGTTCCCGAGTGACAGGATCGGCCGGCTCTCGACGGAGAGCCGGCCGATCGCTCTACACCTGCTTGCCGGAGGAGGCGGATGACTCCCGAGGATCCTGCATCGGGTGGGACCACAGCCGGCAACGAGGAACCGGCGATCCGGATCGTCGGCCTCGAGAAACACTTCCGTCGGACCGGCGGGGGAGTCGTCACTGCGGTGGCCGGTGTGTCCCTGGATATCGAGCCCGGTGAGATGGTGGTGGTGCTGGGACCGAGCGGTTGTGGGAAAACCACCCTGCTACGGTGCATCGCCGGATTGGAGGCGCCCACAGGCGGCGAGATATACAGCCGGAACCGGTTGATCTCGTCCGGTGACCGAGGTGTGATCGTTTCTCCCGAGAAGCGCGCTTTCGGGATGATGTTCCAGAGCTACGCGGTGTGGCCACACATGTCGGTGTTCCAGAACGTCGCATACCCACTGAAGCTGCGGCGTGTGCCGAAGGCGGAGATCCAGGAGCGCGTGGGGAGGATCCTCGATTTGGTCGGCATCGGTGATCTGGGCACGGAGTACTCCTCCCAGCTCAGTGGTGGTCAGCAGCAGCGTATCGCCCTCGCCCGCTCGCTGGTGGCGGACCCTGAGGTCATCCTGTTCGACGAACCGCTCTCGAATGTCGACGCCAAGGTGCGCGAAGACCTGAGGATCGAGTTGCTCACGATGCAGAAGCGAATCGGATTCGCGGGTGTGTACGTGACCCACGATCAGGAGGAGGCGATGGCGATCGCGGATCGCATCGTCGTGATGAAGGACGGCGTGGTCGTTCAGGTCGGACCTCCCGACCAGGTGTACGGCGCACCGTCGTCTCGATTCGTGGCGAGCTTCATCGGTGTAGTGAATGAGTTCGTCGGCGAGGTTCGAGCGACGGGTGACGATTCCAGGGCCATCGTCGACACCGAGATCGGCGAGATGTCACTCGCCTCCGCAAACCTGACGACCGGGACAAGGGTGGGAGACCAGGTGGCGGTCGTCATCCGGCCCGAGTCGGTCTCCGTCTCAGCGATGCGGCCTGAGAGCGATGGAGACTCCAACACATGGTCCGGGACGCTGCGTGCTCAGATGTTCCGCGGCTCGTACCGGGACTACCTCGTCGATGTCGGGTCGCGGCAGATCCGTGCTCGGGGCGGAAGTGCAGCCGGGAGAATGGCCGCGCGGGGTGTCTTCGACGCGGGGGAGGCTGTGTTTCTGACGATCCCGGCGACGGCCATACGCGCCATCCCTATCAACTCGGGGCGTGGGGAGGCAAACGGTGAGGGGAGCGCGGACCACGTGTCCTCCGACACTGGCGTGCCGCCGTCTGTCGAGGAGATTGGTGGCGCCGGAACGGTCCCTGACTGACATGGCGTCCATCGGCTGGCATCCAGAATCAGAGCGCTCGTCGTGACGTCGCCCGTCGCTCGGTACGCGCGCGGGAGGTCATGGCGGAGCCTCGATCTGTTCGGCGTGGTCGGATGGACGTTGGCGATCGCCCTCCTCTGGCTGATCCTGTACCCGCTCATCGCGACCTTCTTCCGGGTCTTCACCGATGCCGGATCATTCGACTTCACAGCGATGGAGAAGGTCTTCACCGACGCGAGCTTCTACACCGCTGCTCGCAACACGGGAATCGTTCTGGTCACGGCGGGGCCGGCCGCGCTGCTCATCGGATCGGTGTTCGCCTGGTTGAACGAACGGACAGATGCCGCGTTTGGCGTCATTTCTCGGTTGCTGCCGCTCATACCCCTTCTGATCCCACCGATCGCTCTGGCAGTGGGGTGGGTGTTTCTGGCGCAGCGGCGAGCAGGCTTCCTCAATGGATACCTCAGGTCCGGCCTCGACCTGGTCGGAGTCAATCTGACCGAGGGCCCCCTCAACATCGGGACGTGGCCGGGGATGCTGTTCGTTTACACGATCGCACTAGTCCCATATGGGTATCTGGTCGTCTCCGCAGCCCTTCGCAACATGGACACTTCGCTGGAGGAGGCGTCGCGGATGAGCGGCGCCGGTCCCTGGAATACCGTCCTCCGTATCTCGCTGCCCGCCATCCGCCCAGCCCTTGCTTCCGCGTCGCTCCTGCTCGTGATCGTCGGGGTGTCGTTCTTCTCCGTTCCCAGGACCATCGGCTCACTGGCCCGCATCGACACCGTCTCGGTTTACATCGTCAGGCTGACTCAGACGTTCCCCTCGCGCCTCGACGAGTCCGTCGCCGTCAGCCTGTTGCTCCTAGTCGTGATCGGGGCGGTATGGATGGTGCAACGCCGGATGACCCGAGGCGGACGTCACGCCCTCATCGGAGGGAAGGCTGGCACGGCTTCTTTGGTGCGACTCGGAAAATGGCGCTGGCTGGCTCGAACGGTGATGGTGGGCTACATCATGGCGGTCTCGGTTCTGCCGTTCGCGGCGCTCACCGTCGTAGCGCTCCAACCCTTCTGGCAGGCGACGATCGACCCGTCCATCCTCTCGCTGAACAACATCAAGGAGTTCTTGTTCGTACCCGACAGCAACCCCCGCATTGCGCTCTTCAACAGTCTCCGGCTCGGTGTCATGGGTGGGACGTTGGCGATGATCGTCGCTGCAATCCTCATCTCGTATGCTCGGGAGAAGAAGGGCTACACCGCCAGGATCATCGAGGGCACCACGAAGGTGCCGGGGGCCATCTCCAATCTCGTCATCGGGGTGGCGATTCTTGTGGCGCTGGCCGGAGAACCCTTCAACCTGCGTGGGACCCTTCTCATCCTCCTCCTCGGGTACCTGGTCATCTACATGCCACAGGCGTCGATCGCGGCCGAAGTCGCCCGCGGTCAGGTCGGCGAAGAACTCCTCGAAGCGTCCTACATGCTCGGCGGCTCGCGTTTCCGGACGAGTCGGAGCATCTTGCTGCCGTTGATGCGGCCCGGCCTCGCGGCCGGCTGGGCGCTTGTGTTCGTCGTGATCGTCGGAGACCTCACGGCGTCGGCCATCCTGTCGGGCCCGCAGAACATCGTCGTAGGGTCGATCTTCCTCCAGATCTGGGAGGCGGGCCGCTTCGCCCACCTGGCCACGCTCGGGATGGTCATCTGCCTGACGACGGCGAGTGTGGTGGGAATTGTCCTCGCCCTCTCGGGTAGGAAAGGGAAGCGTTCGCCCAAGCAAGATGCCGAGACGGTGGCATCGGCGGTGACCTGATGGTCGATCGCAGCCCGCGCGGCGTTGCCCAGTGAGCGCGGGACAGGGCGCATTCGCGCGGGCCACCGGAGTGAGTCGGCGAAGCGACGGGTCGTTTTCCGCCGAGATCTTCCCGGACTGGTGCATCGGTTCGCGACCGAACGGCGGCTATCTCCTTGCTATCGCCCTCCAGGCGTTGAGCGCCACTGTCCCGTACGAGGATCCAATCGTGGTCAGCAGCCATTTTCTGGCGGCACCGGCCGCCGGCTCGGCCGAAGTCGATGTGGAAGTTGTCCGGATCGGGCGCACTCTCGCCAGGGCCGAAGCGCGATTGAGCCAGGACGGCGAAGAGCATGTGCGCGTGCTGGCGGCGTATGGCTCCTTGGGCAGGCCCGCCCTTGGTTCACAGCTCGTGCAGGAAAGGCCTCCGTCGATTCCGGAACCCGAGGCGTGTATCCCGGTGCTAGCCACGACGCCCGATGGCCGCACGTCGCCCGTGCGATCTCAGTTCGACATCCGTTACCACCCCGAGTCAGTCGGGTGGGCGTCCGGCATGCCCACCGGACGGGCTGAAGTCAAGGCATGGATGCGGCTGGCTGACGGAAGCCCACCCGACGCCGCGCTGATCCCCCTGCTAGTGGACGTTCTCCCGGCGTCCGTCTACGACCTCGGCGTCGTGGGTTGGGTGCCTACCGTGGAAATGACGATCCATCTCCGATCGCGGCCACGCCCCGGATGGCTGCTGTGCGCGACGCAGTGCCGTTTCGCATCCGCCGGAATCATGGAGGAAGACGCCTCGGTGTGGGACGCCGACGGTGTGCTCATCGCGACCTGCCGCCAGCTGGCCCTCCTTCCCGTGGCGTCGGATCAGGAGGGATGAGCCCCAATTCGTCGGCGGGCCAACCGCAAGCTCTCACCCGATTCGATCGTCGGCTCGTATTCGAGGCCTATGTGGCTTGCGTAGTGCGCTGATCTGAGAGACGCGAACACACGCTCGAAGTCGATGTTCCCGGTGCCTGGCTCGTGTCTTCCGGGACGATCGGCGAGCTGGACATGCATGATTGAGTCACCGGCGGCGAGGATGGCCTCATCGAGAGCCGGTTGCGGCAGGTCGAGGCGGTACACATCGAGGAGTACTCCGGGCGCAATGCCGCACATCGCCGCGATTTCGTGGCTCAGCGACAACGCGTCGTCAACCGATCGGACTCCATAATTCGGGGCATCCGGGGTGTTGATGGGCTCGATCATGACGGATGCGCCGACCTCCGCCGCCACGCTGCAGACGAACGCATAGGCCTCGAGCGCGTTGCGCCGCTCCTCGCTCGTCTGTCCCGGAGTGCTGGTGTTCCCGTAGAGGGCGTTGATTCGTTCGCATCCGAGGCGACGTGCAATCTCGGCAACCTTCGATGTGTTCTCGCGCAGGCGGGCGCGGTGTTCGGCACGACACATCAAACCCCTGTCTCCGGTGTGTTGGTCTCCGGTGTCCAGATTGAGGCTGACGAGGGCGACGCCGGCGTCCTCGATGGCGGCACACAACTCGTGAATACTGCCGGAAGGTGGGGCGGGCTCCCCAGGGAAAGGCCACCACATCTCGATCGCCTCGAAACCTGCGGATCGGGCGGCCTGCGGTCGCGCCGTCAGCGGGAGTTCTCGAAAGATCATCGAAACATTGACACTGAGCCGTTCCAGGGGCCAGCCGGTCGATGGCACCGCGGTTCCGTTCGGCGGCATCTTCGTCAGGCAACCAGCTCGAAGACGGCGGCCAGGCCTTGCCCGCCTCCGATGCACATCGTCTCGAGCCCGAAACGGGCAGACCGTCGTCTCATCTCGTGGGCGAGGGTGACGAGGATACGGGCGCCGGTCGCACCGATGGGGTGCCCGAGCGAGATACCCGACCCGTTCACGTTCAACCTCTCGGAATCCGCGTCCCCCAATCCCCACGACCGCGTCACGGCCAGCACCTGGGCGGCGAAAGCTTCATTCAGTTCGATCAGATCGATGTCGGCGAGCCTCAATCCCGCGCGGGACAGTGCAACCTCCGTCGCTGGCAGAGGGCCGATCCCCATTCGATGGGGCTCGACACCCGCCATGCCCCACGCCACGAGGCGTACCAGAGGCGTGAGGCCCAATTGGTCCGCACGCTCGGGTGAAGTGACGACGCAGATCGCCGCCCCGTCGTTCTGACCACTGGCATTGCCGGCGGTGACGGTGGAGTCAGGGTCTGCTGCCAGCCGAATCGGCCGGAGGGAGGCGAGTTTCTCGAGCGACGTGTCCGGTCGAGGGTGCTCGTCACGGTCGAACACCGTGTCCTCGTTGCGGCCGGGGACGGTGACGGGCACCAACTCGTCCTCGAACCGCCCCGTTTCATGGGCGGACACTGCTCGACGATGCGATCGGAGCGCGAGTTCGTCCTGGCTCTCTCGAGATATCGAGAATTCCCGGCGGAGATTCTCGGCCGTTTCCAGCATCCCGCCTTCCACCGGGTAGTTTGCGCCGCCGGCAGTGACACGACTCCGCGCCAGCCGATCATCTAGGTCGATCCGCGCCGGCGGATGCCCGAAACGGAGTCCTCTTGTGTAGAACTCGACCTGGCTCATGCTCTCTGCACCGCCGGCGAGCATCAGTTCGGCGACGCCCGTCTGAATGTGCATCGCCGCCTGGAGGATCGCATACAGACCAGAGCCGCACCGCCGATCCACTTGGGCCCCCGTGACCGCGACCGGAAGGCCGGCGTCGAGTGCTGCCACGCGGCCGATGCTGGGCGCTTCGGCGTTCGGATAACCCTGACCGAGCACGACGTCGTCGATGGCCTCGGGCGGCAGGTCCGTACGCTTCACGATTGCCCGGATCACAGTCGCAGCAAGCGCCTGCGGCTCGACGGTTCGAAGCCCGCCACCGTAGGTGCCGACGGGCGTTCGAAGTGGTGAGCAGATCACGACTTCTCGCATGGCTGTATCCTGTCTGTCTGTGTGTCGTCCGACGCGTCTGTAAGGGTCGGTGTGCGGGAAACTCGTTCAGCTCCACCCAGCCGCAACGAGGTCGTTGGGCTGGACCGGGTTTCGGTCAGTGTTTCGAGGCCTGGTGAAGTGCCAATGTCCGGGTGTCGCCGGTAGGAGAGGAAGGCATCTTCGTGAACGCCACGGGACGCGGTTTGCTGCACGATCGCAATGCAGTTGTCACTGGGGCAGCACAGGGGATCGGCCTTGCCATCGCCCGCGCGTTTGGCCTCAACGGCGCATCTGTGGTCCTGGCGGACCTCGACGGCGAACGTGCCGAGGCGGCCGCGGCGGAACTGGTTGCCGAGGGGATGGCGGGTTTCTCGATCGCTTGTGATGTGACTGTCGAACAGGACGTGGAGGCCGCGGTTGAAGCCTGCGTCTCCGAGTTCGGCCGTCTCGACGTGATGGTCAACAACGCCGGAATAACTCGGGATGCCACGATGCGGCGGATGGGAGTGGCTGAGTTCAGAGAAGTGATCGATGTCCATCTGCTCGGAACGTGGCTCGGCACGCGGAGCGCTTCGCTGGTGATGCGCGAGCAGGGAAGCGGCTCGATCATCAACATGTCGTCGATCTCGGGCAAGACCGGCAACGTTGGTCAGACGAACTACAGCGCAGCGAAGGCAGGCATCATCGGGCTGACGAGGGCCGCCGCCAAGGAGCTGGGACGTTATGGCGTGAGGGTTAACGCTCTGCAACCGGGCCTCATCCGCTCGGCTATGACCGAGGCGATGCCGGCTCACGCCTGGGAGTCGAAATTGGCGGAGATCCCTCTCGGACGGGCGGGCGAACCGGCGGAGGTTGCCGACGTCGCGGTGTTCCTCGCCTCCGACCTGTCCAGCTATGTGAGCGGCGCGGCGATCGAGATAACAGGGGGGCGCCAGTGAGTCGCGCCAACCGGTGAGCGCCAGGTTGCGCATCAGCGACCGCCGGTCGACTTCAAGTCGGCAAAAGCGTCGAACACGGCAGTGATCGATTCGGCCGCTGTTTCGGGGTCGGCATCCATCGGACGCATGAGAACATGGGTGAATCCCGTTGCACCAAAGTGAGCAATGGCCTCCGCGCATGCCCGGCTGTCGCCTGCTATCACGTGCTCGATCCGCATTCCGTGGCGGTAGCCGCGCTCGAGGGCGATCTCCGCGTCTGCGCGGGCTCTCTCCCCGTCGAGACGGCACATCACGTCTCGGCGCACAACCCGGATCGGGACCGTGCTCACGACAGAGAGTTGCTGTGCCAGTTCGTTGTCGTCGTAGATGGCGTTCGAGATCCAGCCGTCGGCACGAGTCGCTCGACGCATGGCGGGACCCCGCTCTGCGGCGACCCAAGGTCTGAACCCGAGTCCCGTCAGTGTCGACAGCGCCTCTTCAGTGGCGTCACCACGGCCACGGTCCGGAGAACCGACCGAGGTGGCGACCGGTTCGTGCCGGCCGGAAGCCAGCACCGGGACGACACTCGAACCTGCTGCCTCCGCGAGAGTCGCGACGGTGACGACATGCTCGGCGAGCAACCCGACGGGCCATACCGGTGCGAGGAAGAGAGGGGCGATGGTCACGCCCGGGGCCCGCGTTGCGAGGAGCGGCACGAGGGGCGCGACCTGGAACTGAGCAGTGGGACCGTGACGACCGGCCAACAGGATCGTCGTCGCCCCCGACGAGGCGGCAGCCTCCGTGCACCACTCGAGGTACGCAAGGGTATGACGCGGCCCGTCGGGCATGCTGGTGGGAAGAGCGATGCCCAACTCGGGTAATCCGTCCAATCGTCCCTCCGCCATGGGTTGTTAGATACGATATCAAGAATATGTGGGCGTGGCGATCTCCGGGTCCGAGGGCGTTCGACTCAGTGCCTCCGTGATACTGTATGAACCATGGGCGGCCATTTGGACTCGTGGGAAGGTGGCACGGTTGCGGCGCCGCGCGGCGCCCTGTTGGACCCCGCGGATCATCGATTCCCGAGTCGACGAGATGGCTTGGCCGGGTGGAGAAGCCCGATTTCGACCGGATCGGGGGTGGTCAAATGAGAGAGAACCTCAAGAACGAGGTAGCGAAGCGGATCCGAGACGACATCCTGGCCGGCGCCCTCACGCCCGGCAGTCGTATCGATCAGGAGGCGGTCGCCGAATCCCTGGGCGTGAGCCGACTCCCCGTTCGCGAAGCCCTCATCATGCTCGAGGTCGAAGGTCTCGTCGACAACCTCGCACGCAGGGGATCCTTCGTAGCAGCCGTATCCGAGGAAGACATCCGTGACCACTTCGCAATGTTCGGCCTGCTCGCTGGATTGGCGGCGGAGCGGGCTGCGTCGGTGCTCACAGAGCGCGAGCTGGAGGCGCTACGCGCCAACACCGAGCAGATGGAACTGACGACCGACCCTCGCAAACTCGATGAGCTCAACTACGAGTTCCATCGAATGATCAATTCGTCCGGCGGATCGCGCCGCCTCAAAGCGGTGTTGCGGCTACTCGCCAACAACATGCCATCCCACTTTTTCGAGTTTCAGGACGAGGCATGGCGCGCGAGGGCCATCGCCGAGCACTGGAGCATCTACAAAGCCCTCGAAGTTGGTGATGGCCTTGGCGCGGGGGCAGCCTTCGCCGATCACTTCCGCAGTAGTGGTGATCAGGCAGTGAACGCTTTGGCCGCTTCAGGGTTCTGGGACGAGGCTCCCGATCCGCTCGCGGACATCAGCGAGACACACTGAAACTCTGGGCTGGACTAGCTGTCTCGGAGTCTCCGATCAGGGCGCGGCCGAGAGCCAATCACGTACGGTGGAGGCAGCGACGCCTGTCCACGCCGATGGCGACAGATCACGGGTCCAGACCGGCTCGAGCGTGAGGGTTCCCTCGTACACCTGCTCCTCCAAGGTGGCGATGATGGATTTCCACGGAACTGAGCCGGCGCCAAGCTCCACCCATTCCATGGTCCCGCACAGCGAGTCGCGCGGCTTGCTTCGGTCGGTGACGGTGGAGTCTTTCGCGTCGTGCAGCGGTCTGCAGTCCTTGAGATGGACGTTGCCGACACGAGGCCCCATGGTGAGTAGTGCTGGATGGGGGTCGGCGCCCGTCAGCACGAAATTGGCAGGGTCGTAGCAAAAGCCGAAGTCTCCCTCGCCGATTGCGTCGGCCAGGGCGACCATCGAACTCGCATGGCGGGTGGGGTTGACCCCGCCGGGGTCCTCCCCTCTTGAATCGAAGTTGTTCTCTAGGAGGAGCGTGATTCCTGCGTCGCGAGCCACGCGAACCATGGGGAGCAACAATTCCGCCAGTTCGTGGATGACGCGATCGGCCGGTGCGGAGCCGCTCATGCCGGTGTGCAGTTGTACGAAACTCGCGCCTGCGAGGGAGGCCGTTCTGACGGCCGCGGACACGAACTGTTCCATCTCGCGGTTGCCCTGTTGGGGCATAACCCGACCAAGACGCGCAGGGATGTTGACTACCCGGCATCGAAGCTGGTGGTGTTCCAGCACGCGAGGGAGGTCGGCCTCTTCTTCCGGCCAGACCCCATGCGGGAACTCCACGACGTCGATCCCCGCGTTCCTCGCCATCCCAACGGCTTCGACGAAGAGCCGCTCATGAAAGGGGTTGAGGATGAGGGCCAATCGGTCCGGTGAAATCATCTCCACCGCCTGAGGTCGCGGCTTGTTCCTGTCACGACAGGCACCGTTGTGTCAGCCTTCATTGTGCTGTGTACCCCCCATCGACGACGAGATCGGTTCCGGTCACGAAGCCGGATTCGTCGCTCGCGAGATACACGACGGCCCAGGCGATGTCATCGGGGGTGCCGGCGCGTCCCAGAGGCGTCTTCGAGACGCGTTGGACCGGCGGCGGTCCTGCACCCACCACGGTCTGCATCGTGTTGACCATCACACCTGGGCACACCGAGTTGACCCGTATACCTTCCGGGGCGAGTTCTACGGCGCTTGTGCGAACCATCTGGCGGAGGCCTCCCTTCGAGGCGTGGTAGGCGACGGCACCACCCCGCCCGATCAGCGCATCGATCGACGAGAGCATGATCACCGATCCTCCTCCCGAGCGACGCAGCGCTGGGAGGGCCTGGCGGAGCCCGAGCCATGCTCCGATCAGGTTGACCTCGAGCACGAGCCGCCAGTGCTCGGGGGTGGCCATTTCCACGCCCTCACGGTTCAAGACTGCCGCCGCGTCGATCACCACATCCAAGTGGCCAAACTCACCCTCAGCTACGCGCACCGCTTCATCCCAGTCCGCGGCACTCGTCACATCGAGGCCCAGCCCGCGGACGTCGTCCCGTCGGGCATCGAGGCTGGCCAGCGTCTCGTCCAGGTTGGATCGTGAGATGTCGCCGGCCACGATCCGGGCACCTTCCTGCGCCGCCCTTTGGCAGATGGCCCGCCCCTGGGCACCGCCCGCGCCTGCGACGATGAGGACCTTGCCTTCGAGTCGGTTCATCGCGTCTCTAGAGGATCGATCAGCCAATGTCCCACGGCGCTATCCGTCGATCCCACTGAATGTCGGCTTGCGGCGTTGGAGAAAGGCTGATGCGGACTCCGAGGCGTCGGGGAGTGCTCGGTAGAGGGCGGTGAGTTCGGTTTCGTACCTGAGCGCCTCGTCGCGGGTGAGCGGGCTCTCGGCGAAACGCATCTGCTCCTTGGCGAGTCTCAGCCCGAAGGGGCTGACCTCTGCCATCTCGAGCCCGATCTGCCGCGCTGCCTCGAGGGCTTCACCGGCGGGAACCACCTGTTGGGCGAAACCGAGTCGGAGTGCCTCCTCGGCATCGATTCGGCGCCCGGTGTAATACATCTCGCGTGCCTTGCCGACCCCCACGAGGCGCACCATCTCGTATCCCCCGCCGAGCGCACCGACCTTGACCTCGGGCATGCCGAGGGACGCAGTCGTCGAGAGAACTCGAATGTCGGCGCGGGCCGCATACGCGAATCCAGACCCGAGCGCGATGTTTTCGACGGCCGCCACCACCGGTAGCGGAAAGTCCGACACGGATGCGAAGTAGCGGCGAATGTACATGGACCGATCGAGACTGGTCCGGGGGTCGAGTCCGACGAACTCCTTGATGTCGGAGCCCGCGGAGAACGGGCGCCCTTCGTCGACCCCCCCCGCATACAGGATCACACAGCACAGATCGTGATTGGACTCCAGTTCGGCCATGGCCTCGTAGATCTCACGGTGAGTCTGGAGGTTGTACGCATTCACTGGCGGTCGGTCGATCTCGACGTATGCGATAGGTCCTTCAACACGGGAGTGCACAAACTCTCTGGCTGCCGTCATTTCCGGTCCTCTCGCTCGTTTTGGTTGGTCAACGATCCCAGTCCGGTGCGTGGGCAGGCGAGACGATCCGGTATCCGTCTGCCAGACCGTGCAAGACCCCCATCTCGTCGTCGCTCAGTTCGAAGTCGAACACATCCAGGTTCTCGGCGCGTCGTTCGTGGCTGGCCGACTTTGGGATAGCGCACACCCGCTCTTGCTGGATGCACCATCGCAGCGTGACCTGCGCCGGCGTTTTTCTGTGTTGCCTGGCAATCTCAGCGATTACCGGGTCGTCGAGTATCCGCCCGCGGGCCACGGGTGAGTAGGCCACTACCTCGTGGTCGTACGTCTCGGCTGCCTCCAACACAGCCGTTTGGGAGAGGTAGGGGTGGTATTCGATCTGGTTGGCGACGATCGGGAACTCGGTCGCCGCATCGGCAAGCAGGCGCGTGGTGAAGTTCGCAACGCCGATATGGCGGACCAGGCCCTCGGCGCGCACCCGCATCATCCCTTCGAGAGTGTCGCGCGTGGGGATCTGAGTATTCGCCCAGTGCATGAGGAGCAGGTCCAGGTAGTCGGTCTGGAGTTTCTCGAGACTGTCCTGGGTCTGGACTAGCACTTCGCTCGCAGGACAGTTGAGGTCGAGTTTGGTCGTCAGAAAGATCTCGTCACGTGGGACGTCGGAGAGCGCGAGTCCGCGACCAACGGCCTCTTCGTTGTCGTAGCGGCGTGCAGTGTCGAGATGCCGGTATCCCATTGCAAGGGCGTCGACCACCGAGTCCCGACACTCGTCTCCGTAGAGCCGCCAGGTCCCGAAGCCGAGCTTGGGCACGATGGTTGGGTTCGTCATAGGGCCTCCATGGTCGGTCTCCCGAGAGGGTGTGAGAGTGAGCCGATCATCTGGTTGGCAGCTTGTTCCCGCTTGCCACGTCGTCGGTCAGGTACGGAATAGTCTGTGGGCCCTCGGGTAGGATGCACACACGGGCCGTCGGACCGAGTCGCTTCAGCTCATCTTTGACGAAGCGGGAGATGTCATGACAGGGCTCCAAGTGCGCTGCACGGATCTGATCATCGGATAGCCCGTCCGCCTTGACCAAGACTCGAACTCGCTCCTGGATCCGTGCCTGGATCTGGACCTGCCACTGATCGGGCATCGTCCGCTCGCTCGTCTCGATCGATCTGCGCACCTCCTCGATCGATCCGGCAGACGCGAGCAGTTCGCCGTAGGACCCGTGAGCCGGCAGCCCGTCGCGACACTCGGCTGCGACGAGGATCGTTCCACCCGGTTTGACGATGTTCATGGCCGCGCTCATCCCTTTAACGGCCTGGTACAGATTCTGATCGAGTGGGTAGCCGGCGTTCGTCGTCACGACGATGTCGAAAAGACCATCGACCGGTCGCATGGAAACCTGCCGGCAGACCTCCCGCGCCCTCGAATGCATGGAGAGGAGCTCGCCGGCGAAGGCGTGTGTGATCGCCTTGTCACGGTTGAGAATCACATCGAAGGCGAAGTCGACGCTGGTCTCACCCGCGATGTCGCGAATGTCGTCGTGTACCGGATTGCCCTCACAGACGCCCCATGTGGCGTTCGGGCTGGCTATTCGTCGGGCGTCATGGAGCGTGAGGACAGTCTCGAGTCCGGCGAGACCTGGTGCTACCAGCTTCGGTCCTCCACTGAATCCGGCGAAAAAGTGGGGTTCGACGAAGCCTGTGGTGATCCGCACATCGGATTCCACCCAGTGCCGGTTCAGGGACACAGGCACGTTGTCGCCGAAGACGCCCAAGTACCGGAGCTCGCCCGGGTCGCGTCCGTTGTGGTTGATCACGTTGCATGCTTCGACCAGGTCCGGGCCCAACATGGCGAGGAGTTCCTCGTCGGTGTTAGCCCGATGAGTGCCTGTTGCCACCAGAAGGGTGAGCTGATCTGCTTGAGCGATGCCTTCGAGTTCGGCCAGAATGGCCTCGATCATGAGGCGACGCGGCTGAGGGCGTGTGATGTCGCAGATCGAGACTGCGATCCTGCTGTCAGAAGTGACTACTTGGCGAAGTCGAGGTGAGTCGATCGGACTCTCCAGCGCGTCGCGGAGAAGTCGCCGCGGTTGCCGTTCAGCGGGTTCGAAGCGTGGTTCGATCACCGTGGTGGCGTCGGACGGAAAGGAGCACAGGAGTCCGTGGTCGCCGTAGGCGAGTCGAACCTCAGTGTCTGCCATGCTGGATTGCCTCCTGAGGCAAATCGGATACTTGATAACTCTAGCGTGTCCCGAAGGTCGCCGATGTCGGGGCGTGGTCGCACGTTTCCTTCGTGCTCGATGGGCGTTCCGGGATGAGCCGAGTCGTGTTCCAGCAGGTCTGGTTCTCCCAGTCGCTGAGCAGTTCGAGCCGCAACGAGGACCGGAGTCAGCCCGGATTCTGCAGTGGAAGAACGAAATCGGAGCCATTCGGTCGTCGACACCCAGTCGTGACTGTCAAATGGGGCGCCGAGCCCGAGGACTATTCCCCGCCGCTGCCGTAGGGACGGGTGATGGCCTCGAGCAGGTGGCCGTCGGGGTCCTCGAAGTAGATCCCGCGGCCGCCGTCGTTGCGATTGATCTGCCCCTCCCGCGTCTGTCCGGGATCGGCCCAGTACCGGATGCCGCGTTCGCCGATCCGAGCGAACACGCCGTCGAAGTCGTCCTCGTTCACCAAGAACGCGAAATGCTGGGGAGCGATCGCATCCCGGGTCTCGAGAAAGTCGAGCGACACTCGGTTGTCGAATTCCACCACGTGGAAAGGGCCGAATCGGGTGGGAGTCGGGCATCCGAGCATCTCCGCCAGGAACGCCGCCGACACGTGCTGGTCACGGCAGCGAATGATTGTGTGGTTGAACTCGGCGCTCATGCTCGATCTCCCGGTCAGTTCAGTCCGAACCTACGCGTGCCTTGGTGAAGTGGGGCCGATTGAGCGGACGACCCCCTGCAGCGGCACCACGGTGCGATCGGCGGGTTGAATCGTCGGAAGGCGGTACCGGAACGGGATCGGGAAGTGGTTCTCCGGAACGCCAATCGGCAACGACTGGATCGTCCCTTGGCGTGGTGTGTCGGGTTGGGACTCGTTGGCTATCTCTGGTGGAAGCGGTCGTACAACCGCGAGCTTGAGGCGGGATGAACCGGCCGGAGGTGTGACCCAAGCTCACCGACGGCGCCTTCTCCGACCGGGTCCGTACTTGATGGAGCGGGGTGCGGGAGGTCAGCTTGTTGCGATGTATGCCGCCACTGACCCGAGGGCGGCGAAGGCTCCGATGATGATCGCTGCTGTCGCCAAACCCCTGAGTCGTTGTCCCGACTTGGAGCGTTCTCTGGCGGTGTGGCCGAGCCATGCGCCAGCGGATCCGAAGATGACAGGGACCATGGTCCAGAAGAGGATGACCGACACCGCCAGCCCGCTGGCGCTGAGAGCGAAGCCGGTCTTGGCCGCTCGGCCCGTGCTCTCTGGATCGCGTTGCGCCCATGGCACGAGTAGAGCGAAGGTCGCGATGGTGACTACCGCGACACCGGCTACGAGTATCCAGTCGATCGCCCCTGGCTGGACCTCGACATCTCGAAGGCCGGCGGTGAGGATCGCCGCCACCGGCAGTCCCACGGCTATGAGGAAAGTGAGAGCTGCGACCAATGGAGTTCGACTCGGATTGGATTGGTTTGAATTTGTGGTCACGACGACCTCCCTTGTTCATGCGTCTGTCGTCGTGTTGAACGTAAGAGGTGAGACCGATCGGGTCGTCTATCCACGGGTGGGTCTCGATGTGCATCCCGGTGTGGCGTGTGTGCTCGAAAAGACAACCTGCGGCCGAGGACTTTCGATCGACGGGTAGATCCGAAGGGTGGGTCTGGCGTCATATGCTCGGATGATGGCTACCCAGTCGGATGCCCACCGCCCAGGCTTCGTCGGGGCATGGCGTGGGATGTCTGATGGGGTGAGGGACGGCTCGTTTGCGGTCTTTCTGACTTTCGTGAGTCAGGTCGAGTTGCTCCTCGCCGACAGCGAGGGGCCTATCGCGGTTCAGAGCATCTCGTTCGCGGCGATGACCTTGTCTGTGGCCTGGCGGAGGACGATGCCCCTTCTGGCCGCCGCTTTGGTGGGCGCCGGCCTGGTAGCCCAGACGTTGGCAGGCGAGGCGGAGGTTGTGGGCGGATTCATCGCGTTCCTCGTTGTCACCTACTCGGTTGCGTCGTATGCGGATCTGAAGACTGCACTCCTCGGCGGACTGTTCGTGTTGATCGGGCTCTCGACATTCCCAGTGGTCAACGACATCAACTTCGCCGACGAAGTGGGCAACCTGGCAATCGTCGTCGGCACTTGGACCCTGGGCAGGGCGGTGCGATCACGGCAACTGAGGGCGGTCGAGGCCGAAGACCGGGTGGTGGCGATCGAGCGGGAGCGCGAAGAGAAGATGAGGGCGGTCGTTGCTGAAGAAAGGGGACGGATTGCACGGGAGCTGCACGACATCGTTGCTCACGGTGTCAGCGTGATGGTGCTGCAGGCCGGGGCAGCCCGTCAGACGCTTGATCGGGATCCCGGCAAGGTGAGGGAGCTGCTCGAGACGGTCGAGCACATGGGGCGACAAGCCCTCGACGAGATGCACCGACTGCTCAGTGTTCTCCGGCGAAGCGACGAAGACCCGGCAGCCACACCCCCGCTGAAGCTCGCCGCAATCGAACAACTGGTCAATGATGTGCGGGGCACGGGACTCGCCGTGGAACTCCGAATCGAAGGAGAGCAACGTCCGCTGGCCCCTGGAATGGAAGCCTCGGCGTACCGCATCATCCAGGAGGCGCTGACAAACACGATCAGGCACGCCCAAGCCTCATCAGTTCACGTGGTCCTTCGATACGATCCCGACGCCCTGGAGTTGATGATTCGCGACAATGGGCCTGGCTCAACCGACGGACGGAGCTCGGACGGACACGGACTGATCGGCATGAGAGAGAGAGCTGAGCTGTTCGATGGGTCAGTCGCTGCCGGCCCCGGCCAACCCAATGGGTGGGTCGTGACCGCCCGTCTCCCCATCCTCGCTCGCCCATGACCATCCGGGTTCTGGTCGCCGACGACGAAGCCCTGGTTCGAAGCGGCATTCGGCTCATCGTCGAGAGCCAACCAGACTTGGAGGTGGTTGGCGAAGCCTCGGATGGTGCCCAAGCCGCTCTCCTGGCTCGTGATCTCAAACCGCACGTCGTCCTCATGGACGTACAGATGCCGCTCGTCGACGGCGTGGAAGCGACCCGAAGGATCCTCCGATCCATGACGCCGGACGTTCGAGTCTTGATGCTGACCACCTTCGATCGGGACGAGTACCTGTACGAGGCGATGAAGGCGGGAGCAAGCGGCTTCCTGCTCAAATCGACACCCCCCGAACAGCTCGTGAACGCCATTCGTGTCGTGGCCACAGGCGACACGCTGCTGGCGCCAGCCATCACACGCCGCCTCATCGAAGACTTCGTCCAACGCCCCCCACCCGGATTCCGGACCCCCGAGACGCTCAAGACACTCACCGAACGGGAGACAGAGGTACTACATCACATCGCCGAAGGGCTCTCCAACGCCGAGATCGCAGAACGGCTGTTCCTGAGCGAGGGGACCATCAAGACTCATGTCAACCGCATCCTGACCAAGCTGGGATTGCGTGATCGAGTACAAGCGATCGTGCTCGCCTACGAATCCGGGCTCATCCGTCCCGGTGACAGACCAGATCCTCCAACCGCCTGACCCTCCCGAGCGTCAACTCGAGATTGCACGGAGAAACTCAAGACTGGCAGGGTAGATCCTCGCATTACCCGGTGGCGTCGGCCGCTTCTCCCTGCCAGCCCGATCGAATCGACGAGCCGTTCTCATTCAGGACAATGTCGATCATTCCAATCACTCCGGGGAGTTGGTTGCGGAGTTCACGGCTGATCGAGCCTGGGGGTGAGAGCTGTCGGAAGCGGCTGGCCATGGGAGGGCCCGATGACACGCCCGACAAACCCGATCCAAAATCGTCGGCCCTGTCTGAACCGCAGAGCAGTGCCTCCGGGATGTGGAACTGGTGCAGTCGCTGGGTGCCGATCGGGTAATCGACTACACGCAAGAGGACTTCCGGAAGGGCGAGGGCTGGGACGTGATCTTCGACGCGGTCGGGAAGCTCTCGTTCCTGCGGGACCGTCGGGCGATCGTCGTCGGAGGCGTCTACCTCCCGACCGACGGAT
>DATKEC010000125.1:0-12673 GCA_035544575.1 Acidimicrobiia bacterium
CGATGCCTTTCGCATGGTCGGCAACGAGCCTCAAGCTGCCCTCGCCGGCGCCAACCTGGGTGAAGTCCTCGTCAGCCTTGATCGTCTCGAGGAGGCAGTCGAGGTCCTGAGCGACGCCCGCCGTGTGCTCCGGGCCCACGACCTCGGCGACTTCGCCATCTTCGCCGATGCCCAGTTGGCAAGGGTCACGACCAAACGGGGCGACCCGGCGGCCGCCGCGGCCGCGCTGGCGGTGCTCACCAATGAGGCCTTCGAGATCGGTCACACCGGAGTCGCCCTGGACGCCACTGTGCATCTGGCGGAAGCCCTGGTGGCCGACGGCCAGGTCGATGAGGCCATCCGAGCGATCGA
The DNA here is from genome assembly GCA_035544575.1 of Acidimicrobiia bacterium. Classification (GTDB taxonomy): domain Bacteria; phylum Actinomycetota; class Acidimicrobiia; order Spongiisociales; family ZC4RG35; genus DATHWB01. Next base: position 352 of record DATKEC010000125.1, read on the forward strand.
GGAGGGGGAACGTCTCGGCGGAGGCGACGCCGCCTACTTCGAGGTGCCTCTCGCACGTCTCAAGGCGGCGGCGTACACCGGGCTCGGCAAGATCGAACAGGCGTTGGCTCTGGCAGACCAGGCGCTCACCGCCGCACGCGAACAGGAACTCCCCTACGAGGAGGCGCTGGTGCTGCTGCTGAAGGCCGACATCGCCAACCTGAGCGGAGCAGAAGCCGGGCCTGAGGGTGTGGAGGAGGCCCAACGCCTCCTCCACACCCTTCGAACTACTACTTGAAGGTCCTGAACCCGTCGCCCACGTTGTACAGGTAGTACACCGGCACGACCTGTGACGCACCACCGGCGCTCCCGGTCGTCAGGAAGTCGGCGTGGATGATGCACGTGGTCTCTGTTCCCGGCAGCACCAACGGAGCATCCGCGGGTGTGTCGTAGTCGCCGTGGAGAACGAACCCAAGGTCCGTATCGGCGGCGACGACGCGTGGGTCGAGCAGACAGAACTGGGCGAGAGTCGGGCTGTCCCGATTCAACAGCAAGTCGTCGTAGTACAGACTCTGGGTGATCTGGTTGCTGCCGTCGAACGGCATGAACTCGAGCTTCTCCAGGAACACCACCGGTGTGCCGGAGGCGACGAGTTCGACGAACTGCTCGTCTGCATCCACGCCTCGCAGACCTGCCGTGTAGGTGAAGTCCTTGAAGCAGTCAGCGTCGCCGTTCTTCGCCAGGACCGTAAGAGTGGGCTCTCCGGGGCCACTGAACGTGCGTTCGGTGCCACAGTTGAGCCGGTCCGGCGCGAGGTAGAAGAGCGAGGTGTTGGCGGCGCCGGTGTCGGATCCGCCTTCCAGCGACACGGTGCCGACGGTCACCGTCAGTGCGATCGAGGTGAAATCGTGTCCGGGCTCGACCGTCCAGATGCAGTTGTCGTTGGCGTGGCTGTTGGGTCCGGAGCTGGCGGCCGCGGCGCAGGCGGTGGTCGGGTCATCGTCAGGGCCGGTATTCACCAGATAAGGAGCCTCGGTACCTTGGACCGGCGTGTCCCCGACGTTCGTCCCCGTCTTGAGGATGAACTCCGACGACGTGCCTGCCCCGTCGGACAATGTCAGCACAACGATGGCATTGCCGGTCACTTCGAGGTCAAGCCGCACCTTCGAGAATGCCGCTCCGGGCAACTCCAGCCCCGGCGTGATCGTCAAGATCTCTCTCGATTCGATCTGCGAGCACGGCGTGCCGTTGGCGTTGCGTCCGCTCGTCCTCACGCCGATCGAGTTGCCGGCGAGACCAGGGACACCGCCGGTGCCCTCGAGGTTCAAGATGTTCTCTGCCGTCGCATCAGGATCGCCATCATCCGGGTTGACGATGGCGCAGGTGTTCTGCGGAGTGGTCAGAAGCTGGGTGAGGCCGCCGTACTCGAAACGCGGTACGCCGTCGACGGCGGTGAACTCGACCGCGTCGATGTCGGTCAGGTGGTCGTTGCCGAAGGCCGGAACCACCACCAGTGTGCTCAACAGCGCCACTGACGCGACGAGCGCGTAGGTGCGCAAACGATTCCAGCCCATGATCAAGCCTCCAACGTGTTGTAGCCCATTCCGAAACAGGCAGACATTCCACCAATCCAAGACCGTTGTCAAACGGAATTTGGGCCGAACGACCCATGGACGCTCACAGCTGATCGCGCAAAGAGCGCCGCATGATCTTGCCTGTGGCTGTTCGGGGGAGATCGGCGACGAAATCGACATGTTTCGGCACCTCGTGGGCGGCAAGCCTGGTGCGCACGTGGCGCTGCAGTTCGGCAGCCAACTCCTCGCTTGGTTCGTGTCCAATACGCAGGACAACGAAGGCCGCCGGCACCTGGCCCCGCACCTCGTCCGTCACGCCGATGACGGCACACATCGCCACCGCGGGATGGCCCATCAGGGACTCCTCGATCTCCCCCGGACCGATCCGGTAGCCCATCGACGAGATCACGTCGTCCTTGCGGCTCTCGAACCACAAGTAGCCGTCGGCGTCCTCCCGGCCGAGATCTCCGGTTAGCAACCACCCGTTCCGGTATTTCTCGATCGTGGCTGCGGGCTGGTTCCAGTATCCGAGCATCATCACCGGATCCGGGGAACGGACGACGATCTCGCCCACCTCGTCGATCAGGCGATTGCCTCCTTCGTCCTGGACCTGTACGTCATGACCCGGGATCGCCCGGCCCATCGAACCGGGGCGGACGGGCCAGACCGACGAGCAATTGCCCACGACGATGTTCGCCTCGGTTTGCCCATAACCCTCGTTGACCGCGCACCCCAGCGTGTCCTGGACCCAGCCGAGCAGTTCCTCGCCGAGAGCCTCGCCACCGCTGAAGACCGCTCGCAACCCGAGACCGGACCCGTCGACGTCGGCCGCTCGCATCATCTTGAGGGCGGTGGGCGGGAGAAACGCCAGTGTCACACCGTGGCCGGCCATGAGTTGCACCGCCCCGTGCGGGTCGAAGTCCGCACTGGTGGTGAGCACGGTCATCCCGTAGTACCAGGCCGGGATCACGACATCCATCAATGCACCGATCCACGCCCAGTCGGCAGGAGTCCAGATGACATCGCCCGGCTGCGGTGCGAACTCGTAGTACAGCTCGAAAGCCGGGAGGTGACCGAAGAGGGACCGATGCGGGTGCAACGCGCCCTTCGGTGGGCCCGTCGTCCCGGACGTGTAGATGAGAAAGGCCGGGTCTTCGGCGCAGGTGTCCGCCGTCGCGACGGGTTCGGCCGCACAAAGCGCGTCGAACTCGACCCCGATCTCGACGAGCGGGAGTGCCGGTGCCGCTTCGTTCACCTTCGCCCGGTTCTCCGGCGAGACGATCGCGGTGACGGCACCGGAATCGGCGAGGCGGTAGGCCAGAGCGTCGGGGCCGAAGAGCGGCGCCAGCGGAAGGGACACCGCCCCGAGCTTCCAGATGCCGAGATGCGCCAACCCGGTGGCGAGTGACTGCGGCACCACGACGCCAACCCGGTCGCCGCGCCCCACTCCCCGGGCGGCCAATCCGCCGGCAAGCCGGGACGTCAGTTCCGACATGTGACCGAACGTCGTCCGGCTGGCAGCCCCCGAACGGTCGACGCTCACCACCGCGATCGAGGCCGGATCGTGGGGGTCGGTGCAGGCCGCACCCAGATTGAAGGACTCAGGAATCGCATACCGAAAGGACTCGCGCAACGCCTCGTAGGTGAGCCCGGGCTGCGGTCGGAACATCGGCATCGCCATCGGAGGCGAGTCTATGGACCGACCTCAGTGATGGGCGGCTTGGGCCTCGGCGATGATCCGCCGCGCCTCGGACAGCCCGCTCCATCCGAGTGCAGCCGTCTTCTTGTCCTCGAGTTCTTTGTAGACCGCGAAGAAGTGCTCGAGTTCCCGGCGGAGATGGACGTCGACATCGTCGATGTCGACGGTCTGTTCCCAACGGGGATCGCCGGCGGGAACGCCGATGATCTTGTGATCCGGATCGCCCTGATCCTCCATGAGGAACACCCCGATCGGCCGGACACGAATCCGGCATCCCGGGAACGTCGGCTCGGTTCCGAGAACGAGTACGTCGAGCGGATCGCCGTCCTCGGCGAGAGTGTCGGGCACGAACCCGTAATCGGCCGGATATCGCGTCGCTGTGAACAGCGTCCGATCGAGCCAGATCTCGCCGGTGCCGTGATCCATCTCGTACTTGTTGCGACTCCCCTTCGGGATCTCGACGATCGCGGTGACGGCGTCGGGCGACTCTTTCATCGCCACATTCTCGCTCATTGCCCCGCAAACAAAGCCGTGGACGGCCGGACCCCCCTCCGACCCCGCCGCTACGCGTCGGGCCCACCTCCCCCCGAGGGGAGGAAACGGCGAGTCGACCGGCTCAGCGTGGGGTGCGGCGCTTGGTGTAGGCCTTGATGTGGTCGAGCATGCGGTCCATCGTCTCGACGTAGGCCTTCGAGTCTTCTTTGATCGAGTCGCCCAGATCTTTGTGCCGAAGTCCCATGGCCAACGCCGCGTAGCGGGCGCCGCGCAGGTAGTACCAGAGGCCTTCGAATGGCATCGTCGACGGACCCGGCTCCGGAGTTCCGGGTTCCATCGTCTCGGCTGTCACCGGGTCCAGTCCGAGACTTTCGGCCATCTCGAGCACCTTGTCTTCGGGATATCGGTCGGCGAAGTCGCGGGAGACGAATCTGAAGCGTTCTTCACCGTCGGGATCGACGAGCACCATCGCCGGACGTGCGAGATTCCGGGCATCCTGCTCGTCGACGACGTCGTAGGGCCCGATGGCGATGGAACGGTCCGGATCTGAGAGGTACGGGAACGGCAGATCGAGTTTGTCGATCATCGCCGCATGCTGTCCCGGGCTGTCGATGTCGATCCCGACGATGCGCACACCCCGGTTCAGGAACTCGTCATACCGTGAAGCCAGGCTGACCAGCTGGCCGTTGCAGTACGATCACCAGTCGCCGCGGAGGAAGACCAGAAGAATCGCGGTGTTGCGATGGTCCGAAAGCGTCCAGTCGTTGCCAGCCTGGTCTCTCAGGGTGAAGTCGGGTACGGCCATCACCTCAATCTACCCCCCCGCTTCCGCATTGAGCACCGACGACCCTCTACGACGGATACCGTGGACGGCGTGCGCAGCGCCATCCGGATCCTCGCCCTTGTCGTGCTGGCTGCGGTGGCCTTCGTCACCGCCGGTCAGTATGCCCAGGACGGGTCATGGATTCAGACGGCGTCGGATCAGTTCCTGCGAGCGCTGCGGGTGTCGTGGATGATCGATCCGATCGCCCGCTGAGCCGTCGCGAAATTCTTCCAGCCGCCTGATTTTCGCGTCCACCGGTTGGCGACGTAGGTTCGGCTCGGTCGTCCCTCCGGCGCCTGGTTCGCGAAATCCAGCCGTGAAATGGGTCCAAGAAGTCGTTGCCAAGTCACACGCGTGTAATTACAGTCGTGTTCCCTCACCCTAGATGTGGTGTCTGCGACGGCCTCGACCACAACATGTTGTGGTTTGCCTCTCCAAGACGGAGCTGGCAGGGCAGCCAGCGGGCCAGATCATCGACCGGTGTGGGTCGTCGGGACACCTCGGATTGACCGGGGGAACGCAAGGAGAGAGGTTCACATATGACTGAAGGTCTGCGGATCGAGCGCCGGTTCACCACTGAGGGCGCCGACGTGTACGACTCGATCGAGTGGTCCCAGCGGGACTCTCGCATCGCCAACCCCGACGGCTCTGTTGTCTTCGAGATGACCGATGCCGAGATCCCTGCCGGTTGGTCCCAGGTCGCCGCAGACATCATGGTCTCGAAGTATTTCCGCAAGGCCGGCGTCCCGCAGGTCGATGCCGCCGGCAACCCGATCATCGACGACAACGGTGAGCCGGTGACGGGTCCCGAGGTCTCTGCCAAGCAGGTCTTCGACCGGCTGGCCGGGACGTGGCGTTCGTGGGGCGAGAATCACGGATACTTCGGCACCGCCGGGGACGCCGAGGCGTTCGAAGACGAGTTGAAGTACATGCTCGCCACCCAGGTGGCCGCGCCCAACTCCCCGCAGTGGTTCAACACCGGGATCCACCATGCCTACGGCATCGCCGGCCCCGCCCAGGGCTTTTGGTATGTCGATCCCGAGAGCGAGGAGCTCGTCTCCTCTCCCGACTCGTACTCCCGGCCGGCGCCCCACGCCTGCTTCATCCTCAGCGTCAAGGACGACCTCGTCAACGACGGCGGGATCATGGACTTGTGGGTCCGCGAAGCACGCATCTTCAAGTTCGGTTCCGGTGCAGGTTCGAACTTCTCCTCGATCCGCGGTGAGAACGAGTTGCTCTCCGGTGGCGGCAAGTCCTCCGGCGTGATGTCCTTCCTCAAGATCGGAGACCGGGCGGCCGGAGCCATCAAGTCGGGCGGAACCACCCGCCGGGCCGCCAAGATGGTCATCCTCGACGTGGACCATCCCGACGTCGAGACCTTCGCCGCCTGGAAGAAGGTCGAAGAGGACAAGGCCCGTCTACTGATCGAAAAGGGCGGGTTCGCCGCCGACTTCAACGGCGAGGCCTACGCCACCGTCTCGGGTCAGAACTCGAACAACTCGGTACGCGTCACCGCCGACTTCATCCAGGCGGTCGCCGACGATGCCGACTGGGATCTGATCGAGCGAACCACCGGAAAGGTCCGCAAGACGATCCGGGCCCGTGACCTGTGGCGCACGATCTCCGACGCCGCCTGGGCATGTGCCGACCCCGGCCTGCAGTTCGACACGACGATCAACGAGTGGCACACCTGCCCCGAGGGGGGCCGGATCAAGGCGTCGAATCCGTGCTCGGAGTACATGTTCCTCGACGACACCGCCTGCAACCTGGCTTCGCTCAACCTGGTGAAGTTCGAGACTGCCGACGGCGGGTTCGACCTCGAGGCCTATCAGCACGCCATCCGTCTGTGGACGATCGTGCTCGAGATCTCGGTCACGATGGCCCACTTCCCCAGCCGCGAGATCGCCCAGAAGAGCTACGACTACCGCACGCTGGGTCTCGGGTACGCCAACCTCGGATCACTCTTGATGCGGCAGGGAATCGCCTACGACTCGGACAATGGCCGGGCGATCGCCGGGGCTCTCACCGCGATCCTCACCGGGTACTCCTATGCCACGAGTGCGGAGATGGCGTCCGTGGTAGGAGCGTTCCCGCGCTATTCCGAGAACGCCGACCACATGCTGCGGGTGATTCGCAACCATCGCCGCGCCGCCTACGACGCTCCAGCCGAGGACTATGAGGGCATCAGCACCATGGTCATGGGCATCGACGCCGACCGCGTGCCGGCCGACATCCTCGCCGGTGCCCGCCAGTCGTGGGATCTTGCTCTTTCGCTCGGCGAGAAGCACGGATACCGCAACGCCCAGGCGACGCTGCTGGCACCGACGGGCACCATCGGGCTGTTGATGGACTGCGACACGACGGGCGTCGAGCCGGACTTCGCACTCGTGAAGTTCAAGAAGCTCGCCGGAGGGGGCTATTTCAAGATCGCCAACCAGTCGGTGGCGCCGGCGCTGCGCACGCTCGGCTACTCCGAAACCGAGATCGCCGAGATGGTCACGTCGATCGTCGGCACCTCGAGCTTCGAAAGCGCCCCGCACATCAACCGTGTGACGCTGGCTGAGAAGGGATTCACCGCAGAGGAGATCGCCCAACTCGAGCGCCAGCTTCCATCGGTCTTCGAGTTGAAGCACGCCTTCAACGTCTTCGTGGTCGGTGAGGCCGCCCTCCAGCGGCTCGGGTTCGAACTGGACGAATACACCTCATGGGAATTCGACCTGCTCTCGGCCCTCGGGTTCAACAAGGCACAGATCCGCGAGGCCAACGACCACATCTGTGGACGGCAGACCATCGAGGGCGCCCCGTATCTCAAGGACGAGCACCTGTCGGTCTTCGACACCGCCAACCGGAACGGTCACTACGGGGAGCGGTTCATCCATCACACCGGACACATCCGGATGATGGCCGCCGCCCAGCCATTCATCTCGGGCGCGATCTCCAAGACGATCAACATGCCGAACGAGGTCACGGTCGCCGACATCGAGCAGGCCTACATGATGTCGAACGATCTCGGGCTGAAGGCGATGGCGCTGTACCGGGACGGGTCGAAGGCCAGCCAGCCGTTGTCGTCGATGTCGGACGAAGGCGACGACAACGACGACGACAGCGCCGAGTTCACCGCCGCCCTGGAAGCCGAGAAGAAGCTGGCATGGGGAGCGATTCCTGCCGGGATGAGCCCGACCCAGGCGTACGCCGCCGGCATGCGCCCGCCGCGCTTCCTCCTGCCCTCCCGTCGCCACGGGTTCAACCAGGAGGCTCGCATCGGGGGCCACAAAGTGTTCCTGCGCACCGGCGAGTACGAGGACGGAACGCTGGGTGAGATCTTCATCGATCTCGCCAAGGAAGGTGCGACGCTGAAGGGCATCCTCTCGTGCTTTGCCATCGCCGTGAGCAAGGGTCTGCAGTACGGGGTGCCGCTCGAAGAGTTCGTCAACACGTTCACGTTCCAGACCTTCGAGCCCCGCGGCATGGTGGAGGGCCATCCCAACATCAAGATGTCGAACTCGATCGTCGACTACGTCTTCCGGGCCCTCGGGGTCGAGTACCTCCACCGCGACGAGCTGGCCCAGGTGCCGCCGAACCGCGAGGGTGACCTGCCCGAGCCTCCGACCGGACTCGCCGTCGAAGCCGGGATTCAGCTCGATCTCGACGATGCCGCCGCCGAAGCCGACGTCGACACGGTCCAGCGGGCGGCCACGCTGGCCGACGGCCCGGTGACGGCACCGGCCGCGCCCGAGCCTGCCCCGCGCCCGAGCGGTTCGAACGGGGCGGTCAGGACAATGGCGGCGGTGACGATGGGGTCGACCCGCACGGTCGACGCCGGGACGGCGAGCATGCAGTCGGCGCTGTCCGAGATGATGGGCGACGCACCCCTGTGCGACACCTGCGGCCACATCACGGTCCGCAACGGCTCGTGCTTCAAGTGCCTCAACTGCGGAAACTCCCTCGGCTGCAGCTGACCGCCAAAAGTCCCCGCGTACCCAGGGTTAGATCGGACGTATACGTCCGATCTAGCCCAGGGAAGCGTGCAGATTCTTAGCCCGAACCGCGGAAGCGCATCAGCCCGGTGTGGGTGAGCCCGTAGGTGACACTGAGGGCGGTGACGTACCCGAAGAACTCGGCGAGGAGGACCCAACCCTCGGTGGGGACGTCGACCAACCCGACGGTCGAGAGGTTGAACCCGAGGAGAAGCATCAGCACGGAGATGGTGGCTGATGCGGCGCCGAATCCACGCCAGCCTGCCTTGTAGACCAGCGCGAGGAGGCCGGCCCAACCCAGCGTGAACGCGATCATGAGCGGCAACGTCTCGCTCATGGGGATCGGGTTCCCTCCCGACGATTCAACCATCTCGGCCATCGTGATGATCGGCTCGTAGATGATCGCCGACGCCAGAGCCAAGAGCCCGAACATGATGTTGAACAGAGCGATGAATCCCCACCAGGTGCGCCACGACGGGTTCGGGACGAGCGTGGCGTAACACCATGCCAGGCAGAGGCCGCAGGCGGCGCCGGCGATGGCCATGATCGGGAACATCCACCAGATCGAGTTGATGAAGATCTGATGGAGGGTCGTGAAGACCAGCACCGCCACGACACCAGCGACGGCACCCGCGGCGAGCTCCCGAGCTTGCACGCCGTCCGGGGATTCAGTCAGCATCTCACGGTCATTATCACCCAGCGTCTGCGACGCCTGCTCACCCGCTGTAAGCGAGCGGCGCAGTGTCGGCTGATCGCCGATATCTGCGCTCACCGAGTGCCAGCCATGCGAGTCCGAACCCGACCATCGTGACCCCCCAAAGAGCACCCTGGCTAGAGACAACGTTGGGATGGGTGATGAATCCGGCCCCCATGAGGACAGTCAGGAACGTTCCGGTCCAGACCGAGTATCTCCAGCCGGGGAGAGCGCTGGCACCGAGTGCGAGCACGAGGAGAAGCACCAGACCGTATTCACCCATGAAGTTGTAGTGCAGTCCCTGCCAGTGAGGATCTCCTTCGACCCCTGACGCCTGAAGTCCGACCTGATCGACGATCAGCCACACCGTGGGGACCGCTGCGATGGCACCAAGCGTCAGCATCCTCCGATCCCATGACCTGGGGGGAGACCGGAAGAGGTTGGCAGGGTGGAGCAGCCCTGCCAGCAGCGCCAGTCCGATCACCGCGAACACAGGGGGCGGGATCCGTGAGACATCCACGAACGGGTAGGTCAGCGTCACGACGGCCATTCCCCCGGTCGCCTGCCACATCGGTGCGACCTTGTTCATCGGTCTCCTGAGTTGCCACGCCAGCCCGAACATGAATGACCAGTGGGTTGCTGCAATCGCCAGATAGTGGATCGTGTGAGACGAGAAGTCTCCGATCGTGATGTGGTCGAACTCGAGTTGGGACGCGTAGAAGGTCTCGAGGAATCCGTCAGGAGCCCATGCCAGGAAGGGAAAGAGGTTGACCTTCCAGAAGGTCACGGTAACGCCTAGAAACAAGACGCTGACGATGGTGCGAAACGCGAGTGCGCGCCGAGAAACCTGCGTTGGTGGGGTGGTGTCGACCGCTATCCGTGCCTTGCCTTGATCCATCATCACTTCCGTACAGCGTCACTAGAGAATATCTAGTTACACTGTATTCGTCAAGTGCGACTGTAGGCTTCGACCGACGATGACCCTCCGAGATCGACAGAAGGAGCAGGGGCGCGCCCTGATCCGTGACGCCGCCGAGGAACTCTTCATCTCGAACGGCTACACCGCGACCCCTGTGACGGCGATCGCGGAGAAGGCGGGCGTTGCCGAGAAGACGGTGTACAACCTGTTCGAGACCAAGTCGGGCCTTCTCATCGACCTGTTTCGAAACCGGGTGCTGGGAGCGAGAGACGAATCGATCGAACGCCAACATGACGAGGTCGAGACACCGACTGAGGCCGACGAGATCATCGACCGCTTCTGCTCGACCAACGAGAAGGTGGCAGCGAGGGCGATGCCACTCGTTCGAGTGGTGATCGAGGCGGCAGCGGTGGACTCCGAGGTCGCCCGTCTCGCTAACGCGCAGGAGCAGTTCCGATTCGAGGATCAGTCCTCCCTCCTGACGGCGCTCCGAGACCAGGGACATCTCCGAACGGACCGTCCGTTTGAAGAACTGCAGCGGAGCTTGTGGTTGGCAGCCGCGCCCGAACTCGTCATCAAGGCAATCGATGCCGGCTGGACCCTCGAAGACCACACCGAGTGGACCAAGCAGATCCTCAAAGCCCTCCTCCTCCCAAAGTCCCCGCGTACCCAGGGTTAGATCGGACGTATACGTCCGATCTAGCCCAGGGAAGACGCGAGCTGACGGCTCAGTCCCATGCCGCTGCGATCACCGAGCGATAGGAGCGCCGTACGAGACCTCGCACCTCCGGATCAGCAGCGGAACATCCCGCAGTAGGAGCGGCACCGGCCTGACGACGGCTACGCCAGCATCTCGAAGATGACGTTGTGCCCACGCGGCCTAGGTTGCAGGCCGTCGACGTCGACGAATCGGGCGAGCAGCGCGGTCGCAGCGTCAAGGTCGACGCCGGGCAAGGATGGGCTACTACGTCCTCGATGATCCGACGAACTTCACCGGCGATCAGGCGACGCGCCGACCCATCTCGAAGAAGTTCCGCGAGTCGCTGTTCCTCAAACATGACTTTCGCTGTTCTGTGTGCAGAGGTCAGTACAGCAGCCGGATCCTGCAGGCTGATCACCGCGTGCCGTTTGCGGTCGCCGGGGACCCTGAAGGCGATTTTCGGATCGAAGACTTCATGCCGCTTTGCCCGTCTGACCAACGGGCAAAATCATACGAATGCGAGCGCTGCGTGGCTACAGCGCAACGGGACGCTCAGATCTGCAAAGGATGCCTGTGGGTGGATCCGACCTCGTACACCCACATCGCAACCCGACTGGAACGTCGCGTCACTATCGCTGCGCAGGGGGGTGAGATCACCGTCCTCGAGGTGTTTCTCCAACGCGTATCGCGAGCTGGCGGGGACGCAATCGCTGTGCTCCGCGATCTGCTCAAGCGGTAGCTCCCGAGGCATTTGGCAGCTTCGAGTATGGCCGTGTTGCCAGGATGCGAAATGCCACACTCTCATGAGGTGGTTTTCCACGGAATAGAAGTGCGACTCACACACTCTCAGCTTTGCGTGTGGTCCTCGAAGGCAGAAAGAGGGGAGGAGGACCATGCGGTCCTCCTCCCCTCGTCATCATATGGTTTGGCGATGACTGCGTGGCTGGCGAGTCGATGCGGCAGCGAGTCCCGTCGACCGGCTCCCGATGACGTTCAGGCGATGCTCGTTCGGTGCGGATTCGAAGTCGCAGGCTCGCAGAGCGGAGGCGACGGGCCGCTAACCCGGTTCGCATGGGCCGACAAGCGCGACCCCACGTTCATCGGCGACGAGCTTGACGCGCAAACTGATGCAGCCGATTTGAACTGGATCTGAGGGATGTGGCCACGAAGGCATCTACTTCCTACCGCGCAGCGGCTGGACCGTAGGCTTGCCTGGATGACCCCGAGGCTGTCGCGGATGCGATTTCCAGCCGCTATTGCGATCCTGGTGCTGGTCGCCGGCTGCAGTTCTGGTTCGTCGAACGTGCTCGCCGATGTCAGTGACGATGAGATCGAGAGAGTTGCAGGCACATGGGTCAACCAGCTCGGCCTGGTGCAAACAGACCCGAACGAGTGGCGTGATCGGCTGACCGACGCCTGCACCGATGGCGTATGGAATCCCGACGTCGCACTCGATCTCGCC
>DATKEC010000126.1:0-41095 GCA_035544575.1 Acidimicrobiia bacterium
AGATCGAGCCCGGTCAGCCAGCGCGGCGCCTCGCCGACCTTGTAGATCTCATAGACCGGGAGCGTGTGGGTGCCGGCGGTCAGGGCAGCGGCCGAAGCCAACGTGACACTTCCTCCGCGATCGATCACGCCCGCCAGCAACGGGCCGACGCCGTGTGCCGTCCACACCGAAAGCGCGTAACTCGGCGAACCGGGTCCGGCGAAGACCGCGCGGGCGGAACGAAGGGCCTGTCGAAAACGCTCCGTCACGACCGGCTCTGCGTCCCGGCTGCGCAGGCTTGCCACGGCCGCCGCGATGGCCACCGATGTCTCGAAGTAATCCACGAGCCGCGCAGTGAGTTGTTCGACGTTCTCCTGGAATCCGAACGTACTGTCGAGGACGACCACTTCTCTGGCCGCCGCGGCGGCGATCGTCTCGCGGTGGGTGGCCGACATCGTCGTCGTCGTCTCCCCAGAGCCCATGATCACGAGGCGTCCCGTCATCGCCAGCGCATCGCGGATGAAGTCGGAGTGGGTCGTTTCATGCCATCGGGCTCATCTCTTCGCATGGCAGTCGCGGACCGCGTGGACCCTACCCCGAGACTGGTCCTCTGCATGGGCAGATCGTAATCGGCGTGATTAGTGCTAAATTGGACGGCGACTACATCCGACGGTGGGTACCGGAGCTGGCGGGAGTCCCGAGCGATGCGATCCACGAGCCGATGGCGCTCAGCACCCATCAACCTCGCCACCTGGAGTGCCCAGGACTACCCCATGCCGATCGTCGACCACGCTGCGGTACGGGAACGGACCCTGGCGGCGTACTCCCGGGCGATGAGATAGATCAGTCCGGCGCAATTCAGGAGACCAGAGCGACGAGGACGTCGGCCGCCCCCACCGCGTCGAGCGAGAAGCCGTCGGCTCCCGCCTCCCGCGCCTGCTCCTCGTCGGCGAATGCACCGCCTCCCACGATCACGACGACCTCGGGGAACGTCTCCTTCACTGCTGCGACGGCCTCTCGACAAGAGTCGAGATGATCTGTGGAGACCACCGACAAGCACACCCCGAGCAAACCCTCGATCCGGCCCAATGCCCGGATGAGGCTGTCGAGCGGCAGATCCGGCCCCAGTTCGAGCACTTCAAAACCGCGACCACGGATGATGTCGGAGATCATCGCCACACCGAATCCGTGGCGCTCGCCGGGTGGGGTCGTTGCGACCACGACCCCCTTGCTTCGTCCCCGGCGGGCGAAGCGAGGGCCGAGTTTGCCGATGAGACGACCGGCCACCGCACTGGCGAGATGCTCGTCCTCGACCCCCAGCTCGCCCCGCGCCCAGCGATCGCCGATCTCGGTCATGGCGGGGGCGATGATCTGGGAGTACACGCTCTCCGGCGTCGCCCCCGATGCCATCGCAGCTTCGACGACCGACCACGAACCGGCGGCATCGCCCGCGACCATCCTCGCTCCCAGCCGGTCGGCCCACGGGGTGTTTCCATTCTCGGGGCGTCCGGCGTGCGGTCGTGCGAATGACTCGAGGTCGGTCTCGCTGATACGCCACGATCCGCCGGACTTGGCGGCGGGGATCAGCCCGAGGCGGACGTAGCGGTAGATCGTCATATAGTGCACGCCGAGGCGATCTGCTGCCTCCTGGAGCGTGAATTCGGACATCGGCGAGTCCCCTCGGGCGACTGGGCACCACCTTCGTCCCAGGCCGATCGCGAAAACGCGATCTCCGAAGCCCGCGACTATTTAGTGCGAAATCTTGGAATTACCACTAAAGTAGTCATCGATTGCCCGCTATCCAAAGACAACCCGGTCTGGGGCCCGAGGAGAAACGACCCGCCATGGACACCACCGAACTCGCTCTCGACGAGGAACTCGTCGTCCTCGAATGGCGCGACCTCGCCGCCTGCAGCGGGTTCGATCCCGAACTCTTCTTCCCGGCCGGTGAGACCGGGCCTGCCGTTGAGCAGATCCGTCAGGCCAAGCGGGTCTGCGCCGGCTGCGAGGTCGTAGAAGATTGCCTCAGCTACGCCGTCGAAACGAACCAGGTCTCCGGTGTCTGGGGAGGTCTCACCGAAGACGAGCGTCGACCCGTCCGGCGCCGATGGCTCGCCGAACGGCGGCGACGGGCCGTCTCCTGACCGACCCCGCGCCCTGACCCAGACGGGGAGCGTTCACCTGAATCGTCACCTGCGGGCGACGCGGCATGGAGCCTTCGTGCCGATCCGAGAGGGAGCCGGCCGACCGCCTAGCATCCCGCCCGATGCCTGCCACGATCGTGCTCGGAGCGCAATGGGGTGACGAGGGCAAGGGCCGGGTCACCGACGTGTTCGCAGAGTCTGCCGATTTCGTCGTCCGATACCAGGGGGGCAACAACGCCGGCCACACCCTGATCATCGGCGAGGAGCGATTCGCTCTCTCACTGATCCCGAGCGGAGTGATGTATCCGGGATGCACCCCGGTGATCGGATCGGGATGCGTGATCGATCCCAAAGTGTTGCTCGCCGAGGTCGACATGCTGGCTGGCCGGGGAGTGGATGCCGGGCGGCTCCGCATCTCGGGCAACGCCCATCTGATCATGCCCTATCACCGCAAACTCGACGCGGTGATGGAACGCCATCTCGGCAAGCACAACATCGGCACTACCAAGAAGGGCATCGGACCTGCGTACACCGACAAGTACTCCCGCCGCGGGATCAGGGTCCAGGACCTGTACGACCCGAAGATCTTCCGTGACAAGGTCGACTCCGCCCTCGAGGACACCAATCGGGTCCTCGCACGGGTCTACAACCAACTGGCGATGGACCCGGCGAAGATCGCCGACGAGTACCTCGGGTATGCCGAGCGTTTGCTCCCGTACGTGACGGACACGTCCCTCGAACTGTGGGAGGCCCTGCGGGACGGCAAGCAGGTGGTGTTCGAAGGGGCGCAGGGAACCCTGTTGGACATCGACCACGGCACCTATCCCTTCGTCACATCGTCGAACCCGACCGCCGGCGGGGCCCCGGTCGGATCGGGTATCGGACCGAAGGCGATCGATCGCATCGTCGGCGTTGCCAAGGCCTACATCTCCCGGGTGGGCACCGGCCCCTTCCCGACCGAGTTGGACGACGAGACCGGCAACACGATGGTCGAACTCGGTGGCGAGTACGGCACCGTGACCGGCCGTCGCCGCCGCTGCGGATGGCTGGATCTGGTGGCCCTGCGCTACGCGGTTCGCATCAACAGCCTCACGGAGATCTTCATCACCAAGCTCGACATCCTCTCGGCGTTCGACTCGATCCGTGTTGCAACCGCCTACATGTCTCTCGGCGAGCGCTACGACGAGTTCCCGCGCCAGCAGCGTGTGCTCTACAACTGCACGCCCGTCTACCACGAACTTCGGGGATGGAAGACCGACATCACCGGATGCCGGCGCGAAACCGACCTTCCCAAGGCGGCGCGGGAGTACATCGAGTACATCGAAGGTCACGCCGGGGTTCCGGTCAGCTTCGTGTCGGTCGGTCCCGAGCGTCAGCAGATGCTGTCGCGGTGAGGGTCCTGCTCGTCGGGTCGGGAGCCCGGGAACACGCCCTCGCCTGGAAGCTGACCCAAAGCTCCCTTCTCGACTCTCTCCTCCTGCTCCCGGGGAACCCCGGCATGGACGATCTCGGCGACACCGTCGAGGGAGTCGCCGCGACCGACGTCGGTGCCGTGGCAACCGTGGCGGCAGCTCACAACGTCGACCTGGCAGTGATAGGACCGGAGGCACCGCTCGCCGCCGGCGTCGCCGATGCCCTCCTCCGGGCTGGTGTTGCGACGTTCGGACCGAGCCGGGCGGCCGCCCGACTGGAGGCCTCCAAGGCCTTCGCCAAGGACGTGATGAAGCGGGCAGGAGTTCCGACTGCGGCCGCGGCGGTCTTCACCGAACCCACGGACGCACTCGCCCACATCGACCGCGTCGGGGGGCCCTATGTGGTCAAGGCCGACGGGCTCGCTGCAGGAAAGGGCGTCCTCGTGACCGAGAAGCGCTCCGAGGCGCGGGCGTGGGTGGAACGATGCTTCGAAGGCGGATTCGGCGATGCCGGAAACCGGATCGTGATCGAGGAGTTCCTCGACGGACCTGAACTGTCGGTGTTCGCGATCTGTGACGGCTCCCGATTCGTCACTCTGGATCCTGCCCGTGACTACAAGCGTCTGGCCGAACGCGACACCGGACCGAACACGGGCGGGATGGGAAGCTACTCGCCCGTGGATCTTCCCGGTGGGCTGATCGCGTCAGTCGAACGAGACATCATCGAACCGACACTGCAGCTCATGGCCGACGACGCCACGCCGTACGTCGGCTTTCTCTACGTCGGACTCGCGCTCACCGCCGATGGTCCACGAGTCATCGAGTTCAACTGCCGGCTGGGTGACCCCGAGACCCAGGTCGTTCTCCCCCGCCTGCAGACGGACCTGCTGGCACTGCTCGACGCCGCCGCCTCAGGCGGCCTCGGCGAGCTGGACACCACCTGGAGCGACGGCGCCGCGGTCAACGTGGTCCTCGCCGCCGACGGCTATCCAGAGTCGCCGCGTGAGGGCGACGTGATCCGCGGTCTCGCTGATGTGACTGGCGAGGTGCTCGTGTTTCACGCTGGGACCCGACGGGATGGCAAACGCCTCCTGACCGCCGGAGGACGGGTGCTGTCGGTGGTGGGGATGGGCGCCGATTCCACCGAGGCCCGAGCGGCGGCTTACGCCGCTGCCGAGGCGATCACGTTCCGGGGAAAGCGCTTCCGACGCGACATCGCCGCGAGCTGATCCCGCGTCACAACCGAACGTGTGGAGCGAGGTCGCCGTTCGGCTCGACCTCCACGTCGTCCAGCCCCTGCCAGGCGGCCATCTCCACCAGTCGCGGGGCGAGTTCGGCTCCCACCCGGACACGATCCTGTCCGTCCTCGGCGAAGGCGCCCAGACAGATCAGGCGACTGGCGGACCGATCCGCCTTCAGATCGACCCGACCCACGAGTTCTCCGTCGAGCAGAAACGGGAGAACGTAGTAACCGTGGATCCTCCGCTCCCGCGGTACGTAGATCTCGATCCGGTAATGGAAGCCGAAGAGACGCTCGGCCCGATCCCTGAACCAGACGACGGGATCGAACGGCGCCAGCATCGCGGCACCAGCGACCTCCCGGGGAACGGACAGATCGGGATCCATGTAGACGGGACCGCGCCATCCGTCCACGACCACCTCGACGATCTCTCCCGCCGCGGCGAGTTGAGCCAGGATCGGACGGGCGGAGGTGACCTTGATCCGGTGGTAATCGGCGAAGTCGGCGGCGGTCCCGATTCCGTGGTGGCGAACCGCGTCACGCAGCAGTACTCGCCCGGCGGTCGCCTCGTCGGCTTCCCACTCGCGCACTGACGCCGGGATGACCCGCTCGGTGAGGTCATAGAGCCGGGTGAAGTTCGGCCGATCGGCGATGGCGATCTCACCGCGCACGAAGAGCCACTCGAGGGCCAGCTTTCCGGGGCCATAACCCCACCACGGCCCGGTCCTCGCCGCCCCGTCGGCGAGGTCGCCCACGCGTAGCGGGCCAGATCGGCATATCTCGTCCAAGACGCCTTCGACAAATCCCGGCTGTTCCCGGCCGATCCGTTCGATCGACTTCCACGGATGGGAGCGGCGCATCCGGTGGGCGAGAAACGGCCATCGATCGATGGAGGTCAACGACGCTTCATGAACCCAGTACTCGAACAGCTCGCCCGAACGCCACAACCAGCGATCGAGGGCGCCACGGTCATATGGTCCGAGCCGGGAGAAGAAGGGCATGTAGTGGGCGCGGGAGATGACGTTGACAGAGTCGAGTTGCACGATGCCGACCCGCGACAGCACTCGTCGGAAGTGCCGGATGTCGGGCGCACCCGCCGGCGGCCGATCTGTGAATCCCTGCGCCCCCAGTGCCATTCGCCGCGCACGGTCGAGTGGGATTCGCACAGGAGAAGCGGCCATGGGCGCCGCAGCGTAGAAGACAGGTCGGCGATCAGGGAGAAGGTCCGACCGGAGGCTTCTTTGGACCGGCCGCGGGGCCACGGCCCACCGCATCGTCGAGCTGGGACCGCATGTGCCCATACGCCCTGGCCAGACCGGGAATCGAACCGCCGCCTCGCCCGGCCACAGACGGGAGCTCGCCGGCCAGAAGGGCTCGATGCACTTCGAGCGCGCGCTCGGGCCCGCGGCCTTTCCCATTTTCGCTCGCCCCGCCCAGTCTCTCTTCGAATCGCGCCATGACCGTCTCGAGAACCGAGAGTGCATGAGCGATGCCAGCACCGTGCACACCCCCGTCCTCGGCATCAGCGGTGAGACGCTCCGCGGCCCCGAGTCCGGTCACGAACCCACGCTCGGCGATGGCGAGATGTGCGCCGTCGATCTCAGCCGCGCCGGCCTGGGCAGCCACTGCGACGAGGAGCAGGAAACCCGTAGCCAAGGAAGCCACGACCCGGCGGAAGTTGAGCATTTCATCATGGGGGTCTCGGCCATGATGATCCCGTTACAGCTCGAGGTCGGCGAGGAATTCGGGACAGATCAGCTTGACTGCCGCGCCCAGGACCACTCCCCCGAGAAACAGGTCGTCCTCGGTGGGGGTGGCTCCGTCCACGGACAACGCCGCCACCCATCCGCGCAGGACGTCCACAGGGCCGAAGCCCTGTTCGAGCAGCTCGCAGAACAGCACTCCGGTGTTGATCAGCGACTCGGCCTCTTCGAAGGCCGCCCCCTCCATCCCAGTTCCCTCCAGGCCCTGCTCGATGGCGGCCAAGTAGAGCGCCAGGGTCGGCACTTCGTCGGCGTCGAAGAACGACAACGTGGTCGACGTGGTCGGCCGCAATGTTGTCGTCGAAGTGGTCGGCACCGTCGACGACACGGACTCGACGGTGCCGTCCCCCGAACCCGAGCATGCCGCGAGCAACACCAGGCTCGCGATCGTCGTCTTTCGTCCCATCTGCGCCTCAGGCTACGGGACGCGTGGAATCAGACCAGATGCCGTCAGCGAGCGGCGGCGGGATAGCGAGCGGCGAGTGTCCGATTGAAGGTCTGGGAGGGTATGAGAACCTGTGCTCCGGCTCCGGTCCGATAGTTCTCCACCGGGATCGACAGGCGAATCACATCGGACGGGCCCAGCCCGCGGTAGCGGAATCCGAGGCTGGCGGCTTCGCCGACCCCGAAACCTGAATCCATCCGCACCACAGAGGCGAGATTCTGCAGTGCCGCGCTCAGCGCCCCGACCGAGTCGTAGGAACTGAGGACGTTGGCGAGCTGGAAGAGGACCTCTTGTTGTTTGCGTTGACGGTCGAAATCCGATCCGGGCGAACTGACCCACTGGCCGTCCCGGAAGATCTCGGGGCTGCGGGAGCGAACCCACGCCAGGGTCTGTTCGCCATCGGCGAGTTGGCATCCCGCCGCGAGGTTCAGCCCCGAGCGGGAGTCACGAATCGGGTTGTCGCCGACGCACAATTGGGTGCCGCCGAGCCGGTCTACGACCGCCTCGAAGCCCGAGAAAGTGACTCGGGCGTAGTGGTCGACTTTGATCCCGGTGAACGTCGCGACGTTTATCGCCAGCAGATCGGGCCCTCCGGCGACACCGGAGCACCCTCCCATGCTTCGATTGATCCGCTGGTAGCGCTCTGTGCAGGCATCGTTGAGATACAGATCCCGGGGAATCGACACCATCAGGGGAGCGCTGCCATCGGATGGGACGAGAACGTTGATGATCGTGTCCGCCAGGAATCCGCTCGCATCGGTTCCGATCAGCAGGATCGACTCGAACATCTCGTCAGGCAGCTCCGGACTCACGGCCTGGGGGATCTCGAGCGGAGCAGCGACCTCCTCGAACTCCAGCTGTCGGAGCTCCGCTTCGAGCTCGGCCGCCAACGCCCGCCGTTCCTCATCGGCGATGCTCTGGGCACGGAGCAGCTCGGCCTGCTGCTCGAGGTACGCACGCAGACCGCTCTGAACCTCGGCGGTGGAGCGCTCCGCCAAGGCCTGCTCGGCCGCCTCGGTGTCGAGGGCGGGATCGGACGCGAAGGCGTTGAACCCGTCGAAAACGAACAACCCGAGACCGAGCCCGATCCCGAGGACGACGGTGAGGAATGACTTGAAGGGGTGGGTTGTGATCCAATCCACTGTCCGGCCTCACAGCAGGGAGTGAAGCGATGGTAGGTGACGCGGCCCGATCAGCCGGTCGCGGGCCCGGTCCTGAGGACAGTGCCGGTGAACATCCCGACGACTCGTCCGTCCTGGCGGGTGACGGTGATCCGATGCGTACCGAGGGTTCTTCCGCCGATCGCTGGTTCGGCCACCGCCTGCAGGACGTCACCGACCTCCGATCTGCCGCTGATCACGAGGTGGGCATCGATGGCCACCGCCCGGTTCTCGCCGCTGTTGGATGCCAGGCTCATGGCGCAGTCAGCCAACGAGAACACGGCTCCCCCATGGGTGACATCGAGGAAGTTCAGGTGCTGGGCGGCAATCGTCATCTCCAGGATGACCCGCTCCCCGGTTGCCTCCACGAGACGAATCCCCAAGTGCTGGGCGTATCGATCGATGGCCAGGAGGTGTTCGGTACGGCGGGGGTCCACGCCAAGCGACGCTACCCCCGAGGATCGGTAGCCTGCTGTCTATGCGCCTTTTCACACTGGGCCTGGTTGTCGCGCTCGCGGCATGTGCCCCCTCCACGGCAGAAACGACCACCTCACAGCCCGGTACGACCACCGTCGCCCAGGACCCCTTCGACCCGGACGATCTCACGCTCTACGAGTCGCCAACGTATGGATTTGCGGTTGCCTACCCCGAGGATTGGACCGTCAGCGAGGTCGGTGCCGAGAATCTGATCGGATTCACGGCTCCGTCGACCGGGGCCACGCTGACCCCCAACTTCAACGTGACGGTGAACGAGGTCTCGCCGGACTTCCCGCCGATCGCGTACTACGAAGGTGAGATCGAGCGCGTGACGACCGCGCTGGAGAACGCTGAGATCCTCGAAGCCGTCAACGTCAACGTCAATGGCGTGATCGGACGGGGCCTCACCATCGTCACCCGCCAGTCCGGAGTCGACATCGGCATCTCCCGGATGATCGTCATCAACGACGACCGCGCCTATGAGCTGTCATTCTTCGCCGAGGCGTCCGAACTGGACCGCCTGTCCGACATGGTGGCGGCCATCATCCAGAGTTTCCGATTCCTGGAGTGAGACGCGTAGGCAATTTTGCTCAACGACTGTTGAGTCAATATAGTTGGAGGGATGACGGACCTGGAAAAGCGGGCGGCCGCCTTCGCCGCCCTCGGTGATCCCTACCGCCTGGCGATCGTGGACGCACTGCAGACCACCGACCTGACTCCGGGCGATCTCGCTCGCCGAACGGGGCTCGGCACCAATCATCTGGCCCACCACCTCCGTCTGCTCGAGACGGCCGGTCTCATCAGCCGCACCCGCTCCGAGGGCGACGGCCGCCGACGCTACGTGTCCCTGGTTCCCGCAGCGGTGCCGGCGCTGGGCACACCGTCGAGAACCGGGGCCCGGGCCGTCGCCTTCGTCTGCTCCGCCAACTCCGCCCGCTCCCAGTTCGCCCAAGCCCGCTACGAGCAACTCACGGGCCTCAGGGCATCGAGCGCCGGCACCCACCCCGCTCGGAGCATCCATCCAGACGCAGTGGTCACCGCGAGGGAATACGGATTGGATCTCTCCCGACGGAGGCCAAAGGGCTACACGGCGCTCGGGGACGTCGACACGGTCATCTCGGTGTGCGACCGTGCGGTCGAACACGACCTCCCGGATCACCGGCATCACCTGCATTGGTCCATCCCCGATCCCGCCCGTCCCGGGACTCAGACGTCGTTCGCAGCGGCCTTCGGGCTCATCGACGGCCGGATCACCAGACTGCTCGGCATCCCGCGATGAGGCCCGTCGCGATCGCCGCCGAGTTCGCAGGCACGGCACTCCTCCTCGTCGTCATCGTGGGGAGCGGAATCGCCGTCGAAACTCTCGGTGCCGCGGGTGGAACACAACTGTTCGTCCACGCGGTGGTGGTCGGTCTCGGGCTCGGAGCCCTCATCGCAACGTTCGCACCGGTCTCGGGCGCCCACCTCAACCCCGCAGTCACGCTCGGCTTCCTCCTTCGGGGAAGGATCACGACGCGCGCCGCCGGCGCATATGTCGTCGCACAGGTCGCGGGCGCGATTCTCGGCACACTGATCGCGCACGCGTCGTACGGGAAGGCTCTGGTTTCGATCTCGTCCCGGGAACGGTTCGGGGGAGGGTTGTGGCTCGGCGAGCTGATCGCCACCGTCGTGCTCGTCGGCGTGATCCTCGTACTCTTCGAATCGGAGCGGGCAGTGCACATACCCGCCGCCGTGGGAGCGTGGGTGGCCGCGGCGATCGTGGCGATGTCGTCGACCGGCTTTGCCAACCCCGCCGTCACCGTTGCCCGGACGGCCACCGATTCCTATACCGGGATCGCACCTGCCTCGGTCCCGATGTTCGTCGTCTTCCAGATCGGCGGGGCGCTGAGTGCCGTCGCGTTCGTCTCATGGCACACACGACAGATGAAACAGGAGGAGCCAGTCATATGAGCACCGTCGAGTTGTCCGCCACCGATCAACTGCACCTCGAGCAGGCAGCCGAGCGCCTCCGCAGGGAATTCGACGGCACGCTGAACTCCGAGACCGTCGAGCGGTTCCTGGCGGACTCGGCCGACGAGCTGGCCGCCCGCGCCGACCTGTCGATGTGGATTCCGCTCCTGGCCGAACGATTCGCCAAGGATCGCCTGCGCGCCCTCACCCGTCTGGAACGGCCTGAGCTCGCCACGGCTCCGTCTGTCCTCTTCCTCTGCGTTCACAACGCCGGGCGCTCCCAGATGGCCGCCGGGTTCGCACGAGCCCTGGGCGGTGCGGAGATCGACGTGTATTCGGCCGGTTCAGAGCCGTCATCGGAGATCAACGCAGTGGCGGTGGCGGCGATGTCCGAACTCGACATCGACATCCGCCAGCAGATCCCCCAGCCCTGGAGCGACGAGATCGTTCGGGCGGCCGATGTCGTCGTGACGATGGGGTGCGGGGATGCCTGTCCCGTGTTCCCAGGCAAGCGATATGTGGACTGGGAACTCGACGACCCCGCCGGCAAGCCGATCGAGGAGGTCCGTCGGATCCGCGACGACATCCGTCGGAGGGTCGAACGGCTCCTCGACGAACTCGGAGTCGACGTAGCCCGGAAGTGAACCCCGAGGACCGCTCACAAAGGAGAGCCCCGCCGACATCGGCAGGGCTCTCTTTTGTTTCGATGTGCCGGCAGGGCCGGCGGGTCGTTTCAGCGGCGGTAGCCGCCGCCGTCACGCCGCGGGCCGCGGTCACGGTCACGGTCACCGCCGCCACCGCCGCGGGGCTGGCGAGGGCGGGCCTCGTTCACCGTCAGGCGACGTCCGCCGATATCGTTGCCGTCGAGTTCCTCGATGGCGCGGCGGCCGTCTTCGTCACTCATCTCGACAAAACCGAAGCCGCGCGAGCGGCCGGTGTCGCGATCTGTGACGACTTCCGCGGACTCCACGGCGCCATGGGCCGCGAACATGCGCGAAAGATCCTCCGAAGAGGTCGAGAAGGGCAGGTTGCCCACGTATAGCTTCACTGGATCTCCTTAGATCGTTCCTTGTCCGGCCAAAGCGGAACTCGTCGAGCGAAGCCACCGTCTCTGCATCCTGACGGCAAGCAATCTAGATCACCGGCGCCAAACCCGCCACTGGAGGAGCCCCGCCATCATTTCTTGGCGGCGAGCTTGCGGTCGCTCTCCGTGAGGTGGCGCTTGCGGACGCGGATCTGCTTGGGGGTGACTTCGACCAGCTCGTCGTCGGCGATCCACTCGATCGCCGACTCGAGAGTGAGCCGCCGGGGCGGGACGAGACGAATGGCATCGTCGGAGGCCGCGGCCCGAATGTTCGTCAGCTGCTTGCCCTTGGCGGGGTTGGCGGCGAGCTCGTGCGGACGGGAAGCCTCGCCGATGATCATGCCCTCGTAGACGTCCTCGCCGGGACCGATGAACAGGTCCCCGCGCTTCTGGAGGTTGTCGAGGGCAAAGGCAGTCGATTCGCCACGGCGGTCCGAGACGATCGCCCCGCCGGTTCGATGGGGCAGTTCGCCGGCCCATGGCATCCAGCCATCGTGATGCTGGTGTACCAGCGCTGTCCCCCGAGTGGCAGTCATCATCAGCGAACGGAAACCGAGAAGTCCGCGAGCGGGGGCGACGACGGTCACGATGGTGCGGCCGCGGTCCCCGGGGCGCAGGTCCGTCACGTGACCCTTGCGGGGCGCAACCGCCTGGCTGACAGTGCCGACGTACTCGTCGGGGACATCGATCACGGCCCGTTCGACAGGTTCGTGCGGCTTGCCCTCCATCTCCCGCAGCACGACCTCGGGGCGGCTCACCTGGAGTTCGAACCCTTCGCGCCGCATCGACTCGATCAGGACGGCCAGCTGCAGCTCGCCACGTCCCGCCACCTCGATGACCTCGGGCGAGTTCGTCGGCCCGATCCGAATCGAGACGTTGCCGAGCACTTCTCGCTCGAGTCTCTCCCTGATCTGGCGCGACGTGAGCTTGGTGCCGTCCTTGCCGGAAAGCGGGGAGGTGTTCACGCCAAACGTCATCCGCAGGACGGGTTCGTCGACGGTGACGCGTGGAAGCGGAACCGGATCGTTGGGATCGGCGATCGTGTCACCGATCTCCACTTCGGGGAAGCCTCCGACGATGAAGAGATCGCCGGCGCGCAGGCTCTCGACTTCGCGGCGGCCCAGCCCGTGGAACGAAAGCAGGTGGGCGAGACGGCGTTTCAGGGGAGGCTCCTCCTGGTCCGAATGGCAGAGGGCGACCGTGGATCCTTCCGTCATCGTCCCCTGGACGATCCGTCCGATTGCCAAACGTCCGAGGTACTCGGACGCGTCGAGGTTCGTGACCAGCGCCTGCAACGGCGCAGTCGGATCCCCTGACGGGGCTGGGACGGTCTCGACGATGGCATCGAGCAGCGGTGTGAGGTCGGCGTCCTCGGGAGGCATCCCGATTCCAGCCATCGCCCGACCCTCACGGGCGATGACGCTGAACACGGGGAAGTCGACGTGCTC
Source organism: Acidimicrobiia bacterium (assembly GCA_035544575.1). GTDB lineage: Bacteria > Actinomycetota > Acidimicrobiia > Spongiisociales > ZC4RG35 > DATHWB01. Next base: position 13,103 of record DATKEC010000126.1, read on the forward strand.
CTCGGGGACGTCGAGGTCGAAGAACAACTCGTAGATCTCGTCGATGACCTCATCGACCCGGGCGTCGGGCCGATCGACCTTGTTGACGACGACCACCGCGGGGATGTCGAGAGCGATGGCCTTGGACAGCACGTAGCGGGTCTGCGGCATCGGCCCTTCCGCCGCGTCGACGAGCAGTAGGACCCCATCCACCAAGGTGAGCGCCCGCTCGACCTCCCCGCCGAAGTCGGCATGGCCCGGCGTGTCGACCAGGTTGATCTTGACGCCCTTCCACTCGATCGAAGCCGCCTTGGCGAGGATCGTGATGCCGCGCTCACGCTCTTGGTCGTTCGAGTCCATGACCCTGTCGACGAGGGTCTCGTGCGCGGCAAACACGCCGGCCGACTGCAGCATTGCATCGACGAGCGTGGTCTTCCCGTGATCGACATGCGCGATGAGCGCAACGTTCCGGAACGGAGCGGAGGAATCACCCGACATGGGCGAAATGAATGGTACCTGCCGCGGTCGGTTGGAAAGTCGGGTCGAAACTCGGCGCTGGAACGACCAAGATGTGAGACACCGCATGACCGCCACCATTCACCGCGCCACCAACGAACCAACGCCCCGCGAACTCGAACTGCTCCTCGACGTCACTCGGCGTCTCGCGGCTGGCGACCGCATCGAGGCGATCCTCCAGTTGGTCGCAACCGACTTTCGGTCCCTGCTCCGATTCGATCGTATCGAATACGCCGAACCCGGTGAGGGCGACGGGGTGCTAGTCGTGCGCTGGGTCGAGGCCTTCGGCGGACCGGTGGCCTTGGAGCCAGGCACCGTATGCGTGTACGAGTCCTCGAACCAGGAGCGGAAGCCGTATCTCATCTTCGACATTCCGGCTCAAGCCCAAGCGCGTGAGGCTGAACACCCGCTGCATCGGCTGGCGGAAGCCGGGTATCAAGCCAGCATCTCCTGTCCGCTGGTCGATGAGGGCAACGTCACCGGCGTGATCTTCTTCAACACCAGGGAGCCGAACGTCTGGAACCTCCGCCACGTGGCACTCGTCGAGCTGATCGCAGGCCACCTGGGGATCGCTGCGACGCGGGCGCGCCTCACCGCGGCGTTGCGGGCCTCCAACGCAGACCTCGTCGCGGCACAGGCTTCCCGCACCGAGTTCATCGCCGCCGTGAGCCACGAGATCCGAACGCCGCTGACCGCGATCGTCGGCCTGACTCATGCCCTCCATGAACAGATCGACGTGTTGTCAGTCGAAGAGATCCGCGACTTCGCCGGCGTCGTCAACCGGCAGGCGCGGGAGGTCACCGAACTGGTCGAAGACCTGCTCGTCGCCACCCGGGCCGAAGCCGGGAGCCTTCGCATCAACCCGGTGCCCACCGCTGTCGGCGCACTCGTCGCGGAGGTCGTCGAGTCCGTCAGCGACGTCGTCTCGCCCCGAGTGACCGGGACCGAGAGCACGGCCGCGGTTGACCCTCTGCGGCTCCGCCAGATCCTGCGAAACCTGCTGACGAACGCCGCGCGCCACGGAGGGCCCGACGTCACCGTCGACTACCGGGCGGAGGGCGGGTCGATCCTCATCGAGGTAGCCGACGACGGCATCGGCGTACCCGCTGACCGGGAGCGGTCCCTGTTCCAAGCCTTTGTCATCGATGACGAGTCACACGCCGAGTCGGTGGGGCTCGGCCTCGCGGTCTCGCTCTCCCTCGCGGAGGCGATGGGAGGCGCCCTCACATACGAGCGCAGAGACGGCCGAACGGTCATGGCCGTCAGGGTGCCGTCCGCCTGAGTCTCGATCTGTCGAACAGCCTCCGGGCGTGGCACACTCGCCAGCCAATGTCTGTCTTCGATCCCGCCCATCTCCTCGACACCGTCGGGATCCGATCCGAAGTCGAGTGGTTCTCACCAGCTGTCCAGACCGACCGCTTCCTGGCAGGCCCAGCCGACGTCTACCTGAGCACGACGGAGGGGGCGGTCACGTGGGGATGGTCACTTGAACCGGTGCCCGTCGATCCGAGAGGAAGGCGGTACCGCCGCTTCCGCCATCCCGACGGGTGGATGATGCTCACAGACGCCGATGACCCCCAGACGGTACTGGTGGTTGCCACCACCGAACTGCATGTGGCGGTCGGAGGTGACGGCGAGGTTCTCCATGCGGTGCCAGTCTCCGCTGGCGCCGTGCCGAGCACCGGCGACGCCTACAGCCTGCAGAAGGCCACGGAAACCGCGGGAAGCTATCGGCTCGAACAGGCCTGGCCGCTGGACCTCGTCTCATCCGCCTTGTCGCTGTGGTGCGAGATCTTCCTCGAGCGGGACGTCTCGTTCACTCCACGAGCGCCGACCGCCATGGACCGAGCAGAGATCGCCGAGCTGTTCGACGACCACGCTGGAATCGACGAGGACACCCGCCAGCTCGGTCACGACGACGAACTGGCCGAGATCATCAGCGACTACGACGATGTGTTCTGGTTCCAGGCAGACCTCACCTGGCCCGACCGCGACGACGCCGAAGCATTCCGGGACCGCATCGACGTGCGGGTCCGGGAGGGGGCAGTGGACTCGTGGCTCTTGTCCGTCGAACCCATCGACTCTCTCGACGGCTCCGTTCGCACGCTCCCGGATGGCGGGATCATGATCCTCGACCCCGAGGATCCCAACGTGATCCGGCTGGAGTGGGACCGGATGGTGTTGGCGGTGAGTGTCGAAGAAAGCGGGTTCGAACCGGCGGGAGTGGCCGTTCCCCTCGGCACCGCGCCTGGCACAGACCAGTGGGAGGAGCTGAGGCGGGTCCAGGGCGAACACGACGGCTCGGTCGTCATTCACGCGCCGGCGTGGAGCGAGAGTCGGGTGGCCGAGGCGCTCAGCGTGTGGGCGTCGGCATGGACCGGATCCTCACCCCGGTTCGTCTACGACTTCGACGATCCGGTCAGCCAGGCCGCCATCGACGCGAACAACCTCCTCGAGGATGCCACCCCAGCTGCGCGGTCTGTCCGGACCGCCACCCGCCAGTTGTGCGGCCACGTCGACGCCGCCGCGAACGCGTACGAGGATCCCCTGCCGTGTGGCCTTCCCGCCACCACGTACTACCGGGACAGCGACGCCACGATCCTCGTCTGTGACAGCCACGCCCCGCCGGGAGCCAAGCTCACCACCCTCCTCCGCGCCTGACCAGGGCGGGCTACGTTGCAGGGGACATGACAGACGGCCCTCTGGAGTTGGACGGGTTCGGGCTCAGCAGCGAGGACGTGATCTCGGTTGCGCGTGGCGGGCGTGAGGTCCGGCTGGGATCCGCCGCTGCCGAGCGGATGGAGCGATCCGCCGCGATCGTCTCGGAGCTGGCAGCTTCGGCGACACCCGTCTACGGAGTCTCGACCGGGTTTGGGTCCCTCGCCAACACGATCATCCCGGCCGAGCGCCGAGCCGAGCTGCAGCGGGCGATCGTTCGGTCCCACGCCGCCGGGATGGGCAAACCGGTCGAAACCGAGGTCGTGAGAGCGATGATGCTGCTGCGTGCGAGAACCCTCGCAATGGGTTATTCCGGCGCGCGACCGATGGTTGCCGAGACGATGCTGGCGCTGCTCGAGGCTGGGATCACACCGGTGGTACCCGAGTTCGGCTCTCTCGGCGCCTCGGGCGACCTGGCTCCGCTATCGGCGTGCGCGCTGGTTCTCATCGGCGAGGGCTCGGCCACGGATCCGTCCGGTGCGGTCATCACCGGGGCTTCGGCGCTCGAAGCGATCGGTGTCCAGCCGCTGGAACTCACCGCCAAGGAAGGACTGGCGCTGGTGAACGGCACCGACGGGATGCTCGGAATGCTGCTGCTCGCCCTGACCGATCTCCGCGAACTGCTCACCGTCGCCGACATCACGGCGGCCATGACGATCGAGGCACTGCTCGGCACGGACCGTCCGTTCGCCGCGGACCTCCAGGCGCTGCGGCCCCACGTCGGACAGACATCCAGTGCGACCAACCTCATGTCGCTTCTCGCCGGATCCGAGATCGTTGCGTCCCACCGTCAGGGCGACGACCGCGTCCAGGACGCGTACTCGTTGCGCTGCACACCCCAGGTGCACGGTTCGGTGCGCGACATCGTCGACTTCGCCCATCGGATCGCCGACATCGAACTCAGCTCTGCCATCGACAACCCGATGATCCTGCCAGACGGTCGGGTCGAGTCCTGTGGGAACTTCCACGGCGCTCCGCTCGCCCACGCCGCCGACTATCTGGCGGTCGCGGTGGCGGACCTCGGCGCGTTGGCAGAGCGTCGCACGGACCGCATGCTCGACCGCACCCGTTCCCACGGTCTCCCCCCGTTCCTCACCGAGGATGCAGGAGTCAACTCCGGACTGATGATCGCCCACTACACCCAGGCGGCGATGACCGCAGAGAACCGACGATTGGCGACGCCGGCGTCGGTCGATTCCATTCCGACCAGCGCCCTACAGGAGGATCATGTCTCCCTGGGGTGGTCGGCATGCCGCAAGCTCCGGACGGCGCTCGACAACCTACGTGCGATTCTCGCAGTCGAATTGGTGTGTGCTGCTCGCGCGCTCGACTTGCGGTCCCCGCTCGCTCCCGCGCCGGCAACCGCCTCAGCTCGCAACGCCCTGCGCGACATCGTCCCGGGCCCCGGCCCTGACCGCTGGCTGGCTCCCGAACTCGAAGCGGCGGCCCGTTTCATCGCCGAAGGCCGGCTCACCCGGGCCGTGGCGGAGGCGGGTCTCGGCCTGGCATGACACGAACGCTGTGGTGCGAGTACGCCTGGCTGGGCGGGTCGACGCCCGAGCGCTCGGTGCGCATCACGATCGAAGAGGGCCGGTTGGGCTCGGTGACCGCAGACGTTGCGGCGGGCAACGCCGAACAGCGACCAGGGCTGACGCTCCCCGGGTTCGCCAACGGTCACAGTCACGCCTTTCATCGAGCACTGCGCGGCCGTACCCACCAGGGTGACGGCGACTTCTGGACGTGGCGGGACCGGATGTACAAGCTGGCGGGGCGCCTCGACCCGACTGCGTACTTCCGGCTGGCGCGGGCGACCTACTCCGAGATGGTCCTCGCCGGCTTCACGACGGTGGGCGAGTTCCACTATCTGCACCACGGACCGGCGGGGCGACCGTATTCGGATCCGAACGAGATGGGTCAAACCCTCATCGCCGCTGCCCGGGACGCCGGGATCCGCATCAGCCTCCTCGACACGTGCTACTTGCGCGGTGGATTCGACCAGCCGCTCGACGCCGTCCAGCGCAGGTTCGGCGACGCCTCTGCAGAAGCCTGGGCTGAGCGCGTCAGTCGACTCCGAGCCCCTGATGGCGCTCTCATCGGTGCGGCGGTGCACTCGGTCCGGGCCTGTGACCCGACCGAGATCGCAACGGTCGCCGCCTTCGCACTCGACCGACCCCTCCATGCCCATGTGTCAGAACAGCCATCGGAGAACTCCGGTTCCCTCGAAGCCTACGGTGCCAGTCCCACGTCGATCTTCGCAGCCGCCGGCGCGCTCGATCGCCGCTTCACCGCGGTGCACGGCACGCACCTGACCGACGACGACCGCCGCCGGCTGGGATCGGCGGCCAGCACGGTGTGTGTCTGTCCGAGCACCGAGCGGGACCTGGCAGACGGGATCGGCGAGATTCGGCCGCTGCTCGATCTCGGTGCCGGCTTGTCGATCGGCAGTGACTCCAACAGCATCATCGATGCATTCGACGAGACGCGAAGTCTCGAGCTCCACGAACGGCTCCGAACCCGGCGCAGGGGCATCCTGACGCTGGGCGAGCAGCTGTCCGCGCTCACGAATCATCGCTCGCTCGGTTGGGACGACGCCGGCATAATCGCGGCGGGGATGCGGGCCGATCTGGTGACGGTCGATCTGACGTCGGTACGACTGGCCGGCTCCAGCGTCGACTCGATGCTCCCCTCGGTCGTCCACGCGGCGACTTCCGCAGACATCACGACGGTCACGATCGACGGCGTCGACCGCGTCACTGAGCGCCGATATGCCGCCGGCGACGTCGCCAGGGAGTTCTCCGAGCTGATCCCCAGGCTCGTCGGATGAGGCTCGTCGGATGACCCTCGTCATCGACCGGATCGGCGAGTTGGTAACGAACGACCCCGAGTCCGGGGTAGGTCCGCTCGGCCTCCGACACGACGTGGCGGTCGCCGTCACCGACGGTCTGATCGCTGCGATCGGACCGTCGGGCTCCCTCACCGGCGACCACCGAATCGATGCCGCCGGTGCCGCCGCGCTACCCGGCTTCGTCGACAGTCACACCCATCTGGTGTTCGCCGGCGACCGATCCGGTGAGTTTGCGGCCCGGATGGGCGGTGAGCCCTATCGGGCCGCCGGCATCGCCGAGACCGTGACGGAGACCCGCGCCGCCTCCGATGCGACGTTGAGCCGACTCGCCCGCCGCCGCCTCGCCCAGGCACGCGCTGGCGGCACCACCCACATCGAGATCAAGTCGGGCTACGGGCTCACGCCGAGCGACGAGAGCCGGATCCTGGCGGTGGCCGGGGAGCTCACCGGGGACACGACCTTCCTCGGTGCACACGTGGTCCCGAGCGAGTACGCCGGCCGGGGAGACGATTACGTCGCTCTGGTCACCGGCGAGATGCTGTCGGCTTGTGCGGGCTACGCGCGATGGATCGACGTGTTCTGCGAACAGGGCGCCTTCGACGAAGAGCAGTCCCGCGCGGTGCTGACGGCGGGGAGAGCGGCCGGACTCGGCCTGAAGGTCCACGCCAACCAGCTCGGACCGGGCCCGGGCGTACGTCTCGCCGTCGAGATGGGGGCGGTCTCGGCCGACCACTGCACCCATCTCACCGACGGGGACATCGAGGCGCTGGCTGGCGCGGACACGGTGGCGACATTCCTGCCTGCCGCCGACTACTCGACCCGCCAGCCCTATCCCGATGCCCGCCGCTGCATCGACGCCGGGGTGAAGGTGGCAATCGCATCCAACTGCAACCCCGGGTCGTCGAATACGACCTCGATCCCCTTCTGTCTCGGTCTGGCAGTCCGGGAGATGGGCATGACCGCCGCCGAAGCGATCCGGGCCGCAACCACCGGTGGTTCGGCGGCACTGGGCCGGACCGACCTCGGCCGCGTCGTGGTCGGAGCCCGAGCGGATCTCCAGGTGCTCGACGCCCCCTCTCACGCCCACCTCATCTATCAGCCCGGGGTGGCGCTTACGGCGCTGACTCTCGTCGCCGGAGAGTCAGTTTTCCGACGACAGGACTCGACAATCGGAGGTAGCTGATGGGTCCACGCACGATCACCGCTCCCACCGGACCCGACCTGACGTGTCGGGGCTGGCAACAGGAAGCGGCCTTCCGGATGCTGCAGAACAACCTCGACCCCGACGTCGCCGAACGACCAGACGATCTCGTGGTCTACGGGGGGACGGGCAAGGCGGCGCGGAGTTGGGAGGCGCTCGATGCGATGCTCCGCACCCTGACGACACTCGCCCTGGACGAGACGATGCTCGTCCAGTCGGGCAAGCCCGTCGGGGTCATGCGCACGCACGAGTGGGCGCCGCGCGTCCTGATCGCCAACTCGAACCTGGTGCCCGAGTGGGCGAACTGGGATGAGTTCCGCCGGCTCGAACACCTCGGTCTGACGATGTACGGACAGATGACGGCCGGATCGTGGATCTACATCGGAACCCAGGGCATCCTCCAGGGAACCTACGAGTGCTTCGCCGCCATCGCCCGCAAGCGCTTCGGCGGCACCCTCGCCGGCACGATCACTGTGACAGCCGGCCTCGGAGGCATGGGAGGCGCCCAACCGCTGGCGGTGACGATGAACGACGGAGTGGCGTTGTGTGTCGAAGTGGATCCGTGGCGGGCGCAGCGCCGCGTCGAGACCCGCTATCTCGACGTGGTGGCCGATGACTACACCCATGCGGTCGAGTTGTGCCTCGCCGCCAAGAAGGAGCGGCGGCCGTTGTCTGTGGGATTGGTCGGCAACGCCGCCGATGTTCTCCCGCGGCTCTTGGCCGACGGATTCGAAGCCGACATCGTCACCGACCAGACCTCCGCTCACGACCCGTTGAGCTACGTGCCGGCCGATCTGACACCGACTGCCGCCTCCCGGCTGGCGGTCGAGGAGCCCGCCGAGTACGTGCGCCGGTCCCGGGCGTCGATGGTGCGTCACGTCGAAGCGATGGTCGGCTTCCTCGACGCCGGTGCCGAGACCTTCGACTACGGCAACAGCCTGCGAGCCGAGGCTACCCTTGGGGGGTACGACCGCGCCTTCGACTACCCCGGGTTCCTCCCCGCCTACATCCGGCCGTTGTTCTGCGAGGGGAAAGGTCCCTTCCGCTGGGTGGCGCTTTCGGGTGACCCGGCCGACATCGAAGCCACGGACCAGGCGGTGCTCGACGAGTTTCCCGACGACGAGGCCCTCCACCGCTGGATTCGGCTGGCCGGCGAACGCGTGGCCTACCAGGGTCTGCCGGCACGGATTTGCTGGCTGGGGTACGGGGAACGGCACCGGCTCGGTCTGCGATTCAACGAGATGGTCCGCCGGGGGGAGCTGTCTGCACCCATCGTCATTGGCCGGGATCACCTCGACTCTGGCTCAGTGGCTTCGCCATACCGCGAGACCGAGGACATGGCCGACGGCTCCGACGCCATCGCCGACTGGCCGCTCCTCAACGGGCTCGTCAACACGGCCTCGGGCGCTACGTGGGTGAGCATCCATCACGGGGGCGGCGTTGGGATCGGCCGCTCGATCCATGCCGGGCAGGTCAGTGTCGCCGATGGAACCGACCTGGCAGCACAGAAGCTCGAGCGGGTCCTGACGAACGACCCCGGCATGGGCGTGATCCGACACGCCGATGCGGGTTACCCCCGAGCGGTCGACGTCGCCGCCGACCGGGGCGTTCGGATCCCGATGAAGGAGGGCTGAGATGGCCGTGCGTCCGATTGCTCAGATCGGCCATCCGGTGCTGCGAACGCCCACCACGGAGATCACGCCAGACGAGCTCAGGTCGCAGGCGATCCAACAGCTCATCGACGACATGGTCGACACGATGCGCGACGCCAACGGCGCGGGGATCGCCGCCAATCAGGTCTTCGAGAGTGTGCGCATCGCCACCATCGAGGTGACGTCCAATCCTCGGTATCCCTACAAGCCTCCGATCCCGCTCACCGTCCTCGTCAACCCGACATGGACCCCGATCGACGACGAACTCGTCACCATCAACGAGGGTTGCCTGTCGGTGCCGCTGCGAGGGGATCTGCAACGACACGTGCGCATCGAAGTGACGTACCTGGACCGCCATGGCACCCCGCAGCGCGCCGTGAAACGGGGGCTCACCGCCGGCACGTTTCAACACGAGATCGACCACCTGGACGGATCCCTCATCGTCGATCGCATCGACCCACGGACGCTGGCGACGTGGGAGCAATTCGACGCCCACCAGCGAGCGGGCTTCGTGGAACGGATCACGGGGTTCGTCGAGCGCGTCGGCTCCTAATGCCGGGCCCGGTCGGGATTCCGACCTACTGTCGGGCGCGGGCGGGGTGGTAGGGCACCCAAGACCGAGGGACATCTCGACATGGCCAGGACCACAACGAGCGCCGACCGGCTGCTTGCACTCTTTCGCGACAACGCCCGGCGCGTCCACGCTCGCGGCCTCTCCCACATGCGCATCGAGGATCAGACGATCACTCCTGGACGCATCACCTTGGGCGGTCGAACCGTGCACAACTTCGGAGACTGCTCCTACCTGGGGCTGGGGACCGACCCGCGGCTGTCGGCGGGCGCCAAGGCAGCGATCGACCGGTTCGGCACGTCGTACTCCTCATCGATCGCCTACACCGCGGTCCCCCTGTACAGCGACCTCAAGCAGCGTTTCGAAGAACTGATGGGCGCTTCGGTGGTGTTGGCCCCGACCACCACCCTGGCTCACGCCGCCGCCCTCCCGGTGCTCGTCAGGACCGGCGATGTCGTGCTCATGGACTCTGCCGTTCACAATTCGGTCCAGATGTCTGCCCAGTTGTTGATCGCCAGCGGAATCGAGGTTCGTCCGGTACCTCACGGCGACCATCCGGTTCTCGACGAGATGATCAGTGCCGCTCTCACGGAGAGCGACGGGGCGGTCTGGTATCTGGCTGACGGCGTGTACTCGATGTCTGGAGCCTCCGCACCGTTCGAGCACCTCACGTCGCTTCTCGACACCCATCCACGCCTGTGGGCGTACGTCGATGACGCGCACGGCTTCTCCTGGCGCGGTCCGAATGGCTCAGGGTTGGCCGTGGATCGTATGGGCTGGCACGACCGTCTGATCGTCTCGGCCGGTCTCGCCAAGGGCTTCGGGAGTGCGGGGGGAATCGTGGCGAGCCCGAACGACGAGCTCATCGATCTCGTGGAGGTGTGCGGCCCGCCGCTCACCTTCGGCGGGCCCATGACACCCCCGACACTCGGTGCCGCCATCGCCTCGGCCGACATCCACCTCTCACCGGAGATCGATGAGCGCCAGGACGCCGTCGCCCGACGTATCGAGGCCGTGCTCGACGGAACCGAGCAGCTGGGCATTCCGCTCGTCTCTCGGGACGCGACACCGATCTTCTTCGTTCCGGTGGGCCGAACCGACGTGATGATCGATGTCGGCGAGGCCATGGTCGAAGCCGGCTTCTACCTCAATCCGGCTGCCTGGCCGGCCGTTCCTCACCGCCGCGCCGGACTGCGCTTCACCGTGACTGCTTCGCTCGGCCTCGATGACATCGAAGCCATGCTCGCTCAACTGCACGATCACTTGCAGGCCCGGGGTGTTCTCGACCGCGTCGTGATCGATCTGCGGGGCTCTGAACCGACCATCCAGCCCGGCTGAGCGCCGCCAACCGATTTCCTCAACACCGGTCATCGATCGACCGATGCATCGGTGTGAAGGTTCTCTCCGACTCCACCACCTTCCGCCGCCCTCGGAACACGATTCCGGGGGTGCTGTTGGTACTTCTCGTCGTCGCGGCGGCGGCGACGGCGTTCGTCGACAGCACCTCCGCCGAGGCCATCGGGGTCGTGGGAATGGTCCTCGGGCACGGAGTTGGCGGCTTCCTGATGCTCCGCCGTTCGCGGCGTCTGCCGTCCGCCGAGCGGCGCCCGTGGCAGGTGATGGGGGTCGGCCTCCTGATCGCTGCCTCGGGGCTCGGAGTGGTGGCCGCGCTGGGTGGCGAGGCTCCGGTGTTCGGTCCCGCAGACATCTTCTTCCTGATGGCCTACGTGATGATGCTCATCGCCCTGGCGCTCCTCGTCCGGATGGACCCGGGCGGGCAACCGCTCGGGCTGACCCTGCTCGACGTGACCGTTGGAGCGGTGGCAGCGGCCGCCATCGTCTGGGACGTCGTGCTCGAGGAGCTCGTGCACATCGAGGTGACGCCGTTCGAGCGAATCGGCTTGTCGCTGTACCCGATCCTGGATGTCGGCGTGATCGTCGGACTGTGCGTCGTGGCGCTCCGGCGCACCCACTACCGCCTCGATGTGCGATTGCTGCTCATCGCCCCCGGTATGGCGCTGCAGGTGGGCGGTGACCTCACGTACCTGCGGGCCGGAGTCCAGGCGGTCAACTTCGCAGATGCCGAGCCTCGCTTCTGGCTGTTCCTGCTGGCGTCTGCTGCGTTTCTGGCGTCCTCGCTCACGGTGCACAAGTCACCGGAGAAGAAGGAGTTTCCCGACCGGGACGCCCCCCTGTGGGCCCTCATGTGGCCCTACCTGCTGGCAGTCGCACTCGTCCCCGTGCACGTCGCGCGCGTCGAAGCAGTGCTCGGCGGGGGCGAAGTCGAGGATTCGACGGGAGAACGAGTGATTCTCTACGCGCTCCTGCTCGTCGGGGTCCTGGTCGTCGTCCGACAAGTCTCTGCGATCCGCTTCAACCGGATGCGGATCGAAAGGCAGCGCCGCGAGCTGATCTCGTCGGTGTCTCACGAACTCCGGACGCCACTCACTGCCGTGGTCGGATTCCTGCAGGTGCTCGACGAGGATCCCGACTCGTTCACCCTCGAGGAACAAGAGTCGATGATGCGCGAGGTCTCCAGTCAGGCCAAGCACATGTCGCGCACAGTCACCGACCTCATCACGCTCGCCCGCGACGGCGGCGAGAAGCTGATGGTCCGATCCGCTGAGACGTCCCTCGCCAGCATCATCGAGTCCGCGTCGATCGAAGTCCACGGTGTCGCCTTCACGTCCGATGTCGACGATCACACACTCCATGTCGACGCCGACCGCGTCGAGCAAGCCGTCGGACATCTGCTCTCCAACGCCCGCAAGTACGGCGGGGATCGCGTCCACCTCCGGACCGACGTCCAGGGGGGGACACTCACAATCGAAATTCATGATGATGGTCCGGGTGTGCCGACCAAGTATCTGACATCGGTGTGGAACCAGTTCGACCGCGGAGCGCGGCGTCTCGACTCGACCAACCCCGGACTGGGAATTGGGCTGGCGATCGTTCGTGCCGTGGCAGTGGCCCACGGTGGGACCGCGGAGTACCGCCAATCAGAGCTCCTCGGCGGATCCTGTTTCAGCATCTCGATCCCGGCCAACGTTCGCACGGGCGCCCCCTGGATCCGGGAGCTGACTGCACGCTGACCTGGAGCCGGACGGGACACCGCTAGCGTGTCGACACGTGCCGGCACTACCTCACGTCGCCTCCGGCAAGGTCCGGGAGATCTACGAGGTCGATGCCGACCACCTGCTCTTCGTGGCCACCGATCGCGTGTCTGCCTATGACGTCATCCTCTCGACGCCGATCCCCGACAAGGGTCGGGTGCTGACGGGCCTCTCGCTCTTCTTCTTCGATCTCCTCGCGACCACCCATCACTTCATCACCACCGACCTGTCCGGCCTCGGGTTGAGCACGGTCGAGCGGGCGGACTTGGCAGGACGGGCGATGGTGGTGAGGCGAGCCGACGTGCTTCCCATCGAATGCGTCGTTCGCGGCTACCTCTATGGCTCGGCGTGGCGGGAGTACCAGACCGGAGGCGGACCCACGACCGAAGGCCTGCCGAGCGGCCTCCGCCAAGCCGAACGTCTTCCCGCTCCTGTGTTCACACCAGCGACGAAAGCCGCCACGGGTCATGACGAGAATCTGAGCGAGGCCGATGCCTGTGCCCTGGTCGGCGAAGGCGCCTACGCCGAGGTCCGCGACAGATCGGTCGCGCTATACGTGGCCGCCGCCGACCATGCCGCCAGCCGGGGCGTGATCCTGGCGGACACGAAGTTCGAGTTCGGATTCATCGAAGGCGATCTGGCGCTCGTCGACGAGGTGCTGACGCCGGACTCGTCGCGGTGGTGGCCGGCAGAGGAGTGGCGGCCAGGCGCGGCTGTGCCCAGCTTCGACAAGCAGTACGTCAGGGACTGGCTGGATGCCTCGGGCTGGGATCACTCCCCGCCCGCACCAGAGCTACCCGCCGACGTGGTCGTCGGGACGAGAGCCCGCTACCTGGAGGCGTTCGAGCGGATCACCGGACAGGGATTCGAGGATTACGTGGGAGAGGCCGGAGCATGAACGTGACCGTCACGATTCGGCGCCGGGCGGTGATCGCCGATCCGCATGGAGCCACCGTCGCCCGTGCCCTCGCCGACCTCGGCCACTCCGGAGTGAGATCGTTGCGGATCGATCGAACCATCCACCTCGAGATCGACGGGGAAGAACCCGAAACGGTGCGTCAACAGGTGGCGGCGATGTGTGACCAGCTCCTCGCCAACCCGGTACTCGAGGATTACGAGATCACGGTGCACGCGTGAGCGTCGCAGTAGTGGTCTTCCCTGGTTCGAACTGCGAGCACGACGTCGTTCACGCCATCCGGGCGCTGGGAGGCGAAGCCGAACTCGTGTGGCATCGCGACACAGATCTGGCCGGGGCCGATGCGGTCGTCCTGCCAGGCGGTTTCGCCCATGGCGATGCGCTTCGCACCGGGGCCATCGCTCGGTTCTCGCCGGTGATGGCAAGCGTGCAGTCCATGGCCGAGAGCGGCCGGCCCGTACTCGGGATCTGCAACGGATTCCAGATCCTGTGCGAGGCCGGGTTGCTCCCCGGCGCCCTCATCGCCAACCGGGATCTGGCGTTCATCTGCCGAATGATCGAGGTGGAGGTGACCGACACTGCAACCGTGCTCACCGCCGCCGCCCGCCTCGGGCAGCGGCTGATGATCCCTCTCAACTCCTATGAAGGGAACTGGGTGGACCCGGCGGGCGAGGGCAGGGTCGTGGTCCGCTACGTCGGTGATCCGAACGGATCCCAGGATCGAGCCGCCGCCGTCGCCAACGCGGCAGGCAACGTAGCGGGGGTCATGCCGCACCCCGAACGCGCGACCGAGTCGATGCTCGGCTCTGTGGACGGGCGGATCCTCCTGGAGGGCTTCCTGGCTTCGGTCCGGGCCACGTCGAATGTCTGAACAGACCGCCGTCCACCGGGCGCTCGGGATGACCGATGGAGAGTACGACTCGGTCATCGACATCCTGGGGCGCGAGCCCCGGACCGCGGAACTGGCGATGTATTCGGTGATGTGGTCCGAACACTGTTCGTACAAGTCCTCCCGTTCACACCTTGGTCGGTTCCCCTCCGAGGCGCCGTGGGTGGTGGTCGGTCCGGGCGAGAATGCCGGGGTGGTCGATCTCGGCGACGGTTGGCTGGCGGCCCTCCGGATCGAAAGTCACAACCACCCGTCCTTCGTCGAGCCGTACCAGGGTGCGGCCACCGGGGTGGGAGGCATCCTGCGTGACGTCTTCACGATGGGGGCGCGGCCGATCGCTCTCTGGGACCAGATCCGCTTCGGCCCCCTCGACATCCCCAAGAACCGGTACCTGTTCGGAGGCGTGGTCGCCGGGATCGCGGGCTACGGCAACGCCGTCGGGGTTCCCACCGTCGGCGGCGAGGTCGCCTTCGACGAGTGCTACTCGGCCAATCCCTTGGTGAACGTGATGTGCCTGGGGATCATGCGCCGCGAGCAGCTCGTCCTCGGCACGGCCGGGTCCGCCGGCTCGTTGGCGTTGCTCCTCGGCAAACCCACCGGCCGCGACGGCATCGGTGGCGCCTCCGTGCTCGCCTCTGCCTCCTTCGACGACGAATCCGGAGCCAAGCGCCCCTCGGTCCAGGTCGGCGACCCCTTCGAGGAGAAGAAGCTGATCGAAGCCTGTCTCGAGTTGTACGCCAGAGGTCTCGTCGTCGGTGTCCAGGATCTGGGCGCCGCTGGGCTGTCCTGTGCCACCTCCGAGCCGGCGGCTCGGGCCGGGATGGGTATGGATGTCGATCTCGACGCGGTCCACGTCCGCGAGTCGGGGATGACGGCGGCCGAGCTGCTCATGTCCGAATCCCAGGAGCGGATGATGGCGTTCGTGGAGCCATCCCGAGTGGACGACGTGCTGGCGGTTGCCTCCAAGTGGGAGATCGACGCCCGCGTGGTCGGCACGGTCACGGCCGGCCACACACTCCGCATCCGCTTCCAGGGCGAACTGGTCGCGGAGGTGCCGGCCGCCTCGCTCTCCGAGGCCGCCCCCCGCTACGACCGGCCGGCGGCAGAACCGGCATGGCTCCGGCCGAGGTGGGCCGACACGCTCGACCACTCCGAGGCGCCGGACCTGGGCTCGGTTCTGCTGGCCCTCCTCGACGACCCATCGATCGCCTCGGCGGCGTGGGCGTTCCAGCAATACGACCACATGCTCTTTCTCGACACGGTGGTCGGACCGGGTCACGACGGGTCACTGCTCCGGTTGAAGGGCACCGACAAGGGGCTCGCCGTGTCCACCGACGGCAACGGCCGCCTGTGCTTCCTCGACCCTTTCCGGGGCGCCGAGCGACTGGTCTACGAGGCGGCGCTCAACGTCGCGGTGGTCGGCGCGGAACCGATGGCAGTCGTCGACAACTTGAACTTCGGCAACCCCGAGAAGCCCGAGGTGATGTGGCAGTTCCGCCAGTCGATCGAAGGCATCTCGGCGGCGTGTGAGCATCTGGGTGTTCCGGTGGTCGGCGGGAACGTCAGCTTCTACAACGAGACCGACGGCGTCGACATCCATCCCACGCCGGTGGTCGGGCTGCTGGGAATGGCCGAGCCGATGCCGGACCGGCCGCCGCGCCTCGACGCCGCGGCGAGCGGCATGGACGTGTGGATGTTCGGCCCTCCCGCCATCGACTTGGCCGGGTCGTCCCTCGAACGCGTCATCCACGGCCACCTGGGGGGACGACCGATGGGGGCCGATCCTGACATGGCGACCGCGGTGATCGCGCTCGCCCGACGACTGGCCGCCCGCGGCACGGCCGCACTCCACGACGTCTCGGACGGCGGACTGGCGGTGGCGCTCGCCGAGATCTGCATCAGGTCCGAGGTCGGAGCCGAGATCTCCGTCGACGACTGGCGGCTCGCGTTCTCCGAGGCCCCTCATTTGCTGCTGGCGGCGCTCGACCCGGGTTTCGACGCCGCGTCGTTGGCGGCCGCCGCCGGCGTGCCGGCCGTACGGCTGGGAACTTTCGGAGGCGACCGGATCATCCTGAGGTCGCCCGACGGGACGTGCGACATCGCCCTTTCCGAAGCGGCCGAGGCGTACACCGATTCCATCCCGCGCCGGCTCCGATGAAACTCTCCGGCGCTCAGCGGCGTCCAATCACCATGCCGCGGAACGCCCCATCCCGTGTCCTCGTGGTGGTCCTCGCTCTCGTCGGCGCCTGTTCGTCGGACGCACCGAGCACCACCATCCCCGCAGAAACGACCACGTCGATAGAAGCCACGACGACCACCCCAACAACCACGTCGCCGACGACCACGTCACCGACGACCACCACGAGTACGACCCAGCCGGTGGACGACGAAGGACGCGCCATCCTCGACGACGGCCGCCCGGCCACATGGATCGGAGTGACCTCGGACTACGAAGCTGTCGAGGTGGACACCGCGAGCGGGACGGTGATTCGCTCACTCGGCCAGGTCGCAACGGCCGAGGATGTCGCCGATGCCGAGTGCTCGGCGTGCGTGAACGCCATCGACGCCGCCTGGCGGACCTTCGACGGCTCGCACATCGTCATCAGCGAGTGTTGCGAACCTGCCGCCGGCCTGATCCATGTTCTCGAACCGTCAGAACTCCCGCTCGAAATCGCACGCGACTCGGACGACCAACGATTCTTCTGGTCGGCCGCGCCCGCCCCGGCGTCCCAGACCGTGGCCTTCCTCGGATACCAGCTCCAGATCGCCGCTCTCGACGACCCGAGATCGGACTTCACGCTGGAACTCGAGCGCTTCCCGATCTCCAACGCGGCTTGGAGCCCCGACGGCGGTACCGTCCGCTGGCTCGAGGATGCCGACGGCTCGGTGCTGCTCCGCACTCTCGTCATCGCAAGCGGCGAGGACACCACGGTCGCAATGAGCGAGCTCGACGGGTGGGCGCTGGCGGGTCTCGCCAGCGGATCCAGCGGTGAGCTGCTCGTCGTACGGGCACGGCCCGATGCAGCCGCCACTTCGCTCCTCGTGTTCACACCCGACGGCGGTCTGGTAGACGAGGTCCCGATCGAACCCGGCGCCCGGCTCGGCGGCTTCGATCCCAGCGGCACCTTCCTCATCTACACAGCCGACGACGGTGTCGTGCGTTGGAGCGGCGACGGAACCGGCGGCGAGCTGGGCGACGGTTTCGTCCACGCCAGTTGGTGAGTCGCCGCCGCCTAATCTCGACTCGTGCCCAACACGATCGGAATACTCACCGCCGGCGGTGACTCGCCCGGGTTGAATGCCGCGATCAGGGCCGTCGGCAAGGCCGCCCAGCGCCGCTACGACATGCACGTCATCGGGTTCCGGGACGGGTTCTCGGGGCTGATACAGAACCGTCACATCCGCCTGGACGGCGACACGTTGTCGGGGATTCTCACCAGGGGCGGGACGATCCTGGGGACATCACGGGTGAAAGTCCACAAGGTCGACATGGGCGACGGCTCCAGGATCGACATGCGTCCGATGATCCAACAAGTCGTCGCCAACCATGACATGGCAGCCCTCGTCTGCATCGGCGGTGGCGGCACGATGAAGAACGCGTTGCGATTGCACGACGTCGGCGTCCCGGTCGTCGCACTCCCGAAGACGATCGACAACGACGTCGTCGGCACCGATACGACATTCGGCTTCGACACGGCCCTGACCATCGCCACCGAAGCGATCGATCGGCTGCACTCGACGGCGCATTCTCATCACCGGATCATGGTGACCGAGATCATGGGCCACAACACCGGCTGGCTCACCCTCGGCTCAGGTCTCGCCGGCGGAGCAGACGCCATTCTCATACCCGAGATTCCCCACAAGATGGAGTCGGTGGCCGAGTCGATCCTGCAGCGAAAGGCCGCCGGATCGAACTTCTCGATCGTGGCAGTGGCGGAAGGTGCGATGTCTGCGAAGGACCGGACCAGGCACGACGAGATCCGTTCGGCGATCGATGCCATGGATGACGAGGGCGACGACACCGAGCTGCGAGCCGAACTCGATGAGTTCCACCACGTTCAAGCTCGCTCCACCGAAGACCTCGCCGCCCGTCTCGAGGATCTCACCGGACTCGAGGCGCGGGTCACCATCCTCGGTCACGTCCAGCGCGGCGGAACGCCGACCATGGCCGACCGTCTGCTCGCCACCCAGCTCGGCACCGCTGCCACCGACGTCATCACCGGCGGCACCACCGGCGTGATGATCGCCCTGCAGAACGGTCAGGCCGTACCCATCCCCCTGGAGGAGGTGGCGGGCCGGCGTAAGACGGTGCCGCTCGATCATCCGTGGGTCGAGTCGGCCCGCCACCTCGGCGTGTGCATGGGCGACTGAAGACGGCCGCCAGACTCGACCGTCGATGCGAGTCGTAGGCTTCGCCTGCTGTGACATGCCGACCCACCAGTGTTCTCTCCCGGGAGCTGCTCCCCGCGTCAGTGGCGATCTACACGATGGTGGCGTTGGCGGCATTCGAAGGTCTGGCGGTGAGCGCGGCGCTCCCGCAGGTGGCCGCCGAGCTCGGCGACGTCCACCTGCTCCCGTGGATGGTCACCGGCTACCTGCTGATGGCCGGTGTGGCCACCGTGGTGGCGGGTCCATTGATCGACAGCTACGGCATCAGAGCGGTGTTCCGCATCGCCATCGCGGTGTTCGTCACCGGGGCGGTGATGGCTTCGTTCGTCGGCTCGATGCCGATCATGATCATTGCCCGTCTCATCCACGGCGCCGGTGGCGGAGTCATCATCGCCATCGGTATCGCCGCCGTCGCCCTGATCTACCCGTCTCATCTCGTCGGACGGGCGTTTGCCGCCAACGCCACCGTGTGGGGGGTCATGGGAGTCGCCGGGCCTGGGATCGCCGCCTTCATGCTGACGACGCTCGACTGGCGCTGGATCTTCCTCGTCAACATCCCGCTCGGTCTCATCGCCCTGGCGGCGGGTTGGAAAGTGATGCCCGGCCAGATCGAGAACACGCACTCCCGTCGGGTGGATGTCGTCGGGGTGATTGGCGTTCTCACTCTCAACACATTCCTGCTGATGGCGGTCGACACGCTCGGTCTCCGCTCCCTGCTGTGGCTCGGAGCCGGCATCGTCACGGGCGCCGCCCTGTGGGCTCACATCCGGCGCACCGCCGACCCGGTCCTGCGCACCCGCCACCTCGTCTCCCAGCCGTTTTCGACCTTGGCGGTTTCTTTGGCGCTGTTGGTGACCGGGGCCGTGGCTCTCAGTTCCTTCCTGACGCTGTATGTGCGCGGCGGGCGGGGAGCGTCCGAGGTGTTGACGGCGTGGTCGGTGTTCTTCTTCGTCATCGGTTGGACCGTCGGAGCAAATCTGTCGTCGCGACTGCTCGATCGGATGGCTGAGACCAGCGTCATCGGCATCGGCTTCGGGTTCACCGCACCCACCCTCGGCGTCCTCGGCGTCGCCGTCACCTTCGATGCACCGCTCGCCGTCATCCTCGGTCTCATGGCGGTGGCGGCGATCGGAGTGGGGATGGGGACGAACGCCGGTCTGACGCTGTTGCGCTCGGTCAGCCACTCGTCGGAGATCGGCCGATCGTCGGCGGCGCACCAGTTCTTTCGCAATCAGGGTTTCACACTCGGCTCGGCGATGGGCGGCGCCGTGATCCTCGCGGTCGTCGGCTCCGCCGTCGGCGATGTCGAGGTGGTGCGGGAGGTGCTCGCCTCCGAGGCCGTCCCCAATGCCGCCGTGAGCGAGGCGATCAGGGACGGCTACGCCGCGGCCGCGTTCACCGGCTTCGGTGTCGCCACGCTGGGTCTCATCCCGTTCATCGCCCTCCGCCGCCACCTCGCACCGGATCGCCGCAGACGTTCTCGAAGCGCGCATGGCGGATCGAGTTGAACAGCACAGCGGTCAGGTGGTGTGGTCGAGAAGATGCATGAGACCTCGAGCACCGAGTTCGTGCAGGGCTGTGCGGAGCTCGGCTGCTTCACTTCTCACATCCTCACCCAGCCCGTGACGAGCTTCGAGGGCGCGAACCCGGCAGTAGTGCTTCCAATAGACCCACACCGCCAAGCCCTCGGCCGTACGCCAAAGAGCCGGGTCAGGACCGGTCAGTCTCGTGAATTCCGCCTCAGCGCTCGCCAGGTAGAAGTCCGGCGAACCCAGCTGCACGGCCGGCATGACACCCCCTTCTGCGTGGATCTGGCGCATCTCTTCGAGCGCCGCCTCTGCGCCCTCCTGGTCGCCGCCGTCGACACGCGCCCGGACCAGCGCCCGCAGGCCGGCGAGTCGCAGGATGCGCTCGGACGCACCGACCGGCACCGCGCGATGGGCTTCGACCCAGGAGTCCGTCGCCGCCACATCAGCGCGCCAGGCCGAGATCTCGGCGCGCGTGGGGTAGTAGTCGTGATGCCAGCGGCGGATCGGGCCGAGGGTCGACATGTGATCTAAGGTTTCTTCCGCCCCGTCCAGGTCTCCCTTCATCATTCGTAACACGGCGAGCGGCATCAGCACCCATCTCTTCAGGATGCCGTGCTGGGTCGGAAGCAGCCGGGTGAGTTCCCCATCGACCAGGTCCCACCATCCACGGCGGATCCCCGACCACAACAGATACTCGGGGTCATGCGACCTCCCGCCCTGCTCCCAGACTTCGAGCAGCTCGTCCTCCACCGCCGAGGTGAGGTCCGTTCCATCCCGCTGATCGACGGTCATCGCCGCGACCACGAGGTGCGACAGGGCCCCGATCACAGCCGCTGCATCGAGGCGACGACCGATCTCGACCGATCGCTCCAGCAACTTCGCGGTCTCTCTGGGCTTGCCTGCCCAAAGGGAACACCAGGCCTGGCTTTGAAGGGCGAGGAACTGCTCGCCGTCGGACAGGGAATGCGACCGTTCGACGGCGCGAGCTGACATCGCCGGCCATCGACGGGGTCGAGTTCAGGATCGAAGGCGTGAACGACAGCGATCCGCGACAGGCACCACACGGCGTCGGCATCGTCGGCTCCTCCGGTTGCCTCGGCGATGGCGGAGGACTCGGCGAGGAACTCGGTGATCCGGCCAAGGGCATGAACGATTCGCGCCCGGGTTGCCCGCACTCGCAACGCAAAGCCGTCCCCCGCGGGGGTGTGGGACGAGGCGAGGTCGATCATGGCCAATGCCTCGTGCGGATCACCCAGATTGACGTGACGGTCCAGCGCCAGACCCACCGCCAGACCGGACACATTGTCCGTCCCGCGCTGTTGGGCCCACTCGACTGCGGCTGCCAGATTCCCCCGCTCGGCGGCCAGCGGCCGGGCGGATTCGAAGAGATCCCACCCGAACACATCGACGCGCTCCAACCAGTCGGCGAAGTAGGCCACGTGACGGTCTTTCCATGCTTCCACGTCGTCCGAGTCCGAAAGCCGCCTGAACCCGAAAGCACGCAGGGTCTCCAGCATCCGGTAGCGCGAGACCCCGGACTGTCCCTGTTCGGCCAGCACCATCGAACGGTCCACGAGGCCGGTGAGCACGTCGAGGACCGCGCCGGAGTCGATTCCGTCCCCGGCGCCCACCCCCTCGGCGGCCTCCAGCGTGAACCCTCCCACGAAGACCGACAGTCGTTCGAACAGACGACGCTCGTGCTCGGTCAGCAGCCGATAGCTCCAATCGACGGTCGCCTCCAAGGTCCGGTGTCTGGGCACCGCAGCCCGGGACCCGCCGGTGAGAAGCCGAAACCGGTCATCGAGTCGAGCGGCGATCTGTTCCGGTGAGAGAACTCGGGCTCGGGCCGCGGCCAGTTCGATGGCGAGCGGGATGCCGTCGAGCAACTCGCATATCCGCACGATGTGTTCCCGCGTCCCCTCATTCCACGCCAACTGCGGTGCGACCGCCTGCGCCCGGTCGAGAAACAACCGGACCGCCTCGGACTCCGGATCGTTGTGAACCTCCAGCGACGTCACCTGCGCGATACGCTCGCCGCGCAGTCCGAGGCCTTCGCGGCTGGACGTCAGGACCTTGACGTCAGGAGCCAGGGAGAGGATGTCGGCGACGAGGCCCGAAACGCTCCCGAGCAGGTGCTCACAGTTGTCGAAGACCAGCAGGACCTTATGGCCGCGCAGTTGGTCGATGACGCGATCCCGAACGGCATCCGGTTGTCCGGGTTCGTGCCGGATCCCTAGCACGGCCGCGACGGCGGCCGGAACCGCGTCGGCATCTGTCACCGCCGCCAGTTCCACATATCGGACCCCGTCGGCGAATCGATCGGCCAACTCCGCAGCGACCTGCAGGCTGAGACGGGTCTTCCCGGTCCCGCCCACTCCGGTGAGGGTGACGAGCCGATGATCACGGACGAGGCCGCCGACCTCCTGAACTTCCTCCTCGCGACCGATGAACGATGTGAGTTGGACCGGCAGGTTGTGCTGAACGGTCTCGAGGGTCCGCAACGGTGGAAACCTCTTCTCCAGGCCCGCAGCAGACACCTGGTACAACTCTCGAGGCTCGGCCAGATCCTTCAATCGGTGGGCACCCAGGGGGATGAACTCGACGCTGCCCTGGGATGCGGCCAGCGCACGCACGGGATCCGACGCGACGATCTGACCACCATGGGCGGCCGACATGATCCGTGCGGCGGTAGTGACTTCGAGCCCGAAGAGGTCACCATCCCGATCGATGGCCGATCCGGCATGGAGTCCCATCCGGATACGAACTGGCTCAGAATCGAGAAGCAGGCCGGAGGCTGCGCGCTGGATCGCCACCGCCGTGGCGACCCCATCGTGCGCAGAGGCGAAGGCAGCGAACACTCCATCGCCGGTGTGTTTGACGACTCGGCCATCGTGACCAAGCGTCGCCCCGTAGACGATCTCGTCATGCTGGACGAGAAGTGCGGCCATCGCGTCGCCATTCGCCCACCGCCGGGTGCTCCCCTCGATATCGGTGAACAGGAACGTTTGGGCTCCGCGCGCCATGTCGGGAACCTACTCAGCGGGGCGGCACCCAGACGGCCGGAGCCGTGAATCCTCGGCGTCTGGCGGTACCGGGGTAGGTTGCGGCGTCCATGACCGCCTACGCCGCCTACAGGACACTTCGCTTCGAGCGACCGCACCAGGGTGTGCTCGAGATCATCCTGGACAATCCACCGGTGAACTCGGTCAGCATCGAGGGGCATCGGGAGATCACCGAGGTGTGGACCGACATCGCCCGCGACGACTCCGTCCGCTGCGTCCTGCTCCGGGCTGAGGGACGGACGTTCTCGGCCGGCGGCGATTTCGAGTTGCTCGAACACATCATGTCGGACCACAGCCATGTGGCCAGGATCATGCGCGAGGCGGGCGAGCTGGTGCGCAACATCGTCGAATGTCCCCAGCCGATCGTCTCGGCGATCAACGGCGTCGCGGTCGGAGCCGGACTGGCAGCTGGCCTCCTCGCCGACATCCCGATCGCGGGGCGCAGCGCCCGTCTGCTCGACGGACACGTCGGCATCGGAGTCGCCGCGGGCGACCATGCGGTCGTGTTGTGGCCGCTACTCATCGGCATGGCCAAGGCGAAGTACCACCTCCTCACCAACGACCCGATCGACGGCACCGAGGCAGAGCGGCTCGGCCTGGTGGCAAAGGTGGTCGAAGACGACATGTTGCGAGAGGAAGCCACTGCGATCGCCGTCAAGCTCGCCGAAGGGAGCCAGACCGCCATTCAATGGACGAAGCGGTCGCTCAACCACTGGCTGCGAGCCGCCTTTCCGGCCTTCGACGCCTCCCTCGCCCTCGAGTTTCTCGGCTGGCTGGGCGCCGACGCCGCCGAGGGGGTCAGGGCAGTCCGAGAGAAGCGACCGCCCGAATTCGGGTGAACAGAGCGTCAGTCCAGGAGCCGGAACCCCGACTCGAAGAGCGTGTAGAGCAGGACGACGACGATCATCGCCCCGGTCACCCAGGTGCGACGCGGGATCCTCGCCCACCATGGGGGTCGGAGGCTGCGGTCGTCGGGCTCTTCGACCTGCGTGGGTGGTCGACCGCACGTCGGGCACACGTCTGCGTCGACCGGGGCATCACACACGAAGCACCATGCCGGCATCTCCTCATCCAAGCAGCGTCCGGAGGTGACGGACGTCAGCGGTAAGCTCCTCGCAGTGACCGGGCCTGAACGCCGACCAGAACTGGAACTCCATGCCCCCGGTGAGGCCTGCGGCGTCTTCGGTGTCTTCGCCCCAGGCGAGCGGGCCGCCAACATCACGTACTTCGGATTGTTCGCGCTGCAACATCGCGGCCAGGAGTCGGCCGGCATCGCCACCACCGCCGGAGAGACCGTGACCGTGGTCAAGGATCTTGGCCTCGTCGCCAACGTCTTCGACGAGGCGGATCTCGCCGGCCTCGACGGTCACATCGGCATCGGCCACACCCGGTATTCGACGACCGGCTCGTCGTCGTGGGAGAACGCCCAGCCTGTCCACCGCCAGAAGGGCGCAACGTCGATCGCGCTCGGTCACAACGGCAACCTCACCAACACCCGCGCACTCGCCGAGCGATACGGCGACGGTCGCGCCTCGACCGACTCGGATCTGATGCTCGAGGCCATCGCCCGCCAGGTCGATGACGAACGCGGCGACCAGCGCGGTCTCGAGATGGCGATGCGGAGGGTGCTCGGCGAATTCGAAGGAGCGTTCTCCCTCGTCGTGATGGACCAGGGCCACCTCGTCGGCGTGCGCGACCCGCGAGGCTTCCGACCACTCTGTATCGGTCGCTTCCCGGCGGGAGGCTGGGTCCTGGCCTCCGAGACCGCGGCACTGGACCTGGTCGGAGCCGACTTCCTCCGCGAGGTGTCACCCGGCGAGATGGTCACGATCGACAGCACGGGGCTGCGCTCGTTTCGCCCGTTCGAGGACGCCGAACCGGGCCTGTGTGTCTTCGAGTTCGTGTACTTCGCACGACCGGACTCTCACCTGTACGGCAAGAACGTCTTTTCGGCTCGTCAGCAGATGGGACGCAACCTCGCCGCCGAGCATCCAGTCCTCGCCGATGTCGTCGTGCCGGTGCCGGAGTCAGGCATCCCCGCCGCTCAAGGCTATTCCGAGGTCTCCCGCATCCCCTACGCCGACGGACTCGTGAAGAATCGCTATGTCGGGCGGACGTTCATCGAACCGAGCCAGATGCTGCGGGATCGGGGGATCAGGTTGAAGCTGAACCCGATCCCGTCGACTTTCGCCGGCCGTCGGGTCGTGCTCGTCGACGACTCGATCGTGCGCGGTTCGACCACGCGCCAGTTGATCGAGATGGTCCGCAAGGCGGGTGCCAGCGAGATTCATCTGCGAGTCTCCTCGCCGCCCTATCGATGGCCGTGCTTCTACGGAATGGACACCTCCGACCAGTCGCGCCTGTTGGCCGCCACGATGACGGTCGAAGAGATCGCCGAGTTCCTCGAAGTCGACTCGATCGGATACCTGTCCATCGATGGTCTGGTCATGGGGACCGGCGCGCCGCTTGACGGGTTCTGCACCGCGTGTCTGACCGGCGAATACCCCACCGACGTCTCCGACGCCCAAGGCAAGTTCGTCCTCGAGCCTGCCGGGCCATGACGTCGTACCGCGAGGCCGGAGTCGACCTCGAAGGGGCCGACCGCCACGTGGACGCCATCTCGGCGATCGTCACCGCCACATGGAACGACCGTGTCGTCGGAAGCTTTGGAGGCTTCGCCGCCGGGGTCGAACTGCCGCCCGGTCTCCGTCGTCCCGTCCTGATGATGTCCACCGACGGGGTCGGGACCAAGCTCGCCCTGGCGGCGGCCACCCGACGCTGGGGCGGGGTCGGCCACGATCTGGTGGCCATGTGCGTCGACGATCTCGCCGCGTCCGGCGCCCGACCGCTGGCATTCGTCGACTACCTGGCGGTGGGCTCGCTTCAACCGGAACGGGACACCGCCATCGTCGCTTCGATCGCCGAGGCGTGTGTCGTTGCCGGGGCGGCCCTGGTGGGAGGTGAAACCGCGGAGCACCCCGGAGTGATGGGGGTCGACGACGTGGATCTGGCCGGAGCGGCGCTCGGCGTCGTCGAGTACGGGGAGCAGATCGACGGCAACGACATCCGACCGGGGGATCGGATCATCGGGCTGGCGTCACCCAACCTCAGATCGAACGGCTTCTCACTCGTCCGCCGCATCTTCGCCGGCGACGACCTGTCTTCGCCGATGCCCGGCGAGGATGCCACCCTCGGCGAGGTTCTGACCCGGCCATCGGTGCTCTATTGGCCTCATGTCCAGGCTGCGATCGGCGCAGGCCGGGTGAAGGGGGCCGCCCACATCACAGGGGGAGGATTGCCCGCCAATCTTCCCCGCACCCTGCCCGAAGGCTGCGGAGCCGAGCTCGACCCCTCCTCGTGGGACATGCCGTCGGTCTTCACCGTGATCGCCCAGCGCGGGCCGGTCGCCTGGAGCGACATGGCCGAAACCTTCAATCTGGGAATCGGGTTCTGTCTGGTGGTCGATCCCCACGACACCGATGCCGCCCTGACAGCCACCGCCGACGCCGGGTCCCGGGTCGTCGGCGAGGTGATCGATGGCCGCGGGGTCACATTCACGCGCCCGCTGGGCTGAGCGTCGCACTCAGACCGCCGCGCGGTCTCTGGCAGAATGACGTCCATGTTCGTGCCAAACCCGTGCCGGGAGCGCAAGGCGCTGTTCGCCGCTCCGTAAGGGCGGGCGTCTCGTCGTCCGTCCGCCACCAAGGAGAACCCATGCACGAACTCATTTCACGACACGAAGACCTCATCGCTCCTGTCATCGCGTTCGACACCGATCTCGTCATCGAACGGGCAGAGGGAATCTGGATCCGGGATGCCGCCGGCCATCGGTGGGCAGACTTCGCCTGCGGAACCGCTGTCACCAACCTCGGCCACAACCACCCGGCGGTGGTCGCCGCCGCCCACACCCAGATCGACAAGGTGATGCACTCGGGGTGTGTCTTCCGGTACGAACCGATCGTCGAAGCCGCCGAGCGTCTGCGAGCGATCACACCCGCGGGGATCGAAAAGTTCGGATTCGCCAACTCGGGCGCCGAGGCCGTCGAAGCCTCCGTGAAGCTTGCCCGCAAGATGACCGGACGTCAGGCGGTCATCGCCTTCCGCGGCGGGTTTCACGGTCGGACGATGGGCGCGGTCGCCTACACGACGTCGAACAGCAAGTACCGCGACGGGTATCACCCGGTTCTCGGCTCGACCTTCATCACTCCCTTCCCCCACCCGTACCGCTGGGGCCTGACCGAAGATGACGCGGTGGCGCACTCGCTCAACGAACTCGAGCTGTTGTTCCGCCATGAGGTCGCCCCTCACAACGTGGCGGCGATGCTGGTCGAGCCGGTCCAGGGCGAAGGCGGCTACTACCCGGCACCGGTGCAATTCCTCATTGAGTTGCGGCGAATCTGTGACGAGCACGGAATTCTGCTGATCTTCGACGAAGTCCAGACCGGATTCGGACGGACCGCGGAGTGGTTCGCAACCGATCACTATCCGATCGATCCCGACATCCTCGCCCTGGGCAAGGGCATCGCCAACGGGCTGCCCCTGTCTGCCTACGGATCCTCTGCCGACCTACTCGATGGCTGGAGGGTGGGTTCACACGGCACCACGTTCGGGGG
>DATKEC010000127.1:0-37985 GCA_035544575.1 Acidimicrobiia bacterium
GGGACATCGGCGGAGTCGGTCGGCGCCGCTGTCGCAATGCTCGCCTCCGAGCGTGGCGCGGATCACATCGATCTCAACTTCGGATGTCCGGCGCCGAAGATCACCCGCCACGGCGGAGGGGCGGCCCTTCCGTACCGGCTGGACGTGTTCGCCGGCATCGTGCGGGCGGCGGTGGGCAACGCCGGCTCGGTCCCGATCACGGTGAAGTACCGCAAAGGAATCGATGACGACCATCTCACGTATCTCGATGCCGGGCGGGTGGCGGAAGCCGAAGGTGCCGCCGCGGTGGGACTGCACGCCAGGACAGCCGAACAGCTCTACTCCGGATCGGCGGACTGGTCGGCCATCGCCCGGCTGAAGGACGCGCTGTCGGTCCCCGTGCTCGGCAACGGCGACATCTGGGAGGCCTCCGATGCAATCCGGATGGTCGACGAGACGGGTTGTGACGGGGTGATCGTCGGTCGGGGCTGCCTGGGACGGCCATGGCTCTTCGGGGATCTCGCCCGGGCGTTCGCAGGCGACCTCACCGTGTCGGTCCCCACGCTCGGCGAGGTGGCAGAAGTGATGGCGACCCACGCTCGGCTCCTCGTCGAATGGTTCGATCTGTTCACCGGGATCCGCTCGTTTCGCAAGCACACCGGGTGGTACCTCAAGGGCTACCCGACCGGTCCAGACGTCCGCCGTCGCCTGTCCGTGGTCGAGGATCTCGACGAACTCGCCGCGGTGTTGTCCGAACTGGATCGTGACGCCCTGCCACACGAGGGAGCGACACGCATGGCCCGGGGTCACACCCACGGGCCCCGACCCGTGCGTCTTCCACACCGGTACCTCGAAGGTGAGTGGAACGAGCCGATCCCCGCCGAAGCCGAGTTGGCCGTGTCCGGCGGCTGACGTGGGAGAGATCTTCCTCAACATCCTCGGGCCGGTGGCGATCGTCGTCGGCTTGGGTTTCACCGTGGGGCGGACGTTCGACGTGGATCCGGCCACCCCGTCCAAGCTGGCGTATTGGGTCTTTGGTCCGGCCTTCGTCTTCGATGCCCTCTTTCGTGCGGAGCTCGAAGCCGACGTGGTGATCCGCGTGGTGGCGGCGGCGGTCGGAGCCCTCGTGATCTCGGGACTCGCCGGGTGGGCCAGCTCCCGGCTCACCGGCCGTAGCCGCGAAGAGAACGCGGCAGTCCTCACGACATCCATCTACGGCAACGTCGGCAACTACGGCCTGGCCGTCGTCGTCTTCACGTTTGGCGCAGAAGCCCTGCCGGTGGCCGCCCTGCTGATGGTGATCATCAACATCTCGGGGCTGCTCGTCGGCGTGGCGTCAGCGACGGGCGTCGACCACTCGCTGGGAGCGGCAGCTCGGCGTGCGATCTCAGCCCCCATGTTTCTCGCCGTCATTCCCGCGGTCCTGCTGAACGTCGCTGAGGTCGAATTGCCACCCGTGCTGGACAGACCGGTGGCCCTCACTGCCCAGGCGATGATTCCGTTGATGCTGGTGACGCTTGGTATCCAACTGGCGGGCATGGGCATCCCCCGCCTCGACGGTGTGGCGGCGAGAGCACTGACCGCCAAGCTGGTTGTGCAGCCGGTGGCGGCGGCGTGGTTGGTCACACTCTTTGCGCTGGACGACATCTCGGCGGGTGCGGTGGTGATCCAGGCGGCGATGCCGCCCGCCGTCTTCGCCTCGCTCATAGCTCTCGAACACGACCTCATGCCTGACCGCGTGACAACCATCGTCCTCGGCGGAACGCTCCTCAGCGTGCTGACCGTCCCGCTGGCGATCTTCGCTGTGACCTAGGCTGACCGTCGTGGTCTCCAAACGCCTCGAGCCGTTTCGGGTCTCCATCTTTTCCGAGATCACCGCCGCCGCGCACGCAGCCGGAGCCGTCGACCTGGGTCAGGGCTACCCCTCGTGGGAAGGACCTTCATTCGCCAAAGACGAGGCGATCCGTGCCCTGGTCGAGGAGTCGAACCAGTACCCCCCGTACATCGGCCTGCCCGTGCTCCGGCAGGCGATCGCCGACCGGTGGCTGGCCGACACCGGGATGGCCATCGATCCGGATCGGTCGGTCACGGTGACATCGGGATGCACCGAAGCGCTGTCCGCCACCTTCATCGGCACCTTCGACCCGGGCGACGAAGTGGTCCTCTTCGAGCCGACCTATGACGCGTATCCGGTGGGCTGTGCCCTGTCGGGAGCGGTACCGCGATACGTGACGTTGCACAGTCCCGACTGGTCCATCGACCGTGACGAACTGCGAGCTGCCTTCTCGTCGCGGACGGCGGCCGTCCTGGTCAACACGCCGCACAACCCCACAGGCAAGGTCTTCTCCGCCGAGGAGATGACCCTCATCGCCCAACTGGCCGTTGAGTTCGACGCCATCGTGGTTACCGACGAGGTCTATGAGCGTATGGCGTATGCCCGTCCGCACATCCGCATGGCCACGCTGACAGGAATGTGGGATCGCACGCTGACGCTCTCCTCGATCGGCAAGTCGTTCTCGCTCACCGGCTGGAAGACCGGTTGGGCCATCGGACCCGAACGCCTGATTGCCAACGTCCGGTCGGCCAAGCAGTTCCTCACGTTCACCACCCCCAACCCGATGCAGTTCGGAGCGGCGGCGGCGCTCCGGGCGCCCGACTCGTACTACGCCGATCTCATGGCCATGTACGTCGCCAAGCGCGACAAGCTGGTCTCCGGGCTGGCCGCGCTCGGATTCGGTGTCCGCCCGCCGGACGGGGCGTACTACATCCTCGCCGACCACACCCGCTTCGGCCTGGGCGACGACGTCAGCTTCGTCAAGCACATCATCGCCGAGGTCGGCGTGGCGGCGATACCGCCGTCGGCGTTCTACCACTTGTCTGACGAGGGATCGAGGTTGGTCCGGTTTGCGTTCTGCAAGTCCGACACCGTCCTCGACGAAGCCCTCGAGCGCCTGGCGAAGTTGGCATAGGTTCTACTCCGGCGGCGTCAGCAGCACCTTGCCGGTGGTCTTGCGGGCTTCGAGAGCTCGGTGCGCCTCTGCGGCGTCTGACATCGGGAACGTGGCTCCGATCCTGACGTGGAGGGCGCCCGACCCGATCCAGGCGAAGAGATCCGATGCGCGCGCCATCAGTTCGGGACGCGTCGAGACGTAATGGAAGAGAGTCGGCCGGGTGAGGAACAGCGAGCCGCCCCGGGAGAGCCGCAGGGGAGAGACAGGCTCCACCGCTCCAGAGGCGTTGCCGAACTGGACCAACATGCCGCGGAGTCGGAGAAGCTCGAGCGACCTGTCGAAGACCGTCTGACCGACACCGTCGTAGACGACGTCGAGCGCGTGCGGACCGGCGACTTCTTCCACCGCGTCGCCGAAATCGACGTCGCGATACAAGATGACGTGGTCGGCTCCGGCGGCGCGTGCCAGCTCGGCCTTTTCGGTCGATCCGACCGTCGTGAACACCTCGGCACCCTGCATCTTGGCGATCTGGATGAGGAGCAGTCCGACGCCTCCGGCTCCGGCATGTATGAGGCACTTCGATCCCTGCTCCAGCGGGTAGGTGTCGATCGCGAGGTAATGGGCGGTGAGACCCTGGAGCATGGACGCCGCGGCGACGTCGGAAGACACGTCCTCCGGTACGGGGACGACATGGGCTGCCGAGACCGCAACCCGCTGGGCGTAGGACCCGATGCCGCTGCTCCATGCCACTCGGTCGCCGACCGTCAGGTCGTCCACCTCGTTGCCGATTGCCGAGATCGTTCCGGCGCCTTCGAGACCGGGAACGAGGGGGAGGGTCATCGGGTAGAGACCGGTCCGGTGGTAGGTGTCGATGAAGTTCAGCCCGGCAGCTTCGACATCGACCACGACTTGGGTCGGTCCGGGATCGGGGTCCGGAACTTCTGTCCATTCCAAGACTTCCGGTCCGCCGGTCGTCGTCATCTGTATTGCCTTCATGTCGCCTCCTCCGGGCGTTCGATCGTCCATCCGCGCCGTCGGAGCTCCTCGGCGAGGGCTTCGTCGGAGAAGGTCATCAGGTCGGTCTGCCACTCCAGGTAGGCGGGCCGGTCGGTGTGGAGCAACCGCTCGACGGTGTCGCGGATCGTCCGGGCCCATGCCCGGCCGGACGCCTCCTCTTCGAGAGAGAGCGTGGAATCGGGGTTGACGGTGTACACCCTGGCTTCCGGGTTGGGATTGGTGCGGGATCCGGTCTCGCCGTACGCGAGCAGCACGCTTCCCGCCGGCACGTCCTGGATCCCGCCGTCGTTGATGAAATCACCCACGAAGGCCCAACCGGAGGACTTGGTCTCGTCGACGCCGTAGACCACCTTGGCCCAGTGCTTGCGGCGGTGATCGCCGACCAGCGGGACGTCGACGGCAACAATTGGTGCATCGACTGGCATGGCCGGCGAGGGTATACCGGCTCTGCGGGGAGGGGAACCCGGCTGGACGTCAGACGATGGCGTCGATGAGTTCGTAGGCGAGAGCTTCCTCGGCTGGCATCCAGCGATCCCGTTCTGTGTCGGCCATCACCTCTTCCACGGTGTGATTCGTGTCTGCGGCGAGCAGTTCGGACATCTGTCGTCGCATCCGTCCCACTTCGGCGGCGTGTATCTGCGTCGCGGCGGATGAGTTCGGCCACGATCACGTTGGCGACGGCGTCGTCGATGGCCGATCCGAGGAAGACGACCCGGCGTCGCAAGAGTCGGGAGAAGATGTCCGATGACCGCTCGCCTAGTCCGGTCTCCTCGATCACTGGGTATGGCGGGCGCGCTCGCCGCAGGGCGTAGCCCCAACCTGTCCCCGACGCGTGGAAACGAATCACCTCCGGCTTCGCGAAATGGTTCGGCGCCGGGTCCACGCTCGACCCGAGACTCGGCGGCCGGGTGACCTCGGAAGGGCGTGTCGGCCACGTCACCATCTTCGAGGAGGCGCGCGTCATTGGCTGGGAGTGGAGCCGCGACGGCGATCCGGGCTGGACGGAAGTGGTGATGAGCCTCGATGCGAGCGGTGACAGCACGCACGTGACGGTGGTCGAGAGACTCCACGAGTGGGAACATGTCGGGTTTCCCGCACTCCACTCCGGGGGCTCTCGCCGCCCCGATCTCGCCGGGAGGGCCCGATGAGCGACCGGCTCTTCGACGCACTCGGTGATCAGACACGGCGGCGACTCGTCGAGCAACTGGGGCTCCGTGGCCCGCGGTCGGCGAGCGAGCTCGCCGGCGACCTCCCCGTTTCCCGCCAGGTCGTCTCCAAGCATCTGGCCCACTTGGAGGACGCCGGTCTCGTCGGGCGGGCCCGGCGCGGACGCGCAGTCGAGTTCCACCTGATCGCGGCGGGGCTCGACGAGGTCGCTCGGTGGACCGAACGCGTCGATCGCGAATGGACGGAGCGACTCTCGCGTCTTGGCGACGATTGAAACTTGCCACCCTCCCTGGCCGCTGATCGGGGCGACTTCGGGACTACCGTGGCCTGATGGCACGGTTGAGGCTGTTCGCCGGGCTTCGTGACCTGGCAGGGACGGGCAACGTCGACATCGACGGCGACACCGTCGCCGACGTCCTCGAAGCGGCATCTGACCGGTTCGGGTCAGGCTTCGCCGGGGGTCTCGCCAATGCCCGAATCTGGGTGAACGGCGAAGAGGCCGATCCGGAAGACCCAGTGGGTCCCGGCGACGAGGTGGCGCTCATCCCTCCCGTGTCGGGGGGAACGTTCGACACGCGGACCACCACGACCGGACTCGAGTTGCTCGCGCCGATGGTGGTGGTCGCCGCATTGGTTCTCGCCAATCTCTCGTCCAATCCGGTGTGGTGGCCGGTGGCCGTCGTCGGTCTGGTGACTGCCTGGGTGGTCGACGTGATCGAAGTGATGACGGCACGAGGGCGAGACTTTCCTTTGATCCCGACGCTGGTGGCGATGCTGGCGACGCTCGTCGCGGTGTGGACGTTGGGCGGGGTCGGCCTGGGAATCGGACTGG
Organism: Acidimicrobiia bacterium; assembly: GCA_035544575.1. Classification (GTDB taxonomy): domain Bacteria; phylum Actinomycetota; class Acidimicrobiia; order Spongiisociales; family ZC4RG35; genus DATHWB01. Next base: position 5,947 of record DATKEC010000127.1, read on the forward strand.
CGGCAGCCGTCGTGTTGCCGCTCGGCTGGGGCGTCGCCAGCGACGGCTCGCGGATGGTTCAGATCCTCGGCCCCTCGATCCTGCTCACCTTCGTGGCGTGCATGACGATCGGCTCGCTCGTGCTGTCCGTCGGCGTCTCCCCGGCCGCACGGGTCGTCGGTGTCTACGTCGCGATCATGGCTGTTTCCGTTCTCACCGCAGGCATCATCGATCGCATCCAGCACCTGCCTGTCGGCGATCCCTTCACGCTTTCGTCGCTCGTGGCGATCGTCACCGCGCTCATTGCCGCGGCCGTCTGGGACCTCGACCTCGTGACATTCCTGATTGTCGGACTCGTCACCGCCGTCGCCCTCGTCGCCGGGCGGGGACTCGGCTCTCTCCTCCGCACCCGCCAGATCATCCTCATCGAGCGGCCCCCCGGTCTGCTGTCGGTGCTCGACGGAGTGATCCTGGCGGGCGCTCTCTACCTTCCCGTGCTGAGCCTGGCGAGCTGATCTCAACCAGCTGACTCAGAGGCTGCGTCCCGCCAGCACACCCAACCAGGCCGCCAGGAGTCCGGCGGCCACCGGCAGGAGAATGGTCAGCGCCATGCGGCCCGGGCGATCGAAGGCGTCGATCGACTCGGCCATCCACGCAGAGAAAGTGGTGAAACCGCCGAGGAGACCGGTTCCGAGGGCGAGTCGGGCGGTCCCCCCGCCGTCGCGGGTCGAGTACCAGCCCACCAGCAGGCCCAAAGCCAGGGATCCGACCACATTGACGACCGCAGTCCCGCTGGCCGGCAGCCTGTCGTTGAGCGGGGCCGAGACGAGGTAGCGCAGAGCGGATCCGACTCCGCCACCGATCGTGACCGCGACGAGTGCTTGCACGGCAGGAGAGGGTACACCGGGACTTCGCCGGCTCCGATGCCCCTGGTTACCATGCCTGCGATGTCCAAACGGAGTTTTCTCCGCGGGCTCTCGTTCTTCCTCGTCGCGGTTGTCGCCAGTTCGACCGCGCAGCCGAGCGCGCTCTCCGTGACCAAAGCCGAAGTCGATGCCGCCTGTGCCGACTCGTCCCAGGCCTATGGGGTCTATCAGGAGCGTCAGGCTGCCTTCGAGGACGCCGCCCTCGCCTGGGAGCGGACCCTGCAAGAGATCGAAGCCATCCGCTACGAGCGCGATCGGCTGGCCGCGGTCGTCGACCGCCGCGCCGCCGAGATCGACGGAATCGAGCAACGCCTCCAGGACCTCGCGGTGGAGATGTACATGCAGGGCGGGTCGGGGTCCGAGTTGGTCCTGTTCGCCGACTCAGTCGACGAGCTGATCACCGGCTCGGAGTTCCTGGCGGCGGCCACGCGCCGGGAGACGGGGTCTCTCGACGACATGCTGGCGGCCCGCGCCGACCTGGAACGCTTTCGAGCGGACCTCGGCGACCTCGATGCGGAACTCCAGGTCGTCGAAGCAGAACAGGCTGCGGTCTCGTTGACACTGGGCAACCTGGCCGAGGAGGCCGAGGCGGCCTACTCGCAGTTGAGCGGTCGGTGCCGGGAACTGACGGCCACGCGGAACGCCGAGATCGCGGCGCAGAGGGCCGCCGAACTCGCCCGGCAGCGGGGCTCGGGTGCCGGAGTGGGCGCCATTCAGGGATTCCGCTGCCCGTTGCCCGGCTCGTCGTTCATCGACTCGTGGGGCTTCCCGCGGTCCGGCGGGCGTTCGCACCGGGGTGTCGACATGTTCCAGCGTTGGGACGCTCCGGTCGTGGCGGCCACGAGCGGCAGCGTGTCGCTCGGCAACAGCGGGTTGGGCGGGAGGACGATCTGGCTCAACGGCGACGACGGGTACGGCTACTACTACGCCCACCTCAGTGGCTTCAATGTCTCCTCGGGTCAGCGCGTTGGCGCCGGGGACGTGATCGGCTACAACGGCGACTCCGGCAACGCTCGTGGAGGGGCCCCGCATCTGCACTTCGAGATCCATCCCGGTGGGCGCGGTGCGAGGGCAGTGAACCCGTATCCAACTGTGGCCGCTGCCTGCCGGTAATCTGAAGCTCATGCCCGCCCGACGCAGACTGGACCAGGTCCTCGACGAAGACTTCCTCGAGGACATCGACGAGATCGAGATCGAGGATCTGCGGGGCCGTCGCCAGTTGGCGGTCGACGTCGAAAAGGAACTCTCCTATTACCGCCGGCTCTTGCACGGTCGGATGGATCTGATCCGATTCGAGCGGCGCCGCCGATCCGGTGAGGAGTCACGCAGCCTCATCGAGTCCCTCGCCGAGATCCTCTCGGACCCGTCCCGGGGCGACGGCCACGACCCGCGCCGCATGATCCTGGACACGGATCTTCCCCCGATGCCGGAGACGGGGCGCCGCGAGGTCGACGTCGTTCTCGGCGATGACGTGCTCGCCAACCTCGACTCGGTCGACGACGCGGGCCTCACCGACGCTCTCGAAGCAGTCGAGGCCATGGAGAGAGAGATCTCCGACAAACGCCACCGAGTCCAACAGGTGGCAGATCTGCTCTCGGCGCAGATCGCCGAGCGGTACCGGTCCGGCACCGCGGAGTCGGTTTCGCCCTGAGCGGCATGATCGCAATCGTCGAGCGGTCGGGCCTCGACGAGGCGTTTCACGAAGGCTGCGTCGCCGCTGCCGATCTCGACGGTGGACTCATCGCGGCCTTCGGTGACATCGACCGCCCGTTCTATGTCCGGTCCGCCGCCAAACCGTTCCAGGCGGCCGTCTCCGTGGAACTGGGCGCGGATCTCGTGCCAGAGCACCTGGCGCTGGCGTGCGCATCTCACGATGGGACACCCACCCATGTGGCGATCGTCCGCCAGATCCTGGCCGATGGCGGGCTCGACGAGTCAGACCTGCGCTGTCCCCCCGATCGGCCGCTCGCGCGATCTGCCGACGTGTTGTGGGCGGTCACCGGTGCAGCCGACCGCAAGCGCGTGTTCCACAATTGCTCCGGCAAGCATGCGGCCATGCTCCGAGCCTGTGTTGCTCAGAGTTGGCCGACCGAGACCTATCTCGACCCAGGGCACCCCCTCCAGCGCCGCCAACTGGAGGCGATGCGCGAGGTCGGCGCCCTGGTCGACGACCGGGTCGGCGTGGACGGGTGCGGTGCCCCCGTTTACCGGGTTTCGGGTCGGACGTTGGCCCCGGCCTTCGCCCGGCTCGAGTCGGAGCCGTTTGCCCGGATTCGTTCTGCCATGCACCGGTACCCGGCGCTCGTTTCCGGTGTCGGGAATGCAGACACAGAGATCGCCGTTGGACTCGACGCGGTCTCCAAGCGGGGGGCCGAGGGTTTGTTGGCGGTCGTCGTCGCCGGTCGGGGGTCCCTGATCGTCAGGTGTTGGGACGGCTCGGAGCGAGCGGTGGCGGTCGCGGCCCTGGCCGGTCTTCGCCAACTCGGCTGGATCGACGAACGCTCACCGCTCACCGATCGGCTCGCGAGGGACCTTCGTGGAGGTGGGGCGGTCGTGGGTAGCGTCCGCCCAGTCTTCGAGTTCGAGAAGTCATGAACATTCACAACGGCATTCCCCAGTCGATCGAGAGTCTGGCTCCGCGCGCTGCGGCGACAGGACCTTTCGCCCTCCGACCGTTTCTCGCGGCTGTGGCAGACCTCACCGGAGAAGCGGTGTCGACCGTTGCTGACGATGCGTCGGCCATCGTGATCGTCGAAGACGGTGATGAGGTGCGACTGGCCGGAGACTCCGAGCTCACCGATTACCACTGTCCGTTGGGTTCCGAGGTGAAGTCCGCCATCGCCTTCCTGGTCGATGCGGCACGGCCGGGAACCCGATTCCGATTCGATTCACTCCCCGGTGAGGTGGCCTCGGAGATCGTCGACGCATTCGCCGCCACCGGAGTGGGTGCGGGGGCGAGGGAGCACGCGATCACTGCGGTGGTCGATCTCACAGAAGGACACGACGGCTACATGGCCGCGATCGGAAAGAAGCAACGCCATGAGGTCCGGCGCAAACGCCGGCGCTACGAGGACGCGATCGGCGAACTCATCCACGAGGTGCACGAGGACGAGGACTGGGCGCTGGCGGAGTTCTTCCGTCTCCACCGGATGTCCGGCGGCGAGAAGGGCAGCTTCATGACGCCTGCCCGGGAGGACTTCTTCGGTGTGCTCATCGGTGAACCCGGCTGGCGTCTCGACGTTCTCCGCGCACCTGATCGCCGCCAGGCGACCGCCTCTCTGTTCTCCTATGTCGACGACGAAGGTGTCTACATCTACAACAGCGCCTATGACCCCGAGCTGAGCGACGCGTCGCCCGGCGTGGCCATCGTTTCGTCGATGATCGAACAGGCCTGCCGGGAAGGACTACCCCGCTTCGACTTCCTCAAAGGCGACGAGCCCTACAAGTTTCGGCTCGGCGCAACGGCCCGGCCGTTGTTCGAAGTGAGGGCCGCCACGTGATCTCTCACGTCGCATATCTGTCGATGCACACGTCGCCGCTCCTTCAGCCCGGAGTGGGAGACGCCGGAGGCATGAACGTCTACATCGACGGACTCGCCCGCACCATGGTCGGCCGCGGGGTGACCGTCGACGTGTACACCCGGCGCACTTCGCCGGAACAGCCCACGGAGATCACGGTCATCCCTGGTTACCGGGTGCTCCACATCGATGCCGGCCCTCCTGAGCCGATGGCCATCCGGCCGATGGCGATCTATGTCACCGAGTTCGCCGAGGCCGTCATCGCCAGGGTGGAGACCGAAGCAGCGGTGCCGGACATCATTCACAGCCACTACTGGCTGAGTGGTTGGGCGGGACTCCTCATCAAACGCCGACTGGGGGTGCCGCTCGCCAACAGCTTTCACACGCTCGGTCGGGTTAAGGACCTTCACAAGCGTCACGACGAGCCGCCCGAGAGCCTCCTTCGTATCGCCGCCGAAGGAGAGGTCATCGACAACTCCGAGTGCGTTGTCGCTTCGACTCCACACGAAGCCCAGGATCTCCTCGAGCACTACGGAGCCGATCCTGGCCGGCTGTGCACGTCGCCTCCGGGTGTCGATCACTCGGTGTTCCATCCAGGGGATCGCGAAGAGGCGCGGTCCCGTGTCGGCTTCGGTGAGCCACCGGTCCTCCTCTATGCGGGCCGCATTCAGCCTCTCAAGGGCGTCGATGTCGCGGTCGGAGCCTTCGCGCGCATCCGCGAGACGATCCCCCATGCGTCCCTCGTCATCGTGGGCGGACCAAGTGGGGACCAGGGCGGTGCGGAGATGGAGCGGCTGCGCGAGATGGCCGACGGCGTGGGCAACGTGGAGTTCAGGGCGCCGGTGCCTCACGACGACCTGGCCGACCACTACCGCGCGGCCGATCTGCTGTTGCTCCCGTCGCGTTCGGAGTCGTTCGGCCTGGTGGCGGCAGAGGCGCAGAGCTGTGCCCTTCCGGTGATTGCAGCCCGGACCGGGGGTCTTGCACACGTCGTCTCTGACGAAGTCTCCGGCCTCTTGGTCGACGGCTGGGACCCGGCCGATCATGCCGCAGCCGCCCTCAGAGTTCTCACCGATCCGCTGCTCGAGAAGCAGCTGCGTGAGGGTGCGGTGGAGTGGTCCCAGCGGTTCTCCTGGGAGGCGACTGCCGATCGATTCCTCGAGCTCTACGCGGGGGCCCTGGATCGTGTCAGAGGGCGGTGAAGTTCTCGAGTCGGTGATCCGCCAGTGGGTGGCCGATCCGGAATCCTCGGTCGTGTACGCAGAACAGGTCGACGACCGCTGGGCGGTACGGATGACCCAGTCGGTGCGAGACGCGACGACGGTGTGGTGGGAGCCCGGTCAACGAACGGTGCGGATGGAGGCCTACCTCGGCCCCGTCCCCGAGCATGCCGCCGAGGATCTTTTCAGGCTCCTGTTGGTTCGGAATCGTGACGCCTGGCAATGTCACTTCGCTCTCGACCGTGAGGGTGGGGTGGTGTTGCGGGGACGGCTCGCCAACGAAGTGGTTTCTGCCGCGTCGCTCGATGCGCTGCTGGGCGAGTGCTACGACCTGATCGAGCGCACGTTTCCGCCGTTCGTCCGTCTGCATCGCCGGCTGCCTGATCCCGGACGGACACATTGAGTCGAGGGTCGGGTTCTCGTACGTTCCCGCTCCACGACGCCCCGCGGGGCCCGAGACAACCGTTCGGGGAAGTGCGGTCGGAACCGGGTGCCCCGTGGGGCGTCGGTTCACTCGGCGCAGATGGCGCCGTCGAGACGGATCGTCACGCAGTACGTGCCTTCGATCCATCGGTCGTCGAAGAGCTCGAGCCCGAGCGTGCGGGGGGCGACTCGATCGACGGCGGGAGCAGACGGACGTGACGGTGCTGCTTCGGGCGCCGGATCCGGCTGGGACACCGTGGGCGTCGGAGCCGTTGGTGCCGGAGCCGGTGCTGTGGTCGTGGTGGTGGTGGTCGGAGCCGGAGCCGGAGCCGGGGCGGGCGCAGTGGTGGTGGTGGTCGTCGTCGGCGCCGGAGCGTTCGCGCTCTTCATGAACATGACGGTCACGTACACCCGGCCCTCGGCGTCGTGACCGACCCCGACGCCCACCCGGTCGAATCCGCCGAGGATGTTGGCCTTGTGCGAAGGGGACGCCATGAACGCCTGGTGCAGCACCGAGGGATTGGGGCCCTTGCCGACGTTCTCGCCCAGCACCGACCAGCCGGTGGTGACACCAGACAACTCAGCCGATGTGCTGTGGAATATCGTGCCGGTCGGGATCATCTCGGCGGTGTGATTTCGTGCCCCGAAGACGAGATCGTTGTGAACGCTGAGTGGAGCCAGCCCGGCTGCACTGCGGCTCTGGTTGATCAGCGACACGAACTCGGATTCCTCTGACGCAGATGCGGATGCGACAGCAGTGGATCCGGCGAACACCAGGATCCCAAGGGCGAGCGCCATGAGTCGCTGAATGTTCATGTCCATAGTATCGGCCACGGTGCGTGACGACTTGACCACGCTGTGTGAGAGTTGGTGAATGAATGTATCGACGGGTCGTCGGATCCGGGCCGGTAATCCGGGCTCGATAGATCCGGCTGGGCAGGCCGGTCAGATTCCGAAGATCAACTCCCGGAGGTTCACCGGCGTGAGCTCCAGAGTGGCGAGATCCAGTCGCAGCGAGCCGAGCCGCAGGCCCTGCATGCCCTCACCGGCGTTCGTCACCACCCGAAGCACGTCGTCGCGGAACTCGAGGCGACCGAGCCCGAGACAGCCACCCGAGCCGTCCTGGACCCCGACGAGCACCCCGTCGAGGCGGTTGAGGTCGAGACCCATGGGCAGGGTCGGAGCGAAGACCGTCTCCCGGACCCGCCATCGATCCAGCGGCTCGCGGAACGCGTTGGCGAACGCCTGCGTGCGCGCCGCGGCTCGGGCGTCGGGGGCGCTCGGCGGCACGTCGGGGTCGGCGGGAAGCGGCACCACGTCGACCGCGAAGAACCGGCGGAGCATGCCGATCACGGGTTCGAGTTCACCCCCGCGCTGCAAGGCCAGAACGACGTCGGGCCGGATCAGCTCGACCTTGTGATACTTCAGGGTCTGACCGATCACGCCAGACGTCGTTCCCGTCGTGTCGATGATCACCAGATCCGCGGCTTCCGAACCGGCGTGGGCGAGGGCTGTCGTGGCGATGACGTGTTGGAGAACCAGGCGGTCCGGTGAGATCCCTCCCACGAAATGCAAGCGGTCCGCGCTGGCCCGATCGACGAGGTCGGTTTCGGAACGGATGACCTTCAGGCCAACGCACGCCGGCGGCCCGATCGTCGAGTTGCCGATGTCCGCGTCCACGAGCGCAACGCTGCGTCCACGACTGAGCGCCTCTCGGGCGATGGCCACCGCCATGGTGGATTTGCCCGTGTCCATCCCGCCGATCAGGAACGCCGAGGACGCCGTCGCCGCGCGAGTGATCGCGTCTGAGGTGGCCGGTGCGGACATCGAGGCGATCGTACCGTCGGCCGGGAAGTTCCCATCCGGTCGTATGCTGGCCGGCCGTGGCTCCATTCATCAGTTTCCTGTCCGACTTCGGCCGAGACGACGAGTTCGTCGGCGTCGTTCACGGCGTGATCGCCAGGCTCGCACCGGATGTGTCCGTGATCGATGTCACCCACGCCATCCGCCCCGGGGACATCCGAGGTGGAGCTCTCGCCCTGACTCGCGCCATCCAGTACTTGCCGGATGGCGTGATTCTCGCGGTGGTCGACCCCGGGGTGGGGACCGAACGACGCGCCATCGCCGCTCGCACACCGATTGGCCTCTTCGTCGGCCCCGACAACGGACTCCTCGGACCCGCGGTGGCGATGGTCGGAGGCGCGGACCGCATCGTCGCAATCGAGAACCCGGAGATGCGGATCCCGGCGACGGGTGAGACGTTCCATGGACGTGACGTGTTCGGACCGGCTGCCGCGCTCCTCGCCTCCGGCGAGGCGTCGCTCGACGATTGCGGAGCCGACGTTGCTCCGGACTCCGTGGTTCCGCTGCTGTTGCCACTCGCCGAGGTTTCTCCCGGACGCATCACGGCCACCGCGTGGTGGGTCGACCGGTTCGGGAATGCCCAGACCAACGTCTCACCGGAAGAGATGGCACTGGCGGGAATCAGCCACGAGACCACCGTGACCGTCCAGGTCGGTTCAACCGACTACGAGGTCCCGTGGGTGACGGCGTATGCCGATGTCGACGAGGGCGATCTGCTCCTGCACGTCGACGGCTCCGGCTTGATCGCTCTGGCGGTGCGAGGCGGCAGCGCCGCCGAGAACCTACGGCTCGGCGAGGGCCAGCCAGTCACCTTGAAGAGTTGAGGATCGCATACACCTGGAAGCCTCCGACCACCACGAGGACGAGGAGGAGCACTGCGATGACGACGGCGGTGGCAGGACGCATGGGACGCCAAGGTAGCCGCCTCGCCATCGTCACCTCACGACCCCGGACGCGACGAAGCCTCCCGGGGCAAGGGAGGCTTCGTCAACGAAGGCAGCGGCTCCACCGTGGGGCGGGCTGGGAGGCTATCCGATCACACCTAGGGTCCTTGAACGTGCCCTTGGCGTGAACTGGTAGAACCAATCCGCCTTCGCGTGGGACAGCAGAACTGCCCCATCACATTCTAGATCGGCTCAGCACTTGGCAAGCTTGAACCAATTTTCGGTCGAATTTCTGGTGCGTTCCGGATGTCATCTCTGCGATGAGGCGGCCCCGGCCGTCCGGCTGGCGGCGCGCATGGCGGGCGCCGTCGTCAAGACCGTGGACATCGATTCTCATGACTCCCTGGTGTCCGTCTACGGACTGCGCATACCCGTCGTGCGGGTCGAAGGGATCGATCTGGCCGAGGGAACGGTGAGGACCTTCGATCTGTGGCGACGGATCATGCGCGTCCGGCTCGGATCACTCCGCTAACCCGACCGGGTCTCCCGGGCGGCTTCGGCGGTGTCGTCGGTAACGGTGTCGTCGGTGACGGTGTCGGCGTCGTCGGTCTCCGTCTCGCCGTTCACGTCATCGGCCTCCGGTGCGGCGACGAGCTCGCAGTCGACGAATGTCTCGTCCGGATTCGCGCCGCCGAAGCGGATCCGCTCGAAAGCCACGACCGAGGCCAGCTGCTCCTCGGTGAGGCTGGCGAATCCCGGCATCTGGCCTCCTCCGCCCACGGGCTTGGCGAGGTCGCCGTAGGTGTTCAAACCCGCTTCGCGGAATCCGTTCGTTCCCAACCGCACCCATTCGACGTGATCGAGACACGACGTGAACACGGCATTGATCGCTCCGAAGGCCGGTCCGACTCCGCCCTCACCATTGGCACCGTGGCATCCGGCGCAGGTCCCGTATTGGGCCTCGCCGATCGCCAGGAACTGCGCTCCGCCGCCGCCGGCAGCCGCTCGTCCTTCGAAGGCGCTGCCGTCGCAGTTCTCGAGCCCGCCGGTGACCACATCCATCTGCAAACGGATGTCGCCATCGGAACACACCGCATCGGCGGAGCCGCTTCCTGCCAGATAGAGCAACCCGAACGCGGGGAGGATGAAGAACGCGGCCGCGATCCAGCGCGGCACCGCCGCCAGGGTCCGCTCCGCGATTCCCGCGGTGGGAACGGTGATGACGACGGGGTGGTCGAGTGCCTCGCGGGGAGTCACCTGGGTGGGAGCGGGGACCGGCGCAATCGTGCCTGGTGCCGCGGCGGGGACGGGGGCGGGTTCGGGTGTCGGTGCCGGTTCGGGTGTGGCGGTGGTGTCCTCGATCCGTCCGGGTTCGGGTGTGATGCTGTCCTCGGCGGGTGGTGGTGGGGCGGCCGCGGGGGCGGATTCGCCGCCGGCCCAGGCGGCGAGGATGTCTTCGCTGCTGGTTCCGCTGGCTTTGGCGCGGGCGTCGGCGGCGCGGCGGACGAGGGGTTCGGGGACCCCCATCTTCGAGGCGGCGGAAGCGAGGAACTCACTCATGTCGATTCCATCAGGTAGGCAACGAGCGCGTCGAGGTCGGACTGACCGAGTGCGCGATACGGCGGGTGACCGGATCCGCCGTCCAAGAGTCCGTAGAGGTCGGCATCCGTTTCCACCCGCGATCCGATGTGGGCCAGGTCAGGCCCGATGCGACGCGTGCCGACGATCTGGTTGGTGTCAGACATCGTCACCCCGCCCAGTCCTGCATCAGCGACCACCGGTCTGACCACCTGTGTGTGGCATCCCACGCAGCCCTCGGACCGATACACGGACTGGCCATCGAGGGCGACGGCCGAGTAGCCGAATTCGCTCGTATAGGCGAGATTGGTGGCGGCGGGGGCCGATGCCACGAAGAGGCTCACGAGCAGTGAGACCGCCAGCAGCGCGACAGCACCGGCCGCTACCCCGACCAGCCGTTCTTCGCGCCCGACCAGGACTGGCGGGACGCGTGGCCCGGTCGTCACCGCCGGCTGCGCCGCGGCGGGGACCGGGGCGGGTTCGGGTGTCGGTCCCGGTTCGGGTGTGGCGGTGGGGTCCTCGATCGGTTCGGGTTCGGGTGTGGTGCTGTCCTCGGCGGGTGGTGGAGGTGGGGCGGCCGCAGGGGCGGATTCGCCGCCGGCCCAGGCGGCGAGGATGTCTTCGCCGGTAGTTCCGCTGGCTTTGGCGCGGGCGTCGGCGGCGCGGCGGACGAGGGGTTCGGGGACCCCCATCTTCGAGGCGGCGGAGGCCAGGTACTCACTCACGCCGACTGCTCCACGAGAACTTCTTGGTCCGTGACGGCGCCGGACGTCAGTGTCCGGTACACGTTGAGCACGAACAACGTCTGGGCGGCGAATCCGCCGGCACCTGTGAGAACGGCCAGGCCGGTGAAGATCTCCGATGGACCTGTGACCACTTCCCACGAGTCGGGGCCCAGCGCCGAGTACGCCCCGCCCGTCATGCCCACTCCCGCCACGACTCCGGACAGCATCAAGAGCAGTCCCGTGCCGCCCACGAACCAGAGGGTCCAGCGAACCTGGCGCGATGCGGCGGCGGGATCGGCCAAGGACCGCCCGGTCATCGCGGGGAGGCTCTGGTAGGCCCAGGCAGCGACGAACATCCCTCCCACTCCGAAAAGCGCGAGGTAGTTGACGCCGTCCCAGAACGCGGTGAACGCCAGCAGCCCGGAGGCTGACTCGAACGTCGCCACCGAGGTGGCCACACCGACTAAGAGAGAGAACACGACGCCGACGCCGAGGGCGCCGATGGCCGGGCGCTCGCGCGCGTCGGCCCAATCACGCCCAACGGTCTGAGCGATCCCCATTCCGTTGGACAAGGCCGCCACCGGGAGCGCGAGGGTGAGTGCGGCTCCCATCGGAGCGAGCCAGTCGGGATACGGCGCAAAGGCGATCTGGGCGGGACCCGCCCAGATGCCGGCGAACAGCAGGGACCAGAATCCAGCCTTGGCGAGTTGTCGATTGGCGAGCGGGTTCCCTGTGGCGCGCACGGCCACGTAGAAGGCGATTCCGGTCCCCACCGTCGTCACCCACAGGGTGGTGAACCCGGCCGTGAACGTGACCTCCTTCAGGGCGAGCTGCAGGCCCGAGTCGGTCGGGACCGCGGCGACGAATGCCAGGATGACGAGTGAGACGACTCCTCCCACCACGAACCACAGTGTGGGGAAGACTCCGGTCTCGGTCCGCCTCCGGATGGTTTGGAGGGTGACGGCGAGCGGGATGAGCAGTGCGATGGCAACCGCCAGGTCGAACCACCAGGGGAGGCCGAGCGGTCCACCGCCATCGCCCCACCCGATGGCGTGTCCCGCCACCCCGAGGAGACCGAGCCCTCCCAGCACCCAGCCGCCGAGGGTGGCGAGGTTCTCGTTCCACAGACGGGTACCGGTGAGCCGTGGAAGGACGTGGTAGGCGGCTCCGACCAGGGCGACGGCGAGCCAGCCCACCATGACCGACGTCAGTGCCATCGGCTGGATCCGACCGAAACCGAGAACACCGGTCAGCGCTTCCGGAAACACCCGGGCGGCCAGCGCCAGAAGGGTGAGCGTCGCGCCGAGTCCGAGGTGCAGGCTGGAGACCAACAGGTGTGTCACCGCGGCGCGGTCTTGGTCCTCCACCTGTGTTGTCCCAGACTTCGCCGCGGCCACGACGCTCCTCGTTCGAGAGACGGCCGGGAGGATAACCACATGGACGTCGGCTGCCGGCAGGCAGTGCGACTTCGGGCGGCATAGGCTTTGTGGTAGAAAACGGGCCGTACGGAGGGTGGGAAGCTGTCAGCACCACCGAAAGCCAGAGGGGCCATGTACCGACTCGCGGAACTCACCGACAGCCAGCGCCTCAGGGCAGGGACCGCCCTATTGGGTCTGGGGACGCTTTTGATGGGTGTCGCGGTCGTCTGGGTTCACTTCGCGGGACTGCCGATCAACGAGTTCGTCGACGGCCAGTTCGTGCCATATGTGATCGAACCGGCCTTCTTCAACGACATCCCGCGCGGTTGGTTGCCGAAGAGCATCGGATACCTGGCGGCGTTCGGCGCGTCCCAGATGATGATTCTGGGTGGCTTCTTCCTCTGGGTGCTGAACAAGCCCATGACCTGGGCGCGCGCCTCCATCGCCGCCGCGCTGACGTGGATGGAGATGGTCATCATCTTCGGGATCGTCCCTTCCGAATGGCTCAACCTCTCCCAGACGGACCTCGACTGGTCACCCCAGAAAGTTGCATTCACCGTGCCGTCCTGGCTGGTACTGGGCAACGACATCGACATCAGCTTCGCCGTTCTCAAAGACGCGATCTCGGCGGGCTACAACACGGGCCTGCTGGTCGCGGCCCCGGTTTTCGCCATCATGCTCCAGAAGATGAGAGATGGCCGGCCGGCTCCGAAGGCAACCGAGGAGCCGAAGTCCCCCTACGGCCGCACGCTGAGACGAGGCGACGCCTGATGCCGCGTGGCGTCGTCGACGAAACCCCCCCGTTCCGGGACGACTACCAGTTGGCCCTGGTCGAAGGCGACTACTTCACAGACAAACTTCGCCCGAAGCAGTTCCTCCACATCGACCAGGCCGAGTGCATCCTGTGCGAGGGCTGCGTGGACATCTGCCCGTGGAAGTGCATCCACTATCTCTCCGTCGGCGCCATCACGGAGGCGGTCAATGTCGACAACCCGAACGAGGATCCGACCAACTTCGGTTTCTTCGTCGTCGACGAGAACGAGTGCACCCGCTGTGCCCTGTGCATCGACCGGTGCCCCACGAACGTGATCAGCCTCGGTAAGTTCGAGGGTTCGTTGAGCCAGCAGGCGGAAGAACTCGGGCTGAACGCCGCACCGTGGGAAGTCGACACCGGGCAGCGGGATTTCAAGAACGGTTACGCCTACGGGATGCGTTGGTAGGAGGACGAGTGGCGAACGGCAACGGCAAAGTGGGACGCCTGGACAGGATCCGCGGGAAGACGGCTGAGGCAAGCGACAAGTTCGCCAAGTCCCAGTTCGTGGACTCGGTCCTGCGGCCCGGTTCGCCCTTCAAGAAGGGCTACACCGACAGTCCCCGCAACCGGTCCTACGTCATCATGAACAACGTGCTCTATCACCTCCACCCGGTGAAGGTGAAGCGCCACGGCGTCAAGTTGTCCTACACGCTGTGCCTGGGCGGTCTCAGCTTCTTCCTCTTCATCCTGTTGACGATCACGGGCATCTTTCTCATGTTCTATTACGCCCCCACCGCCGACCGGGCGTACGCGGACACCGCGGCGCTGTCCACCGATGTGGCGTTCGGGACCCTCGTGCGGAACATGCACCGCTGGGGTGCCCATCTCATGGTGCTGACGGTGTTCCTCCACATGAGCCGGGTCTTCTACCACGGGGCGTACAAGCCCCCCCGCGAGTTCAACTGGGTGATCGGCGTCGTGCTGTTGTTCCTCACCCTGTTCCTGTCTTTCACGGGCTATCTCCTACCGTGGGACCAGTTGGCGTTGTGGGCTGTCACCGTGGGCACCAACATGGCTGGATTCATACCGGTGGTCGGTGAACAGGTGAAGTTCGGGTTGTTGTCGGGGGTCGAAGTGACGGCTGGGACTCTGCTCCGGTGGTACGTCCTCCACGTACTCTTCTTCCCATTCATCACTGTGATCTTCATGGCCGTCCATTTCTGGCGAGTGCGCAAAGACGGCGGGATCTCCGGACCGCTCTGAGAGGGAGCTTGACATGGCAGACATCCCAGAGAGTCTCCTGCGGCGATCCGCCGAGGCGAAGGCCAAGGCCCTCGGCGTGCCCGTCGAGCAGGTTCTCGCCGAGATGAGGGGCGAGGCCCCGCCGGCGCCGGCCGTCGACGACGCGGCGGCTGAACCGGTCGCACCGGCTGTCGAGCCCGAGTCCGCCGAGCCCCAGTCCGAGCTCGAGCCCGAGCCCGAGCCCGAGTCCATCGAGGCTGGGGCCGCCGAGCCTGAGGTTCCCGAGCCCCAGTCTGCCGAGCCCCAGTCTGCCGAGCCCCAGTCTGCCGGCAGCGAGACCGAAGCCGAGGCTCCCGCAGACGAGACGCCGGCCGCGGTCGAAGCTCAGGAGGAGTCGCCGGCCGAGGCGGAACCCGAGACCGAGCCGGTCGCAGCCGCCACCGCCACCGAGGAGCCATCCGCGGCCGACACCGCGCTGGCCCCCAACGGTTCCGGCGGCAACGGCGCCCGGAAGGCGGCGGTCGTCAGCGCCCGGCCGATCGTGGCTCCGACCAACGCTCCCGAGGGGGTACGGACCCAGCGACTCCTGACGGTCGTCAAGGCCCGCGCCATCCAGAACGTCAAGGCCGAACCACAGGACAAGGTCAACACGTGGCCGCACCTGGTGATCGCCGAGTTCACCGCGCTGCTGGCGATGACCGCCTTCCTGTTGATCCTGTCGGTGATCCTGCAGGCGCCGCTGCTCGAGCCAGCCAACTTCAACGCGACACCGAACCCGTCCAAGGCGCCGTGGTACTTCCTGGGTCTCCAGGAGATGCTGTCGTACTTCGATCCGCAGATCGCCGGTGTCACCGTGCCGACCATCATCGGACTGGTCGGGTTCATGATGATCCCCTACGTGGACAAGAACCCCTCGAACAAGCCGTCGGACCGCAAGTACGCCATCATGCTGTTCACCTTCTTCCTCATGGGGTCGGCGATGCTCACGATCATCGGGGTGCTGTTCCGGGGTCAGGGTTTCAACTGGGCCTACCCGTGGCGCGACGGAGTGTTCTTCGACGATCTCAAGGACTGGGTGCATTTCGAATGAGCGCTGAGAATCTCCTGCTGATCGGTGTGGCGCTCATCGCGGTGGCTGCCGCGGTAGCCGCATTCGCCATCGCTTGGCGTCGTTCGGGGGGCGACTGGCGGGGCCGGGTGTCCGCCGAAACGCGCTCTGCTGACCGCACCAGAGGTCTCGACCTGCCCCCCGTCGCCGTCAGCGCCGTGGACGAGACCGTCTCCGAACCTGTTCCCACCTTCGATGAGCCGGCCGAACCCGAACCCGAGGCCGCCCCCGCCGCGGTCGCGGTGGCGGTGCAGACAGAGCGCCGCTTGGTGGAGGCCAGTCCGGAAGAGGCCGGGGTCACGCGGCGGCAGTTCTTCAACCGGGCGCTGGGCTCGGTGTTCGGCGCGTTCTCGGGAATGCTCGGGCTGAGCTTTCTCGCCTTCCTCTGGCCGAAGTTGTCGGGCGGGTTCGGCTCGGACGTGAATGCCGGTGCGATCAGCGTGTTGCTCGACCAGGCGGTCAACGACGACGGTTCGGTGACGCCGGTCTTCATCCCTGAGGCGCGGGCCTACGTCGTGCCGGCGCCGTCTGCCCTCTCGGAGGACTTCGTCGGCAAGAGCGTGGAGGCCGGCGGCGTGATGGCCCTGTTCCAACGTTGCGTGCATCTCGGATGCCGGGTGCCGTGGTGCGGCCCCTCCCAGGGCTTCGAATGTCCCTGTCACGGGTCGAAGTACAACAGCATCGGTGAGTACAACGCCGGTCCCGCCCCCCGCAACCTCGATCGCTTCGTGGTCGAGGCGAATGCGGCCAACGAGTTGATCATTCGTACCGGGTCCATCATCCAGACTCCCCGGGCTCTGGAACCTTCCATCGAATATCCGCAGGGCCCGTCCTGCATCGGTGCGGGCTGAGGAGAGAGATGGATTCGTCAGTCGTCATCACGATCGTCGTCATTGCCGCGGTGGCATGGCTGGCGTTCCTCGGCGTGTCCGCGCTGCGCAGCCGGGGTCCCGAAGCGGTGCCTTCCAACCTCGCGCCGGGGGAGTCCGACGACGTCATGGAGACGAAACGTCTCGAACGGACCCAGCAGGCTGCGGTGTTGCTCTCGGCATTCCTGGCCATCGGCCTGCCTCTGTACTACCTGGGCGAGACCAACCGTCAGCTCGGATTCGTCGATCAGTTCGATGCCGAGTCGGTCACCCGGGGCGAACACCTGGTCGAGGAGTTCGCCTGTTACAGCTGTCACGGCCCCGACGGGACGGGCGGTCAGGCGGGATACGTGGAGAAGCGGTCGGGGGCCACGGTCAACTGGTACGCCCCGCCTCTCAACAACGTCTTCTACCGCTACGACCGCGACGCGGTGCGCTACTGGATCACCCACGGCCGGGGCAACTCCCCGATGCCGGCGTGGGGTCTGGCCGGAGGTGGGCCGATGAACGAAGCACAGGTCGAAGACGTCATCAACTATCTCGTCACCCAACAGGTACCCCAGGCGGTATCGGCGAACAACGTCGAGGTCGAGATCGACTTTGCCCTGGAAGCCCTCACCGCCGCCGAGGCGTCTCTGGACGCCTCGATCCTCGATCAGCGCCAGATCATCGCCGATCTGCGCCGCTCCCCGGAGCTGGCGCCCATCGCCGTGGACCTCAGTCGGCGGGCCCGAGCGATACTCGCTTCGGCTTCCGAAGGGATCGACACCGACGGTGACGGCCTCAGCGACACGGCCGAGGAGGCTTTGTCCCAGATCAGCGCCGAAGCGGCTGCCGCCTTCTCCCTTCCGGGGCTGGATGCCCTCGAACTCGACCCCGAGAACCCGGCGACCGACGGCACACCCGACGCCGATCGGGTGGCCGCCGTCATCGATGCGCTCACGGAGTTGGGGGCGGACCGGGCGCCGACAGTGATGGTCCAGCTCGAGGCGATTCAGGCGGCGCTGGATGCCGGCGGCGACGACACCGACGGTGACGGTATTCCGGACGCCGCCGAGGCTCTGATCGTCTCCCAGATCGATGCGGCCCGCGCGGCAGTGTTGCCGTCCGAGATCCGCGTGGTGTCTCTCGACCCGACCAACGAGGCATCGGTGGGTGGAGATCCGGACATGACCACGGCGACGCGGGTCGTCTCGGGCCTGCAGTCCCTGGCGCTCAACCTGGAGGTGCAGGCGAACAATCTCGAGTCCTTGCTCGGGCCGGCCGAGCAGGCCCTGGAGAACCTTCAGGAGGCCAAGGAACGGAGGGCCTGGGAGTTCGACTTCCAGGGCATCGCCGACCACGCCTTCGACGGTGACGTGGCGACCGCCGAGCGGGTCGTCGGTGTCTACCAGTCCAACTGCGCCCGGTGTCACACATCCGGTTATTCCGCAGGCGTCGGGTTTGCACAGGAGCCGGGGTCCGGCGGGTTCGGGCCGGCGCTCTGGGACGGACGGCCGGCCGTTCAGTTCTTGACCGAAGAGGCCCTCGTCGACTTCCTCATCACGGGTGCCGAGGTCAACGTTCCTTACGGAGTGAACGGCTTCGGCAGCGGCCGGATGCCCGGATTCGGCACGACCCTCTCGACCGAGGACCTCACCAACCTCGCCCGGTGGCTCCGGGCGGGCAACCTCAACGGAATGGGAGCCAACTGATGCGTGAACTGATGCGGGAGCTGCTCTCGGCGAACCTGTTCGTCACCGGCATCATCCTCACGCTGGCGTCGGTGGTGATCTTCTTCGGCTCGGTGTACTTGATCAATTACACCAACCTCGGCAACAAGCTGGCTTTCCTCGTCACCGGTGCCGGAATCTTCGGTTGGAACGCCATCGGATCCCTGCTCTTCGTGATCTACGCCCCCCGGGGTCCGCGGCCGGAGAACATCGAAGGCCTCAACGCGTTCGAGATCCGCATCATCCCGATCGCCTACACGCTCATTTCGCTCATCCTCTTCGTCATGTTCCTCGTGGCGATGAACCAATACGAGGAGTCCCAGGAACGAGCCTGACCCTCAGCGCGACAGGTAGTAGGAGAGGATTCGGAACTCGGTGGAGAGGTCGACATTGCGGACCACCACCTCGGCAGGTACCCGGACGGTCACGCCGGCAAAGTTGAGGATGGCGCGGATCTGAGATGCCACCAGGGTCTCGGCGACCGTCTGGGCCGCGCCCACCGGAGTTGCGATCACGCCGATCTCATAAGGATCCGAAGCGGCGTCTTCGACGAGGTCTGAGATGTCACGGACCGCCATGCCCCCGATGAAGGCTCCGATTCTCCGCGGGTTCTTGTCATAGACCGCGGTGATGACGAAGCCGGTGACTGCAAACCCCGCATAGCCCGCCAGGGCAGTTCCCAGGTTGCCGGCACCGACGAGGGCCACCCGTCTCGTGCGGTTCAGGCCCAGTGCCTTCTTGATGGCCGCCGCCAGCAGATCGATCTCGTACCCGACGCCTCTCGTCCCTGAGTATCGGAGGTGGGACAGATCCTTCCTCACCTGCACGGCTGAACCGCCGGTGGCCGCCGCGATCTCTTCGGAACCCACGGTGCCCGACCGGATACCCACATCTTCGAGGTAACGCAGATACATGGGCAACCGGCGGACCGTCGCCGCAGGGATCCGATCGATCATCGCGTCTCCGGCGCTGTGCTCCGAAGCGAGCCGAGCGTGGCGGGACGGCCCGTCGGGGGTGGGGACAGGACGAAGCCCGATCGTGGGGGGTCCGACATCGGTACGAAGGTACCGTCCGATTCTCGGATTCCCGACTCCAACTTCTAATCTCGGCCCGGATGGAACTCGTCGACTACCTGCCCATCGCGGTCATGCTCGTGCTGGCCGGAGGTTTCGTCGTCGTCTCGCTCACGGTCTCGAAGCTGTTTTCTCCGTCGAATCCGTCCCCGGAGAAGACGGCCCCGTACGAGTCCGGCATCCTCCCCGAGTCCGAGCCATCGCAGCGTTTTCCCGTGAAGTTCTACATCGTGGCGATGCTGTTCGTGGTCTTCGACGTGGAGATCATCTTCTTGTTCGCCTGGGCGTCACGGTTCAACGACCTCGGCTGGTTCGGGATCGGCGCGGTGCTCATCTTCAGCTTCTTCGTCCTCGAGACCCTGGCCTACGTCTGGAAGCGCGGCGCCCTCGACTGGAATGTCCATCGGCGTTCCCGATACGCCCGCGACAAAGTCGCGTCATGACTGATGTGCCCCGGCCCCCCGGCATCCTGATGTCGACCGTGGAGACCGCCGCGCGGTGGGCGGCGACACGGTCGATGTTCCCGGCGACGTTTGGCTTGGCGTGTTGTGCCATCGAGATGATGGCAACCGGCACCGCCCACTACGACCTGGCCCGATTCGGGATGGAGGTCTTCCGGGCGTCGCCCCGCCAGGCCGATCTCATGATCGTCGCCGGCCGCGTGAGCCAGAAGATGGCTCCTGTGCTGCGACAGGTCTATGACCAGATGCCCGATCCGAAATGGGTGATCTCGATGGGAGCGTGCGCATCAACCGGCGGCATGTTCAACAACTATGCCCTCGTTCAAGGCGTCGACCAGGTGGTGCCCGTGGACATCTACGTCCCGGGTTGCCCGCCGGGGCCACAAAGTCTCATGCACGGAATCCTCACGCTGCACGACAAGATCATGTCCGGGGAGATCCTCCGCAACGGAGCAGTCCCGGCATGACCGAGTCCAACCCCACCGATGGTCCTCGCCCCGCTCCCGAGGGCGTGACCTCCGGCGACGACACCCCGGGTGGAACCGACAACGCCACGGCGGCTTCGACGTTGGCTCCGGCCGCGCATCCCGGCGACGACATCCTCGGTGCCTCTGATGAAGCCCCGGCGCCGTTGCCCCGCCGTGGCCTGCCCGAGAACCAGGTGTTGGCAGGCCTGATCGAGTCCTTCGATGACGCCGAGTGGTTCCTGTCGGCGGGCCAGGACGTCGTACGCGTGGCCCCCGAGCAGTTCGGCGAGTTCGGTGCCGCCGCCAAGTCGGCCGGCTTCGAAGTTTGCGCCGATGTCACCGTGGTCGACTGGTACCGAAAGCGACGGACGCGCTTCGATGTCGTCGCCAATCTGCTGTCACTCCAGCACGTGCTGCGGCTCCGAGTCATCGCCGAGGTGGGCGGCGAGGCTCCGGCCATCCCGTCTCTCACGCCCATCTGGCCCGGTGCGGGATTCGCCGAGCGCGAGGCGTATGACATGTTCGGGATCGCCTTCGACGGTCACCCGGATCTCACTCGCATCCTGATGCCAGACGACTGGGTCGGCTACCCGCTCCGCAAGGACTTCGCCGTGGGTTCGGTGCCCGTTCAGTTCAAAGACTCGCACAAGGTCACCTGAGAACCCCATGACTGACATCACCACGTCCGGAGACGAGACCGAGACCGTCGACATGTGGGTGTCCGGGACCGAAGAGCCGGAGCCGCGTGAGTGGCAGATCGCGTCGACCGACGAGGGTGCGCAGAAGATGAGGCTCAACGAGTCCGAGTCGCGCATGCGCGAGCAGCTCGGCACCGTCGTCGACGACGACTTCCTCTTCGAATCCGACGTGGCAGACGACGAACGGATGCTCATCAACATGGGTCCCCAGCACCCGTCGACTCACGGCGTCCTGCGCCTTCAGCTCGAGCTCGAGGGTGAGATCGTGCGCCGCACCAAGCCGATCATCGGTTACCTGCACACCGGGATGGAGAAGACCGCCGAGGTCCTCACGTTCCTGCAGGGACCCACCAATGTCACCCGGATGGACTACCTCGCCCCGTTCCACAACGAGTTGTGCTACTCGATGGCGGTGGAGCGGCTTCTCGCCGTGGAGGTGCCCGAACGCGCTCAGGTGATGAGAGTCCTGCTGTCCGAGCTCAACCGCATCTCGTCACATCTCGTCGCACTCGCCACGAACGGCATGGACATCGGCGCGCTGTCGATGATGATCTACGGCTTCCGCGAGCGCGAGCAGATCCTGGCGTTCTTCGAGAAGACCACCGGCCTGCGTATGAATCACAACTTCATCCGTCCCGGGGGCGTGGCCGCCGATCTGCCGCCCGGATGGCGCCATGATGTCCAGGAGATCTTGGACACGCTCCCCGGTCGCCTCGATGAGTACGACGACCTGCTCCAGCACAACCCGATATGGGTGGAGCGGACCCAGGGCGTCGGCATGATCTCGGCCGAAGAGTGTCTGGCGTACGGGATCACCGGACCCACGTTGCGGTCGACGGGCGTGGCCTGGGACCTGCGCAAGGCGTTCCCGTACTCCGGCATCGAGACATACGAATTCGATGTCCCGGTCGGTTCGAACGGGGACGTCTACGACCGCTACCGGGTGCGTGTCGACGAGATCGTCGAGTCGATGAAGATCGTCGAACAGGCGATGGATCGCATGCCCAAGGGCGACTACCGGGTGGACGACCGCAAGATCACGCCGCCGCCCCGGGCCCGCATCGACGAGTCGATGGAGGCGCTGATCCACCACTTCAAGATCTTCACCGAGGGCTTCACGGTCCCACCCGGCGAAACGTACGTGGCGGTCGAATCTCCTCGCGGGGAGCTCGGTTGCTACATCGTCTCCGAAGGCGGTGGTAAGCCATGGCGGATGCACACCAGGGCCCCGTCCTTCTACAACCTCCAGGCGCTGCCGATCATGATGGCCGACACCCTGGTCGCAGACACCGTCGCCACCATCGCGTCCCTCGACCCCGTGATGGGCGACGTCGACCGCTGACCGATCAGTGCCGTGGGAGGTCGATCACGTCGTCGAGTCCTCCAGCACGGCCATCGCCGCGTTGCGGCCGTTGATGCCGATGACACTGCCGCCCGGGTGAGTGCCGGCTCCACACAGATACACGCCACCGAGGCCGGTCCGGTAGCCGAGTCGGTTCTCCCACATGTATTGGGGGAGTATCTCACCGTGGAAGATGTGGCCGCCGGTGAGTCCGATCGAGCTTTCGATGTCGGGCGGGCCCTGGACGTGGACTGCTTCGACGAGGTCGCCGAAACCGGGCGCGTAGCGCTCGATCGAGCGGGTGACGACCTGGCCCACCTCCCTGCGGTGTTCGTCCCAGCTACCGCCATCGGCCCAGGCGTAAGGGCCGTACTGGCAAAAGGCGGACAGCACGTGTTTGCCCTCCGGTGCGATCGACGGGTCGTAGGGAGTCTGGAAATACAGCTCGCACCAGATCTCGTCGGTGATCGTTCCGGCTCGCGCCGCCAGGTAAGACTGGTGCATCGCGTCCGCGCTCGTCACGATCTCCACCTGGGCCCTGGTGGCGTGGGCGGCTCCGAAATCGGGGAGCTCCGAGAGCGCGAACGTGACCTTCACCGTGGCGCTCTCGATCGGCGTGCGGGCGACACGGGCGGCGAAGCCGGGGTCGCCGATCATCGACGCGGTTCGTACCGGGTCGGCGTTGGCGACGACGACCGTGGCTTCGACGAGGTCGCCGTTGGCGAGGACGACTCCCGATCCGGGAACGATCCGCACAACCTCGACCTCCGTGGCGATGACGGCGCCGGCTTCCTCTGCGGCCTTCGCCAGCACCACCGAAACCGCTCCCATCCCCCCCATCACGAATCCCCACTCGCCCGCGATCCCTTCCTGACGGCCCGAGGCGTGGTGAAAGTCGACGAAGGCGGTGCCAGGGTCGAGCACCGACGCGTTCGTTCCGATGATCCCCTGGCCGCAGTACGCGGCCACCATCCTCTCGT
The DNA here is from genome assembly GCA_035544575.1 of Acidimicrobiia bacterium. GTDB lineage: Bacteria > Actinomycetota > Acidimicrobiia > Spongiisociales > ZC4RG35 > DATHWB01. The sequence continues at coordinate 29,187 of DATKEC010000127.1, forward strand.
CGGTGAAGAAGCGTCTGAGGTTGTCCACCTGGGAGTCGGTGAACATCGTGGCCAGCGCCACCTCGTCGCCGCCGAGGCGCCGTTCGACCTCTGCCCGGGTGGGTTGGAGGTCGAGCCAAAGGTCGGTGTCGTCGGCCGGGCGGAGAGCGTCGCGGATGCGGTCGAAGAGCGCGTTGCGGGCCACCCATCCGTCGACCTGGTCCGGGGCGAAGGCCCGGATCGAGTCATGTGTCCTCGCATCGTCGTTCCAGACGGTGAGGGCTGCGCCGTCGGGGAACGGGACGAAGTAGGTGGGGTCGCCCATCACGATCTCGAGTCCGCGGGACCTCAGATCGAGCTCGTCGATCACGCGATCGTGGAACAGGCCGGCGAGGTAGGCGCACGGCGAGATGATGTAGCCGGGCCACATCTCCTCGAGCGTGGCGGCGCCCCCGATGCGGTCCCGCTGCTCCACGACCAGCACGGAACGGCCAGAGCGAGCGAGGTAGGCGGCAGCTGTGAGCCCGTTGTGGCCGGCGCCGACGACGACCACGTCCCATCGGCGCTGGGCGATGGTCTGGTCGGCGGTCCGGAACAGTTCGGACAGTGGGGGTTTCATGCGCGGAAGGCAGCCAGGACTGCGGCCATGATGCCGATCGAGGTTTCGTCGATGGGGTCGAGCACGAGCTGCACGCCGTCGATACCCGCCGCCTGCACCTGGTGGAGTGCCTCGACCATCTCGTCCACGCCGCCGCTGATCGGGTTCGTCGAGAGACGTCGTCGGCCACCGCCCTCCAGGCCGAACAACAGCGCCACGGTCTTCTCGAGAGTGGCAGGGTCGCGTAATGCCAATAGGCACGCGTGATCGATTTCCGAGAGCAGGGCCGGCAACCTGGCGGGGTCGTTGCCGAAGTCGACGAACCACGAATTCCATGACGCCACATGCGGGAGAGCGATCGACAGCATGCGGGGACTGTTCGACCCGATCATCAGTGGAGGACCGCCGGCTCGCGCCGCGGGCGGGAGCAGCTGACAGTCGACCAGGTCGTAGAACGAACCGTGCCAGGTGACTGTCTCCCCGGCGAGCAGACGCCGGATGATCTCGAAGCCCTCTTCGAACCGGGCCACTCGCCGCTCGTACGGGAGGCCGAACGCATCGAACTCCAGCTCGTTCCATCCTGCGCCGAGGCCGAGCACCAGTCGCCCGCCGCTGATCTCGTCGATCGTCGCCGCCTGCTTGGCGAGGATCGCCGGCTCATGGAAGGGCTGGGCGGCCACCAGCGGACCGAGTTCGACGCGGTCGGTCACTGCGGCAATCGCCGCGAGCTGGGTGAATGCCTCCCACGGACCCTTGCGCACGCCGCCTTCGTCGTACAGCAGGTGGTCGCCGACCCATATCGAATCGAATCCCGAGTCCTCGATCTGGCGAGCCATGCGCTCGATCTCGGGCCAGCGCACGATCCTCTCCACTTCGGGAAGCTGTACGCCGACTTTCATCGAACTCTCCTGTGACTCTCCACCCATGCGTCGCTCTTCTCCCACAACTGGCGTGCGGCATCCTCGTCGAGGGCGTCCGAACTCGGCGACTGGAGCGTCCGCCTGGCGTAGTACCCGCCAGATTCGAGGCCGGCTGCGGTTGCCGCCCACATCGGTGTATCGGCACCCTCCTCGGATGTCGCCATCCGCCGGGTGAGGAGGGGCCGCACCGGCCAGGGAATCCGGCGCCAGATGTCGGTGGCGGTCATTCCCGGGTGGACGATGTGTGTCTTGAACCCGAAACGCCTCGACATCTCACGTCCGGCCAGGACGTTGGCCAGCTTCGAGTCCCGATACTCGCGGAACCCGGTGAGGCTGGGTGTCCGCCGTTGCACCTTCGCGAGGTCCAGTCCCTTGGAGTCGTGATGGGCGTTGGATGACACGACGACCACGCGGTCGGTGATGCGGTCGGCGAGCTCGGTGACGAGCAGGTGATGGGCGAGGTGGTTGATCCCGAAGTGGATCTCGAAGCCGTCGTCGGTGATGCCTCGCTGCCCGCCCACGCCGGCATTGGCGATCAGGACGTCGACTGGGTCTGCCGTCGTGAGGGCGGATACGACTGCCGCGACCTGTCCCAGCGAACCCAGATCGCATTCCACGAGCGCGGCCCGGACGCCTCGGGTCTGGAGGTCCGCCAGCACCGGGGCGTGGCGGGACCGGTCACGACCGATGATGGTGATGTGCGAGAAGGCCGTCGCCAGCCCGACCACGGCGGCGCGGCCGATTCCGGCACTGGCACCGGTGATGACGAGGTGGGCCACGCCGCGAATCTAGGCGTCGAACGAAGCTCACCAATCAGAGTTCGAGCCTCGTGTTGGTCACTGCGGCGGTGAAGCGGGCGTCGTGGGAGACCACGACCAGGGCACCCGGGTAGTCCGCGATGGCCGCCTCGAGAGCTTCGACCGTGTCGAGGTCGAGGTGGTTGGTCGGCTCGTCGAGCATCATGCACCACACGCTCCGCACCAGGGCGTCGGCCAGCAGCAGTTTCCGCAGCTCCCCGGGCGACGGGTGGTCCGAGGCCAGCACGTCGTCGGGCTCCCCGCCGAGGCGGGCGAAGAGTTGCATGGTCTGGCCCAGCCGGTCCGCGGAACGGACGACGATCCCGGCGAGCGCTTCCTCGGATTCGGCGAAGCTCAGATCTTGAGGGAGGAACAGCAACTGCTCGGCCGGAAGATCCCACCGCTGGCGTAGGTGCCGCAGCAGGGTGGTCTTGCCGGCCCCGTTCCGGCCGGCGATTCCAAGCCGGGTGTCGCGTTCGATGGTGACGTCGATGTGGTCGGCCAGAACGCGCTCGCCTGCCGTGAGCGGCCCCCGGCATTCGACCAGCACGCGACGAGGGGCAGTCGATCCTGTGAAGCTGATCGGACCCCGATGGTCACGTTGCACTGCGAGCCGGCCGCGGGCGTCCTCGGCGCGTCGTGCCTGGTCGCGCACGGCGCTGATCCTCTTGCCTGCTGCTGCTTCACCCAGGCGGAACTTTCGGGTCCGGACCGCCGACGTCGTGTCGTGGTCACCGGGGCGGGCATATCGCTGGGAGCGCTTCCACTGCGCGATCTTGAGATCGGCGGCGCGTTGCTCGTCGGCCAGCCGTCGCGCCAGCTTGCGGGCGTCCCTGGTGGCGGCGTCCAGGTCCGAGCGCGCCTGTTGCAGAGAGCGTTCCCACTCCAGCCGGGCGGTCGTGTACGAGGCGTCCCAATGACGGACCCTCCCGTCCGCGACCATGATCGTGTCGGTCGTGAGCTGGTCGAGGAGATCCCGATCGTGAGACACCAGGATCCCGATCCCGCGGAAACGTTCGAGGGCGGCGACCAGGAGTTGGCTCGATTCGGCGTCGAGGTGGTTGGTGGGCTCGTCCAGCGCGAGGACAGCTGGATCCGCTACCAGCGCCGCCGCCACTTGCCAGCGGCGCCGCTCACCGGGCGAAAGCGTGGACCATCGATCCAGCATCTCCGGCTCGATCTCCATGCGGCCGCGCAGCGTGTAGGCAGCGGGCTCCCAGGACGCGGCGAAGGCGGCCACCTCCGCTGACGGCGTGTCGACCACCTGGTCACAGCGGATGACCGGGTCGGGCCGCATGACCGTCCCCGAATTCGGTTCGAGCTCTCCGGAGATGACCCGCAAGAGCGTGGTCTTTCCCGAGCCGTTGGCGCCGACCAGCCCGTGCCAGCCCACTCCGAGCTCGAGGTCGACATCAGAGAGGACAGCCCGGGCGGCGTTGTACGAGAACGAGACAGAAGCGAGAGACAGTGAGCGCATGAAAAATTCCTGGATCACGGGGACGGACGGTGTTCAGGAGAGTCGGCGCATCGATTCCTCGGGGTCGGCGGAGACAACGCTACCGAAACTGGCGTGAGGGTCGTCGGCGCTTTTCGTCCCCTTGGCTCGGGTTCGGCGGGGCCGGAGCGAACCCCTAGCATCGCTTGACGATGAGCAGCTGGCCTGAAGTGACCCAGGAGCGCGCCCGACGGATCATCGCCCGGTACCCCGAGGCACGTTCTGCGGTGATGCCGCTGCTGTATCTGGCGATGCGCGAGGACGGCTGGCTCACCGAAGAGGGCATGACCGAGGTGGCCGCATGGACCGACCTCACTCCGGCTCAGGTCCAGGCGGTGGCATCGTTCTACACCATGTACAAGCGGCAGCCCACCGGCAGGTATCTCGTGTCTGTATGCACATCGATCTCGTGCATGCTGCTGGGCTCCGACGACGTGCTCCACGCAGTCGAGGACGAGTCCGGTCTGCCGCACGGCGAGACCGACGATGCCGGCCTGCTGTCGGTGGAGCACGCCGAGTGCATCGGTGCCTGTGGCGGCGCCCCCGCCGTGCAGGTGAACTACGAACTGATCGAAGGGGTCACCCCTGACAAAGCCCGGGCGCTGGTCGACTGGCTGACCAAGGCCCAGCCCGACTCGGTCAACGGCGACGAGATGCAGCAGCTCTTCGGCGGGATCACGAGCTTCGACTGGGCGGTGGCCGAGTCCGATTCCGCCCTCGGGCCGTATCCGGCGTTCGGACCATTCGGAACGGTTGAGGAGAACCGGTGAGCGAACTCCTCATCACGCGGCGCATGACGGATCACCCTGCAGACAGCCACACCATCGCCCGTTACGAAGCGACCGGCGGCTACGTCCAGGCTCGCCGAGCGACCGGGATGACCCGCGACGATCTGGTCGAGACAGTCAAGACCTCGGGGCTGCTCGGGCGAGGAGGAGCGGCATTCTCCACGGGAATGAAATGGAGTTTTCTCAGCCCGGTGCGGCCCGCATATGTCGTCATCAACGGCGACGAATCCGAACCCGGCACCTTCAAGGATCGCCAACTCCTCGAACGTGATCCGCACCAGATGATCGAGGGGATCATCATCACGTCGATCGCCAACGAGGCCCATCACGCCTTCATCTACATCAGGGGCGAGTATCCGAAGCCGGCGCGGCGGGTCCAGCAGGCGGTCGACGAGGCCTACGCCGCCGGATATCTCGGCACCGGCATCTTCGGATCGGATTTCGACCTCGAGGTGGTCGTCCATCTCGGCGCCGGCGCCTACATCTGCGGGGAAGAGACCGCGCTCATCAACTCATTGGAGGGGCGTCGGGGAGAGCCGCGGCTCAAGCCGCCGTACTTTCCGGCAGCCAAAGGCCTCTACATGAAGCCGACCATCGTCAACAACGTCGAGACGATGGCGAACATCCCCCACATCATGGCGATGGGAACCGACGAGTACCGAGAACTGGGACACGCCGAGGACACCGGAACCTTCATGTTCTCGGTCTCCGGCCACGTCAAAAAGCCAGGCAACTACGAACTGCCGCACGGCATGACCTGGCAGGAGTTGATCTACGGGGTGGCCGGCGGAATCCGCGAAGATCGCGAGTTGAAGACATGGATCCCGGGTGGCGCCTCCGCTCCCTGGTTCGTTCCCGCAGAACACCTCGACCTTCCCATCACCAAAGCCGACACAGGCCAGGCCGGTTCGATGCTGGGCTCCGGGGCAGTGATCGTCATGGACGAGACCACGTGTGTCGTCAGGGCGGCCGAACGGGTCGTGCGTTTCTTCGCCCACGAATCGTGCGGCCAGTGCACACCGTGTCGGGAGGGAACGACATGGTTGGAGATGATCCTGCGGCGTATCGAGTCGGGCCAGGGACGGGCCATCGACCTCGATCTGATGCTCGACGTCTCAGACAACATCTCGGTGGGCCTCGGCTGGCCGCCGAAACAGACGACGATCTGTCCGCTCGGGCCGTCGGCGGTCTCCCCGATCATCTCGATCGCCAAGTACTTCCGAGACGAGATCGACGACCACACGTTGAACGGCGGGTGCCCCCAGCTCCGCCGGCCGGTGCACGTGTCGATCGGCGGTTCGCGCTGAGCCGGACGCCGGCCGCGATCCAATAGGGTGGCGTGATGGACTTTCCCGTCATCTATCGCAGGCGGGTCCGGTACTCGGACGCCGACGCCCAGAAGATCGTCTTCAACGCCAACTACTCGGTCTACTTCGACGACACGCTCACCGACTTCCTGGATGCTGCCGGTCTCGGCATCGACGAGATGCCGGCGCGCGGATACGAGATCGTGTTGCGGCGCATGGAACTCGACTTCCTCGGTTCCGCCCGGATCGGAGACGAAATCTGCGTCGGAATGCGTTTCGTCCGGTTCGGCAAGACGTCGATGACCGCCCGCGGCCAGGTGTGGATCGAGGGCAATCCCGAGGCGCCGCTTGTGGAATTGAACGCCATCCACGTGATGGTCGATGCCGAGCACTTCCAGCCCGTACCGATCCCCGATTTCGTGCGAGAGGCGATCGAAGCCCTGCAAGGCCCGGTCGGCGAGTGAAGTTGGGCGGGGTGGCACCCATTCCTATTCTGCCAACACCTCTAGGCGGAGATTCGGCGGCGTGTCAGAACAGCTCGTGACCATCACGGTCGATGGCAAGGAGATCCAGGTCAGCCAGGGCGAGCTGCTGATAAAGGCCGCCCAGGACAACGGCGTCTACATCCCGCGATTCTGTTGGCACCCGAGGATGACCCCGGTCGGCATGTGCCGGATGTGTCTCGTCGAGGTCGAGACTCCGCGCGGCTCGGCGATGGTCACTGCATGCACCAACCCGGTGAGCGACGGGATGATCGTCGACACGCAGAACGAGACGGTGAAGAAGGCCCAGGAGGGGATTCTCGAGTTCCTGCTGGCCAACCATCCCCTCGACTGCCCTGTGTGTGACCGAGGCGGGGAATGCCCCCTCCAGGACCAGACGATGTCCTACGGGCCGGGAGAATCGCGCTTCGTCGAGGAGAAGCGGCACTTCGAAAAGCCGATCCCGATCTCCGATCTCGTGTTGCTCGATCGGGAACGCTGCATTCTGTGCGCCCGCTGCACCCGGTTCTCCGATGAGATCTCGGGTGACCCGCTCATCGAGTTCACGGCCCGGGGCAACACCACCCACATCGCCACGTTCCCCGACCTCCCGTTCTCCTCGTACTTCTCCGGCAACACCGTCCAGATCTGTCCGGTGGGCGCGTTGACCGCCACGGCCTATCGGTTCCGGGCTCGGCCGTGGGATCTCGTCTCCGTCGAGTCGGTGTGCATGCACTGTTCGGCGGGAGACAAGATGACGGTCCAAGCCAGCCAGAACGAGGTGCTTCGGTTCCTCGGCTTCGACTCCGAACACACCAATCACGGATGGCTCTCGGACAAGTGCCGGTTCGGTTTCGAGTACATCAACTCTGAAGAGCGGCTCAGCACGCCGCTCATTCGCCAAGGAGACGCCCACCGTCCGGCGAGCTGGTCAGAGGCGCTGAGCCTCGTCGCCGACCGTCTTGCGTCGATCCGGGACACCGACGGCCCCAACGCCATCGGGGCGATCGGCGGCGCTCGCGGGACCAACGAGGACGCCTATGCCCTCTCGAAGTTCATGCGCACGGTGATCGGGACCAACAACGTCGATGCCCAACTCGACGACGGTCTGGAGCCGCAGTTCCTCGCAGCCACCGCAGGGCGGGCATTGATCGGGGACCTCGAGCGGGCCAAGACCATCCTCGTCTGGGGCCCCGACCTCAAAGAAGAACACCCCACGATGTACCTCCGTGTGCGCCGGGCCGCCCAGGAACTCGGGGCGACGCTCATCGTGGTCCACCCTCGCGCCACCGGACTGGACGACCGGGCGAGCCACATCGTTCGCTACCGACCTGGTTCCGGGGCCGAACTCCTCTCCGAACTGCGCAGCGGCGCGGGTACACACGCGGCAGTGGCAACTGCGTTGTCGGACGGTCCGGTGGTGGTACTCGTCGGTCGCACCGGATACGGCGAGGATCCCCGCTTGCCCGAAGCCGTCGCCGCCTGGGCGCGCAGCTTCGAGGACACATCGATCCTGCCCCTTGCGCGTCGAGGGAACGTCTACGGCGCTCTCGACATGGGATTGGCTCCCAACCTCCTTCCGGGGCGTGTGTCGGTCACGGCCTCGGCCGGGTTCGAAGATGCGTGGGGTGACGTCCCCTCGACGCCGGGACGGTCGACGGCCCAGATGCTCGACGGATCGATGAAGGCGTTGATCCTCATGGGGGCCGACCCGGTGGCCGACGTCCCCGACGGCAACGAGGCACGTGCAGCTCTCGCCGCGACCGACTTCGTCGTCTCGATCGACCTGTTCCGCAACGCCTCCAACGCCACCGCGGACGTGATTCTCCCAGCGGACGGCTTCGCCGAGAAGGAAGGCACCGTCACCAACATCGAGGGTCGGGTCCAGAAGGTGAACGCCATCACGACCGGTCACGGCCAGTCCCGCCCTGACTGGTCGATCGTGGACGATCTTGCCGCGCGAATGGGTCAGCCGCTCGGGTTCGATTCGGCCCAGGCCATCTCGAAGGAGATTTCGACCGTCGCTCCGGCGTACGCGGGTGTCACCTGGGACTTGCTCGATTGGGACGAGCGCGACGGCGTCGTCGTTCCGTTCGGTGATGCCACCCAGCCCCTGTCCTATCTGCCGGCGGACACGCCCGGTGAGATCGTGAAGGGCTCGCTGGTGCTGCACTCGGCCCGCACGATGTACGACGACGGTGTCCTGATGCGGCACGGCCTCTCACTCCACAAGCTGGCGCCCGGCGCATCACTCCATGTCCATCCCGACGACGCCAGCCGACTCGGGCTCCGCACCGCAGCGACGATCACCGCCGGGGACGTCGGTGCGACGCTGGCCGTGGTCCGCGACACGAGCTTGGCGCGAGGCACGGTCTACGTCCCCTTCAACCAGCCGGGCGGACCGTCGCTCGGTTCTGATCTGCTGGTCGAGGT
>DATKEC010000128.1:0-47944 GCA_035544575.1 Acidimicrobiia bacterium
CGATGGAATGCGTTCTCCAGCCGGAGAAGAACGCGAAAGACGAGCCCGTCCCTCGGATAGGTGAGGCCGACGAAGTGTTGGCTGGCGGTGAGCCCTGCATTCATGAGCCGTTCCATGGCCGGGTAGCAACAGATCACCCGATTCATGATCACGTCGTCGGCCTCCATCCCTTCGGCCAACTCGGTGAAGTCACCGATCACCTGCTCGACTCGCCCTTCCAGACCCTCGCGTCGCAGCAATTCTTCGGCCACCGTTTGATAGCCGTGGGAGAGTTCGACGTTGACGGCACTCCTGGCTCCCGCCTTGAGCAGCTCGACGTGGACCGCGCCGATTCCTCCCCCCACCTCGATGATCCTGTGACCGTCGACCCCCCGCGTCTCGAGATAATCGACGATCCGCTTCGCCATCGTGTTCAGCCCGTTCTTGTCGTAGTCCCGGAGCCTGCGCCGAGCCTCCCTGGGGCCGAAGAGCCGGTCGTATCCGGACGGGTTGCAGCACTCGGGCATGCGGTGAAAACTAGACGCCAGAGATCGAGGAGTAGGACACGCGTGGGGGAAGGATTGGCCGTTCGGTCAAGCGCCACCCTCGACTTCGGTTCGGGCCGACCTGAGCCGCGGTCGTCTACGACGGCGCCAGCTCCACCCGGAGACGATCGATTCGCTTCCGATCCATCCGGAGCACGGTGAGCCGGACGCCGTCGATGAGAATCGTCTGACCGATCTCGGGTATCACGCCGGCCGCCCACAGGTAGAGGCCACCCACGCTCGAGAAAGGCCCGCTCGGCAACGGCACTCCGATCTCGCCGGCGAGTTCTTCGACGGGCACCCGTCCCTCCACCATCCACATCTGGTCGCCCATGCGGAAGATGGTCGGTTCGCGCGGGTCGTACTCGTCCTGGATGTCGCCCACCAGTTCTGCGATCAAGTCCTTGACGGTGACGATGCCGTCGACTCCGCCGTGCTCATCGAGTACGACTCCGAAAGAGATACGTTGGCGGCGGAGTTGTTGGAGGGCGGCGAGGATCGGCATCGACTCCGGCAGATAGACCGGGTCACGCAGGAAGCGGTCGATCGGTCCGCGCCCGGGGCTCGAACGGAAGAGATCCTTGGCGTACAGGATGCCGACGATGTCGTCGAGCGTGCCGCCGACGGTGACGACCGGGAACCGGGAGTGCGCCGAGGCGTTGATGGCTCGTCTGGCGTCCTCCTCGGTGTCGCCCAGGCTGAGGGCGGCGACCTCCAGACGGGGCGTCATCACTTCGCGAACGGGTCGGTCTGCCATCCCGAAGAGCGACTCGAGAATCTCACGCTTCGCCGGGTCGATGTGGCCGGCCTCTTCGCCGAGCACGGCAAGCGCCTTGATGTCGGCTTCGGTGACGGCCGCGCCGCTCCCGGAGTCAACGCCGAACCGGCGCAGGATGGATCTACTCAAACCGACGAACGCACGCGGGATGGGCCGGATGGTGCGCCCGAGCCACCAGATCGTTGGTGCGACGAAGAGCCCGAACTGCTCTGGGCGACGGGCTGCCAGCGTCTTGGGGGTTATCTCGCCGACAACCAGGACTACTGCGGTCATCACAAGCGTCGAAACCCATGGGCCGAACGTCTCGGCGGTGGCCCCGTGCACCACGAGTTCGAGGAGATCGATGGTCAGGGCCGCGGCCACCGACGCCCCGAGAATGTTCACGAAGTTGTTGGCGACGAGCAGCGTCCCGAGTGTGGACTCGAGATCGTTCACGAGGGCGGCGAGGCGGGCCCCGCGAGTTCCGTGCCCGGCCAGCCGGGCTGAGCGTTCGCGCGGCAGCGCCACCACTGCGGTCTCCGAGCCCGAGAAGAACCCGGACAGCACGATGCAAACCACCAGGATGATGACGAGCGCCGTCTGCACCCCGGTCATGAGGTCCTCAGCCGATGGCGCTGGCTGTCAGGCAACTGCGTAGTTCCTGGGCCGTGAACGGCTTGACCAGGGAGACATCTGCGCCCGCCCGGCGTGCCAGGAACCGGTCGGCGTCACGGTCGAGGAGCAGGACGATTCCCATGTCTGCCGTCTCACCCGAGACGATGGCGCTCCGGAGCATCCGCACGATGGCCATGCCCCCCATCGAGCCGACCTGCATGTCCACGATCGCCCATTCGAAGTCCTCGGATCGAACGAGGGCGGCGGCGGCCCGGGGGTTGGACTCCACCGTGAGGGTGGCTGCGGGGTCGAGCAGGGCCGCCTCGACATCGTTGCGAACCCAGTCGGCGTCTGCAACGAGGAGAATCGAGGACATGCGTTCGGCACGATAGCCCCTTGGGCATGGCCAATTCCTGGCGGTCTTGACCGGTCCTAACATCACCCGACGTGCGTCTCGCCCGGGTCCTCCTTCTGTCTGCATGTCTGCTGGCGTTTGCACTTCCGGGCGCGTCGCAAACCGATGAACGTGTCGTCGAGTTCGTCGATCTCTCCGGGATCCTCGACGACCGGGTGCTGGCGTTCGCGATCGACGCCATCAACGACGCAGCAGCCCGCAACGACACCGAGATCGTGGTACTGCAGATCGACAGCCCGGGGGTCGTCGGCTCAGAGGACTCCTTGGCGCAACTGGTGGAACTCGTGTCCGCGCCGCCGCTCCCGGTTGCCACGTGGATCGGACCAGCGCCGGCGCGAGCGTTTGGGGGTGCGGGGGTTCTCGCATTGAGCGCCCAGATACGGTTCGCCGCACCGGGAACGGAGGTCGGATTCCTGACACCGGCCGTTGCGGGCGGCGCGACGCCGGCGTCGGATGGGACCCTGTCGTCCGAAGCGCGCGACACCGTCGACGTCGGAGAGTTCGAGGTGTCGTCCATGACGGCCGCCCCGCGACAAGTCGTACAGCTCCTCGATGGCAGATCCGTACGTGATGGCGGTGGAGAACGGATCCTGTCGACCCTCGTCGAGATCGAGGATGGCTCGACGATTTCGACGATCGTCCGCAGCCCCGGCTGGTGGGACGGCTTCCTGCGTTTGGCATCCACCCCCGAGGCAGCGTTCTTCTTCCTCGTGGCGGGGCTGACGGTGGCGGCATTCGAGTTCTACGCGATCGGACCGGGAATCGCCGCCGGGATGGCGGCGATTTCGCTCTTCCTTGCTTCCTACGGGATCGCCGTCCTCCCGGTGCGCTGGTGGGCGGTGGCGTTGAGCGTGGGTTCCGTCTGGCTTCTCGCCGTCGCCTATCAGCGGGGGAGTGTGGCCGTCCTGAATCTGGTCGGCTTGGCCTCGCTGACGGTTGCGGGATTCGCATTCACCGATGCCGCTCCGCAGTTCTCACCTGGGATTCCCGGGGTCCTGCTGACGGTCGGATCTGCAGCGTTCTTCTTCTTGTTGGCGATGCCCACGGTCGCCAGAAGCCGCTTCTCGACTCAGACCATCGGGCGGGACCACCTGGTGGGAACCACCGGCATGGCCGTGTCGGACTTCGGACCGGATGGCCTGGTGGAGATCGACGGGGCACGCTGGCGGGGGAGCGCGCACCGGGAGGCGGGGATCCGGAACGGTGACGCAGTTGTGGTTCTCGCCGTGGACGGATGGTTCCTCGAGGTCGCTCCACCCGAATGAGAGCGCGAAAAATCATCCCTGCCCTTTCCAAGATTTCCCTGGTGAATTGTGGAAGTCGTTCCTAGGTTTCTTCCCGATTCGGAGGCTAGAGGAGGTCACGTGAAGACGGACGAGTGGCAGGAACAAGCCCTGTGTCGCGGCCATCACGCCCAACTGTTCTTTCCGCCCAGCACCTTCGAGCGCAAGGACGATCGCGAGCGGCGAGAAACCCGTGCCAAGGCGATCTGCAACGTCTGTCCCAGTCAAGGCCCGTGCAGCGAGTACGCCGTCACCATCCGTGAGCCTTTCGGAATCTGGGGCGGGATGACCGAGGCCGACCGCAAGGCTCTCGTCGGCACGGCAGCACGCTAGACCTCACCGTGCCCGCCGGGTGTCGCCCTGGCGGACCGTGTGGCCCGCCTGATCGGCCCATTCCAAGAACGGGACCGCGTACTTGCGCGAGAGGTTGGACCGGTCCCTGAACTCCGAGACGGTGAACGGTCTGTCGAAAGTCGCGACGATCCCGACGAGAGCCTCGACCTGATCCGGCAGTAAGACGAGGGTCTCGGAGATACGGACGAGCTCACCCGTCCGGGCCAGAGCGTGGGCGAGTTCGACTCCGATGCCGAGTTCCTCGATGCGGGGAGCCGCCGCCGCTCCCGCCTCGGCGAGGAGGAGCCGCGCCTTCTGCCACGATTGCTCCTGAGCCTCGCTGCGCGTCCCGGTGAAGTCCGTCGCTCTCAGGTGGGCCGAATCGAGCTCCAACTCGGCGTCCCGGGCGACGATCACCGCTAGAGCCTCCGCTTCCAGTCCGAGCCGTGATGCGGCTTCGGCTGCGGGTAGCCCTGGCCGCAGCGGGTGTTGGAGATGGAATGCCGCCACCATCTCTCCGAGTTCGCGTCCCAGGCGGTCGGCGGTGGCGACCGTCAGAACCGATCCACCGGCGCGAACAGCGTCATCCACGACCCCGCCACCGGTGTCGGCGGCCAGTGCTGTGACCGATTCGCGACCACGCAGCGCCAGCAGTGCGCGCGCCCGGTCGTCCGGGCTCCCGTCGAGGGACACGTGCAGAGCAGCGGCGTGGGGTCCCAGCCCTCGCGGAGAGGTCGGGGAGGGATCGAGGACCCGCCCACCCGCGACAACCATGCGTCTGCCCGTGTCCCGCAGGATGAACCGGTCGCCCATCGCCAACGGGAGCCCGATCGGGAGGTCGAGGACAGCCACATCGTCGGCGATCTGGCGGAACCGCACGGGCCAGGCGCCACTGCCGACGTGGAGGTGAAACGCACCCCGGCTCGGGACTGCATCCACGTATCGCGCCGTGCGGAACGTCGCGGTCACCCGATCGGTCACCCGCCACTCGCCGGGTCTGCCCAGCATCGAGCCGCGCTCGATCTGGGCGACCCCGACGCCGCCAAGGTTGAGAGCGACCCGACTGTGCGGCTCGACCACGTCACGGGCCGTTTCGTGGCTCTGGATGCCGCGTATGCGACAGTCGACGAACCCGGGATGGAGATGCAGGTGGTCGTCGACGGCCACTCGTCCGCCGAGCAATGTTCCCGTGACCACGGTTCCTGCACCCGTTGCAGAAAAGACGCGGTCGACCCACAACCGGGGACGATGGACAGCCGGCGGGGCGACACTCCGGGCGGCCGCGGCGAGGGCGTCCCTGAGCCGCGCCAGCCCCTCACCGGTGACTGCCGACACGCCGATGATCGGCGAGTTCTCCAGAGTCGTCCCGGCGAGATGTTCCTCTATCTCGAGTGTCGCCAGTTCGACGAGGTCAGGGTCGACCCGGTCGACCTTCGACAGGGCTATCACGGCGCGGTCCACGCCGAGAAGATGCAGGATTGCGAGATGTTCCTCGGACTGGGGCATCCAGCCCTCGTCGGCTGCCACCACCAACAGGGCGACATCGACCGCCTCGATGCCGGCGAGCATGTTCTTCGAATAGCGCTCGTGGCCCGGCACGTCGACGAAGGAGACCTCGATGTCGTCGAGAGTCGTCCAGGCGAAGCCGAGATCGATGGTGAGACCCCGCTCCTTCTCCTCCTTCCACCGATCGGGGTCCCTGCCGCTCAGTGCCCTGGTGAGCGTGGACTTCCCGTGATCGACGTGACCGGCGGTGCCTATGACCGGCACAGCCGCCTCAGGGCCTCTGCCACGATCCCGTCGTCGTCTGATCGGACCGTGCGGAGGTCGATGACGAGGTCCCCCGCTTCGCGGCGGCCGACGATCGGTGGCTCCCCGGCCAGTAGTTCTGCGAAGCCGTCCTCTCCCCTCCCCGGAATACGGATGACCGGTCCGGGTATACGCGATCCGGGCACGCTTCCCGCCCCGATCGTCGAGGCGCCGTCCACCACTTCGACGCCCGACAACGCTGAGACAACCTCCCCTGTCCGCTCGTACAGCCTCTCCTGGGGCATCGTGGCCATGGCCCAGAGCGGCAGGTCCGCTGCGCGCCGGTCGGCGTAGGCCTCGAGGGTGGTCTCGAGGGCGGCAAGTGTCGGACCGTCGAGCCTCACCGCGCGCGCGACGGGATGACGGGAAAGACCGGCGATGATTTCCCCATCGCCCACGATGAGGCCTGCCTGGGGTCCGCCCAGGAGCTTGTCGCCGGAGAACATCACGAGATCGGCCCCTGCCTCCAGAGACTGGACGATGCCGGGCTCACCCGCGAGCCATGCGGGGGTCGGTCCCGGCAGCCACGGAGTGCGTTCGTCGATCAGTCCACTTCCGGCGTCGAAGACGCAGGCCAGGCCGTGGGCGTGGGCCAGGTCGATCACGGCCGCGAGATCGGCTTCCTCTGAGAACCCGTCGATCCGATAGTTGGACGGATGGACCTTCAGGAGCAGCGCCGTCGACTCGTCGATGGCACGCCGGTAGTCCTCGATCCTCGTGCGATTCGTCGTTCCGACTTCCACGAGTCGGGTCCCCGTGGCGGCCATCAGATCGGGAAGCCGGTACGAACCACCGATCTCGATCAGTTCGCCCCGGGACACCGGGACGCTGCGCCCCGCCGACATCGCGATGAGGGTCAGGAACAGGGCGGCGGCGTTGTTGTTGACGACGAGCGCACTCTCTGCACCGGTGATCGTCACTGCCAGAGCGGTCACATACGAGGTCCTGCCTCCCCGGGAAGCGTCGCCCAGATCGAGTTCGAGATTGGTGTATCCGACGCCCGCGTCGTGGCCGGCGCGGGCGGCGGCAGGGTCGAGGGGGGCGCGGCCGAGGTTGGTGTGAAGGATGACGCCGGTGGCGTTGACGACCGGACGCTGGCGGGTGGCCCGGAGCCGGTTGGCCAGGGTCAGAGTCTCCGCGGTCGGATCCAGGCTGGGATCGGCTCGGAACCGGTCCACCGCGGATTGCGCGATCGACACCCGCAGGGCTGCCGGGAGGCTCTGTGGCAACATGCGGCTGAGCCGGTCGATGCTGGGCGGGCGAGAGGAGTCCACGGCGTGAGCCTATTCGGCTGTGGCGGCTTGGTTCCGGCGGTGCTCGCCTAACGTCAGATCCGTGATTCGACTGGTGTTGTTCGTCGTGGTCCCGTTGGTGGAACTGCTCCTGCTGATCGTGGTCGGTGACACGATCGGCTTTGGCTGGACCGCCTTGCTCGTCCTCGTGACGGGCATCGTCGGCGCCCGACTCGTCATGCGGCAGGGTCGCATGGTGTGGCGGGAGATCGTCACTCGCCTTCACGCCGGACAGATGCCGGGCGTGGAACTCGCCCACGGCGCAATGGTCCTGGTTGGAGGCGCCTTCCTCATCACTCCTGGCATCCTCACCGACCTCTTCGGTCTCCTCCTGATGGTGCCGTGGTTTCGCGAGCTGATCCGGGTTCGCTTTTTCAACACGATGCGGATCGTCGTCCTGTGACAGTGGTCCGGGCCGCGTCGACGCTGCTCGTGGTGCGCGACGGTCCGGACGGAATCGAAGTCGTGATGGGCAGACGTCCCCCGGGCGGTCCGTTCGGGGGCGCCTGGGTCTTCCCCGGCGGGGCTGTCGACCCCGAGGACCGGGAGGCGGCATCCGATTCGGACACTGCCTGGCGGCTCGCCGCCCTCCGGGAGACGTGGGAGGAGGTCGGGCTGGCGCTGACCGATCCGGAGGGCGCCCGGATCCCCGTCGGTTCGGATCCGATCCACCGGCGGATGGCCAGTGCCGGGACGTCGTTCGCCACCGGGCGGCTGACCTACCTCTCGAACTGGGTGACACCGAGGATGGTCTCGAAACGCTACGACACCCGCTTCTACCTGGCGGCGGCCGACGGGGAACTGACATCGGGCGACGAGTTGGCCGACGTCGCGTGGATCCCCGCCGGTCTCGCGGTCCTTCGCCATGACGCCGCCGGTTTCCCGATGATCTTTCCGACCGTGAGCCATCTGCGTTACGTGTCGCGCTTCGAACAGGTGACGGACCTCCTCGATGAAGCCGCCGCCCTCGATGTGATCCCCTCCATCGAACCGCGTCTGTTCGAGCGGGGAGATCGCACGGAGCTGGTCGTGGACAACGATCCGAGGTTCTCCGGATGAGGATTCAGCGGGTGCTGGCGCCAAACCCCGGACCGTTCACCGGTCCCGGCACCAACACGTGGGTTGTCGGCGACACCGCCGAGGTCGTGGTGATCGATCCAGGGCCGGTGGACTTCACGCACGCCGCAGCCATCGAGGCGACGATCGGCCCCCGGACTGTGGCCGCCGTGATCGTCACTCACACCCATGCCGACCACGCTCCGCTGGCGAATCCGCTCGCTCGAACCGTCTCTGCGCCCGCCCTCGGGCATCGGCCGGGCCCCGACTTCGAACCAGACGAGCGGCTCGAGGATGGATCCACAGTCGCGTTTGCCGACACGGAGCTGACGGTCATCCACACTCCGGGCCATTCCGAGGACCATCTCTGCTTTCGCCTCGGACGGGTGCTGTTCACCGGCGATCACATCATGGGCGGCTCGTCGGTGATGGTCGACGACCTTGCTCCGTATTTGCGCTCTCTCGACAGGTTGCGGGCGGAGAGTTTTGACCGGCTGTATCCGGGCCACGGGCCCGAGATCGAGGACCCCGGCCCGGTGATCGAGTGGTACATCGCTCACCGCATGCAGCGGGAGCGGGAGATCCTGGCCGTGGTGTCGGCCGGGGCGCGATCGGTTCGGGACGTGGTCGAGTCGGTGTACGCCGACGTGGACGCGAGCCTCCATCCGTTGGCGGCACGGAGCGTCGCCGCACATCTCCGCAAACTCGCCGACGACCAGAAGGTGCGCTTCTCGGAGAGCGACGGGCAGGTTCGACCGGTGCCGACCTGACGCCGACGGGGCCGTCCGTAGACTCTTGGACGTGAGACACCGAGTCCCGTCGTCGCGACGCACACGGAGTCGAGTGGGTGCGATCATCGTTTCGCTCGCGCTGGCTTTGTCGGTGGGTTCGATCGCCCACGCCGACACCGAGGCTGACATCTCGCGGGCCGAGGCCGAATTGGCAGACCTGCAGGCCCAGGCCGACGATCTGGCCAGCCGTATCGAGGCGAGCTGGGAACGCCAGTACGTGTTGGAAGAGCGGATCGCCGCGCTCACCGATGCCCAGACTCTCGTTGAGATCGAGTTCACGTCGGCGCTGGCGGACCTCGAGGCGACCGCTATACGGCTGTACATGGATGTAGCCGCGGGCGAAGGGATGTCGGCAGTGTTGGCCACCAACGGAGAGATCTACGCCGCCGCCGTTCATTACCTGTCGACCGCGGCTGCGGACTCCGAGCAGGCCCTGGCCCGGCTGACGTCGATCGCAGCCGAGATGGACACCCGGCGCACTGAACTCGACGCCAGCCTCGAAGCTCAGGCGGGGACCGAAGCCGAGCTTGCCGTGCTCGCCGCCGACGTGACGGCGGCCTTGGATGCCCAGGCCGAACGGCTCTCCGAGTTGGAAACGCTGCGGGCGCGAGAGTTGTTTTTGGCGACCTCGACCACCACCACCACCACGTCGCCCCCGACCACGTTTGCGGCGTCGACCACGACCTCGGTTTCACCACCTGCCTCAGAGACGACCACGACGACTGCGCCGACGACGACGACCACCTCGACGACGAGCCCGACGACCACCCCGACGACGAGCCCGACGACCACCACCACGTCGACGACGACCACCACGCTGCCGCCGAGCGCATCCACGGGTGGATCGTGTCCGGTGGCGGGGCCCGTCACGTATGTCGACTCGTGGGGCGCCCCCCGCTCGGGCGGCCGGGCGCATCAGGGTGTGGACATGATCTCGGCGCGCGGCACGCCGATCGCGGCGATCTATTCGGGCGTCATCCAGCGGATGTCGAACAGCGCACTCGGTGGGATCACCCTGTGGATGCTCAGCACTGCCGGCCATCAGTTCTACTACGCCCATCTCGACGGCTACGCCGACGGGATCGCGCCCGGGGTGGCGGTGAGCGAGGGCCAGATCATCGGATACAACGGATCCAGCGGAAATGCCCCGGACTATCTGCCCCATCTCCACTTCGAGTACCACCCCGGGGGAGGCGCCGCCGCCAACCCGTATCCGCTGGTGCGCTCGATCTGCGGCTGACCTGGTTGGGGCACACCGGAGCGGCGGAGAACGGGGCCGGAAATGGAAGAGAGAGGGTCCGAAGGGGGTATCGGACCCTCTCTCTGTTCTCGACCCGGCTCGGCGGGGATGCCGCGAGCCGAATCGACGTCCAAAGCCGGTGAGTTGCCCCTCGCCGACGCAGGCACGTTCCCCCCCATCATCGGCCTGCACCGACCACCCCTGCACGGTGGTTCCGAACTAACCCGAAAGAACTAGTCCCAGGGGTCGTTCAGACACCGACGACTTCTCCGGTCTCGAGGGTCTCGATGAGCTTGGCGATCCGGCCGGTGCAGGTTTCCATCGCCGCCGGAGGCACCAATGCGACGAGCCGGGCGGCGGCCGCGTGAAAGGCGGCGGCCGCAGGGTTGTCCGGTGCGTCGATGGTGACAGGTCTGCCTTCGTCGCCACCGGTGACCACCGCGGGATCGAGGGGGATTCGCCCGATGAGGGGGACGTTCAAGGCAGCGGCCAGCTCGTCGCCGCCGCCCGTCCCGAACAGCTGATAGGAGGTGCCGTGCTCGCAGGTGAAATCGGCCATGTTCTCCAGCACGCCCACGATCGGCATGTGGGACCGGCGTGCCATGTCGGCGACCCGGATCGCCACCTTCTGAGCAGCCTTCTGCGGCGTGGTCACGACCACCATCTCCGCCTGTGGCAACAGTCTCGTGAGCGCCATCTGGATATCGCCGGTGCCAGGAGGCATGTCGATCAGCAGATAATCGAGCTCTCCCCACTCGACCTGCTTGAGGAACTGCTCGAGTGCTTTCGACAGCATCAGCCCGCGCCACATCAGCGCGGTCTCCTCCGTTTCGATGATGAGTCCGGTGGACACCACCTTCAGCCCGTGCGCGGCGACAGGTTGCATCAGCCGGGTCTCTCCGTCGGCGTGCATGCGGTCAGTGGTGCCGAGCATCCGGGGGATGGAGAACCCCCAGATGTCGGCATCGAGAACGCCGACGCGGAACCCCATCGCCGATATCGCCAGTGCCAGGTTGACGCTTGCCGAGGACTTGCCGACCCCGCCTTTGCCAGAGCTCACGGCGATCACGCGGGCAGTGGGGGCGACCTGGGTGGGTTCTGCGTTGTCGCGCGCTCGCTGGCGGGCGACAGTCATCAGGTCGGCTCGCTGCCGTTTGGTCATGGCGGTCGTCTCCACCACCACGTCGGTGACTCCCGGCATCGAGCGGATCCTCCGGGTCGTGTCACCCTCGATCTGTGAGCGCATCGGGCATTCGGCGATCGTGAGGGCGATGCCCACCGTGACGACTCCGGACGGGGCGACGTCCACCCTCGAGACCATACCGAGTTCGACGATGTTGCCTCCGAGTTCGGGGTCGACGACACCCTTCAGGGCGCTGTAGACCTGTTCGACCGTGGGGGGCATGTGATCGTCCTCGATGTGGTTCCTCCCAGTATGGAACGCCGGCGAGGGGAGAGGGAATTCCTCTTTGCCGCGGACGTTGTAACCTGGGACCACGCAAACGCCAGAAGGATTCGTAATGACGCAGTTGTTGAGCATCAAGTCGAACAAGCCGCAGAAGGCGGTCGACGTGACCGACGCTGCCGCAGGCAAGATCCGCGAGTTGCTCGCGAACGAGGGTGACGACTCCCTCGCACTCCGCATGGCAGTCAAACCCGGTGGATGCTCCGGATTCTCCTACGAGATGTTCTTCGACTCCGAGGTCGAGGCTGGGGACATCGTCGAGGAGTTCGACGGTGGCGCAGTCCGTGTCGTCGTCGACCCCCAGTCCGTGGAGCACCTGCGCGGTGCGGTTCTCGACTACAAAGATGGTCTGATGGGCGCCGGTTTCGCCATCAACAACCCCAATGTCACCCGCTCCTGTGGGTGCGGTAACAGCTTCAGCTGAACCATTTCTCTCGTACGCACGCCCGCCACACGGCGGGCGTTCGTCGTTTCGGTCCCGTTAGCCTCCGCGCAGAACTCTTCCAGAGGAGGCCCCGTGCCAAAGACAATTCCCGCGCTCACGAGCGCACCCGCGCCTGTCGCCCCCTACTCGGTCGTGACCGAGGCGAACGGGTTCGTCTTTCTGTCAGGACAGGTCGCCAACGACCCGGCGGGCGGTCCCACGCCGACTGACACCGCCTCCCAGACGCGTCTGGTCCTGACCAACATCGGGTCGATCCTCTCCGAGCTGGGGCTCGGTTTCGGCGACGTCGTCAAAGCGACGGTCTTCCTCGCCGACATCCGAGACTTCGGGGCGATGAACGAGGTCTACGGCTCGTTCTTCGGCGAGGGCCCCCCTGCTCGCTCTGCGATCCAGGCCGGCGCACTTCCCGCCCCGCAGTACCGGGTCGAGATCGAAGTGATCGCCGCCCGATGACGGTCGATCCAGCCTCCGTCCTCTCGGCTCTGGGTCTTTCGGAATCGAACAGCGGCGCCTTCGCCGGTCGATGGCTCGACGCAGCCGGTGAGAGTCTCGAGATCGAGAACCCCGCCACGGGCGAGGTCATCGCGTCCGTGACACTCGCATCGGAGGCCGACTACGAAGCCGTGGTGGCGTCGGCGGTCGAGACCTTCGACCGGTGGCGGATGCTGCCGGCACCCCGGCGGGGCGAGTACGTCAGAACTCTGGGTGACGGTCTGCGTGCGCATCGGGACGAGCTGGGTGCACTGGTGAGCCTCGAAATGGGAAAGATCCTCCCCGAGGGCATCGGCGAGGTCAAGGAGATGATCGACATCTGCGACTTCGCCACCGGGCTGTCCCGTCAGCTGTACGGACTGACGATGGCTTCTGAGCGTCCCCGGCATCGGATGTACGAACAGTGGCATCCGCTGGGACCGGTCGGGGTCATCTCGGCGTTCAACTTCCCGGTCGCCGTGTGGTCGTGGAATGCAGCGATCGCGGCGGTATGCGGCGACTCCTTGGTGTGGAAGCCGTCCGAACGGACGCCGCTGACGGCCATCGCCGTGACGAAGATCGCCGCCGAGGTGATGTCAGGTTCTGGGTACGAAGGTGTGTTCAACCTGGCCGTGGGGCGTGGCCATGACATCGGTCAGCGGATGATCGAGGACCGTCGCCTCCCTTTGATCTCGGCGACCGGCTCGTGCCGAATGGGCCGGATAGTCGGCCCGACCGTGTCTGCCAGGATGGGGCGGTCGATCCTGGAACTCGGCGGCAACAACGCGATCATCGTGATGGACGACGCCGACCTCGATCTCGCCGTGCGGGCGGCACTGTTTGCGGCGGTCGGGACCGCCGGCCAGCGCTGTACGTCCCTGCGGCGTCTCATCGTCCATCGCGACGTGCTCGACCACGTCGAGAAGCGGCTCGTGGACGCCTACTCACAGGTACCGATCGGCGATCCGCTGGAGCCAGGCACTCTGATGGGTCCCGTCATCTCCGAGGATGCGGCCACTGCGACGCTGTCGGCGATCGAGACGGCGGTGGCGCAGGGCGGAGAGCTGCTCACCGGCGGGCGCCGCCTGGACCGACCCGGCCTCTTCATCGAGCCGTCGATCGTCCGTGTCCCGAAGGAGGCTGCGATCACCCAGGAGGAGACGTTCGGTCCCGTGCTCTGGTTGATCCCGTGTGACTCCCTCGACGAGGCGATCTCGATTCAGAACGGTGTGACCCAGGGTCTCAGCTCGGCGATCTTCACCGACTCGCTCCGAAACGCCGAGACGTTCCTGTCCCACATCGGTTCGGATTGCGGGATCGCCAACGTGAACATCGGGACGTCGGGAGCCGAGATCGGCGGCGCATTCGGTGGCGAGAAGGAGACGGGCGGCGGGCGGGAGGCCGGTTCGGACTCCTGGAAGGCATATATGCGTCGGCAGACGACGACGATCAACTGGGGCGAGGATCTTCCGTTGGCCCAGGGCATCGAGTTCGGTTGATGCCCTGATTCAGCCGAAGCGGTAACCCACCGAGCGGACCGTGGTGATCCAGGCCGCCCGTTCCTCACCGACCTTTGCCCGCAACCGGCGGACGTGCACGTCGACGGTGCGGGCGCCGCCGTAGTAGTCATAGCCCCACACCTTCGAGAGCAGCTGCTCCCGGGTCCAGACCCGACTCCGGTTCTCGACGAAGAAGCGGAGCAGCTCGTACTCCATGTAGGTGAGATCGAGCGGGCTGGAGGCCAGTGTCGCCTGATAGGTGAGCGGATTGAGCTCCAGATCCTGGTAGACGAGTAGCTCGTGATCGGTCACTTGCTGCATCATCCGACGGATCCGAACACCGAGTTCTGCGGCGTCGGGCGGGTTGGCGATGAAGTCCGCCACCCCTGACGCCTTCTCTAGGAGCGGGAGGTGAGCGGGGTCCGCCACGACGAGCACGGGTACCCCCGTGGCGAGGTAGAGGTCCCCCACCTGGCGCAGCCGGCGCATCGGTTCGTCGGCCAGCTCGACGACCAGCACGGACCATTCGCCGGTCTCTTCGGTGTCCGGGCTGGCGATCGACTCGACGAGTTTGGGAGTGAGACTGGCCAGCGCCAGCGCCACGGCGAGGGGTTCGGAACTGTCGGCGGGGAAGAGCGCGACGGTCATGCGCGTCAGAGAATCGGGAGGTAGGTGTCGAGCTCGAAGCGGGACACGTGGTGCTGGTAGCGGTCCCACTCGTCACGCTTGTTCCGCAGGAACCAGTCGAAGACATGTTCGCCGAGCGCCTCCCGGACCAGTTCCGAGGACTCGAGGACGTCGAGAGCTTCGGAGAGGGTTTCGGGTAGCCGTTCGATGCCCGCCTCGCGTCGTTCCGCCGACGACATCTCCAGGACGTTCCCCGGCACCTCGGGCGGGAGTTCGTATCCTCGCTCGATGCCCCGCAGACCCGCTGCCAGCAGCACCGCCAGGGCCAGGTAGGGATTGGTGGCGGCGTCGGGAGAGCGGTACTCGACGCGGACGCTCGAGGGCTTGTTCGCCTTGACCGTCGGGACACGCACGAGCGCAGACTGGTTGTTGTATCCCCACGAGACCCAGATCGGGGCGTCGAAACCCCGCACCAGACGCTTGTAGGAGTTCACCCACTGGTTGGTGACCGCCGTGATCTCCCTGGCATGGGTGAGCAGCCCGGCCACGAATTGTTGGCCCGTCTTGGACAGTCCGCGCCCTGCGTCATCGGCGAAGACGTTCTGGTCGTCTGCGAAGAGCGACATGTGCAAGTGCATGCCCGAACCGTCATGAGCCTCCAGCGGCTTGGGCATGAACGTGGCGTAGATGCCATGTTCGAGGGCCACCTCCTTCACCGTGAGGCGGAAACTCATGATGTTGTCCGCCATCGTGAGGGCATCGGTGTAACGCACGATGATCTCGTGCTGGGAGGGAGCAACCTCGTG
Source organism: Acidimicrobiia bacterium (assembly GCA_035544575.1). Lineage (GTDB taxonomy): Bacteria > Actinomycetota > Acidimicrobiia > Spongiisociales > ZC4RG35 > DATHWB01. Next base: position 15,429 of record DATKEC010000128.1, read on the forward strand.
GTGGGAGTGCTCGATCGGGATCCCCAACTTCTCGAGCGCATTGATCGTCTTGCGCCGGTACTCCTGGGCGACGTCGAGGGGCGTCAGGTCGAAGTATCCGCCCCGGTCGAGAACCTTGGGTTCGGGTCCGGCATCGGCGAAGTAGAAGTACTCGATCTCCGGTGCGACGAAGAAGGTGAAGCCCATGTCGGTTGCCCTCGCCAGGTTCCGTTTGAGCACCGTCCTCGGGTCACCCAGGAACGGCTCGCCTTCCGGGGAGGTGATGTCACAGAACATCCGGGCGACCTGCTCCTCTTGGCGCCAAGGAAGTATCTGGAAGGTGGCCGGATCTGGCACGGCCAGCATGTCTGCTTCCTGTAGCCGGGCATATCCGTCGATCGAGGAACCGTCGAAGGTCATTCCCTCCGAGAACGCGGTCTCGAGTTCCTGGGGGTTGATCGACACCGACTTGAGAAACCCCTGGACGTCCGTGAACCAGAGGCGGATGAAACGGATGCCCCGTTCCTGCACCGTGCGCAGGACGTAGTCGGATTGGCGGTTCATCGCGTCAGTTTGGCGGGATCGGGCCGATCGTCGCAATCCGCCCGGTCAGAAGATGAGGGGCGTCCAGGGTGCGCGAGATCCCCTCAACAAGGTGTCGAACGCTTCGATCTCGTCGGGTGCTCCCGTGACCCGTCCCGCCATCGCCAGTTCGATCGCCGATCGCCCGCCCAAACTCAGTGCACCCAGATCTTCGACATCGAGTTCGACTGCGGCGTCGTCCGCGGCCGTGATCGTTCCCGTGCCGTCCTCGACGCTCAGCCGATATCGACCGGAGGCGAATTCCAATGGATCGTGGACCCCGAATGTGATCGTTCCGTCGGTTCGGTATGTCCGTGAGTCGAGGGTCCGCGCAACGTCGAGGATGCGCACCCACAGCCCGTCCGTGATTCGTGTTTTCGCCCGCCGCGTCGCCTTCAACAGCGCGTGGATGGGGTCGTCCAGCGGTCGCAGGTCGGCGCGGATCGTTCGGCCGAAGTCGTGGGACATGACATGGTTCCACAAGCCCGCCCAGGCTCCCGGAGTCTGGGCGTAGAGCTGGCTGACGCGCACGTCCTGGCTGGGATGGTGGTCGTCACTCTCGGCGTCCTTCAGGCGGTACCTGACCCAGCCGACAGGGCGTCCGTCTTCGACCGCCAGGCCGTATCGGGCCTTGGTCGCCCCTTCCCGCGCCCAGGAGGGATCGGAGAGGATGCGATCCCACCACCCTTCGGACTTCGACATCATCCCCGGCGTGTTTACACGGATGGCGTCGTAGTTCTCGATGGCTGACGCCCGGATGCTGTCTGCGTCGAGGATCTCGACTGGCGCCGGTGTGGCCGCCAGCCGGTGCAGGTCGACGTGTCTGCGGTCGATCACGACCTCGGTGCTCCAGGAGGCCATCCCGAACCCGAATCGACCGTAGATCGCGCTGTCGCTCGCCCAGAGTGCGGCGGCGGCGTCACCGTGCGAGACAGCTTCGGAGAGGTGTGCCCGCATCATCGCAGTGAGGATTCCCTGGCGTCGATGCGTCACCTGCGTCGTCACCTGCGTGGTGCCGGCGGTGGGGATCGATCCACCGGGAACGGTCATGGTGAACGAGAACACACCGAGCGTTCCGACCATGCGCCCGTCCTCGAAGGCACATCGGGCCCGGTCCGGCTCGAAGATCTTCTTGAAGCGGGTCAGCAGGGCGGTGCGGTCGGCCTCTTCATCGGGAAGGTCGAACCCGAACGGTCCGCTCATCGCCCGGAGGAAGTCCTCGAGCTCGTCTTCGCGAAGCGGGCGGATCTCGGTCAACTCGACAGGGTCGCCTGGAACTCGGCCTCGTCAGCCGCGGCAGTGAATGCCCGCACCGCCTCGTCGAATGAATCGAGCGCCGCCCGCCGGGCCTCACCGGTGTCGGAGGACTGCAGCCCCGCCACCACCGCGTCGGCGGCGTTGGCCGCTTCTGCCGCGGCGGCGCTGAGCACCGTGTGGACACCTTCGAGTCCCAAGGGGGCTACAACGCTGGCGACGTCCTGGGCCCACGTGCGCACTCGCCCGGCGAGGTCGGTCAAAGCCGCCTCGGTGTCGGGATAGGTCACCGTCCGCTCCGCGGCATCCCACTGGCCATTGATGCCCGCCATCTCGGTTTGGTATCCGGTGAGGGCGGCCTCCTGGCTGGCGACGAGGTCGAGGTAGCTCTGGACGGAGGGATCGAAAACCACCGGCTCGGTCGTGGTCGTCGTCGACGTGTCGCCACTCGGATCGGTGCTCGTGGTGGTGGTCGCACCCGAGGAGAGGTCGTCCCCTTCTGCTTCTGCGCCGGGGAGCGCCTGCACGAAAACGTAGGTGAACACAATCATCCCGAGAATCACGAGCGGGAGAAGCCAGCGGCCGGGGCGGGGATCGGGATTGACGGCCATTGGCGGAAACTTAGTCCCAACGTGGGCGCATACGGACTTCGCGGGGGTCTAGTGGGGCGTCGCCCAACCAATGAGGCGGTCTCCCCGGCCCATGACGCCGCCCTGGCAGCGTCCCCTTCCTCGCCCAACGACCAAGTGCGACAGCGTCGGAAGTCCTTGCCAGATGATGCCGTGTGCTCGGGGACACCGCGCCCCACCTGAACGACACACCACTAGCAACCGTTCCGGGGGATACATACGTTCCCGCGATGCCGACATCGAACCCACTCGAACCGCGCCACCGATCGATCGCTGAGGAGGACGGAGAGTCCTTCGAGTCGATCCCGTGGGAGGCGCTCGACGGCCTCGGGCGCCCCGGCGACAGCCGCCGCTGGTACGCCGTGGCCGGGGCAATCGTCGTTCTGGTCTTGGGAGTGTCCGCCGCGAGGAACCTCGGGTCCGCAGAACCGGTTGAGTTGGTGGGCGCCGAGGGGACGAACCCGACAGAATCTGTGGCCGAGGCGATCCTCCCGCCCACGACCGCGGCGAGCACGGTTCCCGCCATCGTGACAGAGGCCGATCTCAAAGCGCTCGACCCCCACGTGCTCGAGCGGGCGGCGGCGGCCATGGCGGAAACGGCGGTTCGCCAGTTCTTCTCGATGGACCCCGATGGCCTGTGGGCGGGGCTCACCTTCGAGCCGACACGAGCCACGTTTGTCGAGGGCGTCACCGCCGTGACGGTCACCCCGCTGGATCAGGCCCGGTTCGAGGTGGTCGTGGCGGTTGCGGTTCTCGATGCCGCCGAGGGCGAGGCTTTCGTTCGGAGGCCCGCCCGCGCCGTGGCGTTGGTCGTCGACGGCTCCTCCGGAACATTCCAGCCGGTCGATCTCCCCTCGCCTGTCCCTTTTCCCTTCGACCCGTTCGTCGCTCCGATGGTCCGGGAGACCGAGCCGGTTGCCGATGTCATGGCGGCCATCGCCGAATCCGTGAGCGGGGTGGTCGAACCAACGGCGGTGTCCTACGGGACGCTGTCCTCAGGGGTGACCCGGGTGGTGGCAACCGTCGTCGACGAGGCAGGCATCGGTTGGCCGATGGTCTTCCATGTGGGTGCGGACGGGACGTTGCTCCCGGCCGGATGACCGTGGCGTCAGCCGTAGTGGTCGGTGAGGACTCCGACGCACTGCGGTAGCAGCGTCTCCCAGCTCGCTTCCATCGTCTTCGTCACCGTCACGAAGTCGGCCGTCATGAATACGCTGACCACCCCGGGGAGCTTCAGGAGCTCCGAGGCAGCCGGGTCGGTGCTCTGGCCGGCGGAGTGGGTGGCGGGACCGCCCACCGGCACTCCGACGGTGAACTTCATGGCATTGGGGTTCGGGGTTGGTGCGGCGGGTACGGGCATCCTGGAGGTTCTTCGGTGGGAGCAAGCGTAGTGATAGGTCCGCCAATGACGCTGGGAGTCGACGTCGGCGGGACGTTCACCGACCTGGCGTGGTGGGACGGTGCCTCGCTGCGTGTCGGCAAGACGACCACCACCACGGACCAGAGCGAGGGGGTGGTCGGTGGGGCGCGGCGACTGACCGTTGATCGACGGGTCGGAGTGCTGGTCCACGGCACGACCGTGGCGACGAACGCGCTGCTGGAACGACGAGGTGCGGGGGTGGCGCTCATCACCGACCCCGGGTTCGAAGACGTGCTCGAGATCGGTCGACAGGATCGGCCGAGCCTCTATGACCATGATGTCCTTCGTCCTGAGGTGCTGGTGCCTCGCCACCTCAGGTTCAGCGCGACCCCTGAATCGCTGCTCGACGTCGACATCGTGGCGGTGTGTCTCCTCGAGTCCTATGCGGACCCGGCAGCCGAACGCGGCGCGGCGGCCGCAGTGCGGTCGGCGCACCCCGGCACCGATGTGGTCTTGTCCTCTCAGGTCTCCGGTGAGTTTCGCGAGTTCGAGCGGATGTCGACGACGGTGCTCACCGCCTACCTACGGCCCGTGGTCGAGCGCTACCTCGGGCGGCTCGAGCACGATGTGGTTCCTGGCGTGGCTGATCGGTTGGCGGTAATGCAGTCCAGCGGCGGGCTCCTGCCTGCCTCCCGGGCCGGGGCGCACGCGGCGTCCATCCTCCTGTCGGGTCCGGCTGGCGGCGTCGTTGCGGCGGCCGCGTTTGGAGACCTCCTCGGGCACGAGGCGGTCATCTCATTCGACATGGGTGGCACATCGACCGATGTCTGCCGGATCGAGGGTGGGGTGCCCGAAGTGTCATTCGAGCGATCCGTCGAGGGATACGCCTGCCGGCTGCCGAGCGTCGCGATTCACACGGTGGGCGCGGGAGGCGGCTCGGTCGCATGGCTCGACCCGGGCGGTGCACTCCGGGTCGGGCCCCGGAGTGCGGGAGCGTTGCCGGGGCCTGCCGCCTACGGGCGCGGCGGTGAGGAAGCGACCGTGACCGATGCCGACCTCGTCCTGGGTCTCCTCGGGACTGACGTTCCGCTGGCCGATGGGCTGAGGCTCGACTCCGCCGCGTCGCGGGCGTCGCTGGACCGTGTCGCTTCTCAGATGGCGTTGTCAACCAAGGACGCCGCGCTCGGTGTCGTCGAAATCGTCGAGGCCCACATGGAGAGAGCCATTCGCCGCGTGTCGGTGGAGGAGGGGTTCGACCCCGCTGCGGCGGCCCTCGTCGCTTTTGGTGGAGCCGGGGGGATGCACGCCGCCGCGCTCGCTGCTCGGCTCGGCATGTCCACCGTGATCGTTCCGCCCCATGCCGGTGTGCTGAGCGCATTGGGCCTGTTGTTGTCCAATCCCCGGATCGACGTGGCCCGGACGATCCTCGCCGATCCGTTCGAGACCGAGCGGGTCATGCGTGTCATCGCGGAGTTGTCGGTGGCCGTGGCCGAGGAGTTCCGAGAGGCGGTCGGGGCGGACCCGGTGGGTGTCGCAGTGAGCCTCGACATGCGTTATGTCGGCCAATCCCACGAGACATCCGTCGCCGTCTTCACGGGTCAGGACGGGGCGACGCTGGTGGACCGATTCCACGCCGTCCACCACCGCCGCAACGGCTTTCATCGTCTCGGAGACCCCGTCGAGATCGTCACCGTGCGCGTCTCAGCTGAAGGACGCCCGGCCTTGACGGTCGATCAACTCGCCGGTCACCGGCCGACGGGTGAGGCGGTGGCGGGAAGGCGGACTGTGTTGACGCAGGCCGGCGCGGTCGAGGCAACGGTCCTTCGGCGAGCGGGCATGGAGCCCGGGTCCGAGGTCCGCGGTCCGCTGGTCGTGGTGGACGCCGAGTCGACGACATGGGTGGGATCCGAGAGCCGCGCCCTCATGCACCCCAGCGGCGCACTGGTCATCGAAACATGACTGATGCGATCGGACTCGAGGTGGCCCGCAACCGCCTGGCGGGGATCGCCGAAGAGATGGGCACCGTCCTGCGCCGGACCGCCTACTCGCCGAACATCAAGGAGCGGGCGGACTGTTCGGCTGCGATCTTCACACCCGTCGGCGAGATGCTGGCCCAGGCCGAGCACATACCCGTCCATCTCGGAGCGATGCCGGCATCGGTGACCGCGGTGCTGGAGCGGCTGGGGGCCGAACCGGGTGTCCAGTACGCCGTCAACGACCCGTTCGCCGGGGGTACCCACCTGAACGATCTCACCCTCGTCCGGCCGGTATTCGTCAACGGCATCCATGTGGCGTGGGTCGCCAACCGGGCTCATCATGCGGACGTGGGCGGCGAGGCGCCGGGGTCGATGCCCGCCCACGCCACCACCGTCGACCAGGAAGGCATTCGGGTGCCTCCGATGGCGGCGGTGAGAGAAGGCGCGTGGCTGGCCTCCTTCCTGGATCCGTTCCTCGACGCCACCCGGACGCCGGCTGAGCGGAGGGGCGACCTCTCCGCTCAGCTCGGGGCGAACGAGGTGGCGGCCCGGCGGCTGGAGTCGATGGTCCACCGCGAAGGGGTGGAGGGTTTCAGACGTCTCACCGCCGAACTTCTCTCATACGGACAGCGGCGGATGTCGGCGGCGCTGACGGCGATCCCAGACGGGCGCTACTCCTTCTCGGACTTCATGGAGTGGGGTGAGCGAGACGTCAGAATCGCGGTCACGGTCGAAATTCGGGATGCCGCTCTGCACGCCGACTTCGCGGGGACCGACGACCAGATCGCGGCGAACTTCAACGCCGTCGAAGCCGTGACCCGGTCGTGTCTCTACTACGCCGTGCGAGTGGCGACCGATCCGTCCATCCCGGCCAACGGCGGCGCCTACCGCGACATCACTCTCGACGCCCCCCTCGGCTCGATGGTCAATGCCCGGCCACCGGCTGCAGTCGCCGCCGGCAACGTCGAGACGTCCCAGCGCATCGCCGATGTGCTTCTCGGGGCTCTCGCCCAGGCCGTTCCTGATCGGGTTCCGGCCGCGTCACAGGGAACGATGAACAACATCCTGATCGGGAACGACCGCTTCGCGTACTACGAGACCGTCGCCGGGGGACAGGGCGGGCGTCCCCATGGGCCGGGTCAATCCGGGATCCAGACCGGCATGACCAACACCCGCAACACGCCCATCGAGTCACTGATGACCCACTATCCGTTCCGCGTCACCCGCTACACGCTCCGGCGTGGATCCGGCGGGGAGGGTCGCCATCCCGGCGGAGAAGGAATCGAGCGCGAGATCGAGTTCCTCGAGGAGGCCACTGTGTCCCTCATGGGTGAGCGCCGCCGTCACCGCCCGTGGGGTCTGGCCGGGGGCCAGCCCGGTGCCGTGGGCGAGGACGTCCTCCTCCGCGCCGACGGGTCGCAGGTGGCGCTCGCCGGAAAGACCACGATCGAGGTGGAACCCGGGGATCGCCTCACCGTCCGCACCCCCGGGGGTGGAGGCTGGGGCGCGCCGGGGAACGCCGGGGGTGGAGGCGGTTCCAGGCAGTAGCCTCGGCCATCGATGGCACTCTCAGACGATCTCGCGGCCGTGGTCGGTGCCGAACACGTCCTCACCGACGATCTCGAGCGTTTCTTGTACGGCAAGGACGCCGGGGTCATCCGAGGCACGCCCACGGTGATCGTCATGCCGTCGACGACGGGACAGGTCGCCGAGATCGTTCGCATCGCCGAACGCTGGGCGGTACCCATCGTTGCGCGCGGGGCGGGGACCGGACTGGCCGGTGGGGCCGTGCCTACCGAGGACGGCATCGTCGTGTCCACCACTCGCATGAATCAGATTCACTCCGTCGACGCCGCCAACCGCTCGGCCTGGGTCGGTCCCGGTGTGATCAATCTCGACCTGTCCCGGCACACCGCACCGCTCGGCCTCCACTTCGCACCCGATCCGTCGTCCCAGCAGGCGTGCACGATCGGTGGGAACGTCGCCAACAACTCGGGGGGCCCCCATTGCCTGGCGGACGGCTCCACCACCGATCACGTTCTGGGGCTCGAGGTGGTGCTCGCCAGAGGGACGGTGATCACTGTCGGCGGTGACGCGCCCGATGTTCCCGGAGTCGATCTGCGGACGATTCTCGTCGGATCGGAGGGGACCCTCGGGATCATCACCAAGGTTCTGGTCCGCCTGATGGTGAATCCACCGGATGTGCGGACCCTCCTGTGCGTCTTCGACTCGGTGGGAGCGGCGGCCGCCACCGTGTCCGGCGTCATCGCCGCCGGGATCGTCCCCGCCGCCCTCGAGATGATGGATCAGAAGATGACGGTGGCCGTCGAGAACTGGCTGCACGCCGGATTCCCGACCGATGCCGCCGCGATCCTGCTCGCAGAGGTGACCGGCGAGACCGCGGCCGTCGAGGCCGAAGCCGCGGTGGTCGAGGCCGTGGCGTGGGAATGCGGCGCGACGGCGGTCAGCACTGCTGCCGATGACGCCGAGCGCGCCGTTCTGTGGCGCGCCCGCAAGTCCGCCTTCGGTGCCGTCGCCCAGTCGGCGCCGAATTACTACCTCCACGACACCGTCGTGCCCCGCACCCGGCTCGTCGAAACGATGGAGGAGGTCTACCGCATCGGCGAGCGGCACGGTCTGGTGATGATGAACGTCTTCCATGCGGGCGACGGCAACCTCCATCCACTCATGACGTTCGATGCGGCCGAGCCCGGTGCCCTGGATCGGGTTCACGCCGCTTCCGAGGAACTCGTGGCCCTGAGCGTCGACAACGGTGGTGCCCTGTCCGGTGAGCACGGGATCGGCCTCGAGAAGCGTGATCTGATGCCACTGATGTTCTCCGACCTCGACCTCGACGCCCAGGCCCGCGTGAAAGAGTCCCTCGACCCTGGAGGGGTGTTCAATCCCGACAAGGTCTTGCCGCGGGGGTCGCGTTGTTACGACTTCGGACGGCCGATTCCCGAAGGCACCTGGATCTGATGGCCCTGCGCGTCCGCAGCCTCGACGCCTTCCCGCCGGTCTCGGCGTCGCTGGCAGAGTCGATGCCATCGGCGCGTCACCGTCTCGCCCCGTCGTCGACTCACCAGATGGCCGAGGTATTGGCGGCGGCGACCGACCTCGAGGCGGTCGTCGTGCCGTGGGGAGGGGGCACACACCAGGGACTCGGACACCGCATCTATCCGGATGTGATCGTGTCCACGCGTGAGCTCAACAGGGTCGTCGTTTGGGAGCCGGAGGACCTGACGGTGGTCGTCGAGGCCGGGGTGCTCGTCGACGAGCTGGAAGCGGAGTTGGCAACGCGCAACCAGACGGCGGCCCTCACCGAGACGACGCCGGGGGCAACTGTCGGTGGCGTGCTCGCAGCCGGTGTCTCCGGCTTTCGCCGGCCCCGCTACGGACCTTCGCGCGATCGGATACTGCAGGTCACCGTGGCCACCGGAGACGGCCGAGTCGTCACGGCGGGTGGACGGGTGGTGAAGAACGTGTCCGGATACGACATCCAGCGGACTGTCTTCGGAGCCCATGGGGGCCTCGGTGTCATCACGTCCGTGTGTCTCAAGCTCTGGCCCCGATCCTCGGCGTCGGCCACGGTCGCCACCGACGATCCGGAGCGGGCGTGGGCCGAACTGCACCGGCCGTTGGCCGTCCTCCAGACCGCCGATGCGTCCTGGGCGTATGTCGAAGGCCCGGCCGCCCAGGTCGATGCCGATGCGGCCCGGCTGGGTGGTGACCGGCGTCCCGGGCTGCAATGGCCGACGCCGGTCCACGGAGCGGTGACGGCGGCGATCACGGTCCCTCCGGCGCTGACCCCCGAAGCCGCCGAGCGAGCCGGGAAGATCGGCCCGTTCATCGCCCAGCACGGAGTGGGCCGGGTCGACGTCGGAGGAGACATCGACAGCGACTGGGCCGGGGTCAGGGAGTGGGCAAAAGGGACCGGCGGGCGTCTGACGGTCACGGCTGGCCCCGACTTCTTCTATGACGTCTTCGACCCGTGGGGCACGGATCCGCCGGCTGTCGCCGTGCAGCGGCGTCTGATCGCAGCCTTCGATCCGGCACGGACCATCAACCGCGGACGCTTACCGGGGCGCATGTGACGGGATACCGCACCACCGATGCGCCCACCGCCCCCGAATTGGCGGCCTGTGTGCAATGCGGGCTCTGTCTGCCGTTCTGTCCAACCTTCCGCCTGACCGGCAAGGAGTCGGCGTCGCCCCGGGGGAGGCTGGCGGCGATGCGCGCCGTCCTGGAGGGCGTCGCCGAAGTCGACGCCGCCTTCGACGAAGCCATCTCGTTCTGTCTGGGCTGTCGAGCATGCGAGGCGGTGTGTCCCGGTCTCGTCCCGTACGGCCGGGTCCTGGAGGGAGCTCGGGCCGAGTTGGTGGCGCAGCGGCCGTCCCGTGGCCGGCGGCTCCGCCGGATCGCGCTCGGCCGGGCGTTGGCGAATCGGCCCCTGATCCGAATCGCCACCGCGGCGATGGCGATCGGTCAGAGAGTGGGTGTGGCCAGGCTGGGTGGCGTCGCTGGTCGGGCCTTGCGGGGTCTCCGGCGGATCGAACCGCGTCGCAAGCGTTGGATCGGCCGCACCACCGAGCCCACGGGGACCCACCGCGGGACCGCGGTGCTGTTGGCGGGATGTGTGATGGATGCTTGGTTCGGTCCGGTGCATGACGCCACCGTCGCCCTGCTCAGCCGTGCTGGGTATCGCGTCGAGGTTCCCGAAGCTCAGACATGTTGCGGTGCACTGGCCGCGCACGACGGCCATACCGACGAGGCCCGCCGCCTGGCTGCCCTGAACGTGGCCGCGTTCGCGTCGGCGGATCTCATCGTGGCCGACGCCGCCGGGTGCAGCGCCCACCTCAAGGAGTACGCCCACCTGGCGGTCGGCGGCGATGGCGTCTCGCGCCGTGTCGTGGACGTGACCGAACTCGTGGCGAGCCTCATCGCAGACGGGTCGCTGCCCACACTGGAACCGACGGGCGAGCGCATCGCCATCCAGGACCCGTGTCACTTGCGCCATGCCCAGCGGATCGTCGCCGAGCCTCGTGCGATCCTCCGTGCCGCGGGGCTCGTGCCGGTGGAGATCGATCCCGACGGCCTCTGCTGTGGCGCCGCCGGCATCTACACGCTGCTGCGACCGACCGCCTCGAGCGAGCTCGGGAGACTCAAGGCGGCTCAAGTCGATGCGGTGGGGGTGTCGGCAGTGGCGTCCGCCAACCCGGGTTGTGAGATGCAACTGCGGGCGGCACTCGACCCGAGTGTCAGCGTGCGCCACCCGATCGAGTGGTACTTCGAGAGAGTGAGTGCCGATGACGCAGACCGGTACGCTGCGTCCGCAAAATGACCTCTTTCGAATCCTCTGACCTCATCGGCTCCCACCCCCAGCCGTTCCGCTACTACTTCACACTCGCGGTCGGTGTCTTTCGGACCGGGCTCGATGTCGCGATGCTCGTGGTCGGCACCGGTCTGGTCGGGCTGGCGATCACCGTTCTCCTCGACGGCTTCGAGATCGTCGACCTCGACCTCGGTATGGGCATCGGAGGCACCCTTGGAGCTGCCTTGGTGATCGGTGTCTGCGGGGGATTCGCGCTCGGGGTGGCATCCGAGGGCCGATACGGCATGGCCCGGTCGCTCGAAGGGTTCCCGCTTCTCGAAGTGGCGATCGGACGTGCCGTCGCCATCGTGATGATGGCCCTCCTACTGCTGTTCGCGGCCGGTCGACTGGAACCGGTGATCGTCGATCTGCCATACCCGTTCACAGTCGCCGTCGAAGTCATCCGGGCCGTCGGAGCTGCCGGGTTTGTCGCCGCCTTCATCGGTGTGCCGGCCGCCTGGGGCATCCGACGCGGCCTGAATCGGCTCGGGTGGGGACGGGCACTCGTGATCCCGACGCTCTACTTCATCTGGCTGGTCTCCGCACTCCTTGCCTTCGACGTCCCCTGACCAGGCTCACGCCACAGTCTTGGCCCACACCTGCTCAACGGAGCCCTCGAATCCGGCGCGGGCGACGGCGTCGTTCATCCAGTCGATGCTCGGCACCAGCATCCGGAGGCGCTCGAAGCCCTTGCGATCGGCGCGGTCGACGACGGCTCGCACCATCCGATACGCATCGTCGTCGGTTGTGATGAGCAACGGAACGAACATGGTGTCGTCGTCCTCCTGTTCGGCAACGATCCACCCGGAAGGACCGTGCAGCAGACGCTTGCCGGCGACGGCTTCTTCGAGGTCGGGACGTGTCATCCGTCGCATCAGCCAACCCCGCGGATAGAGGTTGCGGCCGGCGCGGGAGAGGGCAGAGGTCGACCAGGCGATCCAGGCCGGTTCGATCTCCGCCGGCGTTCCCACCACGAGTTGTTCGTCACCCTGCACCCGGCGTCCGCCGTTGGTGACGGGATCCGGCTCGCTGCCCAGCCCGCGCACCGCATTGGTCCACTCGCACACTTTGCGGTATCCAGCCGCCTCCACCTGGCGTTGGGCGGCGTCGTTCCACGCCTCGATCATCAGCCGCACGATGAGGCCGCCTTGCGAGCGCGCCCATTCGCACAGATGGTCGTTGAGCCGTGTTGCGAGTCCCTCGCGTCGATGGTCGGGGTGGACCCTCGCCCCGTGCATCCAGCCTTCGGTCGACGACATCATCACACCGCGGGCGATCGCCACGGGTTGATCACCCGCGACCGCCACCGCCACATGGGCGTTCGGGTCGGCCAGCCAGTCCTGGAAGACGTCGGCGACATAGTCGCCCCAGGTGAACGTGTCGGTGGTGAAGGAGCGGATGAAATCATGGTCCTCCGCCCGTGCCGCCCGAATCGTTGGCTCGGTCACATCCGGTCCGGGACGTCGATCCCGAGCAAACCGAGTCCGGTGGTCAGCGTGTGGCCGGTGAGCTCTGCCACTCCGAGCCAACTCGCCCGCAACTCGGGATTCGACTCAGAGAGGATGTGGCATTCCTCGTAGAAGCGGTTGAACACCTGGGACAGCTCGTAGCAGTACTCGGCTAGGTGGTTCGGGGCACGCAGCATGACCGTCCGTCCGACGATTTCAGGAAAGCGGGAGAGATGAAGGAGGAGCGTCCGGTCCGCCTCGCCTGCCACTTTCGTCACGGGCCCGATCTGCTCACCGGTGGCGTTGCGGAGGATCGACCCGATCCTGACCGAGGCATACAGCAGGTATGGGCCGGTCTTGCCTTCGAAGGACGTGAACCGGTCGAGGTCGAACATGTAGTTCGAGCTGCGATGGTTGGCGAGGTCGCCGAACTTCAGTGCCGAGACACCCACCATCCACGCGATGCGGTCCCGTTCCTCGGCCGGGTAGTCCTGGGCCAGACCGCGTTCTTCCATTCGGGCCTCAGCCCGGCGCACCACATCCGCCACGAGGTCGCCGAGCCGTGGAAGGTTTCCGTCACGCGTCCGTAGCGGCTTGCCGTCCACACCGTTGACAGTTCCGAACCCGATGTGTTCGAGCACCATCTCCTCGGGGGCCACGCCACCTGAGCGTGCCGCCCGGAACACCTGCTCGAAGTGGAGCGACTGGCGCTGGTCGACGACGTAGATGACCTCGTGGCATCCCCGCTCGACGCGGTCGTCGATGGTGGCGACGTCGGTCGTGCCGTAGGTGTACGCCCCGTCGGACTTGACCAGCATCAGTGGAGGGATCTCGGTCTTGTCGCTTGGGAGCGCCACGTCGACCACGAGTGCTCCCTGACTTTCGGTGACCGCTCCCGCCAGCCGCATGCGTTCGATCATGGGTGCGATGCGCTCGTGAACGGACGCCTCGCCGAGCCACAGTTCGAAGGTGACTCCCAACTCGTCATAGATCGCCCGCATCGCATCCACGGAGACCTCACGGAAGTGTTCCCACAGGGCGCGGTAGCCGGGGCGGCCCTCCTGGAGCTCGAAGGTGGCGCGACGGGCCGCCTCGGCGAAGTCGGGATCGTCTTTGGCACGTCGGGAGGCAGCGGGGTACAGGTCCTCGAGTTCGGCGACTGTCACCGGTGACTCGTCGGGATACGGTCCGGTGAGGGCCGGGTCGAAGTACGGCCATGCCGGATTGCGCTGTTCGAGTTCGGCGATGAGCTGGCCCATCGGTGTGCCCCAGTCCCCGAGGTGGACGTCGCCCAATGCGTCGTGACCGGCGAAGGCGTACACCTTTCTGAGGGCCTGGCCGATGATGGCCGGCCGGAGGTGACCGACGTGGAGGCTCTTGGCGACGTTCGGCCCTCCGTGGTCGACGATCACCTTCCGCGGGGCATCCGGCTGGCGCACGCCCAGTCGCTCGTCGACCCGTAGCGCCTCGACCGAGGCGGCGAGGGCGGCGTCGGTGACCGTGATGTTGAGGAACCCCGGTCCGGCGATCTCGATGTTCTCGATCCGGGGGTCGCCGCCGACAGTGGCGACCACCTCGGCGGCGATGTCCCGCGGGTTGCGTCCAGCCTGCTTGGCGCCGCCCATGGCTCCGTTGCACTGGAACTGGGCGAGCTCGGGCCGCTGGGAGGGGACGACGTCGCCCAAGCCGGGATCGAGGCCCACTCCGGCGAACGCCTCGCCGAAGAGATCACTGAGTTCGGACAGCAGGGACATGCTGTCGAGGATAGGAGGGAGCTGGTTGGCCCCCAGCGCCAGCGGATGGCGGTGCGGCTCCTCAGAACTCGACGAGCTGGCGGGCGCGGGAGGCGATCCCTTCCGGATTGGGGTAGAGCATGTCCTCCATCGACTGGGCGAACGGCATCGCTGGAACGTCGCCCAGGGCGTATCGCCGAATGGGGGCATCGAGCCACATGAACGCCTTGTCGGCGATCTGGGCGGCGAGTTCGGCGCCGTAGCCCACGAACTCGTTGTCCTCGTGAACGATCAGGACTCGGCTGGTCTTGCGAACCGACGCTTCGATCGTCGGCCAATCGAGCGGCTTGAGAGACCGCAGATCGATGACCTCGGCGGATATCCCGTCGGCGCGCAGCATCGCTTCGGCCTCGAGGGAGAAGTGGGCCATCGCTCCGTATGTGAGGATGGTGAGGTCGCTGCCTTCCGTCCGGATCGCCGCCGACCCCAGCGGTACCACATGCTCGCCTTCGGGATAGGGACCCTTGCCGAGGCGATAGAGCTTCTTCGGTTCCAGGAACAGGACGGGGTCGGGGTCGTCGACCGCTGCGAACAGCAGTCCTTTGACGTCGGCGGGAGTCGATGGCACCACCACTTTGAGTCCGGGAACGTGGGCGTAGAAGGCCTCGATGGACTGCGAGTGATAGAGCGCCCCGTGGATTCCCGCTCCGAAAGGGGTGCGGATGGTGATCGAGCAATTCCAGCGTCCATTCGAGCGATAGTGGATGCGGGCGGCTTCGGACACGATCTGGTCGAAGGCGGGGTGGATGTAGTCGGCGAACTGGATCTCGGGGATCGGTCGGCGCCCTGCCGCGGCCATGCCGATGGCGGCACCGATGATCGACGACTCTGCCAGCGGGGTGTTGAAGCAGCGGTGCTGGCCGAAGCGCTCGGTGAGGCCGACGGTGGCCTTGAACACACCGCCTTTATCACCCCCGACATCTTCGCCGAAGACCACCGTGTCGGGGTAGGCATCCATGACCTCGTGCAGCGCCCGGTTCACCGCGGTGATCAGGTTCACCTCGGCCCCGGCGGGAACGGGTTCGACCGCTGTCTTCGGTGCGGAAGGTTCGATGACCCGGGCATAGACGTTCGAGTACGGGTCCGTCGACTGAGGACGACCCTCCGCCAACTGAACGGCCTCGGCCAGCTCCGAGTCGAGCTCCGCTTCGATTTCCTGCTCGGTGGTGTCGCTCAGCAGCCGTTCTTCGATCAGGTACTGCTTCATCGTGACGACCGGATCGTTTCGACGCCAGTCGTCGACCTCCTCCCTGGTCCGATAGAGACGGTCGTCGTCGTCGGAGGTGTGCGCGTAGTACCGGTAGGTCTCAGCCTCGATCAACGTCGGGCCCCCTCCATCGCGGGCGCGGGCGATGGCGTCGGACATCGCCCGGTAGACCATGAGCGGGTCGTTGCCGTCGATGAGCCTCCCGGCGATGTCGTAGCCTCGTGCCCGGTCAGCCACCGACCCGGCCACCTGATCTGATGTGGGCACCGAGATCGCATAGCCGTTGTTCTCGATCAAAAAGATGACGCCGAGGCGGTGGACTCCGGCCCAGTTCATGGCCTCGTGCCAATCGCCTTCGGAAGTCGAACCCTCCCCGCCGTACACGACGACCACGCCGTCGTCTCCGGTTTGTCGCAATCCGTGGGCGATTCCGACCGCGTGCGGATACTGCGTCCCGATCGGTGAGGACTGGGTGAAGATACGGCCCTTCTCGTCGGACCAGTGGTTGGGGATCTGGCGGCCTCCCGACATCGGATCATCCGCCCGGGCGAACGTGGCGAGAAACACATCGAGCAGAGGAATGCCCCAGGCCAGCGCTACCCCCATGTCGCGGTAGTAGGGCAGCACCCAGTCGACCATCGGGTCGAGAGCCATGGCCGAAGCCACCTGGACGGCTTCGTGTCCCGACGAGCCGACGACGAACGGAACCCGTCCCTGCCTGTTGAGGGCGAACATCCGGTCGTCGACCTTGCGCGCCAGCCGCATGGTGCGGTACATGCGCAGGGCGTCGTCGTCGGACAGGCCCAGGTCGCGGTGGTGAGTCTCCCGCCGCATCCATTCCATGTTGTGCTCCTCGTGTTCGGGCCGATCCGCGTCTGCCCGCCTGGATCGCAGTGCGAGCGGGGCGAAATCGACACTCGCCGCCCCGGGTGGGGGTGGCCGATACCGATCTGTGGCGTCCACTCTAGAAAAGGGTGTCCGGAGGTGCGCCTCGGAGACGAGGTTCCTAGGGTGCGGCGCGGTGATCAAGACGTCGCATCTTCGGGTGTATGTCCCTGCCGACCGACTGGGACCCATGCCCGAGGCGGACACCGTGCTTCTCGGTCCGCCCCGGGACGTCGACTTTGCCATCGCTGCCGTCCCGATGTCCGAGGACGCCTTTGTCGCCGAATGGCAGGGACGTCGTTTCCTGTGCCCCCGCACGCCGCGTCTGCGCATGCTGGAAGGGGTGCTGGCCGTTCGGCATGCCTACACCCACCTGGGCGCCGGCGCGGTCATCCCCGAGCGGGTGGCGATGGCGGCGAGAGCCGAACTCGAGAAACTCCATGCCGAGTCGCCCTCGCTGCGCTCGCACATCCTCACCTCGGCGTGGCACGTTCCGATCCGGTGGTTCGTTCCGTTCTTGACCGCCTCGAAGGAGGTCGTCGGTGCAAGTGCGTCCGTGTCGGTTCGCTACCGCTGCGACCAGCGGGCAGCAATGGCGAATCTCGACTGGGCGGTGGAGGTCTTGTCCGACGTCGAACCGATGGAACTTGTCGTCTCCGAGGTGCGCGAGCTGCGTCGATGGTTGGGCGAGTTCCCGACCACCTCCATGGTCGAGCTCGACTACGGCTCGGTGGCTTCGATGTTCTCCGAAACCGACCTCGTCATGGACGACAGTGTCGACCAGATCCGGGGAGCGCTCCACGCGCTCGAACGTGGCAACGTTGCCTCCGCAGTCCACCGCTACAGCCGGGTGATGACCCGCTGGGCGCCATCGTCGGCCATCTCGGCCTCCAACTGAACACGCCCCTGCCGGCGGCTTCGGACGCCCCACCTACGGCCGGTATGCTCCCGCACGATCGAGGGATCGGATCCGGCGGAGGCTCCAGTTCCTGGGTCGACGGAGAGCCGGGAAGCCTGGTCGGCAAAGTCTGAGTTTGGAGCTGCCGTGATCGCCGTACTCGCCTTCCATGCGCTCATCGCGGTTCTCGCTGCCACTTTCGGCCCCCGCTTGGGTCGAAGGGTGCTTCTCCTCGGCGCAGCGGCGCCCGCCGCGACGGCCGCGTGGCTGATCGCCTCCCGTCTCGACTCCTCTGCCGACACGATCGAGGAGGTCTCCTGGATTCCCGCCCTTGGGCTCGACCTCGACTTTCGGCTCGACGGTCTCGCCACCCTGATGGCGGGGCTCATCGGAGGCATCGGCGTTCTCGTGTTCGTCTACGCCTGGCGTTACTTCGACGAGAGGGAAGGATTGGGTCGCTTCACGGGTTACCTGGTCGCCTTCGCAGGTGCGATGTTCGGGCTGGTGACGGCAGACAACCTCCTGGCGCTGTTCATCTTCTGGGAACTGACATCGGTCACCTCCTATCTCCTCATCGGATTCGACGACGAAAGCGCGGCAGCCAGGGCCGGAGCCCTGCAGGCGCTCCTGGTGACGGGCGCCGGGGGCCTGGCGATGCTCGGAGGCATCGTTCTGCTCGGACAGGCCGCCGGTACCTACTCGCTGGCGGCGCTGCTCGCCGACCCTCCGACGACCGCTCCCGCCGCCGCCGGGCTCGGCCTGGTGCTGGTGGGGGCATTCACGAAGTCCGCCCAGTTCCCGTTTCACTTCTGGCTGCCGGGGGCGATGAGCGCGGCGACGCCCGTCAGCGCGTTTCTTCACTCGGCGACGATGGTCAAGGCCGGTATCTACCTGATTGCCCGACTCGCGCCGGTGTACGCGCCCCTCGTTGGTTGGTGGAGGCCGGCCGTCGTCACCGTCGGGTTGGTGACCATGCTGGTGGGCGGCTGGCGAGCCCTCGGCCAGCACGACCTCAAGCTGCTGCTCGCTCAGGGAACCGTGTCCCAGCTGGGGTTCATCGTCGTGTTGGTGGGTTTCGGCAGCCCGGAGCTCACGTTTGCCGGCATGGCGATGATCCTCGCCCATGCGATCTTCAAGGCTGCCTTGTTCATGTTCGCCGGCATCGTCGACCACCAGGCCCACACCCGCGACATCCGCCGGCTCAGCGGCTTGGGCACGGCGATGCCGGTCGTGGCGGGAGCGGCGGTCGTTGCCACCGCCTCGATGGCGGGGATTCCGCCGCTGCTGGGCTTCGTGAGCAAGGAGTCGGCTCTCGAGGCTCTGGTCCACCAGCCCGGCTGGTGGGTCGTGACAGCCGGCGTCGTGGTCGGTTCGGCCCTCACGACGGCCTATGGGGTGCGGTTCCTCTGGGGCGCCTTCGCCCGCAAACCGGCCGACAGCATCAGGAATCCCGTCGGTCCCGAGGTGCGCCCCCCCTCCCCGGGATTCCTCACCCCTCCCCTCCTCCTGGTCGCGGTGACCGTGGTTGCGGGGTGGGCCCCCCGACTCGTCGATGGTCTGGTCGGGCGAGCGGCGACCTCCGTCGAGCCCGCCGCCGCTTCGTATCACCTGGCGCTGTGGCACGGCTGGAACCTGCCGCTAGCCCTGTCCGCGGTGGCCCTCGTCGGCGGCTACGTGTTGTGGCGCTGGCCGATCGACGGATTGCGACGCCTGACGGCGGCGGCCCCTGACGCGGCGCGTGTCTACACGTCGACCGTCGCCGGGATCAACCGGCTGGCCGACCGCGTCACCGCGGTGATGCAGAGCGGATCACTCCCCGTCTACCTCGGCGTGATCCTGACCGTGGCTGTCGTCGGACCAGGCGTCGTCCTGGTCCGGCACTGGACGATGCCTTCGGACGTGGTGTTGGCGGAGTCGTCGGTGCAGATCGTCACCGCCGTGGTCGTGATCGCCGCCGCCATCGGCACGATCGTCGCCCAGCGGAGACTGGGCGCGGTGCTGTTCCTCGGTGCGGTCGGATACGGCGTCGCGGTGCTCTTCGTGATCCAGGGTGCCCCGGACCTCGCTCTCACCCAGCTGCTGGTGGAGACGTTGGCGCTGGCCCTGTTCATTCTCGTTCTGCGGCTGCTCCCCACCCACTTCGAGATCGTCCAGTCCCGGATCCGACGCTTTGCCCGCGTTGGCATCGCCGCGGGTGTGGGGCTCATGGCGGGTGCGTTCTCGCTGTGGGCGGCGTCACCGACACGTGGAACCTCGGTGGCCGACGAGTACATCGCCCGCGCCCTCTCCGAAGGAGGCGGCGGCAACGTCACGAATGTGATTCTCACCGATTTCCGCGCCCTCGACACGCTGGGCGAGATCACCGTTCTGGCGGTGGTGGCGATGGGGGCGATGGCGCTGATCCGCGCCCGGCGTCCCGATGAGCCCGACCAGTCCGCCTTCGACGAATCAGGTGCGCCCCTGGCCCATGAGGGAGATCCCGCACCATGATCAAGCGCTCCTTCGTGCTCGACGTCCTCCTCGACCTCGTCGTGCGCACCGCGCTGGTCTTCTCGGTGTTCTTGCTCTTCTCGGGCCACAACGCTCCGGGGGGAGGATTCATCGCCGGGCTCGTGGCCGGTATCACGATCGTCCTGCGCTTCGTCGCCGGCGGCCGCGAATCGGTCGACGAGATCGTCCCCTTCCGACCGGAGGCGCTGCTCGGTGTCGGTCTCTCGATCGCCGTTCTCACGGGTCTGCTCGGTTGGGTCTGGGGCGAAGCGTTTCTGGAGAGCGCCAAGTTCGAGATCGAGGTACCCGTTCTCGGTGTCGTGAAGACGACGTCAGCGCTCCCGTTCGACATCGGTGTCTTCATCGTGGTGGTCGGCGTGGCGGCGGCCATGCTCTCGGCCTTGGGACGTGAGGAGCCGGAGGAATGAGCCTGGTCCTCGCCATCACGGTGGCGGTGCTGTACGGCACCGGCGCGTACTTGCTGCTGCAGCGGAACCTGAGCCGGATCGTCATCGGTCTCGGCGTGCTCGGCCACGGCGCCAATCTTCTCCTGCTCATGGCCGGCGGGCGCGCCGGCAGAGCCCCGATCCTGGGCGACGGAACCGGACCGTATGCCGACCCGCTTCCCCAGGCTCTTGCCCTGACCGCGATCGTGATCACGTTCAGTGTGAGTGCCTACCTGCTGGCGCTGGTCTACCGAAGCTGGATCGTCACCCACAGCGACGAGGTCGAAGACGACGTCGAGGACCGGCGCATCGCCGGGATCGCCACCCGGTTGGCCGCCGTGCAGGATCGGATGGACCCTTCCGACGAGGCGACACCATGAACGCCGCGGCGGTCCTCCCCGTCGCTCTTCCGCTGGGAGCGGGGGCGCTGTCGATGGCGTTGGGCCGCTGGCCGCGGCTGCGCCAGATGATCGGGCTCGGCGCACTCACGGCGACGATCGCGGTGAGTGTCTATCTCGTCACGCAGGTGGCGGGCGGCCGCGTGCTCGTATCCCGGGTCGGAGGCTGGGAGCCGACTGTCGGGATCGTGCTCGTCGTCGATCTCTTCTCGGCGATCATGCTGGTGGTCTCGGCCTCGATGCTGTTGGTGGTACTCGTCTATGCGATCGGCAGCCCGCGCACCGATGTCAGCGGGGCGTTCTTCCAACCGGTGTACCTCGTGCTGGCGGCCGGGGTGTCGGCGTGTTTCGTGACCGGCGACCTCTTCAACCTCTTCGTCGCCTTCGAGATCACTCTCACGGCCAGCTACGTGCTGATCACCTTCGGAGGGTCCCGGGCCCAGGTGCGTCACGGCATGACCTACATCGTGATCAGCCTGCTGGCATCGACGATGTTCATCACCGCAGTGGGGTTGACCTATGCCGCCGCCGGTACCGTCAACATGGCCGAGTTGGCCGTGCGGCTGGGTGAGATCGATCCCGGGCTGCGTACCGCGCTGGGCGTGCTGTTCCTCGTGGTCTTCGGGATCAAGGCCGCCATCTTCCCGCTCTTCTTCTGGCTGCCGGATTCATACCCGGTGGCCGCTTCGCCGGTCACGGCCATTTTCGCCGGGCTGCTCACAAAGGTCGGTGTCTACGCCATCATCCGCACCCAGACCCTGCTCTTCTCGGATGGCACGTCCTCGACGCTGCTTCTCGCTGTGGCCGGGCTCACGATGATCGTCGGTGTCCTCGGGGCCATCGCCCAAGACGACGTCAAGCGCATCCTCAGCTTCCACATCATCAGCCAGATCGGCTACATGATCTTCGGGTTGGGGCTGTTCACCGTTCTCGGCTTGGCCGCCACCGTCTTCTACGTGGTCCACCACATCATCGTCAAGACGACGCTGTTCCTGGTTGGAGGTCTCATCGAGGAGGGGACCGGCACGGCCGCGCTTCGCCGTCTGGGCGGGCTGCTTCACGTGAGTCCGATGGTTGCGGTGTTGTTCTTGCTGCCCGCCTTGAGCCTCGCCGGGATCCCGCCGCTGTCGGGGTTCATCGCCAAGCTGGCGCTGATCCAGGCCGGGCTCGCAATCGGATCGCATCTGATCGTCGCCGTCGCCATCTTCGTGAGTGCCCTGACCCTCTTCTCCATGGTGAAGATATGGGCGGGCGTCTTCTGGGGGAGCGCGGATGAACTCCCTCCCATCGAGGACTCGCTGACCACCTCCCGTCTCCGCCTGCCGCGGCTGATGGTGCTGTCGACGGGGGTGCTGGTCGCCGCCAGCATCGCGTTCGTCGTCGCCGCCGCACCGCTCTACGAACTGGGTGAGGTGGCGGCAGGATCCCTCATTGACCCGGCGATCTACATCGATGCGGTGAGGTCTCCCTGATGCACCGCGGGGTCACCCTCATCTGGCTCACCGCAGTCTGGGTGATGCTGTGGGAGTCGCTGACGTGGGCGAACACGCTGGGGGGCGTCCTGGTCGCCGCCGCAGTCGTGGCGATGGTGCCGTCGCACCGTGTAGAGACTCGTATCGGGTTCCGGCCGTTGGCGGCTCTGCGACTCTTGGTCTATTTCGCATGGAAGCTGGTGGAGGCATCGGCCAAGCTCACTTGGGAGATCTTCACTCCGCGCAATCGGATCAACGCCGCGGTCATCTCCGTTCCGCTGACGAGCCGTGTTCCTGGCATCGTGACTGGGGTGGCCAACATGGTGTCGTTGACACCTGGCACCGTGACGGTGGACATCGACGAGGAAACCATGACCCTGTTCATGCACGTGCTGCACCTGCGCAGTGTCGAAGAGGAGCGGGCGGAGGTTCTGTACCTCGAGAAACTCACGCTGGCGGCGTTTCCTCCCGCCGTCGGGAGTCCGGCGGGCGACGTCACGGGAGGTGGCAGATGATGGAGACGGGAACCACGATCGCCCTCGGCTTTCTCGTGGTGGCCGCCGGCCTGTGTCTTGTCCGGATGCTGCGGATGGGCTCGCTGGCCGACCGGATTGTCGCCCTCGACTCGTTGTTGTTGGTGGTGACGAGTGGATTGGCCGTACAGGCGGCCCGGACCGGTGACGGCGTCTACCTGAACGTGATGGTGGTCGTGGCCCTCCTCGGGTTCGTTGGGACATCCCTCGTGGCCTCGTTCATCGAGCAGAGGGGGGCGTGATGGAGATCCTCGCCTCCGTCTTCATCGTGCTGGGGGCGTCCCTGGCGTTTGTCGCCGCGGTGGGTCTGCAGCGTTTCGACGATGTCCTTGCCCGGATGCACGCTGCCACGAAACCCGCCACCCTCGGGCTGATGCTGGTGGTGGGCGGCACCATCCTGGTGCTTCCGGAGCCGGGTTCGATCCTCAAACTCGTCCTGGTCCTCCTGCTGCAGGTCGTGACGGCACCTGTCGGCGCCCACCTCGTCGGCCGGGCTGCCATCGCCTCGGGAGAAGCGGGGCCCGACACGTATTTCGATCCCAAGTCGGAGCGTTTGCGGCCCGATTGACGGCCGGGACCAGGCTGTCGCCGCCACTGGCATACTTGCTCCCATGTCCGAGCTCTCGATGATCCGCCCTGACCCACACGATTTTCTCGACACCGATTCCCTCCTCTCGGATGAGGAGCGGATGCTGCGGGACACGGTCCGGCGCTTCGTGGCGGATCGGATCCTGCCCGAGGTGGCGGACTGGTGGGATCAGGGGGTCTTCCCCCGCGAAGTCGCCAAGGAGATGGCCGCGCTCGGACTGTTCGGTATGCATCTGGAGGGCTATGGCTGCGCGGGCACGTCCAATGTGGCCTACGGGCTGGCGTGCACCGAGTTGGAGTACGGAGATTCGGGTGTGCGGTCATTCATGTCGGTCCAGGGGTCGCTGTCGATGTTTCCGATCTGGAAGTTCGGCTCGGAGGAGCAGAAGGAGACCTGGCTGCCGCAGATGGCATCCGGAGACGTCATCGGTTGCTTTGGTCTCACCGAGGCCGACTCGGGTTCGGATCCCGGTTCGATGCGCACCAACGCGCGCCGTGACGGTTCGGACTGGATCCTGAACGGCTCGAAGATGTGGATCACGAATGGGACGATTGCCGACATTGCCATCGTCTGGGCCAAGACCGACGAAGGTTTGCGGGGTTTCATTGTCCCCACCGATTCGTCCGGGTTCGAAGCCCATGCCATCAAGAAGAAGGCGAGTCTGCGGGCGTCGGTCACCGCCGAGCTGGCCTTTTCCGACGTCCGGGTCCCCGATGAGTACGTGCTTGCCAACGTGGCGTCGCTGCGCGGCCCGCTGTCCTGTCTCAACGAGGCGCGTTTCGGGATTCTCTTCGGTGTCGTCGGCGCCTCCCGCGCCGTCTACGACTCCGCTCTCGCCTACGCCCTCGAGCGTGTGCAGTTCGACCAGCCCATCGCCTCGTTCCAACTGACCCAGCAGAAGCTCGTCGAGATCATGGTCTCCACCAACCGGGCGATGCTGGTGGCTCTGCATCTCGGTCGTCGCAAGGACGAGGGGACTCTCACGCCGGAACAGATCAGTTTCGGCAAGATGGACAACGTCCGCAGTGCCCTCGACAACGCCCGCCTCGCCCGGTCGATCCTCGGCGCCAACGGCATCACCCTCGAGTATCCCGTGTTCCGGCATATGGCCAACCTCGAGACCGTCTACACCTACGAGGGCACCAACGAGATCCACACCCTGATCATGGGTAACTCGATCACGGGCATCCAGGCCTTCAGCTAGCTCTGCATCGACTCCAGCCACTGCACGAGCCCCGGGTAGGAGATCTCGTACTCGCCGCCGTTGGCGGGGTGATAGAAGAGGATCGTGCTCGACGGCCGCAGGGATTCGATCCAGGCGACATACGGGATGCCGTTGGAGGTGAACCCGAAGTCGGTGTACTCGTTGCCGCGGTGGGTGAAGTTGGGCTCTGATTGGCTGAGCGGATCCTGCCAGTACTCAAAGCGTTGCTCCGTCCCGGATCCGCAGTGGACGGCGATCCCCAGCCCAAGTCCCCACCGTCCCCGGTGACAATCCTCGCCCCAGGGTGCGGCGGCGATCGGAGCGAGGGTGTGGTCGAGTAGAACCGGGTGGCCTTCGGGGTCGGGCACCGCCACGACCGTGGGGCCGACGGCCAACGGGTACCCGGAGATCGCGACGCTGGCTTCGACCGCGCCAGTCGCGTTCCGCAATTCGAGCAGCTGCGCCTCGTCGTCGACGCGCACGGTGAGGAATCCGGCGTCGGTCCAGCCGACGAGCACGGTGGCGTCGTCCAGTGCCGTCACGGCACGGGGGATCGCAGCTTGACCTGCCACCAACCGGCCGGTCATCAGTGTCCGCTCGGTTTCGGTGCCCTCGATCCAGGCGAGTGAGCCTCCCAGCCGTGCGTGCCAAATCGGACCGATCAGGAGCGAAGAGGTGACGGGCTCCATGTACGCATGATTCCCGATCCACAAGGTCTGGCCCGCCACCCACCGATTGGGACCCCCGAATGCCAGCCACGTGCGGGAGGCGTCCGCAGTCAGGTTGCCCCAGGGAAGTGGTTCGACCGTTGGCGCCTGCCCAGAAGGATTCCAGGTGGTCACCACGGAGACACCGTTTCGGTTCACAGCGCTCGTGACCAGTACATCGAGCATGCCGGGCACCATCGTCGCCAACCGCGACGGCGCCACCTCGGTGGTCGTCGTGGTGAGCGGAACGGTGGAGGGTGCGGCCTCCGGCTCGCTCACCACCGTCTGTGTCTCGGAGCCGTTCTCGGTCTCGCGTCCGCTCCCTGTGAAGAGTGCGCCGAGCAGCAATCCAGCGACGACGCCCGCGACGGCGAACAGCGGGGCGCGCGAGACGGGCTCATCGGGCGGCTCGCCCGCCGAGCCGGTGCCTGTCTCGGTGCCTCCTACGGTGACCATCGTCGGCGCCATTGTCCCTCCAATGCCCGCCATCGGCGAAGCCTGTCATCGCCGGAGAGGTACCGTCACCCCCCGATGACCATTCCTGCTGTCTCCTTTCTGGGTCTCACGAAGCGTTTCGGGCCGACGATCGCCGTCGACGAGATCGAACTCGAGATCCCGGCTGGATCCTTCTTCGGGATCGTGGGTCCGAACGGTGCGGGCAAGACCACCTTGCTGCGGATGGCGACCGGACTGCTCGCACCCGACGCGGGTTCGGTGGAGGTGGCGGGCTTCGACGTCTGGTCCGATCCAGCCATGGCCAAGACCCGTTTCGGAGTGGTGCCAGACAACCCGCGCCTGTTCGAGCGACTCACCGGCGCCGAGCTCATCGAGTTCACCGGGCGGCTGCGGGGCATGGATCCCGAGATGGTGGTCGCGCGACAGGGCTCGCTGCTGCGCCTGCTGGATCTGCAGGATGCCGCAGACATCGTCGTGGCGGACTACAGCCTCGGCATGCGCAAGAAGGCCGCCATCGCCTGCGCGCTGCTCCACAACCCCGCGGTTCTCTTCCTCGACGAGCCGTTCGCAGGTATCGACCCCGTGGCCCGGCAGACCCTCGAGCGCATCCTGTCCCGCCACATCGCGGCCGGCGGAACCGTGGTGTTCTCCGATCACGCCATGGATGTCGTCGAGCGGCTGTGCGATCGGATCCTCGTCATCGATCACGGCAAGCTGCTGACGTCCGGAACCACCGACGAGCTCACCGGCGGCCGCCGCCTGCAGGACGTGTTCGTCGACCTGGTCGGCGCCCACATCACCGACGAAGGCGATCTCGAGTGGCTTGGGTCTTCGTCCGGCTGAAGCTCCGGATGCTCCGGAACCGGTTGTCGACCGGAGGGTTCCTGTCCGGGATCGGCTTTGCCGTGATCTGGCTGGCAGCTCTCGCCGGCGGGCTCGGTGGCGGTCTCATTCTCGGTGTCATCTCGCGAGCATCCAGGGAGTTGATCGGACCGTTCACGGTGATCGTCTTCGCGGCCGTGGGCCTGGCGTGGATCGTCATTCCGGTGGTGATCGCGTCGCTGGACGACTCACTGGAGGCCCGGACGTTCGAGCTGTTGCCGTTCTCCGCTCCTCAACTGGCGCGTGGTCTCATCGCCGCCGGCTTGGTCGGACCGGGCACGGTGGCGACGGTGCTCGGCCTCGCGTACGGGTCGCTTCTCGCCTTCGGTACCGCGACGACCGCGGTCCCGGTGGCCATCGTCGCCTTCACCGCCGTGCTTCTCTGCGTGGTCAGCGCCCGGTGGGCAACCACGCGATTGTCCGACCTCCTCCGGCGACGCCGCGGGCAGGAGGTAGCGGTCCTGGTGGTGGTCGGTCTCACGCTGCTCCCGGCGCTGGCGTCGGTGACGATTGCCCAGTCCGCCGAAGACGGGATGGATGTGGGACCGGCCATCGAGGCGCTCGCCGGAATCGTCCAGTGGACTCCGTGGGGCGCGCTCGGCCGAGCAGTCGGCGCGATCGAAGCGGGGGACTGGCCTGTGGCTGGGCTGGGGTTGGCGTACGGGGCGGCGGCCACCGTCGCCGCGTTCGTGCTCCTCGGCAGGTCGATGCGCCGGCTGGCGACGAGCGCCCCCTCAGACGTAGTGGCGAGAACCGGGCGGGCCGGCTCGCGACTGCTCCCGCGGCGGCTCCCGCTTCCGGCGACTCCGATCGGAGCGGTGGCCGCCAAGGAACTGATCGCACTGCGGCGTGACGTGCGCATGCGCAGCCAGCTGCTGGGCGGCATCGTGGCGATCGTGGTGCTCGGTTTCGTGGGCGGCGCGGTCGTGATCGAGACCGCGTTCGCTCCGTTCCTCGCGGTGCTCGCCGTCTTCATCATCGTCACGGCGGTCACGCCCAATCAGTTCGGGTACGACGGCGGCTCGTTCTGGGGATACCTGACGATGGCTCCCGACCTCGGTGTGGTGATCCGCGGAAAGAATCTCGGCTGGGTGATCGTGAGCGCGCCGATGGCGGTGATCTTGGCGGTGGTGGGTGCCGTGATGTCCGGGCGCTGGGTATACGTGCCGGCGGCGCTGTTCGGGTGTGCGGTGGTGGCGTTGATCTGGCTGGGAGTCGGGAACATCACCTCGATCTTCGGAGCCTTCCGGCTGCCTGAGACGAATCTCTTCGGGAGTCGGAACATCTCCGGCGGTGCGTTCCTGGCCACGATGATCGGGATCAGCGTGTCGGGATTGCTGACGGTTCCTCCGCTTTTGGCGATCGGCATCCTCGCCCTCTTGTCCCAGCCGCTGTGGGCGACAGTCGCCGCCGCGGCCTCGGTCGGATACGCGATGCTCGTGTATCGGCTCACGGTCCGTCGTGCTGGCCTCCTCGCGCACGAGCGGCGCTTCAAGCTCCTGGCGGCTCTCGACGGGGATTGATGATCACGGCCGGCGGACGGCCTTGTCACAGATCGCACCTCTGCGTTGTCACCTCGGCAGACGCAGAAAGGAAAGCGACATGACGACGACCGAACATCGCGCGCCACGCCTGAGCGGTGCCTTGCGCCGATGGACGATGGTTCTCGGATGGGGAGCTCTCATCCAGGGCGGATGGGCCTACTTCTGGCCACGGAGCTTCTATGAGGACTTCCCTGTCGACGGGGCGGCGTGGGTGTCCACTCTCGGCCCGTTCAACGATCACCTCATCCAGGACGTCGGCGCAGCTCTGATCGGCATGGGTGCGGCCGCGCTCGTGGCAGCCGTCCGCG
Source organism: Acidimicrobiia bacterium (assembly GCA_035544575.1). Classification (GTDB taxonomy): domain Bacteria; phylum Actinomycetota; class Acidimicrobiia; order Spongiisociales; family ZC4RG35; genus DATHWB01. Next base: position 43,840 of record DATKEC010000128.1, read on the forward strand.
GGGATGTCTCGGCCATCCGAGCGGTGGCATCCGGCTTTGTGCTCTTCGGTGTGGCTCATCTCGGGTTCCACCTCGGAGAACTCGATCATTTCAGCCCCGCGGCGGCAACCACTCAGGTCGCGACTCTCGTCGCCCTGGTCCTTCTGCCCGCGGCACTGGTCTCGATGACGGGCAGGTGGTCGCGATGAGGGTGCTCTTCACCGGGGCCACCGGCGTTCTCGGCCGCGAAGCGATCCCCGAACTGGTGCGAACCGGACACAGCGTCACCGCCGCCGTCAGGGATCTCTCCGAAACCGATTGGATGGAGAGGCTGGGGGTCGAGATCACGCCTGTGGATCTCTTCGATCCGGTCGCCGTACGTCGGGCCGCACACCACCACGATGCAGTCGTCCACTTCGCCACATCGATTCCTCCCCAGGCTCGCTTCACGAAACGCAGCGCATGGACCCTCAACGACCGCTTGCGATCCGACGCGACCGCCAACCTCGTCGATGCAGCGTTGCGAGCTGAGGCGGAAGTCTTCATCCAGCAGTCGGTCAGCTTCGTGTATGCCGACGGAGGCGCCGATTGGCTGGACGAAGGCTCCCGGGTGGAACCGATCTGGGACGTGCTCGACTCGGCACTCGTCGCCGAGCGTCATGTGGCTCGTTTCGCCGATTCGGGCGGGAGAGGCGTCGCGCTGCGCCTCGGTCGACTGTACGGACCGGGCCGTGTGTCCGGCGAGTTCCTCGATGCGGTGGCTGCCCGAAAGGTCCCGATCGTCGGCGCAGGCGCAAACTTCGTGTCCTACGTGCACGTGGTGGACGTGGGCAGGGCGGTGGTTGCGGCGCTGACGGCGCCTGCCGGCACCTACAACGTGACCGATGTCGCCCCCGTCACCGTCGCCGAAGACATCGGCATCGTCGGCGATCTGCTCGGCGCCGGCGAGCCCCGTCGGCTCCCGTACGCCCTCGCCCGCAGTGTGGCCGGCCGGGCGGCGCGCATGCTGACCGTCTCCCAGCGCGTGTCTTCGGAGTTCTTCAGAACAGTCACCGGGTGGGAACCCTCGGTGCCGTCGGTGCGCCAGGGGTGGCCGGAGATCGTCGAACAGCGCCGAGCCGCGGCATGATTCCGACGTCGAGGAGGCGATGTCGATGACAGGTCCGGGAGCTGACGCCCGCCTTGAGGTCTTCACTCAGCATCGTGCGCGCCTGGTGAGGATCGCCTACGGAATGCTCGGAACGGTCAGCGACGCCGAGGACGTGGTGCAGGACGTGTACCTGGGATGGGCGACGGTGGATCTCGCCGGGATCGACTCACCGGCCGCGTACCTGACGACGATGACGACCAGACGAGCGATCAACGTGTTGAAGTCCGCCCGACGCCGTCGGGAAACCTACGTCGGGCCGTGGCTCCCGGAGCCACTGGTCACCGCGTTCGAACAGGATCCTGGTGACACCGTTGCCGAGACCGAGCAGTATTCGCTGGCGATGCTCACGGCTCTCGAGCGTCTCAACCCGGTGGAACGGGCGGTGCTCCTTTTGCGGGACGTCTTCGACCTGGACTATCCCGAGATCGCCGACATCGTCGACAAGAGCCCGGCGAACTGCCGCCAGCTGGCGCGACGGGCGCGTGAGCATGTCGGGGACACGTCCCGGCGCCTCCCGGCCGATCTCGAGTCGGAGAACCGGCTGGTGGCTGAGTACCTGGCGGCGGTCGCCACCGACGACGTCGATCGACTGGCGCGGGTCTTCGCCGAGGATGTGATCCTCTGGGCGGACGGCGGCGGACGTGTGCGCGCCGCTCGTCACCCACTGCATGGAGCGTTGCGTGTGGCGCGGCACCTCGTCGGCGTGCGACCACAGACACCTCCTGGCACGCGCGTCAGTGTTGTTCGGGTCAACGGCGATCCGGCGATCATGGGTGTGGTGGACGGCCGCTGCGTGGGTCTCGTCGCCCTGGCGGTGCACGACGGTGTCGTCACCGCGGTCAGGGCGATCCTCAACCCGGAGAAGCTGCGGCTGATCGACCGAGCCGGCTGACGCCGAAGCCGGCGGCCACCGCCACCACGGCCGCCAGGTGAAAGACCGCGGCAAACGAGCCGAGCGCATCGCCCAGGTACCCGCCGATCTGCGGACCCAGGAGTTGGCCGGCACCGAAGGCGAGTGTGATGACCCCGAACGCCGAGCCGAACTCCCGGGCGGACAGGTGGTCGCGCAGATAGGCGGCGGTGGCGGTGGGAACTCCGGCGAAGGCGAGGCCGAAGATCACGGCCGCCAGCCACGGCCAGATCCCAAAACCAAGCAGCAACGTGACTGATGCCACCGCCATCGAGAGAAATCCGGCAATGAGTGCGGCTCGGCGCCCGGTGCGGTCCGACACCGCGCCGTAGAGCGGTCCGCCGAAGATCGACGCCACCCCGAAGAGTGCGAACACGAGTGCGGAGGTGGCCGGGAGGTATCCCGAATCTTCCTCGAGTCGGGCCACGAAGTAGTTCACGAACAGCGACATCGAGAGGCCGAACCCCCCGTAGGTCGCAAAGACGAGTCGCCAATCTGGGACCAGGGACAGGGCCCGGAGGGACGGGGGCCGCGCCTCGGCTTCGGTGGGCACCCGCAGGAAGATCCAGAGGACCACCGCCGTCGCCAGCGCCACGATGGTCTCGAATCGATACACGGCCCGCCAGTCGTCGCCCACCACGCGGGCCACCCATCCGGCCGAGACGAAGCCGATCCCGATCCCGGTGCCGATGGTGCCGATCGCCAAGGCGCGCCGCTCCGGTGGTACGAGGCTCGACGAAACCGCCGGTGCAGGAATCCAGATGCTGGCTCCCGCCGCGCCGGTCACAACCATCCCTGCGATGACAACACCCAGGTTCGGAGACCACCACATCGCGGCCAGACCGGCGACACAGATCCCGATCCCCGTCCGCATGATCCGATCGGGGGCGATACGAGTCGACAGCCACGCCACTCCGAACGCCGAGATGAGGTACGCAGCGAGGTTCAGGGTCCCGAGGAAGCCCGCCAGTGTGTAACTGATCTCGAGATCGCGCTGCACCGACGGCAAGACGAGGGCGTAGGCGAAGCGCCCGAAGGCCTGGGAGACCATGGTCGCCGCCACCACGATCCCGACGAGTGCCCACCGCTGTCTGGAAGTCATGCCCGCTGCGGCGTTCACGTCGAGATCGTACAGACCAATTTTCGAGGGCCCCGACCTGGTCTCCGATCCGCCAAGATGGTCGACATGACGGAGATCGCGGAACGCTTTCGTAATGTTGCCGGAGGATTCACCCGCCGTGTCTTGGCCGTCGCTCCGGAGGCGTGGTCCCAGCCCTCGCCGTGTGACGGCTGGGATGCTCGCGACGTGGTCCGCCACCTGATCGAGTGGGTTCCTCCGTTCCTCCGCTCGGGCAGTGACGTCGATCTGCCTGCCGGCCCCAGCGCGGACGTGAATCCGATCGAGGCCTGGCGGGTTTTCGCCGCGGGTGTGCAGGCGGTGCTCGATGATCCCGCCCAGGCGGGTGCGGTCTTCGCTCATGAGCGGGCGGGCACCCACCGGCTGGAGGATGCGATCGCCATGTTCGTGCTGGGAGACGTCCTCATCCACACCTGGGACCTGGCGCGGGCCGCCGGCCTCGACGAAACCCTCGATCCCGACGAAGTGGCCGGAATGCTCCCTGGGATGGAAGGAATGGGCGACGCCCTCGTCGCCAGCGGCCACTACGCCCCGGCCACCCCCGTTGCCGGCGACGCCGATCCCCAGACCCGCCTCCTCGCCCTCACCGGTCGCCGCCCCTGATGTGACTTCGGCCTCGTGGGCAGCACGCGAGGCGTAGCGCGCAGTAGCTTCCACCACACACGCGAGAGGAGAATTCATGGTGTTCGATGCCTTTGCCGACCTGAACTGGCTGGCGGTGCTCGTGGCGGGGTTGGCGTACTTCGTGCTCGGGGCGCTCTGGTACACCAACGCTTTGTTCGGGCGGCAGTACCGCACCGCACTCGGGATCGATGCGGAGTCCCAGCAAGCGCCCGACCCGATGCTGCTGGTCACCAACCTGGTCGGCTGGCTCGTCTCGGCGGTGGCCCTCGGGCTGATCGTTGTGGCCGTCGGTGCTGAAACCCTC
>DATKEC010000129.1:0-88882 GCA_035544575.1 Acidimicrobiia bacterium
AAGGCCTTCATCCCCCACGCGGCGTTGCTGCATCAGGCTTTCGCCCATTGTGCAATATTCCCTGCTGCTGCCTCCCGTAGGAGTCTGGACCGTGTCTCAGTTCCAGTGTGGCTGATCGTCCTCTCAGACCAGCTACCCGTCGATGGCTTGGTAGGCCGTTACCCCACCAACTACCTGATAGGCCGCGACCCCATCTCGAAGCACTAAAGCTTTCTTCCATCCACCATGCGGTAGAAGGAAGCAATCCGGTATTAATCCGGGTTTCCCCGGGCTATCCCAGACTTCGAGGCAGGTTGGTCACGTGTTACTCACCCGTTCGCCGCTCCGTCATCCCGGTGGGTTACCCCTCCGAAATGCGTCGCTCGACTTGCATGCATTAGGCACGCCGCCAGCGTTCGTCCTGAGCCAGGATCAAACTCTCCATCGTACGTTCATGCGGTCGGCTCGAACACGAGTGCTCGGGCCTCCCAACAATCCGGTCAATAGTGAGCTATCCAAAGATCCTCGAGTCCGACCGTGGCCGGTCACGAGGATGTGATTGCTCTTTCGCTACTTGCTCCTGAACCCTCCGCCGACATGCGATGCACGCCGTTGGAGGTTTCTGGTGCTCGCGCTCCTCCACTCGGTCGGACCGAAGTCCTCCGGTGTCGGGGCGCGTGCTGACTTTTGGCACACTATCCAGTTGTCAAGGAGCCGCTGCTCCTTCGCCTGCTGGGGCGAAGCGACCGACCATGGTAGCCGGTGCCTGTTCTTCACACCAAACCGTCACCGCTTTGAAAGAAGTGCGGTGTCGCGTGTGAGAGGCCGACCGGTTGGTCGGCGGAAATGGAACTGTAACACCAAGTTACGCAGATGCAAGTCGCTCGGGCTCTATCCCTTCAGCCGGGCGAATCGACGCTTCCCCACCTGGAGAACCGCCCCCGCCAGGGTGGCCCGCGCCACCTCGACCTCGGTGACGATCTCACCGTCCACCCGCACCGCCCCCTGCTGGAGGAGACGCCGGGCCTCTCCTCCGCTCCCGGCCATCCCCGCATCCCGGATCAGCCCGGGGAGCGACACCGGATCATCGGTGCCCAACTGGTGAGCGGCGATGTCGTCGGGGATTTCATGCCGCTTGTGGACGGTGTCGAAGGCGGCCTCCGCCCGGGCTGCCGCCTCGGCGTCGTGATAGAGGGTGACGATCTCGCGAGCCAGCCTTCGCTTGGTGGCATTCGGGTGCAGCGATGCATCCGCCAGTCCGGCTCGGATCGTACCGATCTCCTCGAGCGGCACCTCGGTCGCCAGCTCGAACCACTGAACGATGAGTTCATCCGGGATCGACATGGTCTTTCCGAACTGCTCGGTGGGTGTTTCGGCGACGCCGATGAAGTTGTCCAGACTCTGGGACATCTTCTGATGGCCGTCGGTGCCGACGAGGAGCGGCATCGTCAGTGCGACCTGTGGCTCCAAGCCGTAGCCGCGCTGAACCTCCCGCCCCATCATCAGATTCCAGAGCTGATCCGACCCGCCGAGTTCCACATCGGCTTCGATGGCAACGGAGTCGTAACCCTGCAGCAATGGGTACAGAAACTCCATCACCGAGATCGGGTTGTTCGACTCGAACCGCTTGGCGAAATCGCCACGCTCCAGCATCTGGGCCACGGTCGCCTTCGAGGTCAGCTCGAGAAGGCCCGCCATGTCGAGGGCACCCAGCCATTCGGAGTTGTATCGGATCTCGAGTGGCTCAGGCAGCAACACGCGCTGGAACTCTTCGAGGATGGCGTCGGCATAGCCCATGACCTCGGCGTGGCTGAGCCGCCGGCGAGTCTCGCTCTTTCCGCTCGGATCGCCCACCTGGGCGGTGAAGTCCCCGACGATGAGCACCGCCGTGTGGCCGTGTTCCTGGAAGTGAGCCAGCTTGCGGAGGACCACCGCCCATCCCAAGGTGACCGCCGGGGCGGTCGGATCCAATCCGAGTTTGACCCGCAGCGGCATGCCCTTGGCGAGCTTCGCCTCGAGACCGGAGCCGGGTTGGACGACGTCGACGCCGCGCATGAGCTTGTCGAGTTGGTCACCTGTGGTCATCGAGCGTCCCGGTCTGAGGGAAGGGCGACAATACCGGTTCGACTGCCACCCACCGCCACGGCACGTCGACGGCCCTGCTGATGCCGATCCGCGGGGTGGCGGTCGCCCGCAGCGGGCTCCCGGGCGTGAGCCGTACAGGGGCGGACGGGTCGAGCGAGTCGGCGCCGTCGAACGAGTCGTCGATGCCGAGCGCCTGGGCGAGCTTGCCAGGACCGTCGCAGAGATGAGTCCGCCGCCCGCGACGCTCCGCCATGACGTCCTGGCCGGTGTGGACAGCACCCGCCCGTATGAGCACGGCACTGCCTTCCCCGACAGCTCCGGTGCTGATGTTCACGCACCAGTGGACGCCATAGGAGCGGTAGACGTAGAGCGTTCCCGGGGCGCCGTACATCGAACGGTTCCGCTCGGTGGGGCCCCGGTAGGAGTGGCTGGCCGGGTCAGAGGGTGTGTACGCCTCCACCTCGACGATGACGACCGACGTTTCGCGACCGTCGAGGCGTGTGGTCAGCACCGAGCCGAGCAGCAAAGGGGCCACTTCCGGAGCAGCGGCCGCGAGAAGGTCCCTCACCCGAGGAGATGGAGCAGGATCGCCTTGAACGCGTGGAGACGATTCTCAGCCTGGTCGAAGACGCGGGATTGACCGGACTCCATGACAGCGTCGGTCACTTCCTCCCCCCGATGTGCGGGCAGGCAGTGCAGGAAGATCGCCCCGGGTCCGGCGGTCTCCATGATCCGGTCGTCGACTTGGAAGGGCGCGAAGTGCCGCCGGCGAAGTGCGGCCTCCTCTTCCCTACCCATCGATGCCCACACATCGGTGTACACCGCATCCGCTCCGGCCGCGGCCTCGTGCGGATCGTCGGTGAGCGTCACCTCGCCCACCTCGCGCGCCTGAGCCACCACATCGGCATCGGGCGCATAGCCGGGGGGTGTCGCCACGGCGATCGAGCCTCCCGCTTTGACGGTGGCGAGGATGAGGGAATGGCACACGTTGTTGCCGTCTCCGAGATATGCGACCCGGCTGCCCGCAACCGGCAGGTGTTCGTTCAGTGTCATCAGGTCTGCAATCGCCTGACAGGGATGCTCGCGATCCGAGAGGAGGTTGACGACCGGCATATCGGTCGCCCGGTCGATCGCGGTCAGGTCCGCATGGTCGAAGACCCGCATGCCGAGAAGATCGAGGTAGCGCTCCAGCACCCGACCAACGTCTTCGGGCGTCTCACGCACGCCGAGTCCGGTCTGCTCGTTGCGAATCACGATGGGGTGGATCCCGAGTTGGATGGCCGCCACGTCACAGCTCACCCACGTCCGCAACGACTGCTGCTGAAAGAACAATCCGATCGATTTGCCTGTGAGTGCCGTCCTGTACCCGCCCGGGTCGGCCTTGACCGCTGCCGCGAGGTCGAGCATGTGTCGGAGATCCGCGGGGGATGTCTCAGCGATCGAGAGCAGGCTCACGACGCTCCCCGGAGCTCTGCTCCCAGGCCGGCGGCGGCATCGATCATGGCTTGACGGATCGGAGCGACCTCCTCGTTCGTCAGGGTGCGGTCCGGTGCTCGAAGCACGTAGCGGATCGCCAGTGACTTGCGGCCCCCTCCCAAACCGGGGTACTCGTCGAAAACCCGGGTGTCCTCGATCAGGTCCGCGGCGGCCGACGACGTCACAGCGACGAGCGTGGCGGCGGCCAACCCTGTCTCACACGCAAACGCCAGATCGAACTCCGCAGGCGGATAGGTGCTGGGCGTCTCGAAGCCACGCGACGGACGGGCTGCGATGAGCGGCGAAACATCGAACTCCCCCACGGCCACGCGCCCAGGGAGTTCGTAGTGATCCGCCGCCGCAGGATGAAGTTCCCCCACGAAACCGACCGCCCTGCCGTCGACTCTCACCTCCGACGCCCGACCCGGGTGGTAGCCGGGAGGATTGGCGGCGACCAGTTCGACGGGTATGCCCAGAGAGCGGGCGAGAGTGCGCCACATACCGGTCGCCGTGAATGCATCGGCGGGCCGGGCGGGGCGGTCCAGGTCCCTCCCGCCGTGGCTGCCGACGATCACGAAGCCGAGCCGGTCCGGCTGGTCGGGGATCCGGGGATCGTCGGGATCGGGCCGATCGAAGAACACCTTGCCTGTCTCGAAGAGCCCGACGCCCTGCGCCCCATGGGAGAGGTTGTACCGGGCGGACGCGAGCAGACCGGGAAGTAGCGTCGTCCGGAGGATCGCCTGTTCTTCCCGGAGCGGGTTCTTCACGATGACCACTCTCCGCGCCGCATGGGACGGGGAGTACCCGAGCGCCTCGAGATCGTCCATTCCGATGAAGCTCAAATGCGTTGCCTGTGAGAGGCCGAGACCCACCAGGGTCTCCCGGAGCTGTCTCATCCGTCGTTGGCTCGGAGTCCAACCACCTCCCCGTCCCGTCGGCACGGTGGCTTCGAACCTGTCGTATCCGTGGAGCCGGGCGACCTCTTCGATGAGGTCGATCGGACGTTCGACGTCAGGTCGATAGCCGGGAACAGTCACGATCACGGGATCCTCGCCCCTCACCTCCATCCCGATCGCCTCCAACAGCGACCCGATCCGAGGACCATCGAAGCCGGGGCCGAGGATGCGTTCGACATCGGCGACCGCCAGCTCGATGACGGGCCGCTCGAAGGGAGCCGCGATGACGTCTCCCATCGTCTCGACCACGTCGCCGCCCCCGATCGCCTGCAGCAGCGATGCGGCGCGGGTGAGCGCTATCGGAGGAAGTTCTCGGTCGACGCCGCGCTCGAAACGGGCCGATGCCTCGGAGCGGAGTCCATGTCGGCGTGACATCCACATCACCGTTGGCGGATCCCAGCTGGCCGCCTCCAGCAGGATCTGCGTGGTCGCCTCGTTCACTTCCGACGCGGCGCCGCCCATCGTCCCCGCCAGCGACGTCGGGCCCGACTCGTCACAGATCACGAGGTCCTCGGCGGTCAGCTCTCGATCGACGTCGTCCAGCGTCCTCACCGTCTCCCCCGGGATGGCGCGGCGCACAGTGAGGCGGTCTCCGGCGATCCGGTCGACATCGAAGGCGTGGAGCGGCTGTCCCAGCTCCAGCATGACGTAGTTGGTGACATCGACCGCCGTCGAGATCGGCCTGAATCCGCTGATCCGCAACCGATGCCGCATCCAGAAAGGAGATGGACCCACCCTGACACCGCGGCTCTCACGGGTGGCGAAGCGGAAACAACCCGTCGGGTCTTCGATCTGGACCGTCACCCGGGGGGCGCCTGGCGTGGTCGACACCTCCGCCGAGGGCATCCGCAGCCCGATGCCGTAGTACGCGGCGAGGTCGCGGGCGATACCGAGAACTGACATCGCATCGGGACGGTTGGGGGTGATCGAAAGGTCGAAGACGACATCGGGCAGTGCGATCCAATCCGCGAATTCGGCCCCGACCGGCGCATCTGGCTCGAGTACGAGGATTCCCGCGTGGTCCTCACCCAGTCCGAGTTCGCTCTCGGAGCAGATCATCCCATGTGACATCACACCGCGAATCTCCCTCGAGCCGATCTCGACGCCCCCGGCGACCACCGCCCCGGGCTCCGCGAAGGCGACGACTGCCCCGGAGTCGAAATTCCAGGCTCCACACACCACGTGGATGGGTTCTCCACCGGTGCTGACCGTGCAGAGACGGACCTTGTCGGCGTCCGGATGGGCTTGGACAGTCACGACGCGGGCGATCCTGACCCCGGTCCAGTCGGCGCGGAGCTCGACCACACCGTCGACTTCGTGACCCAGCGCCCAGAGTGCCGAGCTCAGCTCCTGTGGGTCCTTGGTCGGCAGATCGACGAATTCCAACAGCCAATCGAGTGAGATCTTCATGACGGGAACTGGGAAAGGAAACGGATGTCGTTTTCGATGAAGTGGCGGATATTGCCGATGTCGTGGCGCACCATTGCCAGCCGCTCGACACCCATCCCGAACGCAAACCCTGTGAGTGCCGCAGGGTCGTAGCCGACGGCTTCGAGAACATTCGGATCGACCATTCCGCACCCCAGCATCTCGAGCCAGCCTGCTCCCCCGCACAGCCGACAGCCGGCTTCGCCGCCGTCGCACATGAAGCAGGAGACATCGAGCTCTGCCGAAGGCTCTGTGAAGGGGAAGAAGTGCGGGCGGAGTCGAACCGTGGTCTGCGGCCCGAAGAACTGCCGGGCAAAATGCATCAGAGTGCCCTTGAGGTCGCTGAACTGGAGGCCGGTGTCGACAGCCAGCCCCTCGATCTGATGGAACACGGGAAGGTGGGACGCATCGATGGTGTCCGTGCGGAACACTTTGCCGGGCACGACGACGTGGACCGGCGCCGAATGGTTCTCCATCCAGCGGACCTGCATCGGCGAGGTCTGAGTCCGTAACAGCGACTCGTCATCTGCCACCTCGTAGTACAAGTACATCGTGTCTGACTCGGCGCGGGCCGGGTGCGTGACAGGTGTGTTGAGGGCGTCGAAGTTGTACCAGCCGGTCTCGGCTTCGGGCCCTTCGGCGACGTCGTAGCCCAAGCCGATGAAGATCTCGCAGACCTCGTCGATCGTCTGCTGGATCAGGTGCAGCGTGCCACGGGCCAGATCGAGTCGTTCGAGGGTCACATCGACCCGGTCTCCGTCCAGCAGCGCGTCCGCCGCCGCCCTCGTGAGGATCGCCCGGCGGGAAGCGAGAAGCTCGGTGAGCGCCGCCTTCGCCGCCTGGATGGCTTGGCCGGCCGCGGGACGCTCCTCGGCGGGAAGGGAGCCGACGTCCCTCTGCACCAAGGCCAACACCGATCGCCTGCCCACCAGGTCGGCCTCGAGTTCTTCCAATTCCTGGAGTTCGGTCGCGGCAGCGATTCTCTCCGGGGCGCTGGCGATCACCTGTTCGAGTTCTTGCATGCGAGCCAGCGAGGTTACCGGGTCGACACTCCACCTCCGACGGACTTACGCCACCGTGCGAATTCGTACGCGACGATCGCCCCGGCGAGGGCCGCATTGAGGCTCTCGGTGGCTCCAGGCATCGGAATCGTCACTTTCACATCGGCCGCGGCCACCTCGGCGGGGGCGAGTCCGTGCGCCTCCGAACCCACCGCGATCTCCCAAATGCGTCCGGGATCGCAGACCTCTCCCAGCCGATCCGGAGCGATGCCTCCTTCCACCACTGTGGCGATGATGCCGGCGGCCGCCGGGGACAGACCGATCCCGGTGCGAAAGTGGGCGCCCGCCCCGGCGCGGAGGACCTTGGGCGACCAAGGATCCACCGACCCCGCGCGGAAGACGACATCGAGTGCGAAGGCGGCGGCGGTGCGGATCAATGTCCCGGCGTTGCCGGGATCGGTGACGTGGACCGACAGGTGGTCACGATGGATCGGCATCGGCTCGGGGATGGCGAGGACGGCCACCGGCCCTCTCGGATTCTGGGTTCCCGCCAGCTTGCCGAGGACGTCCTCGGTGACTTCTACCCACCGGGGATCATCGGGCTCGGGTCGGCCGAGACCGAAGATCTCAACGATCTCACCGCCGGCCCTTCGCGCCTCGTCCAGCAGATGCGGACCCTCGAGGAGCGTACGCCCGGTGCGGGTTCGCTCCCGGGCCCGATGAAGCCGGACCGCTGCGATGACCCGCGGGTTGCGAGTCGAACGGACCGGCTCCATGGGATCAGTCGGCGTTGATGGTCTCGACCAGCTGGGCGAACGCCTGCGGATCGTTGACTGCGAGGTCCGCCAGCATCTTTCGGTCGATTTCGATCTCGGCTGCTTTCAGACCGGCGATGAGCTGGCTGTACGTCGTTCCGTTCTGACGCGCCCCGGCGTTGATCCGTTGAATCCACAGCTTGCGGAACTCGCCTTTGCGCGCCCGGCGATCCCGGTAGGAGTCCTGCATCGCGTGCATGACCTGCTCGTTGGCGGTCTTGAAGCGGCGGCTGCGGGCGCCCTTGTACCCCTTGGCCCGGTCGAGGACCTTCTTGTGGTTCTTCTTGCCGTGTACGGCTCTCTTCACACGGGACATGTCACTTCCCCAGCATCTTCTTGACGACTTTGGCGTCGCCGGGAGCGAGGTCGGTTTCGCCGCGGAGGCGGCGGAAACGGTCCTTGCTCTTGGCGAGCTTGTAATGTCCCTTGCCGGCTTGCTTCCGGCGTAAGCGACCGGTACCGGTCACCTTGATGCGCTTGGCGGCGCCGCGATGAGTCTTCATCTTCGGCATTCCGTCCTCCTCATTCCTCTTCGTCTGAGCGCTGGTCGCTGCTCTCCTGGGTGGGCTCCCGGTACTTGCGGTTGGGAGCCAGCGTCATCGACATGTTGCGTCCTTCGAGCGACGCCGGCTGTTCGACGACCCCTCGGTCTCCGATCGTCGCCACCAGCCGGTCGAGAACCTCCCGACCGAATTCGGGACGTTCCCGCTCACGGCCACGGAAACGAACGGTCACTTTGACCTTGTCGCCCTCGGACAGCCATTCGGCGGTGCGGCGTGCCTGCATGTCGAAGTCGTGATCGGCGATGCGGGGTGTGAGACGGGTCTCCTTGATGACGGTGCGGGTCTGTTTCTTGCGAGCCTCGCGGTCCCGGACCGACTGCTCGTACTTGAACTTCCCGTAATCCATGATCTTGCACACGGGGGGACGAGCGTTGGGAGCGACCTCGACGAGGTCCAGATCCAGCTGCTCGGCCAGCCACAATGCTTCGGACAGCTTCTTCACCCCGACTTGGGATCCATCGGGAGCCACCACCCGAACCTCTGGGGCCCGGATGTAGCCGTTCACGCGCAGATCAGCGATCTCACACTCTCCTCGTCTCGGTTCTCGTTCTCAACAACAAAGAGCAGCACGCGGGGGTGCTGCTCGCAGAGGTACGGGTTGGAACCGTACGGGACCACACTCCGACCGATCGGTCGGAGCACTCGCTGGCGGGCCTCGGCGCGCCATCGGCGGCCGGGCGGGAAGCAGCAGCTTCCACTTGATGCTCGGTTGTGCCCGATAGCGTAGCCGATCGCCGCTCACAGCCCTCAATCGTCACAGCCCTCACTCGTCACAGCCTCAATCGTCACAGCCCTCAATCGTCATAGGCCGGCGAGACGGCGCGCCACGGTGATCACGGCGTGCGCGGCTTCAGCGCCCTTGTTCCCGGGTCCTGGCCGGGAACGTTCGACGGCGTGGTCGTAATCACGGACAGTCAGGACGGCGCTGGTCACCGGTCGACCGGTGCGCAGGGCCACCTCGCCGATGCCCCGTGTGGCCTCGGCGGCGACGAACTCGTAATGATCGGTCTCTCCCTTGATCACCGCCGCGATCGCGACGACGCCGGCGCACCCAACTCGTTCGATGAGCGCCAGCGCAGCCACTCCGAGTTCCAGGGCGCCGTCGACCTCGAAGACCGGGATCTCGGTCACACCCGCTTCCTCGAGCACCCGAACCGCCGCGTCGAGCATGGGCCGGGTGATCGGAGCGTTGTAGGACGACACGACCACGCCGATGCGCTCTGGAACTGCACCCTCGCCGAGGATCACGCACCGTCCTCGAAGATGTGTCCCATCTTCTCGGACTTGGCGCGCAGGTACTCCCGGTTGTGCTCGGTGATGTCGGTCATCAGCGGCACCCGTTCGGAGATCGTGAGACCGTATCCCTCGATCCCGGCCCGTTTGGTGGGGTTGTTCGTGAGCAGGCGCATCGAGCGCACACCGATGTCGTAGAGGATCTGGGCACCGATCCCGTAGTCACGGGAATCGACGGGGAAACCCAGTTGCTGGTTGGCCTCCACAGTGTCCATTCCGTCGTCCTGGAGGTTGTAGGCCTCGAGCTTTGCGAACAGCCCGATTCCCCGGCCCTCGTGACCCCGGATGTACAACACGACACCGCGCCCCTCTCCGGCCACCAGCTGGAGCGCCCGATCGAGCTGCTTGCCGCAGTCACAGCGCAGACTGCCGAACACGTCGCCGGTGAGACACTCGCTGTGCACCCGGGTGAGCACCTCTTCGCCGTCGCCGATGTCGCCCATCACGAACGCAACGTGCTCGCGGCTGTCGACCTGCGAGCGATACCCGACGGCCCGAAACTGGCCGTACTTCGTGGGCACGGTGGCTTCGATCAGCTTGCGGAAGGGCTGTTCTTCCCGAGCACGCCGATACGCGATGAGATCTGCGATCGTGCCGATCAGCAGGTCGTGCTCCTTGGCGAATCGCTCCAACTCCGGGAGCCGGGCGACCGTCCCGTTGTCGTTCATGACCTCCGAGAGAACCGCCGCCGGGTAACGGCCGCCGAGCCGGGCGAGATCCACACCGGCTTCGGTGTGTCCGGCCCGCTTGAGGACGCCGCCCTCGGCGTATCGCAGCGGGTACATGTGGCCCGGGCGGGCGAGATCACCGGGCCGGGTCTGGGGGTCGAGCATCGCTTCGACGGTCCGGGTCCGGTCGTAGGCGGAGATGCCGGTGGATGTGACGCCGCGGGCATCCACCGAATCGGTGAAGGCTGTGCGGTACGACTCGGTGTTGTGGTGGACCATGAGCGGCAGTTCGAGCTCGTCGAGACGTGAGCCCTCCATGGGGATGCAGACGATGCCGCTGGTGTGCCGGATCATGAATGCCATCTGGGCCTCGGTGATCCGGTCGGCGGCGACGATGAGGTCGCCCTCGTTCTCGCGATCGGCGTCGTCGACCATGATGACCATGTCGCCGCGGGCGATCGCGGAGATGAGCTCTTCCGGCTTGGCGAACATCAGGCCCTGGCCTCCATCAACCGTTCGACGTACTTCGCGAGGATATCGACTTCGAGGTTGACCGGTGCCGGCGCCTCCATGTCCCCGAACGTCGTGGACTCCAGCGTGTGCGGAATCAGCGCGATGTCGAACTTGTCGCCGTCCACCGAGGCCACGGTGAGGGAGACGCCGTCGATGGTGACCGACCCCTTCTCGACCACGTACCGCAACAGATCCGCAGGGCAGCGGATGGACAACCGTCGACCCCGGCCGTCGGGACGGATCGAGTGAACCGTGCCTACTCCGTCGACGTGACCCTGCACGATGTGACCGTCGAACCGGCCATCGGCGGGCATGGCCCGCTCCAGGTTCACACGGTCGCCCACTCGCAGTCCGCCGAGAGATGTCCGCCGGAGCGTCTCCGAGACGAGAAACGTGGTGAATCCGCTCTCCTCGACACCGGTTGCGGTCAAGCAAGCTCCCTGGACCGACACCGAGTCACCGACGTCGAGACCTGCGGTGACCACGTCAGCCACGATCGAGAGCCGGCGGCCCCCGTCGTCTTCGGAGACGTCGCTGACCACGCCCATCGTTTCGACGATGCCGGTGAACATGGATTCCTTTCGGGGCTCTGGGGCGGATTCTACGGGGACGGCCGCGGCCGCCAGTCGAGGCGGAGATCGGCGCCGAGGCGTGAGACCTCGACGATTTCGATGTCGACTGCATCGTCCAGAGTCGCAAACACCCGATCGAACGCCCCTCTTCCCATGCCGCCGGCGAGCTTGGCGCCGATGTACAGCACCCCTCGGCCGACCACGCCGGCGCTCCAGAGTCCGGCCGCCAGCCCTGCCCCGCCTTCGGCGAGCACAGAGAGAATGCCACGTTCGCCCAACCCGACCAGAGCCTGACGCAGGTCGACGACTCCACCGGTTCCGGCGTGCATCACTTCCACACCGCTCAAGACCGTCTCGTCGGACGCAACGACGATCGGGTTGCGTTCCCAGATCCGAAGGTGAGCCGGCAGGGGCCGGGTACCGGCGACGATCACCGGTACTGGCTGGGGTCCCGTGTGATCATCCAGACGAACATCGAGACGGGGGTCGTCGCTGCGAAGGGTGCCGGCGCCGACGAGTACCGCATCGTGGGCGGCACGAAGCCGATGCGCGTCCGCCCTCGCTTCCGGGCCGGTGATCCATTGCGACGACCCGTCCGCCGCGGCGATCTGACCGTCGAGGGTCACCGCCTGTTTGAGGGTCACCAGCGGCCAGCCGAACCGGCGATGGTGGAAATAGCCCGGGTCTGCGGCTTCCACGGCTGCGGTCTCCACATCGGTGACGACGTCTATCCCGGCGGCCCTGAGAGCCTCGATGCCCCGACCGGCCACACGCGGGTCAGGATCGCCGGCGCCGACGACGACCGTGCCCACACCCGAGGCGATGATCGCCTCGGTGCATGGTGGCGTCCGCCCGGTGTGAACGCACGGTTCCAGTGTCACGACGAGCACCGCCCCGTCGGGAAGAGGTCCGAATGACTGGAGCAGGGCGCGTTCGGCGTGAACGTCACCGGGCCGAGCGTGACCCTGCTCGGCGATGACTCGGCCCTCGTGATCGACGAGAACCGCCCCGACCCGGGGATTCGGATGTGGGTGGTGGCGGCTCCCGACGGCGATCGCCTGCCGCATGACGACGTCGAAACGCCCGCCTGTCACGACGTGCGGCGATCGATCCGGTACGCCGATCCGGGCTGCTTCTTGGCGAACTCCTTCATCTCCACCGCGACCGCCGATGCCTCCCACTGCGTGGTGATCGGCCGGGTGCGGTTGGTGACGACACCCATCGACATCGCCACGACGGGGAAGGCATAACGCTCACCGCGGCGATCTGTCACCTCGATGTAGCCCTTCAGCGCGTCCGCAGTGTCGTAGTAGTCGAGGATGCCGTCGTCGAAGCGGTCGATGACCGACTTGCAGAAGGCCTCGGCGGCGTCGGCGTCGGTGATCGCCACGAAGTCGTCGCCACCGATGTGGCCGACGAACCCCTCGTCGTCGCCGATGTCTGCGACCGACTGGCGCAACACGTCCGCCGAGAACTGGATCACCTGGTCCCCACGCATGAACCCGTAGTGGTCGTTGAAGGCCTTGAAGTTGTCGAGGTCGCAATACACCAATGCGAAGGGTCGGTCCGAGGCGATTCGCTGCTCGATCTCGGCTCCGATCGAGAAGTTCCCCGGGAGACCAGTGAGCGGCGATGTGTCGCGGGCCGTCTTCGTGCGGCGCAGAACAGCCTTCACGCGGGCCACCAGTTCCACCACGTCGAAGGGCTTGGTGACGTAATCGTCTGCCCCGAGCTCGAGCCCGTTGACGCGGTCTTCGGTGAGGCCCCTGGCGGTGAGCAGCACGATCGAAGTCGATGCCAACGACGGTTGGCTCCGCATCTTGCGAAGCGCCGTCAGTCCGTCCATCCGAGGCATCATGATGTCCAGGAGCACGATGTCGGGGGGATTGGCGACGGCGCGGTCCAAGGCCTCTTGTCCATCGCCGGCGGTGTCGACCTCGAAGCCTTCCAGCTCGAGGTTGATGCGAACGACGCGGACGATGTCGTCGTCGTCGTCGACGACCAGCACCCGCTCGGTCATTGTGAGATCACCCGTCGCAACTCCTCGATCGCCTGTACTCGATCGGCCTGTCCGAACACTGCGGTTCCGGCGACGAACACGTTCGCGCCGGCAGCACGGGCCGCACCGGCCGTGGCGGTCGAAATGCCGCCGTCGACCTGGATATCGGTCGTCAGCCCCTGGGAGTCAACGTATTTCCTCAAGGACTCCACCTTGCCGAGGACTTCCGGCATGAAGGACTGGCCCCCGAAACCGGGATGAACGGACATGACCAGGCACATCTCGCACAGCTCGACGAACGGCTCCATCGCCTCCCAGGGGGTGGGCGGTGACACGACGAGTCCGAACCCGAGCCCGAGACTCTTGGCCCGCGCCGCCGCCTGTCGCGGATCCGGCACCGCCTCGAGGTGGATCGTCACCAGGTCCGCACCGGCGCGGGCAAGCTCGGGGAAGAAATCGGTCGGATTCGTCGTCATGAGGTGACAGTCGAATCGGAGAGCAGTGTGAGGGCGCAGAGCGGCGATGACCGGCATCCCGAACGTGAGATTCGGAACGAAGTGGCCGTCCATGACGTCGAGGTGGAGGAGGTCGGCGGCCGAACCGAGCGAACCGACCTCGGCGGCAAGTCGGCTGAAATCCGCCGCAAGGAGCGACGGGGCGATCTTGATGTCCACCACGAGGCGAGTCTACCGATGCGACCTCCCCCAGCGTGGACGCCCCATCATCGTTCGAAGACCGCGATGAACATGGCATCGGTCGGTGCCAGATGGGGGGAGAGGAGCCATCCGTCCCCGTACGCCAGCCCCGGCAGGCCCTCGGGCGCGGATCCTCCCAGCCCTGCCACGACATCGATCGTCTCGGCGGGCGTGACCGTGCACACCGAATACACCACCCGTCCGCCCGGCCGGGCCAGTCGGAATGCTTCTTCCAGCATGGTTCGCTGGATCGCGGCGAGCCGCGCCATCTCATCCGGAGTCACCTTCTCGCGCAGTTCCGGACGGCGTCGAAGGGTTCCCAGACCCGTGCACGGCGCATCGACGAGCACCGCGTCGAAACTCGACTCGACGAACGGAGCCGACCTGCCGTCTCCCAGGACCCAGGCGGCTCGCGGGATCCGGCGAGCGGCGTCGCTCACCCGTCGCCGGTGGGAATCCATCGCCACCACCATGCCGCCCGCGCCGAGCTGGTCGAGGAGGTGTTCGGTCTTTCCTCCCGGTGCCGCGGCCATGTCCAGCACACGCCAGCCCGGCTGGGCCGCGACCGCGTTGCCGACCGCAACCGAAGCCGGGTCCTGCACCGCCATGTCCGGCGGCGGCGATCCGTGAGTCCAGAGCCAGGCGCCGGGAATGCCGCTCACAGGCTCGGCGCCGTCTGGTTGGCGGTCGAGACGCAACCCGACGGCCGCCGGACGCTGGGATGCCGCCCAGAAGGCATCGACGTCGTCGGCCTCCAGCACGTGGCGGAGTGCGGTGTCGACGAAGTCGGGGACGCCGATGTCCGCAAGTGTGGTGGGCTCGGGCGGATCATTCGTCAGGCGGCGCATCACCGCATTCGCGAACCCGGCCGCCCGAGGAGCGACACGACGCACCGCGTGGACCAGTCCGTCGACCACCAGCGGAACTGGAGTCCGATCGGCCACGACCTCGGCCGCCGCCACCCTGAGAAGGTCGAGGACGACGGGATCGATCTCCGTCAACGGCCGTGAGGCGTGGGTCTCGATGGCGGCGTCCAGGAGGGGCCGATGGCGGAGAACCGCAAAGACGAGTCCCTGCACGGCGGCGAGGTCCGCACCCGACGCGGAGGCTTCGGCTCGCGCGACCACGTTCGACCACGCGCCCGAGCGGAGCACCCTTCCCACTGCCCGCCCCGCAGCCAGCCGATCCTCGGTGAGGGTCACGAGACCGCCCCCGGCCCGTTGCGCAGACCACGCAGCCAGTCCATCGCATTCATGCCGCGCTTGCCGGCCGGCTGTACCTCGAGGAGCCGGACAGAGCCGTCACCCACGCCCAGGTGAAGACCGCCGTCGTCAACAGTCAGCTCGCCCGGGGCGAGGCGGATCGATCCGATCTCGGCCAGCACGATGCGGAGAGGCCCGCCGTCATGCCGTACCCAAGCGCCGGGCCATGGCGAGAGTGCTCGTACCGCCGCCAGGAACGTCGCAGGTTCGCTGGAGAGATCGACCCAGCGCTCGTGGCTGGCGAGCTTGGGTGCGGTCACGGCCTCACGCTGGTCCTGAGGAGTCGATGCCACCCGCCCCGTCACGATCGCCGGCAGCCAGCGTTCGATCAGCACCCCTCCGAGCACCGCGAGACGCTCGGTGAGCGCGCCGGCGTCTTCGTGGGGGCCGATCGCCGTCGAGGCGGTCGAAAGCACGGGGCCGGTGTCGAGGCCCTCGTCCATCTCCATGAGTGTCACGCCTGTCCTGGTGTCCCTGGCCAGCATCGCTCGCTGGACCGGCGCCGCCCCTCTCCACCGCGGCAAGACGGAGAAGTGCACGTTCACGAACCCATGCCGTGGCAGGGCCAGTGTTTCCGGCCGAATCAGCATGCCGAAGGCCACCACCACTCCCACGTCGAATGGAGACCGATCGCCCAGTCCGGCCTGGAGGTCGGCGGACGTCTCGGGCTGGAACACACCAATCCCGAGTTCGTCGGCAGCGATCTTCACTGCCGACGGCATCGGGCGACGAGAACGCCCGCGCGGCCTGTCCGGACGCGTCACCACCGTGGAGACATCTGCGTTGCCCACCAGCCGGAGCAGCACCGGGACCGCCGCCGGTGGTGTTCCGAGGAAGATCGTCTTCACAGTTCGGGCGACGCCAGTAGCTCCTCCCGGAGCTCCTTCAGCGCCTTCTTGCGCACCCGCTTCGGGAGGTGATCGATCAACAGACCGCCGTCGAGATGACCGATTTCGTGCTGCAGCACACGTCCGATGAGGTCCCCACCCGCGTACTCCACCTGGTTGCCGTCGAGATCCAGCGATTGGACCACGACGAACTCCGGACGCACGATCGGCCAGTACCGGCCGGGCACGGAAAGGCATCCCTCTTCGAACTCGTACTCTCCTTCGGTCTCGACGATGACCGGGTTGATCAGCGATCGGGCACCCTCGCCGTCCTGGGCGTCGAAGACCGCCACCCGACGAGACACCCCGATCTGGTTGGCGGCGAGCCCGACACCGGGGGCGTCGTACATCGTCTCGATCAGGTCTGCGACCAGCTTCAGCACCGTGTCGTCCACGGCAGCCACGGGTGTTGTCGGGGTCCGGAGAACCGGGTCACCGTAGGTCCGAATGGGAAAGATCGCCATGGGTCCGGTGACGGTATCAGAGGTCGATCGGGTCGGCATCGATCCGAACCCGCAGGCCCGAGTCCCGCCATCGCTGCACCAGGGGCCGCAGCGCCACCTTCGCCTCGCCGAGGTCACGGGCCTGCAGCAGCCATCGGGAGCCGTCGCCGTGGGGTGCCGGTCCGAGGATTGCGCAGTGATCCGCCAGGGTCGAAAGGTCCGGGGGCGCACCTCGGGAGATCTCGAGTACCGCCAACTCCCCCGACGGCGGATAACCCATCCTCCGACGGGTGTCGAGCTCGGACTGGAGAGCCGGAAGCGGGTCGGCCTTGACGAGGGCCCGAACGACGGCATGGTCCGGTTCGGATGTCTGGACCATCATCCGTTGCCCCGAGGCGCGGCCGACGATGCCCGCCAACCGGGCACCCAGGCGGAGCGCGTCCTCCGCCGAGCGGAAGTTGGTGCCGTGGATCAGCCCGTCGAAGTCGGGTATCACGACGAGATCGAGGTTGTGGACGCCGACCAGATCCCGCTCGGTTCCCACGACGACTGCGGCGTCGTCGGGAGCGGCGGTCACGTGGGCGGCACCCACGATGCGGCCGACCTCGGCCACCAACCGTCCCACGCCGGCCCCGAGAGGCTCGAAGCGTGCCCGGCCACATTCGGCACATGGCCCCAGTTCTGCCCCGCAGCGGGTACATGTCTCGCCGGGGTCGGGTCGGGACCCGCATACGGGACACCGACGCACCGTCCGACACGCCACGCAACGTGTTGCCGCCGAATACCCCTTGCGGTGCCCGAACACGAACGACCGCCCGCCCCGGCGGGTGACGGCGGCGAGCGCCATCCGGGCCGGATCGGTCAGGACCGCGCCACCCGTGGTCTCCTTGTTGCGATCGATGATCTCGACGAGGCCCCACAATCTCCCGGGCTGGCGCTCGACCACCGCCGGACCGGTCGCCAACAGCTCCGTCGTCGGCGTGGGACCGACCACGATCAGGGCGAAGCGCTCATGCTGGGCACGCCGTCGGAGCACATCACGGACGTGGATCGTCGGTGTCTGGCGGTCCTTCATCGCCCTGCGGCCCTCTTCGATGACCATCGCCGCGCCCAGCCTCGCGACGGGCCAGCAGCTCACGCGGGGCGTTCCCACGAGCACACAAGGAGTTCTCGCCCGTGTCCAGCCTCCGGTGATCGCACGGTCCGGCATGTCGCTGTGGGCGACCACACAATGGCCGGGGAGCGCTGCGCTGAACACCTCGAAGAGCTCCTCGGCCTCCCGGCTCGTAGCCGTCACGACCATCGTGGAGCGTCCCTGTGCCAGGAGGGCGGCGGCGGTGGCGGCCAGTCTCTCCGTCGGCGGGTGTGCCGCCAGCACCACCGTCGGCGGGCTCCGGCGGCCCGAACTCGCTGCCTCGACGATTCCGGCGAGCGGTTCGAGAACCGGCCCCACGGGAGGGTGTACCCGCGATGAGGGCCGCCGTGGATTGTTGGGCGGTGCGGCTCGCTCGAGCATGGTCGACAGCGGCGTCACGTAGTGGAGGGCCGCCCATCGCAACGTCTCCAGCAGGGCCGCTCCGAAGACCGGTTCGTCCCCGGATACGGCTGCGATCGGCTTGAGGGCGCTCGACTCGTCGGCGTCGGCGACATCGATGACAAAGCCCCGCACGCGTCGGCCGCCCAGCGGGATCCGCACCATGGCGCCGAACCCGACCTCGAGAGCTTCTGGTATCGCGTATCGAAACCCGCCGTCGACGGAAAAGGAAGGAACCGCTGGAACGACCAGCGCCTGGCGGCCGTTCAGAGACCCGCCAATTCGGCCAATTCGGCCGTCCGATCGGTGCGTTCCCAGGGAAAATCCGCCCGGCCGAAGTGCCCGTAGGCGGTGGTGGCGCTGAAGATCGGCTCACGAAGGCCGAGCCGGGAGATGATGGCGGCAGGACGGAAATCGAAGACCTCGGCGAGGGCGCGTTCGACGTGTTCCGGGGCGACGCGTTCGGTCCCGAAAGTCTCTACCTGGATGGAGAACGGACGGGCCTGGCCGATCGCGTAGGCCAGTTGGACCTCGCAGCGTCGGGCCAATCCTGCGGCCACGACGTTCTTGGCGGCGTGGCGGGCTGCGTACGCCCCGGAACGGTCCACTTTGGTGGAGTCCTTGCCCGAGAAGGCGCCCCCACCATGACGTGCATATCCACCGTAGGTGTCGACGATGATCTTGCGACCGGTCAGCCCCGTGTCAGCCACCGGTCCGCCAATCTCGAAACGGCCCGACGGGTTGACCAGCAACGGCACCGATTCGCCTCCGAGGTGGGCCGCCAGCACCGGCTTGACGACCTCGGAGGTGAGATCTGCCTCCAGCTCGCCGAGAGTGATCGCAGGCGCGTGGTGGGCCGAGATGAGGAGGTTCGTCACCGCCACGGGGCGGTCCCCCTCATACCGCACGGTCACCTGGGTCTTGCCGTCTGGACGCAGATACGCCAGGACCCCGCTGCGCCGGACCTCGCTCAGACGTTCTGCGACTCGGTGCGCCAGCTGGATCGGCAACGGCATGAGTTCCGGTGTTTCGTCGCACGCGAATCCGAACATGATCCCCTGATCCCCGGCACCCAGGTAGTCCCACTCGTCCTCGCTGCCCATCCGACGTTCGAGGGAACCCGTCACTCCGTCTGCGATGTCGGGGCTCTGACGATGAAGACGGTTGTCGACCTGGATGGTGTCAGCGGAAAAATCCGGGTCGAATCCGTCATAACCGATGTCCCTGACCACTCGCCGGACGATGCGATCGATATCGAGGTCGGCTTGGGTGGTGATCTCCCCCGCCACGATCGCGATGCCGGTGGTGACCAGCGTCTCACACGCCACCCGGGACATCCGATCACCGGTGAGCGCCGCATCGAGGACGGCATCGGACACCGCGTCCGAGACCTTGTCGGGATGACCTTCGGTGACAGACTCGGAGCTGAAGAACCAGGTGCGCGGCGACATGGGCTCCATTCGATCGGAGGTTAGACCCTGGAACCGGCCGGTCCGGCCAGCCCGGTCACGATCCAGAGCCACCGTTGCGAGCATGCACGATGGCGTCCCAGAGGCGACGGGCCACCTCGGTCTTCTGCATCTGTTCCCACTGGTCGCTCGACCCATCCGGCGTGATGAGCGTCACTCGGTTGGTGTCGACGCCGAACCCCGAGCCCGCTTCGGTGACGTCGTTGGCCACGAGGAGATCGACACCCTTCCGTTTGGCCTTCTCGACCGCCCGCTGCAATGAACCCGTCTCTGCCGCGAAGCCCACGAGGAACGGCCTGTCCGCCCGATCGGCCACCGACTTCAGGATGTCCGGTGTGGGCTCGAGGCGGATCTCCGGCGGCCCGTCGGCGCGGACCAGTTTGTCACGTGTCGACGCCGCCGGCCGGAAGTCGGCGACCGCCGCGGCCATCACCGCGATATCGGCCTGTACGGCGGCGACCGCCTCCTGCATCTCGAGGGCGGACTCGACCTGGTGGCGGTCGATTCCCGCCGAGGACGGCATCGAACTGGCGGTGACCAGGACGACTTTCGCGCCGCGGAGCACAGCCTCCTCGGCGATCGCATGGCCCATCTTCCCCGATGAGCGGTTGCCGATGTAGCGGACGGGGTCGATGGCCTCGCGGGTGCCTCCCGCGGTCACGAGCACGACCAGACCGTCCAGCGGACCGGTGAAGAGCGCATCGACCGCCGCCAGGATCTCTTCGGGTTCGACCATCCGGCCCGATCCGACGTCGCCTCCTGCCAGGTGGCCGCTGGCGGGGCCGACAACGTGGACGCCGGCCGCCAGGAGCGTGGCGATGTTGCGCTGGGTGGCCGGGTACTCCCACATCTCGGTGTGCATCGCCGGGGCGATCATCACTGGCGAACGCGCCGCGATCACCGTGGCGGAGAGCGGTTCTTCGCTCAGACCGGCCGCCAGCCGGGCAATGGTGGCTGTGGTGGCGGGTGCCACCACGATCAGGTCGGCCCAGGCGGCGAGTTCGGTGTGGGGTGAGACCGAACCCGTTTGTGCGGTGAGCGAGGTCACCACGTCGTGGCCCGTGAGCCCGGCCAGGGTGGCAGGTCCCAGAAACTCGGTGGCGGATGGCGTCATGACGCAACGAACGTCGGCTCCTCGCTCGAGGAGCCGACGCACCAGATAGGCCGACTTGTAGGCGGCGATGCCGCCGCTGACGCCGACGACGATGCGCCGGCCGCCGAGAGGCATCAGGATTCCTCGATCTCCACGGTCACCTTGCCGGCCGAGATCTCTTCCATGGCCAGGGTCAGCGGCTTACGGCTGAGGGAATACACCTGGGGAGGCACGTAATGACCGATGCCACCACCCAACTGATGGAAGTATGCGTTGATCTGACGCGCCCGACGGGCCGACACGATCACAGCTGCGAAGCGATTACCCACTTGGTCGACCACATTTTCAGTTCTCATCGGCGTCAGTGTAGGTGCCCCGGGGGGTTGGTCCCACCCCGTGTCTGCCGGCGTCGGGCGAGCCGGCTTCGATGATCGTTATCAGGAGGTCCACCGCAGCGTCGACGTCGTCGTTGATCACGACGTGGTCGAAGAGCGACGGGGCCAGCGCCATGTCACGGCGGGCTCGCTCCAGCCGGCGGGCGATGGCCGCCTCATCGGTGTCTCCCCGGGAGCGGAGGCGCTTTTCGAGTTCCGTGAACGATGGCGGCGCCAGCCAGACCAGCACTGCGTCGTCGAACACGGCGCGGACCTGCTTGGCGCCCTCGAGTTCGATGTCGAGAATCACGACATCGGACTCGGCCCGCGCCGTGTTCACCGATTCGACCGGCGTGCCGTAGAGGTTGCCGCCGTACTCGGCCCACTCCACCAGCGCGTCGTCGTCGATCATCTGAAGAAAGGTGTCCCGATTGACGAAGTGGTAGTGCACGCCGTCGACCTCGGACGGCCGGGGGTCCCTGGTCGTCGCCGAAATCGAGAACCCGAACTCGAGCCGCCTTCGAAGGGCACGAAGCACCGTCGACTTGCCGACACCACTCGGACCCGAGACGACGACGAGGCGGCCGTCAGGAGAATTCGGCGAGAAGTGCCGCGCGTTGTCGGTCACCGAGCCCCCGGAGACGACGATTGTCGGCGATGCCCAACTGCTCCATGAGTCGCTTCGCCTTCACCTTCCCGGTTCCTGGCATCGACGAGAGGACTGCGGCGACCTTGATGCCGCCGATCAGGTCGTCGGCCTCGGCTCGATCCAACAGTCCTTGCAGGTCGAGCGAACCCGACTTGAGGAGCTCTTTGACCTCGGCCCGGAGCCGGCGGGCTTGAGCCGCCCTCTCGAGGGCTGCGGCGCGCTGGTCATCGGACATCTGGGGGGGTTGTACCGGCGGCATCCGCCGACTCTACCGATCCATCGCCGACGATTCCATGATCGAGCGCAGAATGGCCTCGGCGGCAGCCACAGGATCGGCGGCGCCAGTGATCGGGCGTCCGATCACCAACAGGTCGGCACCGCGAGCGAGGGCGTCTGCCGGGGTCGCAACCCGTGCCTGATCGTCGGCGGCAGCGCCCGCAGGTCGGATCCCCGGGGTGACCTTCATCAACCCGGGTGCGACCTGAGCGACGTCTCCGAGCTCGCGCACGCTGCAGACCACCCCCTCCGCGCCACCGGCGGCCGCCAGCCGAGCGGTGCGCGCCACCTGTCGACCGATGCTCTCGCCGTGTCCCACCGCCGCCAGATCCGCCGGTGAGAGGCTGGTGAGCACGGTGATGCAGAGGATCCCGGTTCCGTCTCCGCCTGCCGCGGAGCCCCGCACCGCGCCGTCGATCATCGCCGGGCCGCCGGCGGCGTGCGCGGTGATCCAGCGCGCCCCGGCCCTGGCCAGGTTGGCGGCGGCGCGTTCGACGGTGTTGGGTATGTCGTGGAGCTTGGCGTCACAGAAGACCGGTTTGCCGAGTTCGGCGAGCGCGGAAACGAGGGCCGGGCCAGGGCCGGACAGGAGTTCCAGCCCGATCTTGAACGCGCCGACGTGCGGGGCGAGGGACCGGGCGAGCCTCACGGCCTGTTCCCCGGAGGACACATCGAGCGCCACAGCCACCGGAATGTCCAGTTTCATGCGGGTCGACTCTCGTGGCACCGCTCGAGGATCGCCGTCATCTGATCCCCTGCCCGGTCAGGTCGCCGAGACGTGTCTCGCCCATCTGCGTGAGCAGCCCGCGGGTCTCGCGGAGGATGCGCTTGGCGGCGCGAGGTTCTACGAAATGAACGGTCCCCAGCCCCACCGCTGAGGCTCCAGCGAGGACGAATTCGACGACGTCACGGCCGCTGGCGATTCCACCCATGCCGAGTATCGGGAGGTCGGGCAGGGCTCGGTGGACCTCGATCACGCAGCGGATGGCGATGGGCTTGAGCGGTGCCCCGGAGTATCCGCCGACCACGCCACTCAGAAGCGGCCGGCGCTGCTCGATGTCGATGCCGGCGCCCCAGACCGTGTTCGTCAGCACCACCCAGTCCGCACCTGCCTCGGCGCTCGCCGCCGCCACGCGAACGATGTCCTCGGAGTTGGGCGACAGCTTGGCGGCCACCGGAACCGCCACCTCGCGGCGTATTGCCCCGATCACCTCGGCGGTGAGGTCGGCGTCGAGCGCGAAGAGGTGTCCGTCGAGGTTCGGACACGAGAGATTCACCTCGAGTGCGGGCAGGCCCGCCTCGACCATGGCGGTTGCCACGGTCACGAACTCCCCCACGGTCACGCCCACCACCGATCCCCAGACCGGCACGTCGAGTCGGGCCAGGCCCGGGGCCACCTCCCGGAGCCAAGCCTCGACGCCCGGGTTCTGGATGCCGATCCCGTTGAGCATCCCGACGCCGGCGGGGGCCAGTCGCGGTGCGGGCCGGCCCTCCCACGGCTCGGCGGAGACCGACTTGGCAACGGCGGCGCCGTACTGGCTGAAGTCGGTGACGTCGACGAACTCCACGACGCTGCCCACTGTCCCCGCGCCGGCAACGAGGGGCGACCGCATCGTGACGGGCCCGAGCACCGTCGTCAGGTCGGTCATTCGTGCCACGACTGCAGACTGCGGGGCTCGTTGAGAGCCGAGTCCCCCGCCCGGAGGCTGCGAGCCACCGACAGCGCCCCGGCAATCGTCGTCACGCAGGGCACGCCAACGGAGCGGGCGGCATGGCGAATGATGCGTCCGTCGGATCTGGATCGGCCGCCCTGAGGGGTGTTGACGATGAGCTGGACCCGGCCCGAGGAGATCCAGTCCCTGGTGTCGTCCTCACCCTGGCCGACCTTGTTGATGGCGGTGGCGGGCACCGCATGGTGCTCCAGGAATCGGGAGGTTCCGTTCGTGGCGACGATTCTGAATCCGAGCATGTGGAACGCCTGAGCCACCGCCAGACCCATCGGCTTGTCCCGATCGGCCAGGGAGATGAAGACGGTGCCCTCGGTCGGCAACACGTGGCCTGCCGCCAGGAGCGCTTTGGCGTAGGCCACGCCCGCGTCGGGCCCGATCCCCATCACCTCACCGGTCGCCCGCATCTCGGGTCCGAGCACGGAATCCTCCTCGGGGAACCGATCCCAGGGGAGAACGGCCTCCTTCACCGCCGTGAAACCAACCGTCCGCTGCACCGGAATCAATCCTTCGTCGCGGAGTTGGGCGATCGTGGCTCCCATCATCACCCGAGCGGCAGCCTTCGCCAACGGCACCCCCGACGCCTTGGAGATGAACGGAACGGTTCTCGACGCTCGCGGGTTGGCCTCGAGGATGAACACGTCGTCGCCTTTGACCGCGAACTGGACGTTGATGAGACCCTTCACCTCGAGTGCCCGCGCCAGGTCCTCGGTCTGTTGCAGGATCGTCTTGTGGGCGGCATCGGACAACGTCGGGGGCGGTACCACGCATGCAGAATCCCCCGAGTGGACGCCGGCTTCCTCGACGTGTTCCATCACCCCGCCGACCAACAACTCCGCTCCGTCGAACAGGGCATCGACATCGACTTCTGTCGCAGCTTCCAAGAACCGATCGATCAGAAGCGGGACCTGGCTCATCTCCCTCTCGGTGACATCGCCGTAGAGGTCGTCGAGGTAGTCGGTCAGCTCGTCGTAGCTCGAGATCACCCGCATCTTGCGTCCCCCGAGCACGTAGGACGGGCGCACGACGACCGGCAGACCCACCTGGTCGACGACTTCGAGAGCCCCCAAGCGGTCCATCGCCAGACCGTGTGGTGCCTGCTTGATCCCGAGACGGCGACAGACTGCGGAGAACTGTTCGCGGTCCTCGGCG
Source organism: Acidimicrobiia bacterium (assembly GCA_035544575.1). Taxonomy (GTDB): domain Bacteria; phylum Actinomycetota; class Acidimicrobiia; order Spongiisociales; family ZC4RG35; genus DATHWB01. Next base: position 24,910 of record DATKEC010000129.1, read on the forward strand.
AGGTCGATCGAGGCCGGTGAAGTCCCGGCGATCGGCACGTTCGCCGCTTCCAACTCGGCCGCCAGGTTCAGCGGCGTCTGGCCACCGAGTTGGACGATGACGGCCACCGGCCGTTCCGCCTCGACCACCGCGAGCACGTCTTCGGCAGTCAGCGGTTCGAAATACAGGCGATCGGAAGTGTCGTAGTCGGTGGACACGGTCTCGGGATTGCAGTTGACCATGACCGTTTCATAGCCCGCATCCCGCAGAGCGAAAGCCGCGTGGACACAGGCGTAGTCGAACTCGATCCCCTGGCCGATCCGGTTCGGCCCGGACCCGAGCACCACCACCCGGGGTTTGTCGGCCGGCGGCACCTCGTCTTCGTCCTCGAAGGTGCTGTACATGTACGGGGTGTGGGCCTCGAACTCCGCGGCGCACGTGTCGACGGTCTTGTAGGTCCGTCGAATCCCGGCGCCGAGCCGCATCGCCCGGATCTCGCCCTCGGTGACCCCCCAGAGGTGGGCGAGTTGACGGTCCGAGAACCCGGCGCGCTTTGCCTCGGCGATCCGCCCGATGTCCAACCGATTCGATTCCAGCTCGTGGCGTATCTCGACCAACTCGGCCATCTGGTCGGTGAACCAGGGGTCATAGCCCGACCGTTGGGACACCTCGTCGACCCCGAAGCCGCGCCGCAGACCCTCGGCCACCGCGAAGACGCGATCGGGGGTCGGGACGTCGATCTCAGTCCAGAGCGTTTCGTCGTCGACGTCGTCGTAGCGGATTTCGGAGGCGTCTGCTCCGAATCCGAAATGGCCGTTCTCGAGGCTCCGCAGGGCCTTCTGCAACGCCTCGGGAAACGTTCGCCCGATCGACATCGCCTCACCCACACTCCGCATGGATGTGCCGAGCCGCCGAGGCGCCATCGGGAACTTGGCGAAGTCGAAGCGTGGCGCTTTGACGACGACGTAGTCGAGGGCAGGCTCGAAACTGGCGGGAGTGGCGCCGGTGATGTCGTTGGCGATCTCGTCGAGGGTGAACCCGACCGCGAGCAGCGCGGCGATCTTGGCGATGGGGAAGCCAGTCGCCTTCGACGCCAGAGCAGACGAGCGGGACACTCGGGGATTCATCTCGATGACCAGCCGGCGTCCGGTGGCAGGGTCCACCGCGAACTGGACGTTCGAACCACCGGTCTCCACACCGATGACCCGCAGCACTTCGATCGCGTCGTCGCGCATCTCCTGGTACTCGCGATCGGACAAGGTCTGGATGGGGGCGACGGTGATCGAGTCGCCGGTGTGGACTCCCATCGGGTCGAGATTCTCGATCGAGCAGACGACGACCGCGTTGTCGTTGCGGTCGCGCATGACTTCGAGCTCGTACTCCTTCCAGCCGACCACGGACTCTTCGACCAGGATCTCGTGGACCGGGGAGTACTCCAGGCCGTAGCGAGCCTTTTCCCCGAACTCGACACGATCGGCGGCGATCCCGGTGCCACCGCCGCCCAGGATGTAGGAAGGCCGGATCATCACCGGAAAGCCGATCTCATCGGCGATCGCCACCGCTTCGGCCATCGATCGGGCATACCCGGCTCGCGGGACGGCGAGACCCGCCGCTTCCATCGTCTCCTTGAACAGACCCCGGTCTTCGGCCTTCTCGATCGCTTCGATCCCGGCCCCGATCAGTTCGACTCCGTGGCGCTCCAGTGCCCCGCGGCGGGCGAGCTCGCGGGTCACGTTCAAGGCCGTCTGGCCCCCGAGAGTGGGGAGGAGCGCGTCAGGCTGCTCCTTTGCCATGATCGCCTCGACCACCTCAGGCGTGATCGGCTCGATGTAGGTGGCGTCGGCGAACTCGGGGTCGGTCATGATCGTGGCGGGGTTGGAGTTCACGAGGATCACCCGGTACCCGTTGGCACGGAGCACTTTGGCTGCCTGGGTTCCCGAGTAGTCGAACTCACATGCCTGGCCGATCACGATCGGTCCAGACCCGATGAGAAGGATGGACCCGATGTCGGTGCGGGCCGGCATCAGCGAGCAGCCTCCATCAACGACACGAAGTCGTCGAAGAGATGGTTGGCGTCCCGCGGTCCCGGCGCCGCCTCCGGATGGTATTGGACCCCGAAGGCCGCAACGTCGAGGCACTCGATGCCTTCCAGCGTCCCGTCGTTCAGGTTCTGGTGGGTCGGGATGGCGACACCGAAGGCGGTCTCGACGCGGTCCGGGAGAAGATCGGCCGAAGCCAGTCCCGCCCGCGGTGGAGCGGTCTCACCGGTGAGCGACCACAGATCGACGGCGAATCCGTGGTTCTGCGCGGTGATCTCGACACGGCCGTCCGACAGCCTGCGCACCGGATGGTTCCCGCCGTGATGACCGAACGCCAGCTTGTAGGTGCGGGCACCGAGCGCCAGGCCCAGCACCTGATGGCCGAGACAGATTCCGAAGACGGGAACCCGGCCCAGCAGTCCCTGGACGGTGGCGGTTGTCGCGCCGAGGGGCTCGGGATCCCCGGGGCCGTTCGAGACGAACACGCCGTCGGGACCGAGCGACTGGATCTCGGAGGCAGGGGTGCTGGAGGGGACGACGGTGACGTCGTATCCACGGGCGGTGAGCTGACGAACGATGTCGCGCTTCATACCGAGGTCGATCGCGACCACCCGGCCCCGAGTGCTGGCGTCAGCCGGCACCTCGTAGCTGGACCGGGTGGTGACCGTCGAGGCGAGGTCCAATCCCGCCATCACAGGTGCGGCTGCGGCGCGCCCGGCCAGCTCACGCTCGTCGACTCCCGAGCCGAGTGCCACCGGTTGAGCCCCGCGGTCCCGGATGTGGCGAGTGAGGCGGCGGGTGTCGATGTCTGAGAGGGCCACGACTGCGTGCTCGGAGAGATAGGCGGCGAACGAGCCTTCCGAGCGCCAGTTCGAGTGCCGGCGGCTGAGCGCCCGCATCACGAACCCGGCCGCGGCGGGACCCGACGACTGCTCGTCGTAGCCCACCTCGCCGTAGTTGCCGATGTGCGGGACGGTCATGACCACGACCTGGCCCGCGTACGAGGGGTCGGTCAGGATCTCCTGGTAACCGGTCATGGACGTGTTGAAGACGGCCTCGCCGGTGGCGATGCCCTCTGCCCCCACCGACGTTCCTTCGAAGACGGCGCCGTCGGCGGTGACGAGGAGCCCCTTGGCGCTCATGTTTCCCCCTGAACGTGGACGACGTCTCCGCCGGCCACCGTCAGGCGGACCTGACCAACCATCTCGGACCCCGTCCACGGCGAGTTCTCCGAGCGGGAACGGAACGTTCCTGCCGTCCATCTCGCAACGGGATCGAAGACGACGATGTCGGCGGGGGCTCCGACTTCGATGAGTCCTGGCTCCCGTCCCAGAATGCGCCTCGGCGCTCCGGACAGCCGTTCGAAGAACTCCGTGGGTGCGAGATCCAGGGCAGCGTTGAGGACAGCCGCGGCCGTTTCGAGACCGATGACACCCCGTGGTGCCTCTTCGAATGGGACATCTTTCTCATGCGCGGAGTGGGGGGCATGATCGGTTGCGACACAGTCGATCACGCCGTCTCGCAGCGCCGATTTCACGGCGGCGACGTCATCGGGCGTCCGGAGTGGTGGATACATCTTGAACACCGGGTCCATCGATTCGACCGAACGATGGTCGAACACCAGGTGATGCGGCGTGACTTCGGCGGTGACGGGCAAACGAGCGGCCTTTGCCTGTCGGATCAGGTCGACTGTGCCGGCGGTGGACACGTGCTGGACGTGATAGCGACATCCGGTGACCTCGACCAGCCGGATGTCCCGCGCCACGATCACCTCTTCGGCGACCGCCGGGAGCCCGGTGATCCCCAGCCGCGACGACACCGAGCCCTCGTGCATGTGTCCGCCCCGGGCCAGCCCGGGATCCTCGGCGTGCTGGGCGACGACGCCACCGAGTTGGGCCAGGTACTCCATGGCCCTCCGCAGCAGACCGGCATCGGCCACAGTGTCGCCGTCATCGGTGAAGATCCGCACACCACTGGTCCACAGATCGTCCAGGTGCGCGAGCCGCACGCCCTGCCGTGCCAGCGTGAGACATCCCGCCGGCACCACCTCCACACCACCGGTCCTTCGAACGTGGGCGGCGACATGGCCCGAATCGATCGGAGGGTCGGTGTTCGGCATCGCCACCACCGTGGTGAACCCCCCGGCGGCGGCCGCCTCGCGGCCCGATGCCAGGTCCTCTTTCCACTCCTGACCGGGTTCGCGCAGATGTGTGTGGAGATCGACGAAGGATGGACCCACCCAACATCGCTCCGCGTCGAACCGGTCATCACCGTCGAGGTCGGGCCCGACCTCGACGATCTCGGCACCGGAGATGCGGATGTCGGCAGTGAACATCCCGCCGGAGGTCAGAATGCTGCCGCCGCCGATGATCACGCCGCCACCTCGGATCCGAGCAGGCGAAAGAGCACTGCCATCCTCACCGCGATGCCATTCGAGACCTGGGCCGCCACCAGCGCACGCGGTCCGTCCGCCACCGTGGCGTCGATCTCGACTCCGCGGTTCATCGGCCCAGGATGCATCACCATCGCGGTAGGGCGGAGCCGTGCGGCGCGCGCCCGCGTCAAGCCGAAGCGCCCCACATACTCCGAGACCGACGGGAACACGTCGCCGCCGCCGCGTTCGGTCTGGATACGGAGGAGATAGACGACATCGACCGTGTCGAGCACCTCGTCGAGTGAATCGGCAGTCGCGACGCCCCAGTCCGTGACGTCCACCGGCAACAGCGTCCGAGGCGCAACGAGTGTGACGGAGGCGTCCAGCGCGATCAATGCGCCGGCTGTCGATCGCGCCACCCGGGAATGGCGGATGTCGCCGACGATCGCCACCGAGAGACCCGCCACCGCGCCGAAATGTCGGCGGAGGGTGAGCACATCGAGCAGCGCCTGGGTCGGATGCTGATGGGACCCGTCGCCGGCGTTGACCACCGGCAATCCCGTCCAGTCAGCCACCCGCCACGGGGCACCGGTCGCACCATGGCGTACCACCATGAGGTCCGGTCCCATCGCCTGGAGTGTGAGCGCCGTGTCCTTGAGACTCTCGCCTTTGGAGACCGAGGACCCTCCGGGACTGAACGTGAGAACATCGGCGGACAGCGCCTTGGCGGCACGATCGAATGACAGCCGCGTCCGGGTGGAGCTCTCATAGAACAACAGAGCGATCGTCCTGCCGCGGAGCGTCGGAACCTTGGGGACGTCACGCGCGAGCACGTCCACGAAACCGTCCGCCAGGTCCAGCAGGTCGGTGATCTCGCCGGCCGTGACGTCCTCGATCGAGAGAAGGTGCCTCATTCGCCCTCGATCCACACGCCGCCGCCGTCGTCGACGCCTTCGACCTTGACCGACACTCGCTGCGTGGGCGACGTCGGGAGGTTCTTTCCGACGTAGTCGGGACGGATCGGCAGCTGACGATGACCCCGGTCGACCAGGACCGCCAGTTCCACCCGATCGGGGCGCCCGAGATCGCTGATCGCGTCGAGCGCGGCCCTGATCGTGCGGCCCGTGAAGAGGACGTCGTCGACCAGGATCACGGTGCGACCCGCCAGGTCGGTCGGAACGTGGGTGCGAGCCAGATGCGGGGTCGGTCGCGTGGCCAGATCGTCGCGGTAGAGGCCGATGTCGAGTTCGCCCACTGTCACCTGGCCGGATTCGATCGAATCGATGGACTCGCCGATTCGTCGAGCAAGAGGGACGCCGCGGGTGTGGATGCCGACCAGCACGACATGCTCGGCTCCCGAGTGCCGTTCGACGATCTCATGGCCGATGCGACGGATCGCCCGATCGACGTACTCGGCGTCCATCACGCGAGGCATGGGTGGCCCCGCTGCTCGGGATACGGCAACGTCTCTCCTTCCCGGCCTCACGGGACCGGCTTTAAAGGTCGATCGCCGACTCTAGCCCGCGTCCGGGGACTCCCCGGCCGTCCCGGAGGAGCCGAGATCCTCGGTACGGGGTCCTCGTTCGGAGCGGGCGAGGGAGGCCAGTACTCCGTTGACGAATCGTCCGGAATGCTCGGTGGAGAAGGACTTGACGATCCGAACCGCCTCGTTGAGGACGACAGCTGTCGGCACGTCCGGGCAGTGCCGCAGCTCGTAGAGCGCCAGTCGCAACACGGCCCGGTCGACGACCGGCATCCGATCGATCGTCCATCGGTCGGCGACGGCGGAGATGGACTCGTCGAGTTCATCCCGGTGTTCGAGGACGCCGAGCGTCAGCCGCAGGGCCCGTCCGAACAGGTCGTCGGGGGCCGTCCAGTTCTCGACCTGGTCGGCTTCGTACAGTTCCTGAATCGCGCGTTCTCGTGGCTCCGTCACACGCGCGTCAGATACTCGCCTGACCGGGTGTCCACCTTGATCCGGTCTCCCTGCTCGACGAAAAGTGGGACCTGGACATCGATGCCGGTCTCGACTTTGACGAGCTTCGTCGCTCCCGACACGGTGTTGCCTTTGACGGCCGGCTCTGCGTAGGTCACTTCGAGTTCCACCGCGGTGGGGAGCTCCACGCCGATGGGATTGCCCTGGTACATGGCGAGAACGACGGTCATCCCGTCGAGGAGATAGTTGGCGGCATCGCCCACATCCGAAGCCGACAGGGCGAACTGGGAGTAGTCCTCCATGTTCATGAAGTGGTATCCGAGGTCGTCGGAGTAGAGGAACTGATGCTCGCGACGGTCGATGAACGCCTGGGGCACGTCCTCGTCTGCCCGGAAGGTGCGGTCGAGCACCTGACCGGTTTCGACGTTCTTGAGCTTCATCCGCACGAAGGCGCGGCCCTTCCCCGGTTTGACGTGTTCGTAATGGACGATCGAGAACAAGCCATCGGGGAGGTCGAGGGCCATTCCAGGGCGCACGTCGTTGGTCGAGATCATCGGTCCGTCCGGTCGTTCACGCGGCGCGGCATGCTACCTGTCGGAGTCGTGGCTCAGGAAAGCCCGATGGCCCGCATCGCGGCTTCGAGCTCTTCGGGCGACACCAGCTCGACGACGGGATCGCCGACTCCTCGCAGCAGCACCATCTGGGTGCCATCGGCTGTTCGCTTCTTGTCGCGCTGGACCAGGTCGAGTGCGGCCCGAATCGAGACACCGGCGGCGGCGACGGGGAGGCCGAGTTCGAAGAGCAGCGCCGTCAACCACCGGTGATCGAAGCCGTACCGGGCGTTGGAGAGCACGGCGGCCGCCACCATGCCGACGCTCACCGCGTGGCCGTGGGGCATGGGTGCGAGAACCTCCACCACGTGTCCGATGGTGTGTCCGAAGTTGAGGATCGCCCGGCGGCCCTGTTCGGTGAGATCGTCACCCACGACCTCGGCCTTCACGGCGATCGCCCTCGGGACGATCACACCGAGATCTGCCCCCAAACCGTGTCGCGAGTACTCCTCGACGATCACCGGATCGGCGAGGAGACCTGCCTTGACCGCCTCAGCCGCGCCCTCCCGGAGCAGTCGCTCGGGCAATCCCGCCAGGAGGTCGAGGTCGACCACCACGCGGCTGGGAAGCCAGAACGCCCCGACCAGATTCTTTCCGCCACGGTTGATGCCGGTCTTCCCACCGATGGCGGCATCGACCGCGGCCAGCAGGGTGGTCGGCACCAGCACCGACTCGACGCCTCGGAGCCAGGTCGCCGCCACAAAGCCGGCGACATCGGTCGCCGCACCGCCCCCGACACCGACGATCGTGTCGTGACGTCCGAGGTTGAATTCACCCATGGCGTCATAGACCATCCCGACGGCCTCGAGCTCCTTGGCGCCCTCTCGGTCTTCGAGGACGTGGACCAGTGTGCGGAGCCCGCTCACTCCGTCGGCCAGATCGGCGGTGACGCCCGCAGCGACACCGGGCTGGGTGAGAAAGACCACGGCCTCCCGATCGGACCGTGGTGGCAGAGGGCCTCCGGCGAGTCCGAAGACGACTTCGGACTCATCGGTGATCCGGAGGGAGTCCACTAGAAGGCGTCGAGGCGGGAGCGATAGCTGTCGACTGTGCGGCGCAGGTCGGTGACCGTGTCGCCTCCGAACTGGCGCTGAATCTCCTGTGCGAGGACGATCGCCACCATCTGCTCGGCGACCACACCTGCCGCCGGCACCGCCACGACGTCGGACCGCTCGTAGAAGGCCGTCCTGGCCTCCTTGGTCACGACGTCGACCGTCTGTAGCGACTTCGGCACCGTCGAGATGGGCTTCATGGCGGCGCGAACCCGAAGCGGGTCGCCGTTGGTCATTCCGCCTTCGGTTCCCCCGGCCCTGTTCGTCTCACGCATCGGGCCGTCCGGCGTGGCGATCAACTCGTCGTGGGCGCCGGATCCCCGCCGGGTGGCGGAGGTGAACCCGTCACCGATCTCGACGCCTTTGATCGCCTGGATGGACATCAGGGCCTCGGCCAACCGCGCGTCCAGCTTCCGATCCCAGTGGACATGGCTGCCGATCCCGACTGGCACACCGTAGGCCAAGACCTCGACGACGCCACCCAGGGTGTCGCGGTCGGCGCGGGCGGCCTCGATCTCGTCGATCATCGCCGCTTCGGCGGAGGCGTCGAAGACCCGCACCGGCGATTGGTCGATCCGGTCGAGGTCTTCGGGTCGCGGGAGGGGTTCGGTCGGAGCAGTCACCGTGCCGATGGACACGACATGGCTGAAGACGGCGATGTCGAGTGCAGCCAGAAGCGACTTGGCCAAATATCCGACCACGGTCCTGGCCGCGGTTTCCCTGGCGGAGGCACGCTCCAGGATGTCGCGTGCATCATGGGTGTCGTACTTCATCATTCCGACGAGATCTGCATGCCCTGGGCGCGGCGCTGTCAGCTGTTTCTTGGATTCGCCCGGCTGTGGGCTCATCTCCTCGGCCCACTTCTCGGCGTACTCGGTGTTGCGGATCACGATCGCCACCGGGGAGCCGAGCGTCCTGCCATGGCGGACTCCGCCGAGGATCTCGAGCGCGTCCTGTTCGATCTTCATCCGGCCGCCGCGTCCGAATCCCAGACGGCGGCGCGCCAGTTCGGCACCGAGCTCGTCTGCGAGGACTGGCAGGCCGGCGGGGAGACCCTCGACCACCGCGACCAGGGCCGGGCCGTGAGATTCGCCAGCAGTGAGGAATCGCAACATCGCGGCCGCAGGCTACCGGGTGGACTTCACCCCGTGATCATTCGTCCGAACGCCTCACCGAAGACCAATGCCGCCCAGGCCCCGGCGAGCATCGGAGGGCCGTACGGCATCTCATCACCGCCTCGCACCCGCCGTGACAGGAGCAGAACGATGGCCGGGACACCCCCGATCACACCCGTGAAGAAGACTGCGAGCAGAGCGGTGCGCTGGGATTGAAAGGCTGTCACCGCCCCGAGGAGCACAGCCAGCTTGACATCGCCGAAGCCGAATCCGCCGCGTGCCACCAAGTACACGAGGAACAGGGCCCCGAAATAGCCCGCTGCACCGAGCAGCGCCGGCAGGAGACGATCGGTCCGGGATTCGATGACCGCGCCCGCCCCGAGCAACACCGCCGTGGCAAGGGTGGCAGGGTAGAGAACGCGATTCGGGATCAGCTTGTGGTCGATGTCGGTGACGAAGAGGACAACCGAGGTGGCGGCGACCACGAGATAGGCAGGAAGCAGCGCCCATTCCCCCGCCGTGACCACGCCGGCGGCGGCGAAGACAATCCCCGACGCCAGCCAGATCCACGGCTCGCGACTTCGGATCCGATGGCCCGATGCGCAAGAGAATGCCAACGGAACCCTGGGCGATTCACACGTTTCGCATCGTGGCCATGGGCCGTCGAAGGACCGGCGCACACCGGCGCGCACACCGAGGTGGTGGAGCTGGGATCCGAGAGCGACACCGAGCACGAACAGCAGGAAGGTCATCGAGTGATGACGCTAGATCCGCTCATGGAGCGGGTGGTGTCAGTCCGAATCGGTGATGTCGCGCGAGACAGGACCCATCCGCCGCCGCCGCAGCAGCCCCATCGAGAAGCCCGACTCGGCCTCTTCGGCCTCTTCGTGACCTTCGGCCTCGGAGAACACGCTCTCGAGGAACTCGTCTGTGTCCACCTCGAGGTCGTCGGAGACTCCCATCGCCTCCGCCCACCAGCCTCCGCGACCTACCGCAGACGCGGGAATGGCCTCGCCGCCCTCGTCGTCTTGGGCACCAGAGCTTTCTTCCTCGGCGGAACTCGCGGCAGCGGCCTCGATCTCAGGGGACCAGGGGTCGGCCGACCAGGCGTCGCTCGGCGCGGCATCGGTGACGGGCTCGGATGCCCACGGACTCTGCGCCGGCTCGGCGACGGGGGTCTCGATGCCGATCGCCCAGTCTGGCTTGTCGTCGGCGAAGACGGCGTCGGCAGGGGCTGGCGCGGGCTCTTCGTCGACGGGGGCAACCGCGACCGGTTCGTTGAACCAACGCTCCGCCGACGGCGCGGTGGGAGCAATCGTGACGGGGCCGGGCACTGCTTCGATGAGCGAATTCCGCATGAGTTGTGCCACCTCGCGAGCGGCCCGGAACTCGGTGGTCCCCAGCATGCGAGCGATCTCGGTGACACTGGAGCCGCCTTCCAGGGACGAAAGCACCCGCCACGTCGGCGCGTTCACGGTGACCTCGGCGTCCCGCAGCTCGCGCACCATGCGCACTGCGAGATCCATGTCGGAGATCGTCTGTTCGATGTCGGCCCAGTCAGCGGCACGACGGTCCGCCTCGGCCACGACCTGCTCGGTGTCGAATGCCTGACCCGTGGCGAACCGGGAGCCGGCATCGACGAGGAATTCGAACGTTCCTCCTCCAGGCTTGCGGATCCGGTAGAGCGACTCGACGACGTGCTCGCGGACGAAATCGGAGAATTCCTCGGCCGTCCGGCTTTCGACCAGGGCTTCGGGAAGGCTCACGGGGTCGCGGCCCTCGACGCGGCTGGGATCGATGATTCCCGATGCGATCGCTTGATCGAGGAAGTCGACGTCCAAGGACACGGTTGCCAGCGCCAGCGCACCCTCGTGGAGGTAGATGCGCCCATCAACTCCGCTCGTCTCGATGCGGAGACACCCGTTCTTCCCGGACCGTGCGAGCAGGCGCAGAACTTCGGGAAGCGGAAAGACTTCGATGTTGCCAGTCAGTGCCATGTTGCTTGCGTCCTCCTCGGCTTGTGAAGAACTTCGGCGCTGCAGAAGGCCTCCTTAAGGGCTTTCATCCCTGCCGCCCGCCTGCTACTGCCGAGTGCGCGCCAGGGTGAAAGACCGAAAACGGGATCACGGTTTCGCTCAGGGAATGATCCCCGCCTCCCGGGATGCCGCCACGTTGGCATTGTGCTCTTCGAGGGTCACGGCGAAGGCATGTGAACCGTCTTCGGCCGTGAGGACGTAGTACCGGAACTCGGTCTCGGCCGGGGCGGCGGCAGCCTGCAGCGCAGCCAGACCCGGGGCGGAGATGGGACCGGGCGGGAGGCCAGAAACGACTCTCGTGTTGTACGGCGAATCGAAGGAGACATCGATTCCGGCCGGATCCCGGATCCCCATCGCGTAGAGCACGGTGGCATCGATGTCGAGACGCGCTCCATCGATGAGCCGATTCCGGATCACCGAGGACACGATGGGCCGTTCGTCGGCGACGCGGACCTCGCTCTCGATCAGAGAGGCGATGATGATGCCCTGGTAGCGGCTGAAGCCGGCGGCCTCGAGCGAGCTCCAGTCGATGGCATCCATCCGCTGTTGCATGGTGTTCGAAAGGCGGCCCAGCATGTCTGCCGGGGTGGCCTGAGCGCTGAATCGATATGTGTCGGGGAACAGGAGGCCTTCCCAATCCATGAGCGTGGGCGCTTCCGGAAGTTCCGCGACGTCGGTCTCGACGAAACCCGATTCCAGAGCTTCGACGAAGAGCGACCTGTCGATGCCGGAAGCCTCGGCCAGCACATCGATGATCTCGGTCACCCGCAGTCCCTCGCGAATCGTCACGTCGAAGACCACGATGCGGGGACCCGCCTGCAGTTCGACGATGATCTCCTGCATGGTGGACCCGGTGATGAACTCATAGGTACCCGATTGGAGATTGGCGTCCACTCCGGCAGCCCGTACAGCCGTCTCGAACTGTGACGCCGAGCGGACGAGGCCGGCGTCACGCAGGATTTCTCCGATGGTCTCTGCGCTGGCTCCGGAAGGAATGACCACTTCGACACGACGGCCGGGTTCGATCTCGGCGAACTCTTCTTCTTCGCTGGCGGCGATGCCGTCGCCGACACGCTGACCGAGCGACGACGCCACCGACACGAGCGCAAAGCCGACGATCACGGCGACCGCCACGATCAGCACCGGGCGGAGCAGGCGCCACGGGGGCGGCGGGGGAGGAAGGTCTTGCTGGGTCATCTCACTCTGGGTGATCGCGGTCGATCCGACGGGGCCGGTCGAGGAAGTGCCGCAGAATCACGGCTGCTGCGACTTTATCGACGTTCTCGCGCCTAGTTCTGCGTTTGGCACCGCCCTCCAGCATCGCCGACTCTGCGGTGGCCGTGGTGAAACGTTCGTCGACGAACACGACGTCGATGCCCGTCAGCTCGGCAACCCTGGCTCCGAACGCACGAGCAGACACGGCGGCAGGCCCCTCCCGACCGGACAATCCCACCGGCATTCCGACCACGACGAGCACGGGCTGATACTCCTCGATCAGCGACACCAGCGCATCGTCGAAGTCCTCGGCAGCCAGCACGGTCACCGGGGTCGCCACGATTCGCAACGGGTCGCTGACCGCCACGCCGATCCGTGTCGAGCCCGGATCGAGGGCGAGGACTCGCCCGACGCTCACTGCAGTGCCCGGCCGACCTCGTCCCGGGCGACATCGAGCGCGCTCGCGAGCTGGTCACCGCGTGGTCCCCCGGCCTGGGCCAGTTCCGGATCTCTCGACCCTCCACCACCGAGCACGCGGGCGGCGGGGGCGAGCAGGTCCGAGGCCGACACTCCACGCCCGACGAGATCCTGACTGACAACCGCGATGAGGGCGCCTTTGCCGGACGCGGTTGCACCAAGCACGACAACGCCTGAACCGAGGCGATCACGCACGCCGAGAGCCAACTGGCGCAGCTGGTCGGCGGCCAGTTCACCGACCGCGGCGACCACGGACCGTGTCTCGCCCACGCTGTCAGCGGTACCGGCGAGTTCGGCGGCCATCTCGCTCCGCCGCTGCGCGCGGATCGCGTCGAGTTCGTCTTCCAGCACCGCCACGCGGTCCATCAGTCCGCGTATGCGCTCGGGGACGTCAGCGGCGGGAGCCCTGAGAACGGAACCCGCCCGGTCCAGGTGGCTCCGCACCGCGACGAGGTGGTCGTAGGCTGCCTCGCCTGTCAGGGCTTCCACCCGCCGAATGTTCGAGCCGATCGATGCTTCGCCGAGGATCACGAGCGGACCGACCTCACCGGCGGCGGAGGTGTGCGTCCCACCGCAGAACTCGACTGAGAACTCTCCCACTTTGACGACACGCACCGTGTCGCCGTACTTGTCACCGAAGAAGGCGAGGGCGCCCATCTCCTTGGCGCGATCCTGGCTCGTGACCTCGGTGTGCACGTGCGAGTTCTCGATCAGCTTGCGATTGGCCTGTGCCTCCACCTCGCCGGTTTCCTCGCGGCTGAGCGCCGCGAAGTGGCTGAAGTCGAAGCGAAGTCTTCCCGACTCGACGAGCGAGCCCGCCTGGTTGGCGTGGTCGCCCAGGACGTCACGCAAGGCCCAGTGGAGGACGTGTGTGCCCGTGTGTGACTTGCGGATTCGGTCTCGCCTCGGACTGTCGATGACCAGATCGGCTTCCTGGCCGACGTGGATCGTTCCGGTGCGGACCGTTCCGCGGTGGCCGTGGAAGCCCTGGACCGCGTGCTGGGTGTCGCCGATGGCGACCGCGCCGGAATCCGTGGAGATGGTTCCGGTATCACCCACCTGGCCGCCGGACTCCGCGTAGAACGGCGTGCGGTCGAGGAAGATCTCGACTTCCCGCCCCTCTTCGGCGAACTCGATCTGCTCGCCCTCCGCCACCAACGCCAGAATCCGGCCGGAGGCCGCATCGCTCTCGTAGCCCACGAACCGGGTGGGGCCGGCGTCATCCATCACGGAGCGGTAGAACTCGCCGAGGACGGCAGCGTCGCCGCCCTTCCAGTTCTTCTTGGCCCGATGGCGCTGGGCATCCATCTCCGCGGTGAAGCCCGCCTCGTCCACCGTGGTGCCGCGCTCGGCCGCGATCTCGCGGGTGAGCTCGATCGGAAACCCGTACGTGTCGTGCAGCTTGAACGCCACCGATCCCGGAAGCTCGCTACGCGAGTCCTCGAGTTCCGAGTCGAGCAGTTGGTGGCCGGATTCCAGTGTTCGACGGAACCGTTCCTCCTCGCGGGAAACCACATCGATGATCAGGTCGCGTCGGTCTGTCAGCTCGGTGTACCAATCGCCGAGCGCTGCAACGCTGGCGTCGACGAGACCAGGGGTGACGAGTCCCGATCCCCCCAGCTGCCAGGCGTGACGAACCGCCCGGCGGATGATCCGCCGGAGAACGTATCCCCTCCCGTCATTGGAAGGCACCACACCGTCGGCGATGAGAACGCTCATCGTTCGTCCGTGATCGGCCAGGATGCGCAGGGAGACGTCACTCAGCGGGTCCGCCCCGTAAGCCACTCCGGTATGCGCCGCGCCCGCGTCGCGGACCGGTCGGATCGTGTCGATGTCGAAACCGGACGGAACGTCTTGAAGGACCATCGCCAACCGTTCGAGTCCCATGCCGGTGTCGATGCTCTTGCGGGGTAGATCGCCGACGACGTGATAGGGCCGGTCCTGGATGTTCTGCATGAACACGAGGTTCCAGATCTCTATGAACCGCTCCTCACCACCCCCGATCGGCCCGCCGTCGGGGCCGTGTTCGGGGCCGCGGTCATAGAAGATCTCGGCGCACGGTCCACACGGACCAGGAACGCCCATCTGCCAGAAGTTGTCGTTGCCGCCGCGCTGGATGCGTTCGGCCGGAACTCCGACGTGGTCACGCCACAGCTCGGCCGCTTCGTCGTCCTTTTCGTAGGCGGTGTACCACAATCGCTCCGGATCGAGACCGTAACCCTCGGTCAGGAGCTGATGCGACCAGCGCATCGCGTCCGGCTTGAAGTAGTCCCCGAACGAGAAGTTTCCGAGCATCTCGAAGAAGGACATGTGGCGGGCGGTCGTGCCGATGATGTCGATGTCGATGGTGCGAATCGACTTCTGAACCGTGACGGCGCGACGGTATGGCGCCTCTTCCTCGCCGAGGAAGTAGGGCTTGAAGGGCACCATGCCCGCGTTCACCAGGAGCAGTGTCGGGTCGGTGGGGATCACGGGCGCCGAAGGCCGAACGGTGTGGCCGCGCTCGGCGAAGAATTCGAGAAATGTCCGTCGTATCGAGGTCGCGTCCATAGAACGGGCAACGGTACACGGCCGGGCTGAACAGACCTCCGGGGTTTCTCAGCGAACCCGGATCAGGCGCCGCCGGGGTGGAGCCAGCAGCCGGGCGGTGAGATCGAGCACATCGGCACCCGTCCGGAGGGCCGCGGTTTTGACATCGGCCGGGTGCGGCCGCCGGCGCAGCGCCCTGACGGTGATGAAGCCCCCCAGGAGGAGACCGGTGACGAACCAGGCGAGCCGATCGAACATGACTGCCCGACCCTACTCGTCGCGGACCGGGACGATCTTGGCAACGGTCCCCTCCCACGTGAGCACATACAACTCGCCGGCGGAGTCGACCCCGAAGCTGTTGACCTGTCCGATCCCCGTGAGCCATTCGGTGTGATCCTGGGGGGCCTCTCCGTCCCAGCGGAAACTCCGCAACCATCCACCGCACCAATCGGAGTAGAAGTACGTGCCCGCCAATTCGGGCATCGCCGCACCCCGATAGACCCGCCCGCCCGTGACCGAACATCCCTCGTCGTGGGCGTACTCGTGGACCGGCAGCGTCAGGTTCTCTGCGTCCGGGTCGCACCCCCGTTGAAAACAGGCTGATGCCTCCATCCGAATCCACCCGAAGTTGAGACCGGCTTCGTCGAGCGAGACCACGTTGATCTCTTCGAAGCGCTCATGACCCACGTCGGCGATGTAGATGAAGCCCGACGGCGGGTCGATCGCGAACCGCCACGGGTTGCGCAGGCCGAAAGCCCAGACTTCGGGTGCGCCGCCACCGTTGGCGAATGGATTGTCAGGCGGGATCGCATACGGATCGCCGGCGTCGACGTCCAGGCGCAAGATCGACGACAGGAGCGTGTTCGGATCCTGGGAGTGCGCCGAGGCAGCACCTCCCTCACCCAACGACAGATAGAGCATCCCGTCCGGCCCGAACTCGATCATGCCCCCGTTGTGCCGGACCGTTGGCTGTTCGAAGTTCAGCAGCACTTTCTCGGTGGACACCTCGACAGCGGCTGCGCCGGGTTCCATGGTGAACTCGACCAGGCGAGTCGTGTCCGCCCCGTGGTAGTAGTACGCGAACAGCCGTCCGTTGACGCCGTGTTCGGGGTGGAATGCCATGCCGAGCAGACCCTGCTCGATGCCTCCGGAGTTGACCCGGTCCCGGAGATCGAGAAATGGGTCTGACAAAGGCGAGCCGTCGCCCCCCAACTCCCAGACGACGCCGGTGCGCTCGACGACCAGTCGCCGCTCTTCGCCGGGTGGGGAAAGGAGCAGCACCGGCTGGGAGAGGGAGTCCGTGACGGATTCGATGGCAACGCCGACGAGCGGGGCGGTGGCCTCGGTCGTGGTCGTCGTCTCCGGGAGCGTCGTCGTGGTGGTCGGCGGGGGGACTGTCGTGGCCGCCACGGTGGCCGTGGTCGTCGGAGCGATCGAGGCGAGGGTGGTGCTCGCCTCGTCTTCGACGCCGGCAGTGCACGCCCCGATCGCGAAAACGGCGAGCGTGATTGCCCACCTCCGGGCGGTCCGCCCAGTCATACGTAGCGAGCCAATTCCACCGCCGTGGCACGACACGTCTCGAGGTCGAGTTCGACGCCCAGACCCGGGTTGTCGCCGAGGACCAGCCGCCCGTCGCAGCGGATGGGCTCGGTCAGCATGAAGTCCCGCCGCTCCTCGGTCCACTCCGGCGGGTCGAGCGGGTATTCGAGAAACGGAGCCCCGCCGGTGCCCGCCGTCAGGTGGGCGTTGGCCAGGAGCGCCACACCGCTCCCCCACGTGTGCGGGCTGAACGTGTGGCCTGCCGAACGCACCGCGTCGGCCACCCGACGCAATCCGCCGATTCCTCCGGTCACCGCCGCATCCGGCTGGTACACGTCCAAGGAGCCGGCATCGAGCATCAGCGTGAACTCGTGCAGTTCCCTCGTCATCTCCCCGCCTGCGATGGGGATGCCGACCTCCTGGCGCAGCCGGGCCATCCCGGTGTGATCCCCGCGATGGAGTGGCTCCTCCATCCAGTACACCGATCGCGCCGCCAATTCCCGTGCCAGCGCCGCGACGTCGGTGAACGCCGGCGGCGGCGAGGTGTCCCAGGGCATCCGCCACCCCTGGTTGCAGTCCACCATCACGGCGACATCGTCACCGACTGCGTCGAGGACGGCGTCGAGCACGGCCAAGTCCTGGGACTGTTCCGGTCGGCCGAATCTGAGCTTGACCGCGCCAAATCCCCGCTCCACCACCGCCTCGACCGCCTCGACGGTCCGCTCTGGGCTGCGATGCGTGCCGAACGAGGCGTACAGGTCCAGCGTGTTCGTCTGTCCTCCGAGCATCCTCCAGATCGGCTGGTGGGTGAGCTTGCCCGCCAGATCCCACAGCGCGATCTCGAAAGGCCAGGGTCGTCCGTCGAGAAATGCGATGTTGTCCAGGACCGCATCGTGCCGATCGAGTTCGAGGGGATCGGCCCCGATGAACAGGTGCTCGTAGTCGACCAGTCCGCGAAACGGGTCGCCCACTCCGAGTCCTTCGGCGCCGCTGTCGTCGATGACGCGCACGACGGCGACCGGGAAAGCCCGGCGGGGCTGGGTGTCCCATGCCGCCGGGAAGGGCGGGTCCAGCCCGAAGCGGTGATGGCTGACGACGATTCTCTCGATCATCCGGACCACCAGTCGCACACGATCCCTGCCACGTCTGCGATGTCGCCCTCGGAGATGGGCCTGGCGTTGTTCAGGCGCATCGGCCGATGATCGATCGAGGCCATCTCCGCGGCGAGCGCCTGCCTGGTGGGCTGTGGCCACTTCTCGAGCTCGGGGCAAAATCCCACCGCGTCGAGCATCTCGTCGATGGCGGCGATCAGTCCGTCTGGCGCTCCGCCTGGGACGAGCCGCCGGGCCAGCCCCGTATAGGCGTCCGAGGCCCCGGCCAGAGTCCAGGCGAGACCGGCGCGGAGCCCGAGCATCACCGCCAGCCCGTGTGGGATCACTCCGAGGGAGCCCAGAGCATGGCCGACGGCGTGGCCGATCCCCGTCCCACCCAGATCGATCGCACAACCGGCTGCGGTGGCCGCCTCCATCACCGTCGACCGCACCGAGGTCCGATCGGGATGTTCGATCATGACCGGCAAGCCGGCCAGCAGCATGGCGGCCGCCTCGAACCCGAGGGCGGCGATCTCCGTGGTCGAACGCTGGCCGGTGGCGGCTTCGACGGCGTGGACGAACGCATCGAGCCCGGCAGCCACCGCCACCGGTCGAGGGACGGTTGCCGTCAGCTCGGGGGCGAGGACCGCGACCTCGGGCCGCAGTCGGTCGTCCCACGCCCACCTCTTGCGACCACCCTCGGAAACGATCGCGGTACGCGTGACCTCGGCTCCCGATCCAGACGTCGTCGGCACCGCCACGACGACCGCAGACACCGGGGGGAATGGCGACGCGGAGCCCAAGCGCTCGGAGAGACCTTCGGGATCGGACACGAGCCGCGCCGCCAGTTTCGCCGTGTCGATCACGCTTCCGCCTCCCACCGCCACCACCACGTCCGCATCGTGGTCGCGCAGAGAGCGGGCGAGAGCACCGACGGTGGCGGCCACCGGCTCGCCCCCCGGGACGAGCATCACCTCACACCCCAATACGGTCTCCACCGGACCGCACACGCCAGCCGCAGCCAGATCGACGTCAGTCACGATCACCGGCTCTCCGCCCAGCCTTCGGATGATTTCGGGCAGTCCGGCTGCGAGGTCCGGCACGCGCTCGACGAACGCCGGCAGCCCGATCACCTCGGGGGCCTCCCCAACTGTTCGTCGATCCAGGCGAGACGTTCCGCCAAGGCTGCTTCGCGGCCCTCCGCGCCGGGTCGAAAAAGCGTTGTCGGCTCAACTCCGTCGGGGAAATACCGCTGAGCGACCACATGATTGGGCCCGTCATGGGCGTAGAGGTAACCGCGCCCGTGGCCGAGCGCCCGCGCCCCGGTGTAATGGTCGTCGCGCAGATGGACCGGGACGGCCGGCGCAGGTCCGTCTTCGAGCAGGGCTCTCGTCGCTCCCATCGCAGCCGCGAGCGAGTTCGACTTGGGAGCGATCGCCAGGTACACGGTCGCCTGCGTCAGAGCGAACGACGCCTCGGGCATACCGACGTGGGCGAGGGCCTGAGACGCCGCCACCGCCTGGAGCAGGGCGTTCGGGTCTGCCAGGCCGATGTCTTCAGATGCCAGCACGATCAGGCGACGGACGATGAATTCGGGGTCTTCGCCGGCTTCGACCATGAGATGAAGCCAGTACAGCGAGGCGTCGACATCCGAGCCCCTCACACTCTTGATGAACGCCGAGATGACGTCGTAATGGGCGTCACCAGCCTTGTCGTACCGGATGATCCGCCGCTGCAGCGCCTCGCCGACGTCCTCGCTTCCGATGCGATCCGACCCCCTGCCGAGCGCCAGGGATGCAGCGACTTCGAGAGCTGTCAGCGCCTGGCGAGCGTCTCCACCCGTGCGCTCTGCGAGCACGGACCGGGCGGCGGGGTCGATCTGCAGACCGTCGGCGCCGAGTCCCCTGTCCGCGTCGCCGAGCGCTCGCTCGACCAGGTCGGCGACCGCCTGGTCATCGAGCCGCTCTGTCCGAAACAACGTCATCCGGCTCATGAGCGGCGAGTTCACTTCGAAGAACGGATTTTCCGTGGTGGCGCCGACGAGGATGACCGTCCCGTCCTCGACGCCGGGGAGGAGCGCGTCCTGTTGGGACTTGGAGAATCGGTGGATCTCGTCGATGAAGAGCACCGTGCGTCGCTCGTCGGATCCCAGACGATCGCGCGCCGAAGCGAGAACCGCGCGCACGTCACGCACTCCCGCATTCGTCGCAGACAGGGTCTCGAAGACCGCGTCGACGTGGTGGGCGATCAGGCGGGCAAGAGTCGTCTTGCCGGTGCCCGGCGGACCCCACAGCAGCATCGACACCGGCCGCCCCGACTCCACGATTCGTCGGAACGCCGCCCCCTGGTCCAACAATCCCGGCTGACCGACGACTTCGTCGATCGAACGCGGACGCATCCGGGCGGCGAGCGGGGCCACGGCTGCCCGCCGCTCGTCGGCACCCGCGCTGAAGAGGTCCACGGCCCGTCAGGCCTCTTCGGCGGCGATGACTTCGGGCCGCAATCGGAGGCCCAGCTCGGCCAGCTGGGTGTCGTCGACGCGGTTGGGCGCCGAGGTGAGAGGATCCAGACCGGTCTGGGTCTTGGGAAACGGAATCACGTCCCGAATCGACGTTTCGTTCTGGAGCACCATCACGAGACGGTCGATGCCGAACGCGAACCCGGCGTGGGGAGGCGTCCCGTAGCGCAGCGCCCGCAGGAACCATCCAAAGCGACGTTCCGCCGACTCACGGTCGATTCCGAGGATGTCGAAGACCTCCGATTGAATGTCAGGGTCGTGAATCCTGACCGAACCCGACCCCAACTCGATGCCGTTGACCACGACGTCGTACGCCTTCGACGTCGCCTCCAGCGGCGTGGCTCGCGCCACCTCGATGTCGGCAGGAGCGGTGAATGGGTGATGCGAGAACGTGATCCGGCCGTCCTCCTGCTCTTCGAACATCGGGAAGTCCACCACGCAGACGAAGGCCAGCTCGGCATGACTGGACGGACGGCCGAGTGTGCTCCGCAGGCCACCCAGGGCCGTGACCGCCGTCTTCCACGCGTCGGCCACGACCAAGAGCACATCACCGGGACCGGCCTCGAGCCGGCTCACCACGCCGAGCTGTTCGCTCTCACTCAGGAACTTCGAGACCGGAGAGCGCAGCGTCCCGTCAGGGTTGACGACCAGCCAGACGAGGCCTTTGGCTCCCGCAGTCTTGGCGTCCTCGGTGAGCGCGTCGGCCCGCGATCGGGGAAAGTCGATCTCCCCGGCATTGAACCCGCGGATCGTTCCCCCCGCCGCGAGGGTCGTGGAGAAGACGGCGAACTCGGTCGATGCGAACAGCGCGTCGAGATCGACGATCTCCATCCCGAAGCGGAGATCGGGTTTGTCGGAGCCGTACCGGTCCATCGCCTCCCTCCACGTGAGTGTTGGGAATGGAAGGTGGAGGTCGACCCCGCGAACGGCCCGGGCCGCGGCCGCGATGACCTCCTGGACGACGGCGAGCACATCGTCCTGACCCCAGAACGCGCCTTCGAGGTCGAGCTGGGTGAATTCCAGTTGGCGGTCGGCGCGGAAGTCCTCATCGCGGTAGCAGCGGGCGATTTGGTAGTACCGCTCGACCCCCCCGATCATCAGCAACTGCTTGAAGAGTTGGGGCGACTGCGGCAGCGCGTAGAAATTTCCCTTGCGGAGCCGGCTCGGCACGAGAACATCTCGGGCGCCTTCCGGTGTCGACCGTATGAGTGTGGGAGTCTCGACCTCGAGAAAGCCCTTCGCGTCGAGTGTCTGGCGAATCGCCGAGGACGCACGAGATCGAGCGCGCAGGTTGGCGGCCATCGACGGCCGCCGCAGGTCGAGGTAGCGAAACTCGAGCCGGACCCGTTCGTCGGTGTCGATCCGGTCGTCGAGCATGAACGGGAGGGAATCAGCCGGACTCAGCACCTCGAGCGCGGTCGCTCCGATCTCCACGGCGCCGGTCGGGAGATCGTGATTGACGGTCCCCTCGGGACGGGCCCGCACCTGACCCCTGACCGAAATGCAGTATTCCATCCGCAGATCGTGCACATCGGGGATCACGTCGGGGTCGGCCACGACCTGGACCAGACCCGAGGCGTCGCGCACGTCGAGGAACGCCACACCCCCGTGGTCCCGACGTCGCTGAACCCATCCCGCCACTGTCACGGTGTCGCCGATCCGGCTCTCGTCCATCGTCCCGGCGTGAGCCGTGCGGTACTCGCTCATGATTCTCCTGCTTGCAATCGTTGTCTCAATGCGTCGGCAGCGTCGGCGACATCGACTTCCACCTGGTCACCGGCGACGAGGTCGCGCACGGTCACCGTGCCCTTCGACCGTTCGTCCTCGCCGACGATCAACGCGAAGCGGACGCCGAGACGATCCGCATGCTTCAACTGCTTGCCGAGGCGACCGGGTTCGGCCGCCACATCGGTGTTCAGTCCGCCGGCGCGCAACGTCGTGGCGAGCCGCAGGGCCGCAGCCACACCGGCTTCATCCATGATGGTGACATACGCGTGCACCGACGTCGGGCTGCCGCCGAGGAGTCCCGCCTCCCGTAGCTGCCAGAACAGCCGGGTGAGGCCGATCGAAATGCCCACACCAGGCAGACGGGTGTTCGTGTAGAGGCCTGCGAGATCCTCATACCGGCCCCCAGAGCACACCGACCCGATCTCGGGATGGTCGTCGAGTGTCGTCTCATAGACCGTACCGGTGTAGTACTCGAGGCCCCGGGCAACCCCGAGGTCGAGGTCGTAGCGGTCGTCGGGCACGCCGAGCTCAGCCAGGGTTTCGAAGACAACGCGGAGGTGGGCGACCCCCGTGCGGGCGCGCTCATCCTCGGTGGTCAGGTTCCCCAGCGCCTCGATGGCGGCGCCGGCGCCCCGTGCCCTGGTCGTGACCAGATCGATCACCGCGTCCGCGGTGGCATCGTCGAGGCCGCTTTCCACCAGCGAAGCCCGCACCTCGGCCGCTGTGCGCCGATCGAGCTTGTCGACCTCTCGCAGCACGGCGGGGTGGGCGTCGTCGCCCACCCCGAGCTGGGAGAGCAGCCCCGACATGAGCAGGCGATTGCTGATGCGAATCGTGAAGGGTCCGACACCGATGCGATCGAACACGTCGTGAATGACCGCGGGCAGCTCGGCATCGTGGCGAAGGCTCAGATGGTCCCGACCGATGACGTCGATGTCGCACTGGTAGAACTCGCGGAACCGACCCCGTTGTGGACGTTCGCCGCGGTAGACGCGCTGAATCTGGTACCGCTTGAAGGGGAAGGCCAGATCGTGTTGATGCTCGGCGACGTAGCGCGCCAACGGAACGGTGAGGTCGAAGCGGAGCGCCAGATCCGGCGGCCCCTCGCTGTCCATCGACCCGGTCGACTGGACGAAGTAGATCTGCCGCTCCGTGTCTCCACCGGTCTTCGTCAACAAGATCTCCGACCGCTCGAATACCGGCGTCTCGATCTCGACGAAGCCGAAACGCTCGAAGGTGCCGGCGATCACATCGAGCAGCCGACGAAACGACGCCTGTTCACCCGGCAGCAGTTCGAGGACGCCTGGGGGGGTGCGGGGCGGGATCATGAAGCGCGGAGAGGGTGTGGTTCGACTGGCTGGATTCGCCCGAGGCTAACCGTGGGAGGGCGGTCGATCGTCGAGACCAGCCAGAAAGGGATTGGTCCGACGCTCCCGGCCGATCGTCGTCTCCGGACCGTGCCCTGGCAGCACCCTGACGTCGTCGTCGAGATCGAGAACGCGCCGCTGCATGGACTGCATCAGCTGGGGATACGAGCCACCGGGCAGATCCGTCCGCCCGATCGACCCGGCAAACAGCTGGTCGCCCGAGAAGAGAACCCCCTCCCCGACGATCTCCAGACACACGTGGCCTGGTGTGTGACCGGGCGTGTGACGGATGCGCAGCTCGAAGCCTGCCAGCTCGATGATGTCGTCATCGTTCAGGTTGAGTCGACTCTGGGGCACCGAATAGTCACCGGGAGGGCGCAGACCGAAGAGCATCCGCAGTTGCTCGTCCGGCGCCAACGTGAGGAAGTCGTCATCGGCGTGAACCCATGTGGATACTCCGTGACGGGCCTCGACCTCTCCCGCTCCCCCCGCGTGGTCGATGTGACCATGGGTCAACACCAGCGCCGCCGCCACCAGACGGTGCCGTTCCAACAGGGCTGAGATCGCCCCAACGTCGGGCGGAGCGTCGATGATCACGGCTGGTTCACCTCTGCCGCGGGCGAGAATCCAACAATTCGTCTGGGCCATCCACAGGCTGCGGTGATCGATGAGCACGACACGACGATAGGGCTGGGTCTGGCGGACTATTCCTCAGGTTTGGCCCACACCGTGCCGATGGGGAAACACAGTTTGCCCCTCGTTCGAACATCGGAAATGACAGAACACCACACCCCAGTCACCCCCGTCACCGTTCCTGTCGGCGTCGGCGGGAAGTCCGACCCGTACGTCGCCGACCCCGCTCCCACCGTTCTCATCGAACTCGCCCTCCTCGACCTCACCAAGGAGGAGGCACGAGCCGCCGACCGGGTCGCAGATGCCGAATCGGCCGCGGCCGACGTCGTCGCCGCCGCCTACTCGCACGCCGACGACATCCGACGGACAGCCGAGATGGAGGCAGCCGACATCGTCCGGACCGCCCATGCCGACTCCGAGCGGATCTCGGATGACCTCGCCGCCCGGACCGCCGAACTCGATACTCGCATCACCGAACTCGATGAACGGGCGGGCACACTCGAGATCGCCGAGAGGGAGCTGGCCGAGCGCGAGACGTCTCTGGTTGATGGGTTCGCGGCGATCGATGCCCAGGCCACCGAGGCTGCCGAGGCCCTCGCGGTGGCGCGCGCCGAGGCCGAGGCGATCGTGGCCGAGGCCCGGATGGCCGGCGAGTCGATGATCCAGGACGCCAAGGAGGCGGCATCCGCCGAGGCCTCGACGGTGCTCAGCCAGGCCCGCGAAGCCGCCCAGAACGACCCGACAGTCACTGACCGGATGGCAGAGATCGAGAGCGTCCACGAGATCGAACTCCGCGTGCTGCATGAGCGCGAAGCCGCTCTCCTCGATCGCATCGTCGAACTCGAATCACAGTTGACGGCGGCTGCCAACGCCGCTCAGGGAGCAGCCGAAGAAGCCGCCGAAGAAGCCGCCGAAGAAGCCGCCCGCCAACGCAGCTTCGCGGACCGTGTCGCCATCGAGTTGGACTCCGAGACGGGAATGGCGGTTGACGGCGAGCCACGCGCCAACGGACGCCACACGAGCGACAGCTGGTCTCCCACGGATCTCGGTGCGACGGCGTCCATCACCACCCACGCCCCGCTGACAGAGCAGCTCAGCACATCGGCCTTCCGCACGACGCCAGACAAGGACCGGAGAGGTCGGAGGCGCCGCTGATGGACCCGGCCCAGGCCAAAGGCCAGGCCGAAGCCCTTGTCCGAGCCGCCGAGAGCCTCGTCGCCAAGGCGAAAGCGGAAGCCACCTCGATCGTCAACGACGGCCAGACCCGGGTTGCCGGCATCGTGGCGGACGCCGACGCGCTGCGCCAGGCCGCCGAGCGCGAGGCCGAAGGGCTCAAAGCCGAAGCCGAGCACGTCTTGATCACCGCCCGCCGTCAGGCGGACGTGATGCTGGCCGAGGCAGCCGCAGCTCGTGACGCGGCCGTGGAATCTGCCCGAGCCGAGCTCGACGATGTCGCGGTGACCAACCGGGCAGAGTCACCAGGCGACCCCGATCGCGCAGTGGAGCAGGCGAGCGAAGTCGCCGACCGAATCCTCCGAGTCGCTCGATCCGAGGCCGAGGCCCGCGGCAAGGCGATCACCGAAGAGGCCCGCCGCAAGGCCGAGCTCGTCGAACGCGATGCCCGCGCGCGAGTGGACATGGCTGCGAGAGAACATCGTGAGCTGGTCAGATCGATGCAGCAGTCCGAACTGGCCGCCAAGGCTCGCATCCGCGCACTCGACACCGAAGTCGCGCGATTGGAGCGTCTCCTCGGCCGGGTCACCGCCGACGCCGAGGGCCAGGGCGTCGACACGAGCCCGAGCGCGGACCCCGCAGAACCCCGAGAGGTCACTGCGTCCGGGATCGTCTTTCCAGCCACGGTCTCCGCACAGTCTGCAAGAGTGCCTGGCCGAGACCCCGAGAAAGCGTCCCCTCCCTTGGTGGAGCGTCCCCGGCCGCTGGAGAGAATCGCGGCAACCCAGCCAGTTCGAAGCGAGGACCTCGACGCCGAGAAGGCCCGACGGGCGATCCGACGCCGCGCCTGACGCCCCAGCCTCTCAGCCCGCCCCGACCTCCGACCGTGCTCGCACCAGGGCATGGGACACCAGTCCGACCAGCGCCCGCTGGACTTCGTAGCGCTCCCGGGCGTCGCAATAGACGACGGGAGTCGCCTCGGCCACCTGCAGCGCCTCCCGCACGCTCTCGAGCTGATGGAACCGGGCGCCGTGGAAGGTGTTGACGGCCACGACGAAGGGAACACTGCGGCTCTCGAAGAAGTCGATGGCGGCGAAACAGTCGTCGAGCCGGCGGGTGTCGGCGAGGATCACGGCACCGATGGCGCCACGAGACAGCTCATTCCACATGAAGTGGAAGCGTCCCTGCCCTGGTGTCCCGAAGAGGTAGAGCACCAGGTCGTCGCCCAGTCCGACTCGTCCGAAGTCCATCGCGACGGTCGTCGTGGTCTTGCGCGCCACATCGGTGAGGTCGTCGACACCGGAACTCGCCTCCGTCATGACGGCTTCGGACCGCAACGGTTCGATCTCCGAAATGGCACCGACGAAGGTGGTCTTGCCCACGCCAAAGCCACCGGCGACGACGATCTTCACTGGTGTGCGGCGCATCAGAGGCTCCTGATTCCCTCGAGGACCTTTTCGAGCAGCTCGGTGTACGACGCCGAGCCGAGATCCAATTCCACAGGTCGATGCACACCGACGGCACCGTCCTTCTCGAGGTCGGCGACCACCACCCGCACCACGCCGACGGGCAATGACAGCGAAGCGGCCACTTCGACCAGGGCCACGGGACGGCGGCATGCGTCGATGACCTGGGCTGCCTCCCACCGATAGCGGGACTGGGAGGCGACCCCGCGCGGCGTCGCCTCGATCTGAGTCTCGAGATCGATGTCGATGTCGATGTCGGTCCGCCCGCCGGTGATGGCGTACGGCCTGACGAAGCGCCCTTCTGACGGGTGGTCGACCATGGAACTCACGGGCTCCCGAGAAGCTCAGACTTCAACTCGTCGCGAACCTCCGGTGTGAGGACGTCTCCGGCCCGATCAGCGAACAGGGCCATCTCATATCCGATCATTCCGATGTCGGCTTCACGCACGGTCATGACACACAGCAGGGATCCGTCGCGAATGCCGGTGACGAACAGCCAGCCCCGCTCCATCTCGATGATGACGTTGCTGACCGTTCCTGCCCCGAATCGCCCGGCCGATCCGTACGCGAGCCCGATGAGTCCGGACGCGACCGCGGCCAGACGCTCCCCCGACTCGCGCTCGACACCGTCGGAGACGGCGAGCGGGAGCCCATCACTGGACACCACCACGGCTTGGCGGACCGCCGGGATCTGCTCGACGAATCGGACGATGAGCCAGTTGAGGCTGTCTGCTGCCGGGGTCATTCGGTCTCTCCTTCGTCCCGGTGGCGCCGACCGGCTTCGAGGCCGATCTGGAACGCCCCGAGGCTGGACCTCACCGCATCCGGTGAGCGCGGGGGCTGGGCTACGGGCCGTTCGGAGCCCGGGTCGGCTTCATACGAGTTCCCCGGGCGTCGCACCGGCAACGCGCCGGGTGCGGGATCGGACTCCCTCGTTCGGGCCACCGACTGGCGGGTGGGCAGCTCCCGCAGTGGCTGAGTGACCGGGTCGGCCGCGGCCGGCTCCGTCGACCGGATGGGAGCGACTGAGGCCGGCGCCGGCCGTGGGCCTTCGAGAGCCGGGGTTGGGGCTGGCGCCGGGGCATGGGCCGGGGTTGGGACCGGAACCGGGGTTGGGGCTGCGGCCGGAGTCGGGTGTGGGGCCGGAGATGCCGCCGGGGCCGGAATTGGAGCTGGGCCGACCCGCGGCGGTGGAGCCCAGCGAGATGTCGACACCGGATCGGCGGGAGGTTTCAGCCGCGGCGCCGGCAGTGGACCCGGGCCATCGAGCGACGCCGGGGCCCGGCGACCGGGTGGCTCCGCCTGCGGGAATGAACTGAGGCGGTGGCGACCACCGTTGTGGCCAACTGCGGATTCGATGGGTGCGGACTCGTCGGGTATCGCCGTCGGCGACGCCTCGTACAACGAATGCGGCACCAGGAGCTTGGCCGACACGCCGGGCGCCCCGGGAACGAGTCGCACCGCGATTCCATGCCGCTTGGCGAGCATCGCCACCACATAGAGACCAAGGGTAGGTTCGAGCGCCAGACCGATCACAGGGGGACGGTCGAGCAGAGCGTTCAGTTCGGCCAGCCGGGACTGGGGGATGCCCACTCCTCGGTCCGAAACCGTCAAGAGGTAGCCCTCCTCGTGGAAGTGTCCCGAGACCCGAACCCGAGTCTGGGGGGGTGAGAACTGGGCTGCGTTCTCCAACAACTCGGAAAGGAGATGGGAGAGGTCCGCAACGACCGATCCCTTCAGCCGCACCGACTCGAGGGTGAGGACATCGACCCGGCGGTAGTCCTCGATCTCGCCGATCGCGGCACGCACGACATCGTCGATTCCCAGGGGTGTGCGCCACGTACGGGGCGGCTCGGTTCCGGCCAACACCAGCAGGCTCTCTGCGTTGCGGCGCATCCTCGTCGCCATGTGGTCGAGCCGGTAGAAGTCGGCCAGGGCCGCGGGATCCTCCTCGTCGGATTCCAACTCGTCGATGAGCGCGAGCTGGCGGTCGATGAGACTCCGATTCCGTCTCGCCAGGGTGACGAACATGTCCGCCACCCCCTTGCGCAAGGTCTCGACCTGCTGGGCGGCGACATGTTCGAGAGTCGACTGCATCGCCGAGAACGATCTCGCCAGATCGCCGATCTCGTCGGCGCCACGATCCCGGATGGGGGGAATCGACGGGAGAACGGCGTCGTCGCTCGGGTCCCGGAGGGCCTCGATGAGGGCCGGCAGCTGCTCTTGGGCGACATGCTGCGCGCGTTCGGTCACGCTGCGCACACGCCGCACGATCGACCGGGAGATGAGAGCAGTCATGACTGCCGCCAGCAGGAGGGCGCCCACGGCCGATCCCACCACCACCCAGGCCTGGGTCATCGCACGACCCGCAGCCGCCTCGGCGGTCGCCCGCACGGTCTCGGTCAGTCGCGCCTCGAAGGTGGCCAACGCATCGGTTCGGTCGTCGAGCAGCCGCTCCCAGTCAGACTCGGAGATCATGAGTGTCTCATCATCGGCTTCGAGGAGCCGGGTCACCTGGGTCGATACGCCACCAATGGTCACCGGCGCACCGGACTGGGCGAAGATCGTCCGCGCCTCGGCTGATGCGACCGTGTGGAAGAGATCGACCCATCCGGTGAAGTCCAGTTGGAGGGACCGGATCCGTTCGAGGGTCGTGCGGTCCGCCCCGTCCAGGGGAAATGCGTCCGAGATGAGCCGCTCCTGCACCCGCGCCACCTGTCGAGCCCGCCCGATGGCCGACACGCCTTCGAGTGCCCGGGCGGAGTCGCGGTTGGCGACCTCGGCGGGTACCAGGGATGCAACCGCAAGAAGGTCACCAGCAACCTGGTCATATCCCGAGGCTGCGTCGGCGTCGCCGGCACGCACCAGTTCGAGACGGCGCACAGCGCCGTCGAGCTGACGCGCCAGCGGCGGAGCATCGACCGTTCCGATCGTCTGGCGGAGGTCGGACAATCGGGCGTCCGTCTCGGACGCACCCGCCGCGGGATCCGCGGCTTCGACAGCCAACGCTTCCACACTGTGGCGCAGGTCGATCAAGACCGCAGAGAGTTGAGCCGCGGCGCGCTCGTCATCGGCCTCCGTGAACGCCGACTGCACGAACAGCGCAGAAACGGCGCTCAGCGCCAGGACCAATGGGACTGCGGCAAGTACGAGCTTGCCGGGCAAACGCAGTCTCCGAAACACCGCGGGAACCCCCTGAATCGTCGTGAGATCCCATCGGCGGCCTGCGGTCGAGTCTGAAGCTGGAAACGACGAAGTTTCGCCCCGCGCCTCAGGGCGCTGGCTCAGTCGCTGGGTTCGCTGACCAGGCGGAACGCCGCGAAGACCCCGTCGACGCCGCGGAGCTCATTGATGAGCTTGTCGACCGATCCCGGATCCGACAGCTCCACCTCATAGCGAAGGATCGCCACCCGGTCCCGGCCGGTGATCGACGACGAAGCCGAAATGTTGCCACCGAGATCGGAGATGACTTCGGTCACATCCCTCAGCAGCTTGGTGCGATCCAACGCCTCGACCTGGACCCACACCGCGAAGTTGCCGATTCGGTCCGCCGACCATGCCACATCGACCATCCGCTCCCGACGTTCGTCTGCGAGGGCATCGAGATTGGTGCAGTCGTCGCGGTGGACCGACACACCCCGACCCACCGTCACGAAGCCAACGATGCCGTCGCCGGGCACCGGGGCGCAGCAGCGAGCGATCCGGACCATCATGTCTTCGAGCCCCTCGACGATGATCCCCGGACCGGCAGAGGAGTACTTGCGGGGACGGACGGGCGCGAGTAGGTCCTCGTCGTCGTCCTCCGGGCGTACGGTTCTGACGATCCGCTGGACGATCGCATTGGCGCCCACCTCGCCCTGACCGACCGCAGCCATCAGCCCGGCAACGTCTTGTTTGGCCAACTCGGCGGCGATCTCGGCGAGCATCGCCTCCCGCTCGCTCGCTCCGAGTCCCAGCCCCTCTTTGCGCAGTGCCATCAGGACCTGATCCCGTCCCTCCACCGCGGCGTGTTCGCGCCGTTCCTTGAGGAACCACTGCTTGATCTTC
Organism: Acidimicrobiia bacterium; assembly: GCA_035544575.1. GTDB lineage: Bacteria > Actinomycetota > Acidimicrobiia > Spongiisociales > ZC4RG35 > DATHWB01. The sequence goes on from DATKEC010000129.1 coordinate 55,835, forward strand.
GAGCGGGCCCGTGACGTCCTGACGAACTTGAGCCAGTCACGGGACGGACCGGCATCGGTGGACTTGGAAGTGAGCACCTCGATGATGTCACCGGACTCGACCCTCGTCGACAGAGGCATCAGGCGGCCGTTGATACGAGCGCCGACACATCGATGCCCGACCTCGGTGTGGACTGCGTAGGCGAAGTCGACGGCGGTCGCCCCCCGCGGGAGGGTCTTGACGTCGCCGTTCGGAGTCATCACGAAGACCTCGTCCTGGTACAGGTCGAGTTTCAGCGAATCCAGGAACTCCTGGGGGTCATCCTCGCCCTGCAGCGCCTGGAGGTCACCCGCCCAATCAAGCATGGTGGCCTCGGTCCCTTCCTTGTACCGCCAGTGGGCGGCCACCCCCTCCTCGGCCAGGCGATGCATCTCCTGGGTTCGGATCTGGACTTCGAGCGGCTTGCCGTCGGGTCCGATGACGGTGGTGTGGAGCGACTGGTAGAGGTTGAACTTCGGCATGGCGATGTAGTCCTTGAACCGACCCGACACCGGCATCCACCGGGCGTGGACCAGTCCGAGAACTCCGTAGCACTGCTGGACCGTCTCGACGACGATGCGCACCCCGATGAGGTCGTGGATCTCTTCGAACGGCCGGCCGGACTCGACGATCTTGCGGTAGATCGAATAATGGTGCTTGGGGCGCCCGGAGATCTCGGCGGGAATCTCGGCGTCGGTGACCATCGCCTCGAGTTCGTGGACGATCTTTTCGATGAACACGTCGCGTTCCGGAGCGCGGTCGGCGAGACGCTTCTCGATCTCGGCGAATCGATCCGGATAGAGGATCTTGAAGCAGCGGTCCTCCAACTCGTGCTTGATCTCTTGGACGCCCAGGCGGTGCGCCAATGGGGCGTAGATGTCGAGTGTCTCCCTGGCGACGCGCTCCTGCTTCTCGCCGCGCAGGGCGGACACCGTCCGTATGTTGTGCAACCGGTCACACAGTTTGATGATCAGCACCCGCACGTCCTGGGCCATGGCGACGACCATCTTGCGGATCGTTGCTGCTTGGGCCTGCTGGGGGCTGTCGTATTCGAGGCGGTCCAGCTTGGTCACGCCATCGATCAGGAACGCCACCTCCTGACCGAACTCGGCGACGATGTCCTCGAGACCGATCTCGGTGTCTTCGACTGTGTCGTGAAGGAACCCTGCGGCCAGCGTCGCCTCGTCCAGGCCGTACTCGGCGAGGATGGCCGTGACGGCCACCGGGTGCGTGATGTACGGCTCGCCGGATTTGCGGGTCTGGCCGGCGTGCGCCCGGGTGGCCATCGCGTAGGCGCGTTCGAGGACCGCGGTGTCCGCGCCGGGATGATGGCGGACGTACTCCGCCAGGACGTGTCGGTGATCGATCGGTTCAGTACTCGAGGAGAGCATGGAGAGGGAGATCTCCGAGCTGGTCACGCCCGTTGAGGAACGTCAATTCGATGAACACGCTCAGGCCGACCACATCGGCTCCGAGGTCGACCAGGAGGCCGGCGGCGGCCGCAGCCGTGCCCCCGGTGGCGATCACATCGTCGACGAGCAACACGCGATCGTCGGAACCGGCAGCATCGACATGCACCTCCAGCGCATCCGTGCCGTATTCGAGTGCGTACTCCCGGGTGTTGGTGTCGTGCGGAAGCTTTCCCGGCTTGCGGACGGGGATGAACCCGGCACCCAGGATGCGGGCGATGGGAGCGGCGAGCGTGAAACCCCGCGCTTCGATGCCGGCCACCTTGGTGATCCCGCGGTCACGGTGGGGCGCCACCATGTGTTCGAGCAGGTCCGAGAATGCCTGTCCGTCACCGAGCACGGGCGTGATGTCGTAGAACTGCACACCGGGCTTGGGATAGTCCGGGATTTCGCGAATCAGCGATCGGATGGAATTCACCATCAGAGGTTACCGCTCGCCGAAAGCTGCATCGGCCACGGGGACGTTCAGACGTCGGATGGGCCTGCCGGCCAGCCGTCAGATGTCGGTGCCGGTACGCGAGGCGATGGCGCGCCGGGCGAACCGAAGCCGGCCGCTTTCGACCTCGATCACCACCGAGTCATCGTCCAGGGAGACGACCCTGCCCATGATTCCGCCGATCGTTTGGACCTGGTCGCCGATCGAAAGGGCGTTCTGAATGGCCTCGACCTGCTTCTTTCGCTTCCGCTGCGGCAGGATGAACAGCACCACGAAGGCGCCGAGCATGAGGAGCAGGAACAGCGACGATCCACCTGAGGTGGTGCCTTCCTGAGCGAGCACGAGCATTTCGGACAACGACAACTCCTGGTCCCCGGGGACGGCGACATTACCTGTCTTCACGCCGCACACCATTCCGTCGTTCCACGACGCTCACCCGGTGGTCCGAGAAGCGACCGCGCTCGATCGCCCCCCGCGTCTCGGCCATCAGGCCCAGCGTGTACGTGAGATTGTGCATCGACAGGAGCCGCATCACCGTCATCTCCTTGGTCATCAGGAGATGACGTAGGTAGGCCCGGCTCACGGATCCGCACGCCAGGCACGAACACTCTTCGTGCAGTGGTCGCGGATCGGCTGCATACTCGGCCCGCTTCAAGTTGTAGTCACCGTCCGGGGTGAGGACCCGGCCGTGTCGGGCGAGCCGGGTGGGCCACACGCAATCGAAGAGATCACAGCCGCGGGCGACTGCATCCAGAACCCCTTCGGCGTCGCCGAGACCCATGACATAGCGGAGCTTGTCGGCGGGAAGTTCGGCCACCGCGGCCTCGATCGCCCGGTCGCGCTCGTCCGGGCTCTCACCCACCGAGAGACCTCCGATGCCGTAGCCGTCGAAATCAAGGGCCGTCGTGGCGCGGGCGCTGCGCCCGCGGAGCGTCGGATCGACCCCGCCCTGGACGATCCCGAAGAGCGCCTGATCGGTCCGATCGTGGACATCCCGAGCGCGCGATGACCATCGCAGCGTCTGTTCCATGGCGGCCCTCACCGCCTCGTTCGGTGCCGGGAGACCGATGAGGACGTCGAGCACCATCGCCACATCCGCCCCCAGCAACTGCTGGCAGCGTACGGCTTCCTCTGGCGAGAGCCGGACCTCGGATCCGTCGTATGTCGACCGGAAGACGGCATCGGTTTCTGTGACACGGGGGTCCAGGGAAAAGATCTGGTAGCCGCCCGAGTCTGTGAGCGTGGGGCCCGGCCAGCCCTGGAAGGCCGCCAATCCCCCCATCGCTGCCACTGTCGCGGCCCCTGGTCGCAGCATGAGGTGATAGGTGTTCGAGAGCACCATCTCGGCACCGACTGCGAGGAGGTCCCGCGCGTCGAGACCCTTGACCGCGCCGCGCGTGCCCACCGGCATGAAGGCAGGCGTGGTCACGACGGCGCCGCGGAACGCCACCGTCCCGGTGCGGGCGCCGGCGTCGCGAGCGATCTCGCGAAACACCGCTGCCATCATCGCCGCACCGCCGTATCTGGCACGCGCACCGTGGTGGCGGCTGTCATCTGCTGCGTTCCGCCAGCATCGCGTCCCCAAAGCTGAGGAACCGGTACCCGCGGGCCAGGGCGGTGTCGTACACCGCCTTCCAACCCTCACCCATGAAGCCGGCGAGCATCACGAGGAGCGATGACGCGGGGACGTGAAAATTGGTGACGAGGACATCGACGACACGGAACGTACTCCCCGGCCGGAGGAACACGTCGGTCTCGCACGCCCCGCTGTCCACGGTTCCGTCCGGCCGGGAGAAGGTTTCGAGCGTGCGCACCGTGGTGGTGCCGATTGCCACGACGCGGCCACCGCGGCGCCGGGTCGAGCGAATCGCCTCTGCGGTCTCGGGGGGCACGACGCATGCCTCACGATGCATCACATGGTCTTCGATTCGCTCAGTGGTGATCGGCCGGAATGTGCCGATTCCCACTGACAACTCGACCGACGCCCGCCGCACGCCGCGTTGTTCGAGTCGTCTCAACACCGCCGGCGTGAAGTGCAGCCCCGCCGTCGGAGCGGCCGCGGATCCGACCCTCTCCGCGTACACGGTCTGATACCGCTCGGGGTCGGCCAGTTCTGTGGTGATGTACGGGGGAAGTGGGACAGTGCCGAGCCGGTCGAGGTCGGTCTCATCAGAGAACGAGACTTCGACGACGCCATCGACGGGTCCCCCTGTCACCTCAGCGGTGACACCCCCGAACTCGATCGTCACCCCGGGCCGGATCCGCCTCGCGGGAGACACCATCGCCGTCCAGCCTCCGTCCGGCCTCCGCGCCAACAGCAGCAGTTCCACCTCGCCTCCCGTGCCCACCCGGCGGCCGCGCAGGCGGGCACGGCGCACACGTGACGTGTTCACGACGACGAGGTCTGCCGGGGCCAACAGGTCGGGGAGGTCTGCGAAGACGTGATCGGACATGTCGCGGGTGTCGAGGAGACGGGCGGCGTCTCGTGGCTCGACGGGATGTTGGGCGATCGCGGAGACCGGGAGGTCGTATCGGAACTCGCCGAGATCCATCAGATATCGAACGTGGGCTGGCCTGACGAGGGCGGATCGAGTCCGAGGTGCCGGTAGGCGCCGGCGGTGGCGATCCGCCCACGGGCGGTGCGCTGGATCAGGCCCAGTTGAAGAAGAAACGGTTCGTATGCATCCTCGACGGTCTCCTGTTCCTCACCGACGGCGATGGCGAGCGTCCCCAGGCCGACGGGTCCGCCCGAGAATCGGTTGACGATGGCATCGAGAATGGCACGGTCGACCTTGTCGAGGCCGAGGTGGTCGATTTCGTAGACAGCCAGCGCTTCGTCGGCGACTCCTTGCCTCACTGTCCCGTCACCACGCGCCACGGCGTAGTCATGGACCCTGGCCAGCAAGCGATTGGCGATTCGCGCGGTCCCGCGGCTGCGCCGGGCGATCGCCACGGCGCCCGCTTCGTCCACGTCGGCATCCAGGATGGAGGCGGATCGACGCACGATCTTTTCGAGGTCGGCGGCCGTGTAGTAGTCGATCCGTTCGACCAGCCCGAAGCGATCGCGGAGTGGTGCGGACACCGTGCCGATCCGGGTAGTTGCCCCCACCAGGGTGAAGCGCGGCAACTCGAGCCGGATCGAACTGGCGCCGGGACCCTTCCCGAGCACGATGTCGAGCTCGAAGTCCTCCATGGCGGGATACAGCACCTCCTCGACTTGCCGCGGCAGCCGGTGGATCTCGTCGACGAAGAAGACATCGCCGGGAGACAGATTGGTCAGGATCGCCGCCAGATCGCCGGGTCTTTCGAGTGCGGGGCCCGACGTCTTCGTGATGTCAGCTCCGAGTTCGTGCGCCACGATCCACGCCAGTGACGTCTTGCCCAGCCCCGGGGGCCCGGACAGCAGGATGTGGTCGAGCGGCTTCTTGAGGGCGCGCGCCGCCTCGATCGAGATGCGCAGCCGTTCCTTGACCATTTCCTGTCCGACGAATTCGTCGAGGGTGCGCGGCCGGAGGGACATCTCGAAGATCTCGTCGACGGCGTCGGCTCCCACCCCGAGCAGGCCCTCTTCTCTCATCGGGTCACTCTCGCCGCCCGATACGTTGCAGCGCGGACCGGATCTGTTCGCCCATCGGAGCTTCGGGGTCGAGATCCGCGGTCGCCTCGGTGATCTCGGATGCCGAGAGACCGAGGTTCTCGAGAGCCTGGCGCACTTGACCGCCGCTCGAGGCGACGAGGTCCGCCTCCATGTCGGCCAGACGGGGCTTGAGGTCGAGCACGATCCGCTGTGCGGTGCGCTTGCCGATCCCCGGCGCCTGTGTCAGGGCGTCGACGTCGTCGGTGGCGACCGCCCGACGGAGGGCATCGGCGGAGAACACCGCGAGGATCCCGAGCGCCACCCTGGGTCCCACACCCTGGGCGCCCAGCAGGACCCGGAACAGATCCCGCTCGGCGGGCGAGGCGAAACCGAAGAGCACCATCGCATCGTCGCGCACGTGCAGATGGGTGGACACGGTCGCCTCGTCCCCCGGTTGGCCCACCCCAGCGGCGGTCTTCGGCGTCACATGGATCTCATAGCCCACACCGGCCACGTCCAGGATCAGCCGATCCCCTTCGATCCCGGCCACCCGACCGGACAGCCGTCCGATCATCGCTTGGCCTGCAGCGGGAGCCGGACACGTTGCAGATGACAGATGGCGATCGCCAGTGCGTCGGCCACATCGGCGGGGCCGTCCACTTCTCCCAGGGCGAGTCGTCGCGCAACCATCGACGACAACGCCCGTTTCGTGGCGGCTCCGTCACCCGCAACGGCGAGCTTCACCTCGTTCGGGCTGTACTCGTGGACCAGCAGGCCGGCACGGGCGGCGGCCAGCATCGCCACGCCCGACGCTCGCCCTACCGCGATCGCGGTCTGCCGGTTGCGATTGGTGAACACGCGCTCGATCGCCGCCACGTCCGGCCGGTGCTGGGAGATGACGGCCATCAAGTCATGTTCGAGTTCCACCAAACGGTCTGCCATCGGCAACTCGGGGTCGGTGTGGATGACCCCGGCCGCCACCGCCTCCAGCGCGCGGCCACGGCGGACGAGCCCATAGCCGGTACGTGTCAGACCTGGATCGATGCCGAGAACGAACATGTGTACGACAGCGTAGATGGAGGCCGCATGACTTCGATGGCACCGCGGCTCAGGCGGCGACCATCCCGGCGAGGGCTGTGATCCACAGCAGGTTCTCGACGTGGACGGCGCGGGCGAAGCGACGACCGAACGCGGCGGCCAACGGGAGATCGCCTGCGCCGACGGCAGTCTCCAACCCGTTCCACGCCGGTCTGGCGGCAATCCCTCCGACCGCCATCGCGGCGAGAGCCGACATGATCCCGAGCCCCAGGACGACGGGTGCCCGCCAGCCGGCGATGGCGAGAAGACCGACGCCGCTGGCCACCGTCACCACCGCGGATGACATGCCGAGCCGGGCGTTCGCCTTCATCCGTTCGAACATGCCGACCGCCACGTCGCCGCCGGCAGCGATCGAGCGTCGAATGTCGGCCGGAACCGTCAGCTTGTGTCCGAACCATGCCCCGGCGGCGCCGATGTGGACCACGAGGAGCAGCGTTCGCATGCCGCCATTCAAGACCGTTCTCGCCAGCGGCTCCAAGAACCGGGAAGTGCTGCCAGATGGTGCGGCCGTCAGCCGGCGAGCTGTTCCATGATCTCGTCGGAGACGTCGAAGTTGGCAAAGACTTCCTGGACGTCGTCGAGATCCTCCAATGCATCGATCAGGCGAAGGATCTTGCCGGCGCCATCCGCGTCGACCGCGACCGTGGTCGACGGCAACTGCGTCACTTCTGCCGACTCGACGTCGACGCCCACGCCTTCCAGGGCCGACCGGACCTCGTTCAGTGCCGAAGGACTCGACTCCACCTCGAAGCTGTCGCCGGTCTCGCGCACGTCGTCGGCTCCCGCATCGAGGGCCGTGAGCAGAATCGTCTCTTCGTCGCCTCGCGCCACGATCAGCCCGCGCTGACTGAAGAGATAGCTGACCGAACCCGGCTCACCGAGGTTCCCGTTGTTACGCGTCATCGTCGCCCGAACATCGGATGCCGCCCGATTTCGGTTGTCGGTGAGCACATGGACATAGACCGCCACTCCGCCCGGCCCGTAGCCCTCGTACCACGTCTCCTCGTAGGCAACGGAGTCCGCACCTTCGCCTGACCCCCGCTTGACGGCGCGGTCGATGTTGTCGTTCGGCATCGACGCCGCCTTGGCCTTGGCGATCGCATTGGCGAGCGCGATGTTCATCGCCGGGTCGCCGCCGCCCTCTCGGGCTGCCTGTTCGATGGCGCGAGCCAGCTTGGCGAAGAGTTTGCCGCGGGCCGCGTCCTGACGGCCCTTGCGGTGTTTGATGTTCGCCCACTTGGAATGTCCGGCCATATCTTCCTCGGATCAGCTTTCCTCGGATCAGTCTTCTTCAGATCAAGTCGAGCAGCATCGCGTGAATTCGGGTGTCGTCGGTGAGTTCGGGGTGAAAGGACGTGGCGATGATCGCCCCTTGTCGCACCATGACCGCGTGGTCCTCGACGGTGGCGAGGACGTCGACCGCGCCTCCCACCTTGGCAACCCACGGGGCCCGGATGAAAACCGCATGAAACGGTGTTTCGAGACCGGTGACCGCCAGATCGATCTCGAATGATTGGTTCTGGCGACCGAACGCGTTGCGGGCCACGACGACATCGAGGACCCCGAGCAGATGCTGGTCGCCCTCGGTTACCGCCGATGCCACGAGGATCAGCCCGGCACACGTGCCGTACGTGGGTAGCCCGGCACCGATTCTCTCCCGCAACGGCTCAAAGAGGCCCCAGCGGACAGCGAGCTTGCCGATCGTGGTGGATTCGCCACCCGGGATGATCAGGGCGTCGATGCCATCGAGGTGCTGCGGGAGACGCACGGGGCGTCCCTCGACATCCAGTCGGCGAAGGACGTCCAGGTGCTCGCGGAAGTCGCCCTGGAGAGCGAGTACGCCGACGACCGGCATCGGGTCACCAGCCCCGACGGGCGAGCTGCTCGGATTCGGCCAACGTGCTCATCTCCAGTCCCGGCATCGCCGCACCGAGCCCGGCCGACACCTTGGCGATGATCTCAGGGCTCTCCCAGTTCGTCGTCGCATCGACGATGGCCCGGGCGAAGAGTTCGGGATTCGAGCTCTTGAAGATGCCGGAACCCACGAACACGCCATCGACGCCGAGCGCCATCATCAGCGCGGCGTCTGCCGGTGTGGCGATGCCACCGGCCGCAAAGTTCACGACCGGGAGCTCGCCGGTCGCAGCCACCTCGGTGACGAGACCGTAGGGAGCCCTCAAATCCCGGGCAGCGGTCATCAATTGTTCGGCGGACAGGGTCGTGAGCCATCGGATCCCCGCGGTGATCTCGCGCATGTGGCGAACGGCCTCGACGACGTTGCCCGTCCCTGCTTCGCCTTTCGTGCGGATCATCGCCGCACCTTCTCCGATCCGCCGGAGCGCCTCCCCCAGGTCCTTGGCACCACACACGAAGGGCGTCGTGAACGCCCATTTGTCGATGTGGTGGCTCTCGTCGGCGGGTGTGAGAACTTCGGATTCGTCGATGTAGTCGATGTCGAGGGCTTCGAGCACCCGCGCTTCGACGAAGTGACCGATGCGGGCCTTGGCCATGACCGGAATGGAGACCGCACTCTGGATGCCCTGGATCATCTCCGGATCCGACATCCGCGCCACTCCGCCGTCGCGTCGGATGTCCGATGGAACACGCTCCAACGCCATCACCGCCACCGCCCCGGCGGCCTCGGCGACTCGGGCGTCGTCTGGAGTGACGACGTCCATGATCACGCCGCCTTTGAGCATGTCGGCCAGTCCCCGCTTGACCAGATCAGTCCCTCGTTCCACTACTGCTCCTTTGCTGAACCCGAATGGTACCGCCGGTTCTCGGCGGTTCATCCACGCGCGCGTCCGTACGCGTCGATGTAGCGGTCCAACACCACCGACCAGTCGAACGCCATCGCCCGAGTTCGCGCCGCCTCCCCCATGGTTCGGAGCCGGTCGGTGTCGCCGAGCAGAGAAACCAGGGCCGTTGCGAGCGCCCGGTGATCGCCGGGGGGAACATGGACGCCGCTCCCCCCCGTCACTGCGACGAACGCCGGGAGATCCGAGGAAACGACCGCCGCTCCCGCAGCCATCGCCTCGGCGAGAACGATCCCGAAGCTCTCGCCGCCTGTGTTCGGGGAGACATGGATCGAAGCCGATGCGAGCAATGCCCGCTTGTCCGTGTCGTCGACCCGACCGATGTAGCGCACCCCGGCGGGGGCGTCGGACCGCCGCTCGGCTCCGATGACGACCAACTCGGAGTCCGGCATCGCCGCACGCACGACCGGCCATGCCGCCAGAAGTACGTCCAGACCCTTGCGCGGCTCGTCACGGCCGAGGAACGTCACACGCCCCGGGATGCGCGGGGGCCCCGCGTAGGCGCCGACGTCGACGGCGTTGGGGATGATCTCGACGGGTCCCCACGCCGCCGGGATGGCTGAAGCCGCCACGGGCGACACCGCCGTGATCACGCACGCCAGCATCCGGTGGCGGAGCGGCCGTTCGGCCATCCGATACAACCCGTGGGCCCAGCCGGGGGCATCCGCGTGGAAGGTCACCACCTTGGCGTGGTCCGAACCGAGCGCCACCGTCGAGACCCGCGGCATCAGCGGCTCGTGGATGTGGACCACGTCGGCCCCGGCGATCGCGGCGGTGACCCGACGCCGAACACCAGGACCGATGGCGATCGGAGCCACCGACGAATTCGCCCGCACCCCCCAGGTACCGCCGACGGTCCGAGCCCGGGGATGGGATCCAGGACCGACCAGCCAGGCTTCGTGCCCGGCCCGTTCGAGGCGGTCGACGAGTTCGATGGTCAACTGCTGTACCCCGCCGGGGTGCCCCAGGTCGTAGGGGCAGACAACGGCGACTTTCAACGGTCGGCCTCGCGGTCACTCGGCCAGTTCGGCTGCAGAAGGTGCCACTGGTCGGGTGCTGCCCGGATCAGGTCCTCGATTTCCCGGGCGAGAACCTGGGTGGCTGCCTGGATCCGGCCACCGCGTTCGCCACCGTCGGGGATCGCGATCGGCGGTCGGATGACCACGTGGTGTCCGTCGCCGTCGAAGTACGTCGCGGCCGCCATGAGTGGCGCGCCGGTCCTGATCGCCAGAGACGCGGGACCCGCCGGCATGGTGGTGCGTTCTCCGAAGAACTCGACCAGGACCCCCTTGCCTTTGATGTCACGGTCACACAACAGTGCCACCACTCCGTTTCGGGCCAGGACCTTCTCGAGCTCGCGGATGACGTGGCTGCCTCCGGTCGCCAGGACGATTCCGATGTCCATCGCGTCCCGCATTTCCAGAAACCAGTTCCGAATCCGCTGGTTTCGGAGATTCTCGGCCACCGCCACGACCTCGAGGCCGAGACGCGTGCCGACGGTGGCGGCGTACTCCCAATTACCCATGTGCGGGAGCGCGACGATGGCTCCTCCCCCGGCCTGGCGGGCGGCGTCGAGGTGATGCAGCCCCTCATCGGTGGTGCGTGCGTCGACGAAGGGTTTCCGACGCGGACGTATCCAGAGCGCTTCCGCCCAGTAGCGGCCGTACGCCGCGAACACGTCTCCGATGTGGGCCTTCAGCGCGGCGTCCGGGATGCCGAGCCGGCGGGCGTGTCGCTCCACCATCTGGCGCCGGCCGGTTCCGAATCGTCCGAACAGCCTGCCCGCCCACTCCCCCAGCGTGATCGCCACCTTGAACGGCAGGAGGCCGACCAGCCCCGTGCCGACCCGCATGGCCAAGTAGGCCACCACGGTCAGTTTTCGATCTGGTCGTACGTCGTCCAGAACCGCTGACCGGCGGTGAACCACACAGCGGCAACGAATACCCACAGCATCGGTTCGATCCAGCCGGTCAGCATCCCCAGTGTCACGAGGAGGACCCGTTCGGCACGGCCCATCAGCCCGCCGCGCCCGTCGAGTCCGACGGATTCCGCCTTGGATCGCATGTACGGAACGAGCAGCGACCCTGCCAGTGCGAGCAGCGACAGCAAGAGGATCCGGACCTCACCGCGCTGGCTGACTGCGAGACCCGTGAGAACCCCGATCTCGCCCAATCGATCGACGGTGGCATCGAGGAAGCCGCCGCGAGCCGTCACGTTCCCCGAGGCACGGGCCACCGATCCGTCGAGTCCATCCAGTGCAGCACCGGCGAGCGCGACCAAGGCGCCCGCGATGATCTCGCCCATTCCGATCAGCACCGCCCCGGCGATCGCCACCACGAGCCCGAACAGGGTCATGAACGTGGGCGTGACCCCGATCTTCGCCAGGAATCGTCCGATCGGCTCGATGATTCCCTGGACGCGGGGTCGCACCCGCATGTCGATCATTCGCTGGAAGCTACCACGCGCCCTCCTGCGCCCTCTCCGATCTCGTCGCTTCACAGGGCAACAACCGGCGGTTCGGGTCTAGGGTCGACGTCCTGGCACCATCCCCCACACGAAGGAGGTATCCAGTGATCCCGGAGAAGATCCGCAACGTCGCCCTCGTCGGTCACGGTGGAAGTGGCAAGACCTCCCTTGCCGAAGCGCTCCTCCATGTCAGCGGCGTGACCTCACGTCTGGGCTCGGTCGATGCGGGAACATCGATCCTCGACCACACCGCCGAGGAGCAAGAACGAAAGATCTCACTCGAGCTGGCAACGGCTGTCGTCGAGTGGCACGGTCATCGCATCAACCTCGTCGACGCCCCCGGCTATGCCGACTTCGCCGGGGACGCCCGCGCCGCATTGCGCGCCGCGGACCTTGCACTCTTCGTCGTCTCGGCAGTCGACGGCGTCGAGGTGGGAACCGAGCTGATGTGGCGCGCCGCCGAAGAAGAAGGCATTCCGCGGGCCATCATGATCACGAAGCTCGACCGCGAACGCGCCAGTTTCGACCGAACCCTCGGCCAACTTCGCGAGGCCTTCGGCAAACGGGTGGCGCCGATCCAGGTACCGATCGGAAGCGAGTCCGGGCTCCATGGGGTCGCACGGGTCGTCTCCGGACGGTGCTACGGCTACTCCGATGGCGCCAAGACCGGGTCGCTGATCGAGACGCCTCCCGAGATCGCCGATCGCATCGCCGAGACCCACACCGCGCTGATCGAGTCCGTCGTCGAGACCGACGAGGCGCTGATGGAGGCGTACTTCGAAGGCGTCGAACCGGAGCGCGAAGTCGTGGTCAAGACCATCCACCAGGGGATGCTCGACGCCGAGATCTTCCCCGTGCTGGTCTCCTCGGCGCCGAAACTCATCGGAGTCGATCTCTTCGGCGAGTTCCTGGTCGACTTCGCGCCCAATCCGCTCGAGCGACTCGTTCCGCCTCTCGACGCCGGCGAGTTGAGCCCCACCGTGGCCGGCCCCACCGCGGCCTACGTCTTCAAGACCGTCTCGGACCCGTTCCTCGGCAAGATCTCGATGTTCCGGGTCTACCGCGGTTCGGTCAAGCACGACCAGCACGTCGAGGTGGCCGGCGGCGAGACCGTTCGGATGCACAACTTGTTCCGTATGCAAGGCAAGGACCACACCGACGCCGACGAGATCCTGACCGGCGGTATCGGGGCCGTCGCCAAGGTCGAGGCGATCACGACCGGGGACACGCTCCGTCAGCCCGGCTCAGACGTTCGTTTGAGCAAGGTGGCCTACCCGAAGCCGGTGATGGAACTGGCGATCGAACCCCGGTCGAACCAGGACGACGAGAAGCTGTCGATCGCTCTGACGAAGGCCCAGGAGGAGGACCCGACGATATCGGTCCAACGGCGGGCAGAGACCCACGAAACGATCCTGGCCGGTCTCGGGGACATGCATCTCGACGTGACTCTTCAGCGCATCGCCCGCAAGTACGGCGTCGAGGTCAACACCCATCCCCCGACGATCCCCTATCGGGAGACCATCACCGCCTCGGCCGCGGCCGAGGGCAAGCACAAGAAGCAGTCCGGCGGACGCGGGCAGTTCGCCGTCGCTTTCGTGAAGTTCTCGCCTCGGCCGCGGGGCACCGGATACGAGTACATCGATGCCATCAAGGGCGGGAGCATCCCGCGCAGCTTCATCCCCGCCGTCGACAAAGGGATACAGGAGGCGCTCGGACGGGGAATCCTCGCCGGTTATCCCGTGGTGGACATCGCGGCGGAGGCCTATGACGGCAAGTACCACGCAGTCGACTCCGACGAGCTGTCGTTCCGCATGGCCGGCATCCAGGCCGTGCGGACTGCTGCCGCCGACATGGGCCCGGTCCTGCTCGAGCCCGTCGCTCGGCTCACGGTTCGGGTTCCGGAGGAACACACCGGGGATATCATGGGCGACATCAACGCCAAGCGGGGTCGTGTGTTGGGCATGGACACGGACAGCGCACTGCGGGTGATCACCGCAGAGGTCCCCTTGGCCGAGGTACAGCGGTACGCGATCGATCTCCGCTCGATGACGAGCGGACGGGGCAGCTTCGAACTGGAAATCGACCACTACGAAGAGGTCCCTCACCAGGAAGCACAGAAGATCATCGCCGCCGCCCAGGAGGCTGCCAGCTGAACGAAGGGAACGACATGTCCGAGGTGACGATCCGCCACGGTGACAACGAGACGACCTCCGCGATCACCACCGCGACGGAGGGAAACAGCGGATTCGACATCTCGGCGTTGCGTTCAGACCTGGGTTTGGTGACGCTCGACCGCGGATTCGGCAACACCGCCGAGAGCCCGAGCTCCATCAGTTTCATCAACGGCGAGGAGGGGATCCTCCGCTATCGGGGCTACCCGATCGAACAACTCGCCGAGCAGTCGTCGTTCATCGAGGTGGCGTACCTCCTCAACTACGGCGAACTGCCCAGCGCAACCGAGTTGGCCGGCTACGAGGAGTCGATCCGCCGCCACACACTCCTCCGAGAGGACATGAAGCACCTGTTGGAGGCTTTTCCGCATGCGGCCCACCCCATGCAGATCCTGGCGTCGGCAGTGTCGGCGATGGCGACCTACTACCCCGACGCCCTCGACCCCAAGGACGAGGAGTCTGTCGACATCTCTGCGCGGCGCCTCATCGCCAAGGTGCCGACGATGATCGCCTGGGCCTACAAGTACAGCGCCCACCAGCCCTACATGTATCCGCGCAATGAGCTCGGATACACCTCCAACTTCCTCAACATGATGTTTGCGGTTCCTGCCGAGGACTACGAGATCAACCCGGTCGTGGTCAAGGCGCTCGAAGTGCTCTTGATCCTTCACGCAGACCATGGCCAGAACTGCTCGTCATCTGCCGTGCGCCTCGTCGGTTCGGGCGAAGCCAACATCTTCTCGTCGGTGTCCGCCGGGATTCACGCGCTGAGTGGACCCCTGCACGGAGGAGCGAACCAGGTCGTGCTGGAGATGCTGCAAGGGATCGTCGAATCGGGCGACAGCGTCGATGCCTTCATCAACCGGGCCAAGGACAAGAACGACCCATTCCGGCTGATGGGCTTCGGGCATCGGATCTACAAGAATTTCGACCCCCGTGCACAGATCATCAAACAGGCCGCATCAGATGTGCTCGACCAGCTCGAGGTCGCCGACCCGATGCTCGACGTGGCGATGCATCTCGAACAAGTGGCACTCGAAGACGACTACTTCGTCGAGCGGAAGCTCTACCCGAACGTCGACTTCTATTCCGGCATCATCTACCGTGCGATGGGGTTCCCGACAGAGATGTTCACCGTGCTCTTCGCCCTCGGCCGCCTCCCGGGCTGGATCGCCCAGTGGCGGGAGATGAGCTCGGATCCCAAGGGGCGCATCTTCCGCCCTCGCCAGGTCTACGTCGGGGCCGCCCCTCGTGAGTACGTCCCAGCGGATGCCCGTTGAACGACGACGGTCCTCCGTGCACCCCCCTCAGTCGTCGCCCCCGCTCGAGGCGGGCACGCTCTCGGTGTAGATCTCCTCTGCCAGATCGCCGGTCACGCCGTCGAACTGGCAGAGAGCCCGCTGCGAAGGCGGCTCGTCGGCCGAATACATCACCACGTGCCAGCGCGGCCGGGAACGCCACCCCACGAACGTGACGGCCGCAGAGGCATGTCCCACCGGGAAGTCCACAGCCGAAGCAGCCTGCGCCAACGCGGTCTCCTGATCGATTGCCAGCGGCCAAGCCGCCAGCAGGTGCCACACCGCCAGCGTCACGAACAGGCCGACGCCGAGCCACATCAGCGGCTGTTCGACGGCCAGGGCGGCCAGCGGGCCGGCTGCGGCCAGGTAGAGCCACGCCGAGGCTCGACGACGACGCGGATCGGGGAAGCGGTACGGGCCGACCACCGAGCTGTCGAGGTCCTCGGGAACTCCTTCCGCCTCGGCGATCTCGGCAGGAATGTGGATGCCGTCTGTCATGCCGGCGGACCTTCCGGCGGTTTGGCTTCCGCCGCCAGTTCGGAGACGATCTCGTCGACCGGCACACCCCGTCGTTCCTCATCGGCGCCGTAGCGACGCAAGCCGGCGGTCCCGGCTTCCACGTCGCGGTCGCCGACGACGATCACTGCGGGGATCTTGTGGGTGATGGCCCGTCGCACCTTCTCGCCCACCGTCTCCCCGCTCTCGTCGACCTCCACCCGCAGCTGGGCCGCCTTCAGTCCACGGCGGACGTCGTGGGCGTAGTCGAGGTGACGGTCGGCGACGGGCACGATCTGAGCCTGCACCGGAGCGAGCCACACCGGGAACGCCCCGGCGTAATGTTCGGTGAGCACTCCGAAGAACCGTTCGATCGATCCCGCTTTGGCGCAATGGATCATCACCGGTCGCTCGGCGGAGTTCTCGGTGCCGGCGAAGGTGAGATCGAAGCGCTCCGGGTGGGAGAAATCGACCTGAATCGTCGACATCTGCCAGCGACGGCCGATGGCGTCTCTGACATGAACGTCGATCTTCGGACCGTAGAAGGCGCCTTCGCCTGCGGCTACCGAGTACTCGAGACCCGACTCGTCGAGGGACTCCGCGAGTCGTTGTTCGGCCAGGGCCCACATCTCGAGGTCCCCGACGTACTTCTCGGGCCTTGTCGAGAGATCCGCCTCGAAATCGGTGAAGCCGAAGGCTGCCAGCCATTCCATCACGAACGCCAGATGCAGGCTCAACTCCGAGGCGATCTGGTCGCGCGTGCAGAACGTGTGGGAGTCGTCCTGGGTGAACCCTCGCGCCCGGAGGAGGCCGTGGACCACGCCGGATCGCTCGTAGCGGTAGACCCCGCCCAGCTCGGCCAGGCGCAACGGCAGCTCGCGGTAGGACCGCGACCGGCTCCGGTAGATCAGGACGTGGAAAGGACAGTTCATCGGCTTGACCCGGTAGCGCTCGCTGCCGTCCATCTCCATCGCCGGATACATGTTCTCGGCGTAGAAGTCGGTGTGCCCGGAGGTGTCCCACAGCGCCTCGCGCGCCACGTGGGGCGAGAACACGAAATCGAAGCCGTACTTCTCGTGCAGACGGCGGGAGTGGTCCTCGATCAGCTTGCGGACCATGCCGCCATTCGGATGCCAGACCACGAGACCGGATCCGAGTTCGCGCGGGAACGAGAAGAGGTCGAGTTCGGGACCCAGCTTGCGGTGGTCGCGCCGCTCGGCCTCCTCCAGGCGTTCCAGGTGGTCGTTCAGCGCCTTCTTCGACTCCCAGGCCGTGCCGTAGATCCGCTGCAGCTGAGGATTGGTCTCGTCACCGCGCCAGTACGCGCCTGCCGAACGCAGCAACTTCACCGCCTGCAGGCGGCCCGTACTCGGAACATGCGGGCCCCGGCACAAGTCGACGAAACCGTTGTTCCGATACACCGTGACGGTCTCACCGCCAGGAACCTCGGACGGTTCGACACTCTCGATGATCTCGCGTTTGAACGTGTGCTCGGCGAAGACTGCCAGTGCCCTGTCGGTGCTCATGGCTTCGCGCACGAACGGCTGGTCGGCGGCGATGATCTCGCCCATCTTCGTCTCGATCGATTCGAGATCCTCGGGGGTGAACGGTCGTCCGATGTCGAAGTCGTAGTAGAAGCCGTCGGTGATCGGCGGTCCGATCCCGAACGTCGCCCCTTCGAAGAGCGTCAGCACGGCTTGGGCGAGCACATGCGCAGCGGAGTGGCGCAGTATCGATCTTCCTTCGTCGGTGGTGTCGGTCACGATCTCGACCGCACCACCGTGCGGCAGGGGCCGGGTGAGATCGAACAACTCCCCGTCGAGCTTGACGGCGACTGCGGCTCTTGCCAATCGCTCGCCGATCGAAGCGGCGACGTCATGGCCGGTGGCGCCGTCGGGATGGTCGATGCGGGAACCGTCTGGTAGGCGAATCTCGATGGGCACTGTGATCACTCGCTAGATTGCTGGGAGCGCCGCAGGGTACTGCCGGTACCCGGATGGTCGTCCGCGGATATTGGAGCGAATCGGGATGGATCCCGCCCGCGGCAGTGGTAGCGGCATTCGGATGGAAACGGGGAAGTTGGTATCGATGGGCGCAATGGAGATGGTGATCGGTCTGGTGCCGACTGCCACCGTGAAGGAACTGTCGAGTGGGACGAACAAGGTGTTCCGTCTTCTCGAAGAGTCGGGCGAGTCCACTGTCGTGAAGGTCTACGCCACTCCCGCCCGGGAGCGAAGGGAGCGTCACGCCCTCGAGTCGATGCTCGGGATTCCGGGTGTGCCCCAGATCCTCGAACGCGGCGCCACCGATGGGATGGCCTGGATCCGGACCACCGACGGCGGTAGCTGGAGCCTCGCCAATCTTCCGCTCAATCTCGACCTCGTCCGCAAAGCGGGAGCCCTCCTCCGTGGCGTCCACGACTCGGGTGCCCCGATCACGAATCTCGACAACGGCATCGACGGTGATTACGTCAAGACCCACTTCCAGTCGACCCTCGATCGGCTGGAACGCTTCCGCCGACGTCTGGGACTCCCGGCGGAAGTCCTCGAAGCAGCCCGGCGCAGTGACAATCATCCCGTGGCTTCGGCTCCCAAGCCCGCCCACACCCGCACCCTGCCCAAGAATTTCCTGGTGAACGAACTCGGCGACCTGATGCTCGTCGGTTGGGAGTGGGCGACGCTCGCCCCGCCGGAATGGGACCTCTCGCTGGCGACATGGCGTTTCAGCCGAACCCTGGGCAACGAGGCCGCAACCGCCCTCTGGGAGGGTTATGGCGGTGAGAACTCCATCGGGAACCGGCTGGAGCCGTGGGTGGCATATCACGCGGCGATGCAGATGCTGGAAGCGGCCGAGCAACGCGATGGGCGTCTCGGGGACCTGGGCCACCTCGTCAACGACCTGGCGGCGGCCGTCGGCCGCTGAACCGGAGTCGGCCCGCGGACGACGAAATACCGCGTTCGGAGAGCGCGAAAACCTAGTCTCATCGTGTGATGAACACTCACGACGTGCTCCAGACCCACCGGTCGACGTCCCTCCCCGAGACGGGTCACACCACCGGGTCGCCTTCGACCGTCATCGGGCTCATCGGGGAGGATCTTCCGTGTCCGTGGTGTGGCGAGGCCACCCAGGTTGCGGACGCTTCGTGCCGCGGCTGCGGCCGGCGTTTCGGCTGACCAACCAGGCCGTCTCGTCGTCCGCGTCCGACGAGACGTAGACACCTGCGAGGCGAGTTCTATGCTCGGCGCCGAATGAGTTCGGTAGGAATCGTCCTGGGAGGAGGCGGAGTCACCGGCGCGTCATACCAAATGGCCGCGCTGATGGCCCTCGAACTCGCGACCGGGTGGGATCCGGCCAACGCTGATGTCATCGTCGGCACCTCGGGTGGTGCCTACGTCACAGCCTTGGTCCGCAGCGGCCGGCTCGACCTCGACTCGATGGTCCAACGCCACGAGGATCGTGACGCAGTAGCCGAGCGGATCTCCCGACACCTCTTCGCCCCCGACCGCGGAGTGAGCATTGGACGGTGGATGCGACACGGACTCCTCCCCGGAATCCGCAAGCCCGGTCTGACGATGCTCCTCGGAGGTCCAGCGGCTTGGACCACCGACGGCCTCGCCGAATGGGTGCGCGAACAATGCGGTACCGCGGCTGATTCGTGGCCGGCGATGCCCACGATCATCACAGCCTTCGATGTCGCATCGAAGCGTCGGGTGGCCTTCGGCACCGAGAACGCTCCGGATGTGACCCTCGCCGAAGCCGTCGCCGCGTCGTCGGCCATCCCCG
Organism: Acidimicrobiia bacterium; assembly: GCA_035544575.1. Classification (GTDB taxonomy): domain Bacteria; phylum Actinomycetota; class Acidimicrobiia; order Spongiisociales; family ZC4RG35; genus DATHWB01. Next base: position 75,462 of record DATKEC010000129.1, read on the forward strand.
TGGCGTTCCAGCCTCGCCTCGTCGCCGGCCGGCTCTACGTCGACGGTGGGGTCGTGTCGGGCACCCACGCCGACCTCGTCCTCGGCAATCCGCGGCCGCTCGAGCTCCTCATCGTGATCGCCCCCATGGCCGCCGAAGAGGAGCGGCAAGGGGCGTGGTTCTACGAGAAGGTCTTCGACAGGGTCGGTCGGACCGCGCTCGGTTCTGAACTCACCAGGATCCACGAGGATTGGCCCGACACTGACGTCGTGGTGCTCCGCCCGTCTCCGGCGGTGCTCGAGGTGATGCGCCCCAACCCTCTCGATCCGGCTGCCGCAGTACCCACATTCATCCGCGCACTGATGGCGATGCGGCGCAAACTGGCAGATCCGGCGATCTGGTCGGTCCTGCATCGCCACTTGACGCCGGTCCGCGCGAGACGCTGAACTCGCATCATCATGAGTATCGCCGCCACCATCGCCGTTGGACTCATCGCAGTCGTCTCCGCCTTCCAACTCGGACTGGTGGCGGGAGCGCCGTGGGGTGCGGCGGCATGGGGTGGCACCCACCCTGGGACCCTCCCGCCCCGCCTGCGCGCGGCGAGCGCCGGATCCGTCGTGATCCTGGCGGTGATGGCCTGGATCCTGCTGGCACGCGACGGCGCCGTCGACACGAGCGTTGCGAGCGGAGTGGTGGCGGTCGCGGCGTGGGTCGTCACCGCGTACTTCGCATTCGGAACCGTGGTCAACGCCGTCTCACCCTCGCGAGTGGAACGCTGGTGGTCACCCGTCTCGCTCATCGCCGCGATCGCCAGCACCATCGTCGCCACCAGCTGACGAAACCCTGGGTTCGGGACCACCTATACGGCGGGTTTCTCGCACCAGTTCGTGGGCCCGCGACTCAGCAGGGCCCCCTCAGTCCCCTGACGCCTGATCCCCTGTCGGCTGGTCAGCCGGCCATTTCCGAAACGTGACCAGCGGCAGGTAGAACCACGACCAGGCGCCGAGTCCCGCCGTAATCGCGAGAACCGCCGCGGCGCCGGCCGATCCGAGCCGGACCGACGACACCAGATATGTTGAAGCCACGATCGCCACCAGCAGGCTCACAGTGCCGGCCACCGTCAAGGCGACTGCGACTTTCACGTGTTCCTCGGATCGGCGTGGGATCCCCGTCATCAGGGCCCGCACCCGCTGATGAACGCTTGGCGCGATGAGCAGGATCGACGACACCGCCGTCGACAGGAAGGCCAGCGCGTAGGTGAACCGATCGACCGCCGCGATCTCGCCGAAATCAGACTGGAACGGGAGTGCCAGCAGGAAACCGAACAGCACCGTCACCGCGGGAATGGTCGTGCGGAGCCCCTCCATGAGGGCACGGAACTGGTCGTCGGCGTCGGTGGATTCGGCTTCGGACTTGGCCACGGCGCAACGCTACCGCGATCCCACGGAGTCTCAGTCGACGAACCCCGCAACGAGGGACCGCTTCAACTCATTCAGCTCACTGCTCAGCGACACGTGGTACCGATGGGGGTTGACGAGGCGGCGAACCCCCGCATCTAGACGCTCCAGGTCCGCCAGCCGGCGCTTGCGGGCGCCCTCGACACCCCCCGCCTCGGTCACGCGCTCGCCCCGGTCGAGAACCGTGACCAGCAACGACTCGACCTCAGAGACGCCGTTGGGTGTCAACGTCCGGGAGATCCCCGGTTGGGTTGGATGGTGAATCGAGATCGTCTCGGACCGATCGAGCACTTCGTGGGCAAGTGCAAGGACATCAGCGGTGGCGAAGCCTCGCTCGTCGTACACCCTCCACACCCGCTTCGCGCCAGGATTCTGCACCTTCGCCGGCGTATCCGAGATCTTGATCGCAGGTATCCACTCGCCTGCGTCGTCGGCGACCGCAACTGCCTTGTACACACCGCTGAGCGAAGAGTCACCTTCAGAAGTCACCAACTTCGATCCAACACCGTGCACGAGACGGGAGACCAGTTGGTCGGCATCGACCCCGTACTGCGGGGCTTCAGTGGCGATCTGGTTCTTCACCTGCCAGATCGTGAGCTCGTCGAGTCCGCTCGAGAGCACGATCTTCGTCTCGTCGAAGCCGGCCCGGTCCAACAACACGGCGGCTCGCACGGAGAGGTGCGCGAGGTCCCCGGAGTCGAGCCGGATGCCGACCGGCGTGTGGCCCTTCTTCCGGAGCTCTTCGAAGACGGTGATGGCGTTGGGTATGCCCGAGTCGAGCGTGTCGATCGTGTCCACCAGTAGGAGGCAGTCGTCCGGATAGACCTCGGCGTATGCGCGGAACGCCTCGAGTTCGCCCCCGCCCACCGCCATGTACACCTGCACCATGCTGTGGGCGTGGGTGCCGGAGGAATCGACCCCGACCACGTGTGACATTCCGACATTCGACGAGGAAACGGCCCCGCCGATCAGCGAAGATCGGGTGGCGGTGTTGGCACCGAACCCGGGGGCCCGGCGAAGTCCGAACTCGATGACCGATCCTCCGGCAGCCGCCTCGACCACGCGCGACGCCTTGGTGGCGATGAGCGTGGCGAAGTTCATGTGGTTGAGCAGGGGTGTTTCGAGTATCTGCGCCATCGCCAGCGGGGCTTCGACGATGGCTACCGGCGCGTTGGCGTGAACGACGCGTCCCTCCGGCACGGCACGCATCGTCACCTCGTCGAATCCCCCCGTCGCACCGAGCCAACCCAGAAAGTCGTCTGCGAACACCTTGGCGCCGCGCGATGACCGGATCCCGGCGAGCACGTCGAGTTCGGGCTGGGAGAACCGCACCGACCCCATCCAGTCGAGCAGCGGTTCGAGTCCGGCGCTGACGCAGTATCCGGCCTGATGGAGGCCGTAGTCGGGATAGGACCGGAAAAAGTGCTCGAATTGAGCGGGACGCTCGTGAAGCCCTGACCGGTAATAGAGCTGGGCCATCGTCAGCTGGTAGTGATCGGTGAACAGAATGCCTTCGGCGATGTTTGCCACGACGTGAAAGCTAGTGGGTCGAGTTGGGTGTCTTCGCCGTCATCCCCATAGGCTTGGTCTCATGATCGACTTCAACTCGACCACCGCCCTCCTCGTCGTCGACGTTCAGAACGACTTCGCCGACCCGGGCGGGAATCTCTATGTCTCGGGTGGAGACGACGTCGTCGGCGCAGTCAACGCCCACATCGTGCGGGCCTTGTCCGCCGACGCGTTCGTCGTCTACACCCAGGACTGGCATCCTGAGTCCACCCCCCATTTCGACGTCGACGGCGGCGTGTGGCCCGTCCACTGCGTCGCCGGGTCCTCGGGGGCGGATTTCCATCCCCGCCTCCTCGTGGCCGGCCCTGTCGTCCGCAAAGGATCCAACGGTGAGGACGGGTACTCCGGATTCACGATGCGTGACCCCGAGACCGGTGAGACGACTTCGACCGAGCTGGCGGCATTGCTCGCGGCGCGTTCGATCGTCGTCGTCGTCGTGGTCGGTATCGCATTCGACGTCTGCGTGCGCGCCACCGCGCTCGATGCGAACCGTCTGGGCTTTCCGACCACGGTCGTCCAATCGGCCACCGCGGCGGTGGAGCTCGAACCCGGAGACACGGAGCGTACGAAGGCGGAACTGACCGCCGCCGGCGTCACGCTGGCATAGCCGGTAGGTGCGGGCTACTTTCGACGCTTCTTCAGAAAGGCGTGCCCACCCATCGCCAGGCCGCCGATCGCGGGCAGCCAGTAGGAAATGATTCGGAAGGTGAGGACCGGAGCGGCGGCGGCGGCCACGGGTATCCCGAACAACGTGAGCGCCCCGAGCAGTCCGGCTTCGGTGACCCCGAGCCCGCCCGGGGTGCCGGGCAGCCCGCCGACGATCTGGGACACGCCGAAGGCGCCCACCACCTGGGGTAAAGGCATCACGACGCCGAATGCGATCAGCGTCAGCCCGAGCGTGGCTGCCTCGAGCAGCGTCCGTGCCGTGAGCAGACCCGCCGATCGTCGGTCGAGGGAGTGATCGACGAGTACGGCGCGAACTCGGTGTCGGAAGCGCACCGGAACAATCCAGGTCAGCCGGCGCAGAGCGCCCCCGAAAGCAATCAGGCCGGCGGCGAGAGCCACCAGGGCGACTCCCACTGCGAGGATCATTCGGGCAGTCGGCCCGGCAGGGTGGGTGAACGATGCCCACACGAGACCGAGGCCCGTGGCTCCGGCAAGACCCCCATAAGACAGCACGGTCGCCCGAACCGCCGCACCGATGGCCCGCTCGGTCTCGTCGTTCACCGACCAGGCCATCGCCAGCGGCGTGACCACGCCGCCGGCGGGTATCAAGCGCGCCACCCCTGTCCCCACCAACGCAGCTCGGAACGCGGCTCCTGAGGAGATGTGGATCCCGGAGGTCGCCGCTCCCTGGCGGAACAGCGCGCCGAACGCGAACTTCGCACCGAATTCGGTTCCGGCTGCGGCCAACAACAAGATCACGGTGACGGTGCCGAGTCGGAGGTCCGTGGCCCTCGATCCTGCCAGCCAGAGATAGGTGGGGAAGCCGATGACCAGCAACGCCGGCGCCCACAACAGCCGGCCGCCCTCGACGGCGAGCCGTCTGGGTGGGTCGAGCGCCGGACGCGGGTCCGTGTCGAAGAGGATCCGACCACCGAGGCCTGCTCGTCGCAGCCCGGCATTTCCCTGGGCACGCCGGACGATCATCATCACCGCCAAGGCGGCAGTCAGGAGGATCACCGGTCGCGACGGCTCGAGCCACAGACCGAACGCTGGAATGAGTCCCCACCCGATGAACCCGGCGATGCCGCCTCCGATCACCCAGCCGAAGACGGCCCAGATGCCCGGCCAGACGATCAGAGCGGGCATGAATCCGACAACCGCTCCGGCCGAGGTGGCAAGACCGCGGCCGCCGCGTTGACGACGCCACACCGGCCAGTTGTTTCCGGCCACCGCGGCGAGACCGATCACCGCGATCGATGCATTCGAGAACCCGATCTGGCGGGCCGCCAGAACCGGAACCAAACCCTTGAACCCGTCGAGCAGTGCGAGGGTGACACCCGCACCGAGGCCCAGCGACCGCGTGGCATTCCCAGCACCGGCATTGCCCGTTCCGACGGATCGCAGGTCGGTGCCCCACAATCGACCGACGAGGCTGGCACCCGGAAGGGTCCCGATGAGCCACGCGGTGAACACGGCAAAGACGATCACGGTGTCGCTCCCTCAGCAACGCCTCACTACTGGACACGGCCCACGCCAACACCAGGGCGCGAGACGCGGAGCCAGGGTATCGCCGTCGATGCCCCCGGGCGTGTCGTTTCAGCCGGAACCGGACAGAGTGACGCAAGACACGACGCGCAACAGCCCGCCGCCGCCCCGTGCGGGGCTGCGGCGGGCTGTTCGGTCAGATCCAGGTCAGGTCAGGCCTGCTTGCGAGATCCCTTGCGGCCCTGAGGCACTTCGGGGAGCCCATAGGACGGACACGGGCAATGGGGTACCGAACAGCTCGTTGGCTCTCGGTGCTCCCGACGCGGGTGTCCGCACGTGGTGCAGCGCTGGCGACCGCCGTCGATCGGCCGGGCGTGGGAGCTGGTCAGCTCCGGCGCTCCTTGGCGACGTTCACGGTGAGCTGGCGCCCGTCCATGTTGTGGCCGTTGAGCGAGTCGATGGCTGCCTTCGCCTCTGCGGGCGTCGACATTTCAACGAAGCCGAAGCCGCGTGAACGGCCCGACTCCCGATCGGTGATGACCTGGGCGCTCTTGACCTGGCCATGGGATCCGAACAACGTCTCGAGATCCGAGGACGTGGTATCGAACGTGAGATTTCCCACGTAGAGATTGGTGGACATTGTTTTGCTCCTTCTGAAGCGTCGAACCGTCGGGGCAGGCGCCCCGCTTGACCAGCAATCAGAAGTCGGGCGAAAGCGTCGACGAGAGAAGCAAGTGTCGTTGCGGTTGCCCCACCCGACGGATCGTGAGATGAGGCGGCGATGTGCGCTTCAGGCGCACGCTGTCATCACAGGTTAGCCGACTCTTGCGGTTACCCCGTTCGTTTCGCTCTGAGCACCACCTGGGTCTGTGTGACCTTGGCCACCAGGTGGTTGTCGTTCGTGATCTCGGTTTCCACCACGACAGTTCCGGACCCGACGTGCAAGGGCCGTGCAGTCGCCACGGCGGTCCCTTCCCTGACGGCGCGGAGGAAGTTGGTCTTCGACTCGATCGTCGAGGTCCCTGCCGCTCCTTCGGGGAGGTTGAGGAAGGCACACGCCGCGCCTGCCGAGTCGGCCAGGGCCATCAGCGCCCCGCCATGCATCACCCCGCCGGCGGTGCAGAGTTCGGGCATCCAGTCCAACGACAACACCACCTCGGCGGGGTCGAGACGGTCGGCCTGGACGCCGAGCGTGGCGCACAAGGGCATCGAGCGGTGAATGAAGTCGGTTGGATCATCGCTCATGCGTCGCCTCCGATGCGTCGCCGCGGGAACCGGGCTTCAGCTGCGTCGCTCACCGCCGCCGATGCTTTCGAGCGCCCTCAGCAACTCCATCGGAAGCGGGAAGATGATGGTGGAACTCTGCTCCGACGAGATCTCCGCCATGGTCTGGAGCAGCCGAAGCTGCATGGCTGCCGGCCGGTCATCCATCAGGCGCGCGGCCTCGGCGAGGTTGGCGGCTGCTTCCTGCTCGCCGAGCGCGTGGATCACCTTCGCCCGCCGGTCGCGCTCTGACTCGGCCTGCCGAGCCATGGCCCGGCGCATCGAGTCGGGCAATTCGACATCCTTGATCTCGACCAGGGAAACCTTGACCCCCCACGGGTCCGTGAGGCTGTCGATGATCTGCTGGAGCTGGCGATTGATCTCGTCGCGGTTGATCAGGAGTTCGTCCAGTTCCACCTGTCCGACGATGCTGCGCAGCGTGGTTTGGGCCACCTGGGCGGTCGCAAAACCGAAGTCTTCGATCTCGAGGATCGCCTGGTTGGCGTCGAGAACGCGGAAGTAGGCGACGGCATTCACGCGTACGGTCACGTTGTCCTTGGTGATGACGTCCTGGGGAGGAATGTCGAGTGTCACAGTCCGGAGGCTCACCCGCACCAGCCGGTCGACGATCGGGATGATGAAGATCAGACCGGGGCCGCGGGCAGGGCCGGTCACCCGGCCGAGCCGGAAGAGCACCCCCCGTTCGTACTCCGGGAGGATGTGGATCGATGCTCGCAGGAGTACGAGCGCCAACCCGAGCGCGATTGCCAAGCCGGTCACGAAGTCAAAGTTCAGATCCATGGTTGTCCTCTCTCGGTTCGACCTTCAGACGGAGATGCTCCACGGCGGTGACGGTGCCGATCGCTCCGTCGATCAGCCTCCCGCCGGTTGGATCCACCGACCACCACGTCCCATCCAGAAAGGTCGACCATCCGGTCGTGGCATCTCCAACCACCGTAACTTCCCGTCCCACCAGTGTGCCGACGCCGGTGGTTGCCGGATGGCGGCGGGCGGTCAGCGCCAAGCGTCCGGCGTAGGCGCTGCCGAGACCCACCACGAGGGCGGTCGGCCACAGAACCGGCATGCTCACTCCCACCGGACCGTCGAAGAGAAAGAGTCCGGCCAGGATCAGCGCGATCGTGCCCCCCGCAGCCAGAACTCCCACACCCGGCACGAAGATCTCCCCCACGAACAGCGCCATCGCCAGGATCAGTAGGGCGACCCCGGCCGTGGCGACCGGAAGGACGCTCAACGCAAAGAAGCCGAGAAGCAGGAGGATGATTCCGGCGATCCCCGCGAAGCCCATGCCGGGATTGGCCGCCTCGTACACAACGGCGAGTGTTCCGATCGAGAGAAACAGGAGGGCGAGGTTCGGGTCGGCAATCTGGGCGAGCACCTTTCGGAAGGTCGACATCTCGACCCGCTCCACGATCGCACCGGAAGTCCGGAGGGTGACCTCGGTGCCGCCGACATCGAGCATCATTCCGTCCACCGACTCGAGAAGGTCTGCGAGATCGGCAGCGATCAGATCGATGACCCTTCGTTCGAGTGCCTCGGTTGCCGTGATCGAAGCGCCGTCGCGCACCGAGTCCTCGGCGAATTCGACGTCGCGGCCTCGCCTCTCCGCCACCGATACCGCGAACGCCGCCGCGTCGTTGATGATCTTGTCGCTCGCCGTTTCCCCCGCCTCGAGATCGACGGGAGTCGCCGCCCCGATCGACGTGGCCGGTGCCATCGCCGCGACGTGCGCGGACATTGTGATGAACGTACCCGCCGAGGCGGCTCTGGCCCCCTCTGGTTCGACGTAGACGATCACCGGGGTCGATGCGTTGAGGAAGGTCTGGACGATGTCGCGCATCGAGGTGTCGAGGCCACCCGGGGTATCGAGGCTCACGACCAACGGGACACCCGCGGCGGTGGCGTCGTCGACACCCTCCGCGAGGTGGGATGCAACGACCGGCGTGATTGGCCCGTCGACCTCGACGAGCATGACACTCGGAGTCTGAGCGGCGGCCCCAATCGCGAGTCCACCCGTCAGGATCAGTCCCACGATCAGGCCGCCCATGGCAGGCCGTCTCATGAACGGATTATGGCCCGATCCCCCGAATCCGCCACTGATCGCCGGCACTGCGCCGCCGGCGATCTCTCCTCACAGCAGAAGTTGGGTCCCACCTCGAACCAGTTGCCCGCGCCGTCGTTCAGCCCTCGGGCGCGAAGAACTCGTCGAAGGCGTACTGGTCGGCATGGATCACCCACCACTCCGCGACCTTGCCGTCTCGGACATGGAACACACCGACGCCATTGACATCGAGCTTCTGGCTGGCCCGCCTGAGGTGCCGGGTCCAGAGGACCGCCGTGTGCTCGTCGTTGGCGAGCACGTCGTGGATCTCCAGGCGGTGCTCGATCCCATCCGCTCCGAACATGCCTTCGATCACTTTGAAGTGGTCGAAGGCACGGCCCTTGCCGGCGAACTCACCGGAGAAGGGTGTCCGACCCGGAGCCCGCCACACGAAATCGTCGGAAGCGAGCTCATCGAGGCCGTCCATGTCGCCGCTGTTCAGGGCGGTCAGGAACCTCCGTACCACGGTCTCGTTCGGATGTGTCATGGCACCTCCCTTCGGATCCATCGGAGCGCACCCCACGCTACCCCTGGCGCACCGTCCGCGGCCGGCGGGCACTCGAATAGTCTCGCCCGCGGAAAGGGGCACATGGTCGAAATCGAACCGTACGCAACAGGTGTGCTCGAGACCTCCGACGGACACGCCGTGTATTGGGAGTGCGTCGGGAACCCGACCGGTGCACCCGTGGTGTATCTGCACGGAGGTCCCGGGTCGGGATGTACGCCGGGCCAGCGCAACCTCTTCGACCCGGCCATCCACCGGGCGGTGTTGTTCGACCAGCGTGGATCTGGTCGCAGCCAGCCGTTGGCGAGCGACCCGGGAGCCGATCTGGGAACCAACACCACGAGCCACCTCATCGAAGACATGGAGGCCTTGCGCCGGATGCTCGAGATCGACAGCTGGACGGTCCTGGGGATGTCGTGGGGAACCACGCTCGGGCTGGCCTACGCACAGCGGCACGCCGAGCGGGTAGACGGCCTCGTTCTTGCCCTCGTGACCACCACCTCGCGTCGGGAGGTCGATTGGATGACGGAAGGTGTGGGGCGCATCTTTCCGGTGGAGTGGCATCGATTCGCCTCGGCGGTCCCCGAGGGGCTGAGAGATCGGCGCCTGGTCGACGCGTACGCCGCAATGCTCGGCGATCCTGACCCCGAGATCCACGGGCGAGCGGCCGTCGAGTGGTGTACCTGGGAGGACGCTCACGTCTCGCTGGATCCTGGTTTCGCTCCGAACCCGCGCTTCGAAGACGCCGAGTTCCGGCTTCGGTTCGCACGACTCGTGACCCATTACTGGCGCAATGCCGCATTCCTCGACGATGACCAGCTCATCCGAGAGGCAGCAACGCTGAACGGGATCCCCGGCTCGCTGATCCACGGCCGCTACGACGTGAGCAGTCCACTCGAAACGCCATGGCAGCTGGCACGGGAGTGGACGACCAGCGAACTTCACGTCCTCGGCAACGCCGGCCACGGCGGGGGTGAGGCGATGCTGGCGCTCGTCAGGGACGCCCTCGGGCGCTTCGCCCGCCGTTGAGAGCCTCCCGAGTCTCAACCGACTCGGGACGTGTCGAGGCCCTCGAACACGTCGGCGAGGACTGGGGCGCCGGGTGCCCGCGGCGGCCAGACGACCACAAAGTGTTCGGCCCGGAGCGACTCACCCAACGCCCGATCGTCATCCATGGTGAGGTAGGACCACTGCGTGCGGTGGGCGCGGATCGCGGCGATGACACGTTCGACCACTGCGGTCGTGTCGACGTCCACGCCGATCGTCTCGTCGGGAACGCCGCGCAAGTGGAATGGCTCGGTTGGATCCCACGTCCACAGGCCGAGCTCGCGTCGCTTCGAGTTCCAGCGGTCCACCCACGACTGTCGTATCGCGCCGTGGAGTAGTCGCTGGAGACCCGGACCACCGGCGCTGGCCAGCCCCAGGAATGCCTGAGTCGTCGCGGCACCGACCACGACGTGATCGGGATGCCCGGAGATCCCATCCGGCCCGAAGGTGACCACGACATCGGGGCGTTCCTCTTCCATCACCGCCGTGATCCGTTCGACGAGATCGTCGAACGGGTGGTCGGCCAACCGACCGTCGGGGAGTTCGAACCATTCGTGCCGATCCGGCGGATGACCGACCACTCGCCAGCTTTCGGCAGTCTCTTCTCGTCTGACAACCGCCAACTCGTGCGGCTCGACACCGGAATCCGGTGCGATCTCACCGGCTTCGCCGTCAGTGGCATGGACGAGTATCAGCCGCAGCGTCCGGTCTGGCGCGTGAAGCGCAACCGTCCGCGCCACCCCGAAAGCGTCGTCGTCTGGGTGGGCACCCACGAACATCAGGCTCGGCACGGCCGGGATGCTACGAGAAACGCCCTTCGAAGGACGGCGTCAACACCGGGAAACGAGACACTCCCCGTCAGCCTCAGCAGTCACAGCCAGCCGTTGGCGTGGGCGACAGACGCCGCCTGTGCCCTGCTCCCGACTCCGAGCTTGGACAGCACGGCCGACACGTGGTGAGCCGCGGTCTTGGGCGAGATGAACAGCTCGGTGGCGATGCCCTCGTTCGACAAACCCGCCGCCATCAACTCCAACACCTCCTGCTGACGATCAGTGAGCTTGGCCGGGTGATGAGCAGCCGCCTGCTGGACACCGCGCGGCACACCCCCAACACCGTGCTGACGCAGGCGCCGTCGCAAACCCTCGATCACGCCGGTAGCGCCCATCGCCTCGAGATCGGTGAACAGATCCCGCAGCGATGCGCCTTCGGTGAACGCCTCCGTGATGGCCGCCTCCACCCGATAACCCGACTCCCGCCACGCCGCCGCCGCCTTTCCGGCGTCACCAAGCATCTCATGGCCCACCGGACCGGGGAGTGGCCCCTCCGGCGGCTCCAGACCGAGGCGCAGGGCCCAAAACCCCAGCCGAGCCTGCGCCCAAACGTCACCCGCTTCGAGGGCCCGGGAGAGCATCCTGGTGTAACGGTCGGCCGCAGCTCCGATGTCGATCAGACCCAGCCATGCGGCCTCCATCGCCAGTTCGCCGGCGAGGACCTCTTCGGAATAGGTCCCAGACAAGTCCGTGCGCGCCAAAGCCAGATCGAGTGTGGCAAGCGACTGGGCTGCACCCATTCGCATTTCTCGCAACGCGGCCACCAAGCGCGCCTCCGCCTCCGTCGAGCGACAGGTCTGACGCGGCAGGACCCGCTCCAGGGCGGCCGCGGCCGAGTCCCAGTCTCCCTCCAACACCGAGATATGAGCCCGGGTGGTGTCGACCGCGACGTACCAAGCATCGAGTTCCTCTGCTGCGAGGTAGTCGAGGGCTCGATCCATGCGTTGGGCCGCCTCCTGCAAATTCATCTCGCGGAAGGAGAGCGTCCCTGCGTTGTTGACGGCCCGCGCCGCCGAGTCGAGACTCCGAACGCCCCGTGCGATCGCTCCCCCCTCTTCGATGAGATCAAAGCCACTCGGCCGCCCATCGAGGACCATCGCAGTTCCAACGGTGATCAACGCGTCGGCTTCGCATGCAGGAGTCTTCGCCTTCCGCGCGGTATCGAGCGCAATCTGGCCCGTGATGAGCGCGGCGCTCCAATGCCCGGTCATGAGTTCAACTGTCGCCAGCACGGTCTGGGCCCGGGCGAGATCGACCGACGGCCCGCGAGGCTCCAGCACCGCGGCGGCGGAGCGTGCCCACCGCTCGGCCAATTCCGGCATGCTGCCCCGGGTGGCGACGAGGGCGACCCACCCTTCTGCCCTGGCCCGCTCGAGAGGATCGCTGGCAAGACCGAGGAGTTCCGTGACGACTTCGAGCGCCTGGTCGTTGTCGTTGATCAAGAGGTATTCGTACGCTGCGCTTCGCAGCACCGCGGCGAGCTGATCGGCTCCAAACGCTGAACGGTGTTCGAGCGCCCAGCCGTAGGATCGGGCTGCCTCCCGATGTGCACCCACGGATGCGGCAGCCGCCGCCGCCGTGACGCAGTACTCCGCCGCACGAGCGTCGAGACCAGCGGCATGGCTGTGATAGGCCAGACGGGCTTCCCGCTGATGGCCAGCAGATGTTCCTTCGAGAAACCCGACGATGTCGGCATGGAGTCGTCTGCGGCGAGCCGGCGGGACCGACTCTTCGACGGTGGCGCGGATCAGATCATGGCGGCATCGCATCTTCGAGTCCGTGACCGTGAGCAGACGCCGTTCGCACAGCGAATCGATCTCGATCTCCCGCGTCGCCGCCGCGTCCAGCTCCAGCCCATCTGGCGTGAGCGAGACCAGTTCCAGCACCTCGCGGCTCGTCGGCGACAGGCTTGCAACCCGGGCGAGAATCGCGTCCGCGATCGAATCAGGCACCGCCTGATCAGGGTTTCTCACGATCTCTTCGACGAAGAACGGATTCCCGAGGGTCGCAGCATGAACCAGACCCGAGTCGAGTTCGGTGCCGTCGGTCAACGCCATCACCCCCACCTCTGACAACGCCGGCAGGTCGATACGAACCGCCAGGTGGCCGACATCGGCGAGAACCACACGAAACGGATGGGCAGGAGCGATCTCCTCAGGACGACACGTGGCGATGACGACACTCGACGTGTCAGCCACCCGGCGGCCCAACTGACGGATCAGCCCCAGCGTCGCCTCATCCGCCCATTGGACATCCTCGATCACCAACACCGTCGGTGAATCACTCAAGCACTCGGCCATCTGCCGGTAGATGACCGGACGCGCCGCGCCACTCCGGAGCTCGTCGGCGACCGAAGACGGCAACTCGTCCAACAAGTCGAACAACGGACCAAACGCCAGCGGCTGGCCAAGAGGCTCACAACCACCCACCAAGAGCCGAAATCGATGGTCGAGCGTTGAAAGAAAAGCTCCCAACAGCGACGACTTGCCATGCCCGGCCTC
>DATKEC010000130.1:0-5220 GCA_035544575.1 Acidimicrobiia bacterium
GTCGGTCTTGCCGATGGCACTGCACGGTCGTCGCCAGCGCTTCAGCCCAATACGCCAGGTCTCCTCCGGCGGCCGACCCCGCGGCGAGGGTGCGAGCGATGTCGACCACCGTTTCAGCGGCGCGGTCGACCTCATCCCACCCATCGGCTGCGACGGTCGCCTGGCTGAGGTCGAACAGCACCTCGAGGGAGGCGTCGAGATCCTGGCCCGACACGAACTCGACCTGCGGGCTGAGAGTCAGGCGCTCGGCGGCATCTCTGATGAGCATGGCCACGTCCCGGACCCCCTCGACCGCCTCCGGCCCGGGTGCGATGCCCTGAAGTCGGGCACAACCCACCGATACCGCCAGCAGATGACCGGCCAGGTTGCCGCTGTCCACCGTCGAGACGTAGCGGGGAATCAGGGGTTCGAGCGAAACCGTGTCATACCAATTGAGCAGGTGACCCTGGAACCGTTCGAGCCTGTCAAAGGTGGCGAGGGTGTTCTCGAGCCTCGAGACCACCTCCTGGACACTGATCCAACCGAACTCCCTGGCCGAGAGCACTGTGAGCAGGTACAGGCCGATGTTGGTGGGCGATGTCCGGTGGGCGACTACCCCGGTGTCCTCCTGGAAGTTGTCCGGCGGCAGCCAATGGTCCTCTTCGGTGACGAAGCGTTCGAAGAAGCGCCACGTCCGGCGACCGCTCTGACGGAGGAGGTCGCGCTCGTCGTCGGTGGCCGGGTCGGACACGCGGGCGGGTACCGGGATGCTCGCCCAATGAGCGAGGAGCGGAGCGGCCACCCACATTCCCGACCACACGAGCGCGGCAACGACTGCCTCGGGCTTCACCGTTGCGGCCGCGACAGCGCCCCCCAGTCCCACCACCATCGACGGCGCCATGCGCCGGACGAAGGCCGACCTGTCGAGTCCGAACTGGCGTTCGGTGTCCTCTGCCGTCACCCAGTTGAGGAGATTCTTCCGGGAGATCGCCAGCCGCCAGAGGGTGAGGACGATGGCTTCGGTGGTCCTGACCGCCTGGTGGGCGATGAACGCCGCCTGCAAGACGAGGCGGCCCCCAACCCGGGCAGCGTCGAGCCACCACCGACTCAGCCGGACGGCTCCCGGGGTGGTCGTCCGGCGCGGGATCATCCTTTCGAACAAGGGCAGCAGCGCCGGAGCAGCAATCGCAAAGACGACGAAGCCAGTCCATGGCCACACGGGAACGCCGGGTACGAGGAAGGAGGCGAGAAGCGTGAAGAGCGCGCCGACCGGACTGAGACTGCGACGGAGGTTGTCCACCATCTTGAGGCGGGCAACGGGTGGGAGCCTTCCTTGGCGACCGAGGATCCACGGGAGGAGTTGCCAATCGCCCCGGACCCACCGGTGCTGACGGGCGAGGGCGACCTCGTAGTGGCTCGGAAACTCCTCGAACACCTCGATGTTGGAGACCAAACCTGCGCGGGCGAACGAGCCTTCGAAAAGGTCATGGCTGAGGAGAGCGTTCTCTGGGAGTCGACCCGCGAGGGCGGCTTCGAACGCATCCACGTCGTAGATGCCCTTGCCGGCATAGGAGCCTTCGTGGAACACGTCCTGGTACACGTCACTGACCGCCGCGGCGTAGGGGTCGATGCCGGCCGGTGGGAAGAACACCCGCTGGAAGTAGCTGGTACCGCCCGCACCCAGGAAGGCCGTCACCCGGGGCTGAAGGACTCCGTAGCCCTCCACGACGCGCCCGAGCGGCTCGTCGACGCGGGCGCGGTTGAGGGGGTGAGCCATGGTCGCCACGAGACGGGTGGCCGCCCCAGGCGGAATACGCGTGTCCTGATCGAGCGCGATGACGTACCGGACGCGCTCGGGAATCGGACCGTGGCCGGGAATGAAGCTGGTGTCGCTCGCCCCCCGAAGGAGTCGGTTCAGTTCGTTGAGCTTGCCGCGCTTGCGTTCCCAACCCATGTACCGACCCTCGCCGGGGTTGAAGAGCCGCTTGCGGTGGAGCAGGAGGAATCGATCCGTCCCTCCTGGCGCCGGACCATGTCGGGAGTTGAGCGCGTCGATCCCGCGCTTCGCGATCTGGAGGAGTTCGCCGTCGGCAGGTTCCTCAGGTACGTCAGCGTCGCGCCAGTCGGTCAGCAGCGCGAAGTGGAACTCGCCCTCGGGTGAGGCGAGGAAGTGGACCTCGAGGCGTTCCACGAGTTCCTCGATCTGTGCGGGCCGCGACAGCATCGCCGGAATCGCAACCAGGGTTCGCAGTTCCTCCGTGGGCCCATCCCGGAGGGCGAGTGATGGGAGTTCCTTCGGCTGGGTGAGGGCGGCGACGGCCCGATTCACCACCGTCATCGCGATGTCGGTGGCAGGGAGAACAGCCAGAGCGGCCATCAGCCAGCGCCATGTGGAACCAGGCTCGATGGTGAGGATCGGGATCGCCACGGCAAGGGCCGTCACGCCCACGATCGAGCCGACGTAGAGGACCTCCGCGTTTCGCCGCCCGAACCGACCGAGCAGCGTCCTGACCTTGGGGCGGTATCCGACCTCTCGTTCGAGCCGCTGGCGGCCCTTCCCGAGAAGGAAGTAGCCCGGATCGTGTTCACGGCGATCTTCGAGTTGGGCTCCAGCCAGTCGAAGCGTGGCTTCGGTCACCTCGAGTTCGGATGCTCCGGACCCTCGGGAGAGGTCTTCGATCGCATGGCGATAGCGGCTGCGGGTTCCGGAGCTCATCTCGCGATGAGAACTCTCTTCGCCCAGAGTCCTGTCAACCAGGCTGAGCCCTTCTACGAACTGCGCCCATTCGAACGAGCTGATGGTGCGGAGACTTGTGATGATGTTGCGCACGGTCAGGTTGGTTGCTACCTGCCGATGCTGAGTCTCTTCGACGATGTCGTCAGGGGCCGTGTCCTCTTCAGCTAGACGAGTGAGTAACCAGTTGAGCCCGGCCGTGGTCTCCGGGTCGTGGTCTCTGAGGCGCTGGATGAGCTGGACGGTGAACGGTTGAGGGAGTCCGCCTGCGGCCGTGCGCTCGAGCGTTGCCTGGGCCTCGGCGACGCTGCCTCCCCCCACCCCCAACAAGCCGTCGGCCACTTCATCGGCGCTTCCCCTCAGTCTCCGTGCCTTGACGATGTCCTCAGCCAATCTCCGCAGGTTCTCGACCAGGATCAGTCGGAGGGTGACCGGCAGGGCCCAGAGTTCGCCAATGGTGAGCGGCTGGACCTCCTGGTACGCATCGATGAACCGACGGAGGGCATCGGGGTCGAACCGGCTGTCGAGATGTGCGACGAAGGCCCAGGCGATTCCGAACACGCGCGGATAGCCCGCGAGGTGGCCGCCCTCCAGCTTCGGCAGCTGCCGGTAGTAGGAGGATGGAAGACTCTCGCGGATCTCGCGCAGTTGTCGCTCGACCAGATGGAAGTTGTCCACCAGCCACTCGGCCGCCGGCGTGAGCAAGGCCTCCTCCCGGATCGCAGCCGACAACTCCCGGTACGAGGCGAGCAGCACCGAGCCATTGTCCGACAGACGCCGCGTGATGAGCCCGAGGCGGCCTCCGCGCCGGATCGTCTCCTGAGCATCGGCGAGGGTCCTGGCGTGCTGCTCCAGCCGTTCGACGCTGAACAACTCCGCCCGGATGGGCTCACGTCCGCGCGCGAGGGGCGAAGAGGAGGACACCTCCGAACACTACGTCGGTTGACGCCCTTCGTCGTGTCCGGCGGGTATACCGATCGGACCACGTTGTTCTCGGCGTTCAGAGTCGGATCCACTGCCTGCACCTGACGATCTCGAGTCATTCATGCGGACAGTCGTGGCCGCTCTCCCGACTGAGCGCGGTGGGTGCCGACGGTTCAGTCGTCAGTCGTCTCGGCTTCGGTCGTCTCGGCTTCGGTCGACGCGACGTCGGTCGTTTTCACCTCAGATGTCGATGCCTCCGCGTGGGTTTCCTCCGCCTGCCGGCGGTCGGCGATCCGCACCACGAGTACGGCAACGATGGCGAGGACCGCGCTTCCCACCAGCCCTGGAGCGTCGATGGCGATCTCGTCGGAGAACAGCAAGTTCCCGACGATTCCGCCGATCAGTCCGGCCGCTCCCCCGGTACCCGTCACCCCTGCCAGAGATGACGTCTCCGACCTGGTGAAGCGGGCGAGCACTCCCACCACTAGCCCCACCCCGATGTAGACCGCGATCGCTGCACCCATCGTTCCTCCTCGTGTGACTGCGTCTCATGGTGGTCGCTCGAAGGGCCCGCGTCGACAGCCGACCGATCCGAGCGCGCAAGAGCGCCCGGCAGATGCCGGAAGGCAGCAGCAAATGAGGTGTGAGGACGAGGGATGGATGCAGGAGAATCGACGGGATCAGGGTCCGGCGCGGACCGGACGGTTCCGAAGGAACGTACGGCGCTGGGGCGGGGATTCGGGGTCGACCAACCCTCCCTGCTGGTGAATCACGACGTGATGGTGATACCAGCACACGGTGATCAGGTTGTCCGGATCGTGCTTTCCGCCTGCCGAGTAGGGGACGAGATGATGAGGCTGCAGCCGTGTCCTGGACTGACAGCCGGCGATCACACACCGATGTCCGTCCCGTTGGAGGACCAGCCGGCGGACCGCAGCAGGAATAGTCCGTGACCTCGGTGACGTCGACACCGCGCCGGTCACATCATCGAAAACGATGACCCGTCCCGTTCCCGCACACAGGATCTCGGCGAGCGTGTTTGGCCCGACACGAGGTCCGGACACGACACTCGCCCCCGTCTCACCATCGGTGACAGCAGCCAGTCCGCCGTCGATGAAGATCTCCGCGGCCAGATCATGCCCACCGATCTCACCGGAGAGCCATTCGGATGCAACCGAGACGAGCCCGTCCGCCCGGTCCTGGTCGGCGGTGGTGTCCGGGTTGTCGGGAAACGAATCCACGGCCGTGTGGATCGCCTTTTCGACGATGCGTCCGTCCACACCTGAGAGCTGCCCCCACAGTTTCCAACGGGTGTCGTCCAATGACGGCTGAATGTGAAGAAACCGGTCGGAGAACTGGTCGCATTCATCCCGGCTGGTCATCCGCCGACGGACGGACACCATCCTGCGGACACCCGCGATGTCCCGGCCCCGGGACTCGTCGATCACATCCTGGTCGGCACCCGACTGGATCAGCATGGCTGTCGTCGCCACCCGATCCACCGTCTCACCGTGCACAAGACCCCCGTCGATCCGGTCGTCGTTGGCTCGCGCCAACGAAAGCAGCGTCCGGGCGGTGCGAAC
>DATKEC010000131.1:0-37022 GCA_035544575.1 Acidimicrobiia bacterium
CGAGAGGCCGCCATTGGCCGTGTCGCACACCCACACCTCCCAACTGTCCACCCCCCGCGAATACGCCCGGACCTGGTCGGCGTACGCCACGAGATCGAGTTCGTCGGCTCCATACGGATCCACGGCGGCCAATGCCGGCGCCGGCAAGGCCAGCATGACGGCGGTGACCAACACACCGACACGATTCCTGGATTTCAACGCTCCCCCATCGATTGTGGACACCTGCCCTGTCGGCCGCAGATCGCATTGGTTGAGGGCGGCGGCCCACACCATCGCAGATGACTCGTCGGTTTCCACGCTACCTACGTTCACGGCATGACGGAGGGACTGCAAACCCTGGGTTCCACACCACCTCTGAGGCGGGGTTCTCGCATCAGTTTGACGACGCGCTTTGAGGCTTCGCCCGAACCGCTCCGACGCCCGCGCAAACTAGGACGCCGAACCCGCCGTATAGGTGGTCCTGAACCCAGGGTTCGCTTCTTGACCCCTGCACGGCTGCGCTCGGTGGGGCCCGGACGCGTGGTTCATATACTCCCGCAACCCAGAGAAACCACCTTGTCCGGACACTCCTCTCTCCGCCGCTCCGGCGGCATCCTCCTTCATCCCACCAGTCTCCCCGGACCCGGAATCGGCGACCTCGGGCCGTCGGCCCGCAGATTCGCCGACGTCGTGCGCGACATGGGTCTGTCGTGGTGGCAGATGCTGCCCATCGGTCCGACCGGATATGCGGACTCTCCCTATCAGTCGCCTTCGACCTTCGCAGGCAACCCACTGCTCATCTCGCCAGGCGACCTCGCCGAGGACGGACTGATCGCACCGGCCGCGGCTGACGAGCGGTTCGACCCCCGCCGGGTGGATTTCGGAGCCGTCATCCCGTGGAAGCGCTCGCTCCTCGACAGTGCCACCGCCGCGTTCGACCCGGCGAAAACCAACGGGGCCTTCGACGAGTTCATGGACGAACACAACACCACGTGGCTGGATGACTTCTCGGTGTTCACGGCGCTCAAACGGGCCCACTCCTTGCGCCCGTGGTGGGAATGGGACGCCGGTCTCAGACATCGCCTTCCCGCCGACATCCGTGCGATCAGGGAGTCCCTCTCCGAGTCGATCCGGACAGTGCGGGTCGAGCAGTACCTCTTCGATCGCGGATTCAGTCGTCTCCGCCGGGAGTGCACCGAGCGCGGCATCGGCCTGATCGGCGACATCCCCATCTTCGTGGCCCATGACTCGGCGGATGTGTGGGCCAACCCGAGCCTCTTCCATCTCGACACGGCTGGTCGGCCGACCGTGGTGGCCGGGGTGCCTCCCGACTATTTCTCGGACACCGGCCAACGTTGGGGGAACCCGCTGTACGACTGGGACCGCCATGTCGAGACCGGCTTCACCTGGTGGACCCAACGGATGGATCGAGTGTTCAAACTGTTCGACCTCGTTCGAATCGACCACTTCCGGGGATTCGAATCGTCCTGGCACATCCCGGTGGCCGAGAAGACCGCGGTCAACGGCGAATGGGTGACGGCTCCCGGCAGGGAACTCTTCACCCATCTTCGTTCCACCTTCGGCGACCTTCCGGTGATCGCCGAAGACTTGGGCCTCATCACCCCCGCCGTCGAAAGGCTTCGGGACGAGTCCGACCTGCCTGGGATGAAGGTGCTCCAGTTCGGATTCGGCACCGAGAGCGCTCATGACCTCGACCATTTCCGGGACCACGTTGTTGCCTACACCGGCACACACGACAACGACACTGCCCGAGGCTGGTTCGAGAGCACCGAACCCGCTCGCGTCACCGAGCGAGAAACCGCGCTGCGCCTGCTCGGTTCCGATGGCACCGATTTCGCCTGGGATCTCATCGAGGCAGTGTTCGCCTCGGTGGCGGCCGTGGCCGTGACCCCGCTTCAGGACGTGCTCTCCCTCGGCAGCGAGGCCCGCATGAACACCCCGGCGGTGGAGACCGGCAACTGGCGGTGGCGTTTCGAGTGGGACCAACTCCCGCCAGAACTGGTTTCGCGCATGAACGCGACGGTCCGTCGTACTGGCCGCGTGTGACGAGCGTCGCGTCCTTGATGCGTTCGGGACGCCGGCCACCGACGTGTGATCACTTCTCGATTGGCACCCGCACGGCGTTGCCGTACTCGGTCCACGATCCGTCGTAGTTGCGAACCTGGTCGTAGCCGAGGAGGTGGGTGAGGACGAACCAGGTGTGGCTGGATCGTTCGCCGATCCGGCAGTAGACCACGACGTCGTCACTGGGCGAAAGACCCACCTCATCCTGGTAGATCGAGGTGAGTTCGGAGACGGACCTGAACGTCCCGTCGTCGTTCGCCGCCCGCTTCCACGGCACGTTCGCCGCCCCCGGTATGTGTCCGCCGCGAAGGGCGCCCTCGTTCGGGTAATCGGGCATGTGCATCCGCTCCCCCCGAAACTCCTCAGGCGAGCGCACGTCGATCAGCGGCTTGGCGTCCCGGGATTGAGCGACGGCATCGTCGATGAATGCCCGGATTGGCTCGTCGTCGCGCTCGATCACCGGATATTCGGCCCGTTGGCGTTCAGGCTTGTCCGTGGTCATCGGACGCCCCTCGGCCACCCACTTCTGTCGACCTCCGTCCATCAGGCGTGTGTCGGAATGTCCGAAGAGGCTGAAGACCCAGAGTGCGTACGCCGCCCACCAGTTGAAGTTGTCGCCGTAGAACACAACCGTGGTGTCACGGGTGATCCCGTGGCGAGCCATCAAGTCGGCGAAGGCCTCACCGTCGAGATAGTCACGAATCGTCGGGTCGTTCAGGTCGGCGTGCCAGTCGATCTTGATGGCACCGGGAATGTGACCGGTCTCGTAAAGCAGGACGTCCTCGTCGGACTCCACGACGACGACCTCGGGATCATCGAGATGCTCGGCAACCCAGTCGGTCGAGACGAGCTTGGCGGGGTTGGAGAAGCCTTTGAATGCGGGCGATGGATCGGCGGGAACAGGCATGTCTCTCCTCGGGTGTCGTAACGCGAGCATATCCGGGCAAGGAGCACGACACCCGGGCGCGACCGACGGTCCGATTCCGCCATCCGAATCACGGCTGCCTACGGTTCGGGGTATGGCATTGCCTCCGAAGCTCGAACAGATCGTCGAACTCATGGCGTCGTCCCCGAAGGACATCAAGATCGAGGCGCTGCTCGACTACTCCCGTCGGATCCCCCCACTGCCCGACCATGTCGACCACAGCAACCTCGAACAGGTCCATGAGTGTCAGACACCCTTCTTCCTGACCACCGAGATCGACGCCGACGGGGCGGTCCACATGTACTTCGAGGCGCCTCCGGAGTCGCCGACGGTGCGCGGATTCGCCGGACTGTTGCTCGGCGGGCTGGAAGGTGAGTCTGCGCAGACGATCTTGTCTGTGCCGGACGACTTCTTCTACGCCATGGGCCTCGAGGAGGTTGTCACACCGCAACGACTCAACGGGATGCAGGCGATTCTCACCAGGATCAAGCGTCAGGTCGCCGAAGCCGTCAGCCCATCGGCCTGAACTGCCGGACTCATTTCGGGGCCATCCGGATGCCGCCGTCCATCCGCACCGTTTCGCCGTTCATGTAGTCGTGGGTGATGAGAAACTCGGCCAGGGCCGCGTACTCCGCGGGCTGACCGAGGCGCTTGGGAAAGAGCACCTGCTGTCCGAGCGAGGCCTTGGCCTCATCGGGCAACGCCGCCAGCATCGCCGTGTCGATGATGCCAGGGGCGATCGTGTTGACTCGCACGCCGACCGAGGACAAGTCCCGCGCGATCGGCAGCGTCATCCCGACGACGCCTCCTTTCGATGCCGAATAGGCCGCCTGACCGATCTGGCCGTCGAACGCGGCCACCGAGGCGGTGTTCACGATGGCACCGCGGCTTCCATACTCGTCGACCGGCTCCAGCGCCGCCATTGCCGAGGCGGCGAGGCGGATGCAGTTGAACGTGCCTGCGAGGTTGACGGCCAAGACCGTGGCGAAGTAATCGAGATCATGCGGGTTTCCGTCACGGTCGATCGTTCGGCCGACAGAGCCGATGCCTGCGCAATTGACCAGAGAACGCAGCGGCGCCATCTCCGATGCAATGACGATGGCGGCCGAGACGTCCTTCGTATTGGTCACATCTGTCGCCATGAATGCGCCGGCGATCTCCTGGGCCACCGACTCTCCGGCTTCGGCATTGAGGTCGGCCACGACGACTCGTGCACCGGCCGCCGCCAGTCGCCGGGCGGTCGCGGCTCCCAGCCCCGACGCGCCCCCTGTGACGATCGCCGACGTGTTCTCGAGTTGCATCGATCCTCCAATCCGCAGGTCTCCCGACGCTACCGTTCGCGCCCGTGATCGGAGTCTTCGACTCGGGCCTCGGTGGGCTCTCGGTGGTCCGGGAGGTGCTCCGATTGGATCCGTCGGCAGCCATCGCCTATCTGGGTGACCGCGCCTGGGCGCCGTACGGGGAGCGGACCCTGGCCGACGTCCGGTCCCGGTCCGAACAGGTCACCGCACATCTCCTCGCGCGCGGTGCCAGCAGCGTTGTCATCGCCTGCAACACGGCATCTGCCGCCGCCCTCATCCACCTCAGACAGCTTCACCCCGGCGAGGTATTCGTCGGAATGGAGCCGGCAGTGAAGCCGGCAGCCGCCCTGACCAGATCCGGGATCATCGGGGTGCTCGCTACCCCGGCCACGTTCCAGGGGGAGCTGTATGCGTCGGTGGTCGATCGATTCGCCACGGACGTCGAGGTCATCGATGCGCCATGTCCCGGATGGATGGAACTCGTCGAGGACCCCCCGGAGGATTCCGTCATCCGCGCCGCGATCGAGCGGACACTGGAGCCTCTCCTGGGCCGTGGAGTCGACGTCGTCGTCCTCGGGTGCACCCACTACCCCTTTCTCCGTTCCCACATCGAAGCCGCCGCCCCCGGGGTCTCCATCGTCGACCCCGGCGAAGCCGTGGCGCGCCAGGTGATCCGAACCGCTGCGCCCGATCGTTCCGGCGAGATCGGCATACAGGTGACAGGACCCGCCGAAGGCGTGTCAGAACGCATCAAGGCGTTGGTCGGTCTGGACCTGGCTGTGGAGTCCGTAACCTTCACACACAGTGCCGACTGAGCCCACCAACCCCCTGATCGGTCTCGACCCCTGGGACCAGGCCCTGCTCGACGCGCTCGAGGGAAGCGACTCGCTCTCCACCCTCGAAGAGCTGTCCGAATCCGCTGGTGTGTCGCTTCCACTTCTCGAAGCGCTGGTCCGCGGCGGTCTGCTCATTCCGAAGGCCTCCGACCCCGACCGCTTCGATGCCGCCGAGGCAGAGGCGGTGTCGGCCGGGCTACAACTCGTCGAGGCGGGACTTCCGCTCGCCGAACTCATGAACCTGGCCCGGGAGATGGACGACGCCATGCGACCGATCGCCGCCCGCGCCGTGGACGTGTTTGCGACCTTCGTCCGCGACTCGGTGGAAGCCACCGCCGAATCCGACGTCGACGCCGCCGCTCGCCTCGTGGAGGCGTTCCGCACGATGCTTCCCGCCACCAGCCGCCTCGTCGGGCATCACTTCCGGGGACTGCTGCTGGCACACGCCCGGGCACGCATGACCCAGGACCGATGACGACCGTCACCACCACGCGGATCGACCCGCCCGGCGATCTGCTCGCCCGGCGGCCGGATCACGTCTGGATGGGGCCGGAGGCTTCGGTGTTCGGTTGGGGAGAGGCTCTTCGACTTGCCGCGGGGCTCGGGCCCGAACGTTTCTCCCGGGCCGAGCGCGGGTTTGCCGAGTGGCTGGCATCGAGCACCACCAACGACGCCGGCCCGGCGGGACCGGTGGCGTTCTCGTCGTTCACCTTCGACAGCAGATCTGCCGGATCGGTCTTGATCGTGCCGGAGATCACCGTGATGCATCGTGGGGCCGACTGGTACCGCACGACCGTCGACGAGGCGGAGCTGGCGGAGACTCTCGGACCGCCACTCGACGAACCAGCTGATCGCCCGAGGTACGCCGGGGCCTCGATTCCCGATGTCCAATGGCTCGAGTCGGTCGCCGCGGCCATCGACATCATCGAGAGCGGCGAGGCCGAGAAGGTCGTCCTGGCACGGGACTACGCGCTGTGGTCCAAGTCTGCGTTCGATCCGATCCGCCTGCTGACGCGGCTCGAGCAGCGGTTCCCGGACTGTTACGTCTTCCAGGTGGACGGTCTGGTGGGTGCCTCGCCCGAGCTGCTCGTCCGTCGCGAAGGCCGGGCAATCACCTCCCAGGCGTTGGCCGGATCGGCGCCGCGTTCGGAAGATGCCGGCGAGGATGAACGTCTTGGCAAGGAACTCCTCAATTCCGACAAGGAGACTCGCGAGCACGCCAGCGCGGCGGCATCGGTTGGCCGGGTTCTCGCCGATCTGTGCGATCACCTCGACCGGGACATCGAACCGTCGTTGGTGCGGCTCGCCAACGTCCAGCATCTCGGCACGCGCTTCCGGGGAACACTGGCAAACCCGGTGTCGGCCCTCGACCTCGCCGGGCGTCTCCATCCGACCGCAGCAGTGGGCGGAACACCCACCCCGGTGGCGGTGGAACTCATCCGCCGACTGGAGCACATGGATCGGGGCCGATACGCCGGGCCGATCGGTTGGATGAGTGCTGACGGGGACGGCGAGTTCGCCATCGCTCTGCGCTGCGCCGAGCTGTCCGGAGCGCGAGCCCGGCTGTTCGCCGGAGCGGGAATCGTCCAAGGTTCGCTACCCGAGGCTGAGCTCGAGGAGACCAGGATCAAGCTGCTGGCGATGCAGTCAGCGTTCGACTGAGTCACGGACGGCGTCGACCACCGCGTGGGTCAGCGCCGTATGCACGCCCGGGTTCGTTTGCCGATCCGTGGTCGCCTCCAGAACCCAGGTGCCGCCTGCATCCAGCGCACCTCGAACCTGAACGCCGACATCGGTGACGTGCTGGTGGCGAATCCCGTGGAAGGCTGCGAACTGTTCGAAGGAGCGACCGTGCGGAGTGGCGAAGATCCGCTCGAACACATCGGGATGCCGGGCCTGTGGCAGGAACGAGAAGATCCCGCCCCCGTCGTTGTTCACCACGACGAAGACAACGTCAGGACGGGGTTCCACCAGGAATCCGTTGCCATCGTGAAGGAGAGCGAGATCTCCGGTGAGCGCCACGACCGGTCCGGGATGGGCGGACGCCACCCCCAGCACTGAGGAGACCAGCCCGTCGATACCGCTGGCACCGCGATTCGACATCACCGTCGCCGAAGCAGACCGCATCGCCAGGTTCAGATCTCGGATCGGCATGCTGGACGCCGAGAAGAGAATGCCACCGGCGGGGATGGCATCTGCGGTGTCCCGTGCGATGCGTGGTTCGCTCAGTCCCGAACCGTCGAGAAAGGCGTCGAGCGCCGTGCGACCGACGTCTTCGACTCGAAGCCACAGTCGACGCCAGTCCCCCGACCGTCCGCCGACGCTGTCGACCACCGGCCAGCCGGTGGCGAGGTGACAATTCGGATCAGCCGCCCGGCTGATCCGCGGATCGGCGACGAGCCTGGGCACATCCGCCAGCCATGTCGACACTGGCCGCGACAGATTGGCGCGTCCGATCACGATGGCCGCCTCCGGGCGGAGCCGGGCGGCCAGCTCAGGATCCGAAAGGACGTGGTGTGCCGTGGTGATCGCCTGGGCGGGCCGGCCGCCGGCGGTCGGCTCGGCGATGAGCGGCCATCCCAAAGTGGCCGCCAGGCGGTCGACCGCCGCCAGCGACGCGAACGGTGCCTCGCCCACCACCACCACGCCCCGCTCAGGCCCTGTCCACAGGTCAGCCAGATGCATCGTCACTAGCTCTGGGGGTAGGGTCTCAGACCACCGCTTCCCCCCCTCCCGGCCGTCGGTGGGGAACGCGAAGGGCTGGTCGCGGTCGCGGCCGTCGTCGGTTTCGGGCACGACGGGCTCTCGAAAAGCGACATTGATGTGCACCGGACCATCGGTCGCTGCATCGATTGCCTGGCTCACCGCCGACCTCCAGGCCGCGTTGGACGTGGCGGCGTGCTCGGCCGGACCCAATTCGAGGGCCAACCGGACCGCCGGGCCGAAGATGTTCGACTGTTCGATCGTCTGATTCGCTCCAACGCCATGGAGTTCGGGGGGGCGGTCGGCCGTCAGCAAGATCAGGGGCACACCCGCGGTGTCGGCTTCGATGACCGCGGGGAACAGGTGCCCCACCGCAGAACCCGAGGTGGTGAGCACCGCCGCCGCGATTCCGGTCACCTTCCCGACACCGAGAGCGAAGAACGCAGCTGAGCGCTCATCGATCGACACCGTGACCGACATGTCGCTCCGCCGTCCGGCTGTGATCGCGATGGCCGCCGAGCGGGATCCGGGCGAGAGGACCAACTGGCGCACGCCGCCCCGCAACAGTTCGTCGACGATCACCTCTGCCAGGGCTGTCGAAGCGTTCGGATGGGTCATGTGAGGAGTTCCGCCGCCGCCCGCAGCCGGCGCAGCAGCCGCCGTTCGGTCTCCGGATCGGCCCGCCAGCGTTCGAGGAGATCGCGGTCTGGTGCGGGGCGGCGGATCCGGATCTCGCCGTCGACGGGGTGAAGTGGGTCGGTGGTGACATCGCCTTCCAGCAACGCAGCCGTGGCCAGCCCACATGCGTAGGGCAGGCTCGGGAGGGCGCCGGCCGCGGCCAGCCCGGCAGCGAGCCCGATCGACGTCTCGAGCGCCGAGGAGATGACCGTCGGCAGTCCCGCCCGTTGGGCGAGATCGAGCGTGCGTCGCACACCGCCGAGCGGCTGGACCTTGAGAATCAGGAGATCCGCGCCCCCCCTCTCGACCACTTCCATCGGATCGTCGGCGGAGCGCACTGACTCGTCAGCGGCGATGAGGACATCGACCCGGCCCCGCAGCTCGACCAACTCCTCGACGGTGGCGACCGGTTGTTCCACGTACTCGAGATCGAACACCGAAAGGCTCTCGATGCGCTCGGTGGCCTCGTTCACCGACCACTGTGCGTTGACGTCGATCCGCAACTTGCCCTCCGGCCCCAGCGCCTGACGCACAGCGGCCAGCCGGTCGTGGTCGAGTCCGGGGTCGTCACCGGGTTCTGCCACCTTCACCTTTGCGGTGCGGCATCCGGACTCGATGACCGTGTGGAACGCCACTTCGGGATCGACCGCCGGAATCGTGACATTCACCGCCACCGTGTCTCGGACTGCGGCCGGCCACTCCCGGACCGCGGCCTCCAGTCCTGCGGCCAGCCAGCGGGCGGTCACGGTCGGCGGGTACTCGGGGAAGGGGCTGAACTCACCCCAGCCGGCCGCTCCCTCGATCAACACCGCCTCACGCCAGCTGACGCGTCGAAACCGGACGCGCATCGGAATGCGGACAGGATGGAGTGTGACGTCACCGAGAGTCATCCGGCCTGCCGCTCCCGGATGAATTCGACGAGTCGCGAAAGCTGGGCGTCGGACAGCGTGTGATCGAAGGCCGGCATGCCGCTGCCCCGCCCCTGGCGGATCGTCCGGGCGATGACCTCGTCGGAGAGACCCGATGCAGCCGAGCCCGGCCCGAGTGCTGGCCCGACGCCGCCGCCAAGATCGCGTGAGTGACAGCTGGCGCAGAGTTGGGAATAGATCTGCTGACCGGTCGCATCCTCCGGCGGAGCGCCCGAGCAGCCGGCGAGAAAGATCGCGACGATCAACACCAGCACACGATGCGACATGGGCCGATGGTAGAACCCGCCAGACACCGAGATTTTCCCCGATCAGGTGAGATCGGGCCGGTCCTTCTCGAGACGGGTGACCAGGTCCCTCACGTCCTGGGCGTGACGCATGGACGCGACGAAGACCACATCTCCGGCATCCACGACGGCGACGTCATCCAGACCCAGCACCACCACCGGGCGATCTCCCGCCCTGATGTAGGAACGATGTGTGTCCTGTGAGATGACGTCGCCAACCAGTGCGTTCTCGTCCCGGTCGCGCTCGCTCACCTCCCAGAGAGAGCGCCAGGATCCGACGTCGTCCCAGCCCGCGTCCAACGGAATCATCACGCCGCGCGCGGTCTTTTCCATGACGGCCACATCGAACGGTATGGACAGCGCGGTGGCGAACTCGGGCCCGGGGCGCATGATCGGCGCAGTCGCCGACGCCAGAGACCTTTCGACGGAGCCAACGATCTCCGGGGCGTGTCGGTGGATCTCCTCCAGGACCGTGTCCGGCCGGAACACGAACATGCCTGAGTTCCAGAAGTGCCTTCCACCGTCGACGAGCCGGCCAGCAGTCTCGGCGTCCGGTTTCTCCAAGAACTCCACGATTTGCCGAACCGGCCCATCACCGGACGCTTCGATGTAGCCGTATCCGGTCTCGACACGACTCGGGACCACGCCGAATGTCACGATGGCTCCGTCCGTTGCCTTGTCGACGGCGAGCGTCACCGCGTCGCGGAACGCCTCGAGATCCGCCACGATGTGATCGGCCGGCAGGACGACCAGTACCGAGTCAGGCGGCGCGACGAGCGCCGCTGCGGTTATGGCCGGTGCCGTGTTGCGACCCACCGGTTCGGCAATCGTGATCGGCGGGTGACAGCCGACAGCGGCGAGCTGGTCGAGCGCCTCGGCGGAATGCCCAGCTCCGCACACGAGGATCGGCGAGGCGAGTCCTTCGAGCCCGGCCAGTCGCGTGGCCGTCGTCTGCAAGAGGGTGGCGGTGCCGATGAGACGCTGCAATTGCTTCGGCCTGGCTACCCGCGACAGCGGCCACAGGCGGCTGCCCCGTCCGCCGGACATCAACACGGGAATCACTGGGGCGGACATGGGTTTCAGGCTACCCAGACAGTCAGGAGAGCAATTCGACCGGGTATCGTCGCCAAGTCTCCGAGAGAGGTTCTGTGTATCTGTTCCTGCTGTTTCTCCACATCGCCGCAGCTGCGGCATGGATCGGCGGCTCCCTCCGCACCGTGATCGAGGGCCCGATGGTCCGCGGAGCTCAGCCAGTGGCCCGCTCCGCGTGGTACCGCAATCAGGTGGGGCTGGGGACCCGGCTCTTCGCTCCGGCGGCCGTCGTTGTCCTCGTCACTGGAATCCTGTTGGTTCTGAACAACGACGCAATCGGATTCGGCGCACCCTTCGTCTCCATCGGCTTCGCCGCCGTCATCTTTGGCGCGGCGGTCGGACCCGCCGTGTTCGGCAAGCGCGGCGAGGCCGCCGCGGCGATGCTCGATGCCGGCGACACGGCGGGTGCAGACGCGATCGCCGTCAAGACCCGACCGATCGAGATGCTGGACACGGTCATCCTGCTGATCACGCTGGCAGCCATGGTTTGGAAGTGGGGCCTCTGAGACTTCCGCTTCGTTGGGGTCCAGCCTGATGGGGGTCATCGAGGTCGCGGATCTCCGAAAGTCCTATGACGGGGTGGTGGCGGTCGCAGGCATCGACCTCTCGGTGGAAGCTGGTGAGGTCTTCGCGCTGCTCGGTCCGAACGGGGCGGGAAAGACGACCACCGTGGAGATCCTCGAAGGCTATCGCCGACCGGACTCCGGTGTCGTGCGCGTCCTCGGCGCCGATCCCAGACGCGCACCTGCCACCTGGCGCGATCGCATCGGGATCGTTCTCCAACAGTCGGGAATCGAAAAGGAGCTCACCGTCCGTGAGGCGATCACCCGGCTTGCCCGGGTGTACTCCCGCCCCGCCGACGTCGCCGCCACGATCGACCGGGTGGGCCTGACCGAAAAGGCAGACGCCCGCATCAAGACCCTCTCCGGCGGCCAACGCAGGCGAGTCGACATGGCGGCGGCGATCATCGGCCGCCCCGAGCTCATCTTTCTCGACGAACCCACCACCGGGTTCGATCCGGCGGCGCGCCGGGAGGCGTGGCGACTGGTGGCCGAACTCGCCGCCGACGGGGCCACGGTGATCCTCACGACCCACTACCTCGACGAAGCTCACCAGCTCGCTGATCGAGTGGCAGTGATCGCCGGCGGCCGCATCGTGGCCGAAGGCGACCCGTCCACTCTCGGCGGGCGCGAGCAGCGACTCGCCCGGATCAGATTCCGGACGCCTCGCGTCTCGCTGCCACCCGACCTGCGCAAGCTCGTGTCGATCGAGCTGAACGGCTGGACCGAGATGATCGACGAGGCAGCGGTGTCGACCCTGCACGCTCTGACAGGGTGGGCACTCGAGCACGACGTGGCGCTCGATGGCCTGGAGGTGATCCGTCCGTCCCTCGAGGACGTCTACCTGGAACTGGCGGGCGAGACACCGTGATGCGTCTCCTCTGGTGGGAGTTCGTCCACCACACGAGGGTGTTCTGGCGGGTTCCGGTCGCGGCCTTCTTCACGGTGGCCTTCCCGCTCATGTTCCTCGTCCTGTTCAACCTCCTCAACGGCGGTGCCCGCATCGAGGCGCTCGGTGGACTCGCTTTCGCGCAGTTCTTCACGCCGGCGATCGCCGTGTTCTCGATCGTCACGGCGTGCTACACGAACCTCGTGATCACGACCTCCATGGATCGTGAGGACGGGATCCTCAAACGGGTGCTGGGTACTCCCCTGCCTCCGGCCGCCCACCTCGGAGGGCGAGTTCTGGCGGCGAGCGGGATCGGGCTGTCGAGCGTCGCCGTCATGTTGGTGGTTGGCGTGCTCGCCTTCGATGTGCGGGTGTTGTGGGGTCGTCTGGCTACAGCAGCCCTGGTCCTCGTCATCGGTGCGGCCTGCTGGTCGGCGCTGGCCTTGGCGGTCGCCGGGCTCACCAGCAACGGCCAGGCGGCGCCGGCCATCGCCAACGCCACGATTCTCCCTCTCGCGTTCATCTCCGGCGTGTTCTTCCCCGTCGAGTCCGGACCCGAGTGGCTGGCGGTCCTGGCCGGTGTCTTCCCGTTGCGTCCATTCGTCGCTGCATTCTCCGAACAGTGGAACCCCCTCGTCGAAGCGGGCTTTCCACTGGCCGAGCTCGCCACCCTGATCGCATGGGGGGGTCTCGGCGCGCTGGTCGCCATCCGACGGTTCACCTGGGAGCCGTCGACGAAGATCAGGTCGTGAGACGATCCCGGTAGATGGCGGCGATTCGCTGGTAATCGGCGACACCGCGGCGCTGACGAGCCATCTCGTCGGCGGTGAGATCCCGCACCGGACGGGCGGGGATGCCCAGCGCTAACGTGGCCGGCGGAATCTCGCTTCCCTCTGTGAGAATCGCCCCCGCCCCCAACCAGGCGGCCCGGCCCAGCACCGATCCGTTCAGGGCGCGGCTGCCGATACCGACGAGACAGTCGTCGCCCACCGTCGCTCCGTGGATCACCGCGGCGTGACCGACCGTGACACGATCGCCGATCGAGACTGGCGCGCCCGCATCGCAGTGGATCACGGTGCCATCCTGGATGTTCGTCTCCGAGCCGATCCGAATCTCGTCGAACTCGGCGCGGATCACAACTCCGAAGAGGATCACTGCTCCGTCCCCGATGACTACGTGGCCGTGGATGTGGGCGCTGTCCGCCACGAACGCGCCGGGATGGATCGTCGGCTCTCTCACCAGCCCTGGTACACGTCCTCGGCGCTGAACGTCACATGACCGCACACCTCGCACACCTGCCGGGTGAGTCCACCGATGGTCTTGGGCTCGCCGTAGCGATGGTCGTGAAGAGGGGCCTTCTTGTCTCGGGACCGACCGAAGAGGGAGTGTCGCCGCTCGCGGGTCTGGGGTTCTTCGGCAGCCGGCCTCGCCAGGTGCCCGTTCGAGACCGCCGGAGTGTCCGGGACTGGCTCGGGTTCGGCCTCCGGCAGCGCGATGTCCGGGACCGGCTCGGGTTCGGTCTCCGGCAGGGAAACCTCGACGTCGCGCGAGAACCGACGACCGTCGACTTCCCGAGGGTCCTCGCCCGGATCTCGTCGACCGGACGCATCGGAAACGTTCGGTGTGAAGATGTCGGCAACGCCGGCGGCGGGGAGAACAGACTCCTCGATCTCGTATTCCGCCTCGACGGCACCCACGAACGGACCTTCATCGAGCCAGTTGGCACCGCTGGCGGCGGGACCGATCTCTTCGATCTCGTACTCGAGTTCGTATTCGGGCTCGGCCGCGGGCTCGGACTCGAGTTCGTATTCGGGCTCGGCCTCGGGCTTGGGCCTGGTCGCCGGCTTGGGCCTGGTCGCCCGCACGGGCCTCGTCGCCCGCACGGGCTTGGTCGCCGGCTTGGGCTTGGTCGCCGGCTCGGACTCGGGCACGTCGGGCTCGGCTGGCACTGCCGGAGCGGACCGCGCGGGGCTCGGCTCGCCGAGATCCGCGAGACGCTCCTCGGGGCTGGCGGAAGGAGCGTACGAGACGCGGACATCGGCAGGGGGCTCGGCGGGCGGCTCCCCGACGCCATCCTTGAGCGGCTCGGGGATGAGCGGTTCGAAGTCGGCGGCCTCAGGCACCGGCTCAGCCGCAGGGACCCCGTGTCTCGCCGACGGCGGCGACCAGATTGGCTGCGGAGTGTCGGCGAAAGCCACCTCGAGATCACCCTCGGCAACGGCCAGCTCGGGAGTCTGCACCGCGGGGATGCCCGCCGCCGGCCCGACCTCGGTCGGTTGGGCACGCAGGGTCTCGCCCACCGGCGGCTTCTCCCGCTTCTTGGACCGTTTGAAGGTCCGCCGCTTGGTCAGCCGCTGTTGGAGGTCCTCGATCGCGGTGATGCCGTCGTAGGCGAAACCCAGGGCGTCCTGGGCGACGAAGACCATCGGTTCGCCGTCGAGATCGATCGCGAACTGGTTCGAGAAGATGCGTGAGATGACGATGTCGTCGGCGCGCCAGGTGCCCAACTCGTCACCGTCGGACGAGATGACGATGAAGATGTCGTCCAGGCGCAGCAGGACAGGGATGCCGGTGCCGGCATCCTCCGGGAGCCGGAGATGTCCCCTGAAATCCACCTGATTTGTCTCCGTTGTGTCTTCGTTCGTATAGCCGGACCTGGGAGGCATTCGAAACCGAGGGCTGAACGAACCCCCAGGAATCGGCACGTTCCCCCGTCCGGTGAAGGAATTCGTTCATGTCTCGTACTCCGCCAGCGGCGGACACGAACAGACGAGATTCCTGTCGCCGCCCGGTCCGTCGATCCGGCTGACCGGTGGGAAGTATCCCTTCGTGCGCAACGATGTTACCGGGAAGGCAGCGACATCGGCCGGGTAGGCCCGGTCCCACGCACCGATCACATCCTCGGCCGGATGCGGCGCCCGGGTCAGAGGATTGTCATCCCGCGGCCAATCCCCGTCCTCGACACGGCGGATCTCCCCGCGGATCGCCAACATCGCGTCGCAGAAACGATCGAGTTCGGCCAACGATTCGGACTCGGTTGGCTCGATCATCAGCGTGCCCGGGACCGGAAAGGACAGGGTCGGCGCATGGAAGGCGTAGTCGGCGAGGCGTTTGGCGACGTCTTCGGCAGTGATCCCCGAGGTCTTCGTCAACCCGCGCACGTCGACGATGCACTCGTGGGCCACCCGGCCGTTCCGGCCACGGTAGAGGATCGGATAAGCGTGGGCGAGGCGAGCCGCGACATAGTTGGCGTTGAGAATCGCCACCTCGGAAGCCCGCCTCAACCCGTCAGGGCCCATCATCGCGATGTAGGCCCACGGGATCGGGAGGATCCCGGCCGAGCCCCACCGCGCCGAGGACACCGGGCCAACGACGCTCGGCCCGCCACTGACGGGATGTCCCGGCAGATACGGGGCGAGGTGGGAGCGGACGCCGATCGGTCCCACACCGGGGCCCCCTCCGCCATGGGGGATGGTGAAGGTCTTGTGCAGGTTGAGGTGGGACACGTCGGCGCCGAAGCGACCCGGCTTGGCGATCCCGACGAGAGCGTTCAGATTGGCACCGTCGACGTACACCTGTCCGCCTGCGGCGTGGACCATGTCACAGATCTCGACGATGGCTTCCTCGAACACGCCGTGGGTCGACGGATACGTGACCATCAATGCACCCACCCGATCTCGGTGCTTTTCGAGCTTTCCAGCCAAGTCGTCGACATCGACGTTGCCCTCGTCGTCACACGCCACGACGACGACATCGAAACCCGCCATCACCGCCGAGGCAGCATTGGTGCCGTGCGCCGAGGAGGGAATCAGACAGATCGTGCGATCTGACCCGTCGTTGTCGGTGTGGTAGGCCCGGATCGCCATCAGCCCGGCGAACTCGCCCTGAGAACCGGCGTTCGGCTGCAAGGACACCGCGTCGTACCCGGTTATCTCCGCCAGCCACTCCTCGAGGTCTTCGATCAGGCGGTGATACCCGAGCACCTGGTCGGCCGGAACGAAAGGATGGATGTCGGCAAAGCCGGGCCACGTGATCGGGACCATCTCCGAGGTCGCATTCAGCTTCATCGTGCATGACCCGAGGGGGATCATCGTCCGGTCGAGGGCGAGATCCTTGTCAGACAGCATCCGCAGGTACCGCAGCATCTCGGTCTCGGACCGGTAACGGGAGAAGACAGGATGGGTCAGGAATTCACTGGAACGACGCATCCGCTCGGGAATGCCCTCGGTGGTGTCCTCGCCGCGTTGGGCCCCGAACGCCGCCAGGACCGCGTCGACGTCGGAGGCCTCGGTCGTCTGGTCACAGGTGACACCCACATGGCGGTCGTCGACGCGACGCAGGTTGAATCCATTGCGCCGCGCCGCTTCGATGACCTCGTCGGTGCCGTCCCCCGTGACGACGCACAGCGTGTCGAACCAGGTGTCGTGTCCCAACGCCCAACCAGCCACGGTGAGACCGGCGGCGAGCGTCGAGGTCTGGGTGGTGACGTGCTGGGCGATGGCCTCGAGCCCGTCCCGTCCGTGCCATGCGGCATAGAAGCCGGCGATCACCGCCAGGAGCACCTGCGCGGTGCAGACGTTCGAGGTCGCTCGCTCCCGACGGATGTGCTGTTCCCTGGTCTGAAGCGCCAGCCGGTGAGCGACACGCCCTGACGCGTCCCGTGACGCGCCGACCAGTCGACCCGGCAGCGATCGAACGAGTTCTTCGACCGTGGAGATGTACGCCGCATGCGGCCCGCCGAACCCCATCGGCACCCCGAATCGCTGGGTGGAGCCAACGGCGATGTGCGCCCCCCACTCGCCCGGCGGGCGCAGCAACACGAGCGCGAGCAGATCGGCGGCTGCGACGACCGTCATCTCGGCAGCCGTGGCCCGCGCCGCGAGGTCGGAATGGTCGCGGACCTCGCCGGTGGTCGTGGGGTACTGGACGAGCAGTCCGAACGCGTCCGTGAAGTCGAAGGAGTCCGGTTCGACGACGACGACGTCGATGCCCACCGCGGCGGCCCTGGTGGTCACCACGGCGATCGTCTGGGGGTGACAGCCGGCGTCGACGAGAAAGGTGTTTCGACGCCCCCGGTCGGCTCGGTGCGCCATGGCCATCGCTTCGGCTGCAGCGGTTCCTTCGTCGAGCAAGGAGGCGTTGGCAACCGGCAGGCCCGTCAGGTCCGACACCATGGTCTGGAAGTTGAGGAGCGCTTCCAGCCGTCCCTGGGAGATCTCGGCCTGGTACGGCGTGTAGGCGGTGTACCACGAGGGGTCCTCGAGCACGTTGCGCCGGATGACCGGCGGCGTGATGGTTCCGTGATAGCCCATACCGATCATGGACTTCGCAACGACGTTGCGGCCGGCGAGGGCGGCGAGGCGCTCCACGGCGGCGGACTCGGACAGGGCGGCGGGGAGCGCCAAGGAGTCGTCTCGAATGCCCGCGGGCACCGTCTGGTCGACGAGGGCAGCCAGCGAGTCTGCTCCGATCACGGACAGCATCAGCTCGATGTCAACCTGGTCGGGTCCGATGTGCCGTTCGTGAAAGGGTCGGGGTTCCATCACGCCTCCTGAGGTCGTCAGTCCCCCGCCTCGTCCGCTCGCGCGGCACAGCGCTGCCTTCCCTGAGCGGTCCTGATGCCTGAGAGTTTCCGGGGATGGATTGCCCCTTCGGCGCCCTCCGCAGAGGGTCTCTCCCGCCAGGTTCGATGGCGGATCCAAGCCTAACGAATGATCCGACGCGTGTAGCGAGACGCCCTGCCGGGCCGGTACTGCAATCGTTCGCAGGCCTTTGGTTGCACGCGGCGAAAGACCAGTTCTATGGTGCGCTCGCGGGCGGGAGATGACCCCCACATCCTCGCTTGGCAACCGTGGCGGAGTGGGCACCTCCCTGGCATGCCTTCAGAGGCTCCGCGCGGTCCTCCCCTCTTGGAGGGAGAGAGATGACGAGGCCCCGGTTCCCCCTTACCGGGGCCTCGTCAGTTTCATCTCACACGTTGAAGCGGAAGAAGATCACGTCGCCGTCCCGAACGACGTAATCCTTGCCCTCCACCCGGAGCTTGCCAGCCGCCCTCAGTGCAGCTTCGGACCCGTGGGCCACGAGGTCGGGAATCGTGTAGACCTCCGCCCGAATGAAGCCCTTCTCGAAGTCCGAGTGGATGACCCCGGCAGCCTGGGGAGCCTTCGTGCCCTTGCGGACCGTCCACGCCCGTATCTCGTTGGGACCGGCGGTGAAGAAGGTGTCGAGACCCAGGAGCGCGTAGGCCTCCCGCGACAGTGCCGCCAGGCCGGGCTCTGTCAGCCCGAGATCTGAGAGGAACACCTGCCGGTCGGCTCCATCCAACTCGGCGATGTCGGCCTCGGCCTGGGCGCAGATCACCACGACTCCCGCACCGGACGCGGCGGCGACCGACCTCACGACATCGACGTGGTCGTTGCCCGCCAGGCCCCTCTCGTCGACGTTGCACACGAACAGCACCGGTTTGAGAGTGATGAGCTGGGCGTCGCTCAGCGTGGCGCGTTCGTCGTCGGTCACCGGCATCGATCGTGCCGGATTGCCGTCCGCGAGCCAGGTGTGCAACCGCTCGGTCACGCCGAGGGCGAGTATGAGACCCTTGTCGCCCGTTCTGACCGAGCGCTGCAGCCGATCCAGCCGTCGGCTGACCACGGCGAGGTCCGCCAGGATCAGCTCGAGATCGACCGTGTCGATGTCACGAGCGGGGTCGACCGTCCCGTCGACGTGGGTCACGTCACCCTCGAAGCACCGGACGAGGTGGATGACCGCATCGACGGAGCGGATGTGACCGAGGAACTGGTTGCCGAGCCCCTCACCCTCCGACGCCCCCTTCACGAGACCGGCGATGTCGAGTATCTCGACGGAGGTGGGAACGATCCTCTTCGTCTCGATGACCGAGTTGATGAGACCGAGACGCTCGTCGGGGACCGCCACGACACCCACGTTCGGTTCGATCGTGGCAAAGGGGTAGTTGGCGGCTTCGGCCCCCGCCGCGGTGAGCGCGTTGAACAGCGTCGACTTTCCGACGTTGGGAAGACCGACGATGCCGGCTTGCAGCGCCATGGACGGAGGACTCCGGGGAGGGGACGGACGAAAAGGTAGCGGCGGCGGCGAGCAGTCGAAGTCGTCCGGTAACGTCGGCCGCCATGCGCATCGCAGTCATCGGAGCCGGATCGTGGGGGACGACCGTGGCGGCGCTGGCCGCTCGCACGAACCCGGTGGTCCTGTGGTCACGTCGAGCCGAGCTGGCGGAGGCCATCAACACCTCCGGTGAGAACCCCGACTACCTGCCGGGCCATCGGCTCCCCTACGGCCTCCGCGCCACCGCCGTCGGCGCGGACGCGATCGAAGGGGCCGAAGCAGTGGTGATGGCGGTGCCCTCGCACGGATTCCGCCGGGTGCTGGAGAGTCTCGCCGGCGGGATCGCAGATGACACTCCCGTTCTCAGCCTGACCAAGGGCATCGAGCAGGACACCTCGATGCGGATGACCGAGATCATCGCTTCGGTGATGCCCAGCCATGACCCCGGTCGATCCGGGGTTCTCACCGGACCGAATCTGGCGAAGGAGGTGATGTCGGGTGCCCCGGCCGCGGCGGTGATCGGGATGGAGGACCTCGCCGCGGCCTCCCGACTCCAGAGCGCGTTCATGGATCCCACGTTCCGGGTGTACACCAATCAGGACGTGACGGGGTGCGAGCTGGCGGGGGCACTCAAGAACGTGATGGCGATCGCGGCCGGGATGGCGAGAGGTCTCGGCTTCGGCCAGAACACCCTCGCCGCCCTCATCACCCGGGCCCTGGCGGAGATCACGCGTCTCGGGATGGCGATGGGTGGTCGACACGAGACCTTCGCGGGACTGGCGGGTATCGGTGACCTGATCGCCACCTGCGAGTCAGACGACAGCCGCAACAACCGAGTCGGCATGGCGCTGGCAGCCGGTCGCAAGCTCGACGAGGTCGTCTCGGAGATGCAGATGGTCGCCGAAGGGGTGAAGACCGCCCGGCCGGTGCTGCAGCTCGCCGCCCGGCACAGCATCGACATGCCGATCGCCTCTCAGGTCGCCCGCGTCCTCCACGACGGAGCCCACCCCCGCGAAGCCGTCCTCGCCCTCATGACCCGCGAAGCCCGCCCGGAGTGACCGTTTCTTAGCGAATGAGCGACACAAAAACGTGTCGTTTCGCGTGGTAGAACGCGGTCGGGGGTCGGGTCAGAAGTAATAGCGGCTGACGGTCTCAGCCACACACACCGGCTTGGTTCCGCCCTCAATCTCGAAGGTGAGCGTGAAGACGACCTGGACGCCGCCGGCGACGTCGTCGACCGACTCCAGCACCGCACCCGCCCGCACACGCGACCCGACAGGGACCGGGGCAGGAAAGCGAACCTTGTTGGCCCCGTAATTGACAGCCATTCGTACGCCGTCGACGGAGACGATCTGCTGGGACAGCGGAACGGCGAGGGAGAGGGTCAGGTACCCGTGGGCGATCGTCCCGCCGAACGGTGACATGGCCGCCTTCTCGGGATCGACGTGGATGAACTGGTGGTCGTCGGTGGCATCGGCAAAGCGGTTGACGCGGTCTTGGGAGATCTCCCACCACTCGGAATACCCGAGATGGGATCCCACTGCGTCGCGCAACTCGTCGACGGAAGTGAAGTTGGTTGCAGCCATCCTCGGACGCTACACCAGCCGCCGCCCTGCCTCGCCCGGGTCGGCAACGGCTGCCGCCAGACGTGGAATCTCGTGGTCGTCGAGATTCGAGACGGTGATCCGAACCGCAGGGTCGACCCCACTGAACGACGCGCCTCCGCGGAGAACGAACCCGTGGGCCGATGCAGCTGTCAGCGACGCCTGTTCGGACCTCACTGGCACCCACACGTTGAGCCCGGAGCGTCCGATCGCTCCGGCCAGACCTGTGGCCGAGAGCGCTCCGATGAGCAGCTCGCGCCGCCGCGCGTACTCCGCTTCGGCGTCCCCCATCAGCGTGGTGATGGCGCGGTCGGTCATCATGGCCGCCACCGCCCGCTGCAGGATCCGGCTCACCCACCCCGGACCGACGCCGAAGCGGCCGCCCACGCGGTCGATGGTGAGGTCGTCGCCGATGACCAGCGCCAGCCTCAGGTCGGGCCCGAGAGCCTTCGCAACCGACTGGACGAAAGCCCACCGGCGACGACCGGGGCTGATCGGATACAACGGGGCTCCGGCGATCGGTCCCGCGTGGTCGTCTTCGACGATGAGAAGATCGGGCCGTGTGTCGAGGATCGATGCCAATTCGGAGCGACGCCGGGAGTCGATCGCCGCGCCGAGAGGATTCTGTGCACGGGGAGTGACGACGACGGCGTCGAGCGCGGCCAGATGCTGTTCGAGGACGTCGGGCACCATCCCTCTGTCATCGGTGGTCACGCCGACGCTGCGCATCCCGAGTGCCGCGACGAGGTCGGTGACCGCCGACCAGCCCGGCCGCTCGACGGCAACCGCATCTCCAGGCCGCAGTCGGGCGGTCAGCACGCGCTCGATGGCGTCGAGCGCACCCGACGTGACGAGAAGACGCGACGCTTCGACACCCTGGCTGCCGAGCCAGGCGAGCCCGGCCTCGGCCAACTCCGGGAGTATCGGAGGGTCGATGTAGGACGTGGACGGCCCCGGATGGACGACGTAGCGGCCGAGATCCGGCAAGAGCCGTCGATCGGGTGTCCCCGACGCCAGGTCGACGGCACCCGGTGGAACGCTGGGCGAACCTTGCAGACCGAGCGCGGGACGTTCGAGAACGAAGGTTCCGCCCCGACCGTGGCTGACGGCGACGCCCCGGTCGGCCAGCCTGCGGTAGGCAGCAGCCACCGTGTTGGGGGCCAGTGAGGTGAGTGCGGCCATGTCGCGGATGGACGGGAGACGATCTCCGCTCGAGATCGCACCTGCGGCGATGTCGGCTTCGAGCCGCTCGCTCAGCTCGAGAGCGGAGGCCAAACGATCAGTGTTATATTTGTCCTGATACAGCATCGTCATTGTATTGGTACATACTACCCACTCTCACCATGCCGCGTCCAAGACTCATACAGAACGAAACGACCGATGTCCGCTACGCCGCCCGGGGCTCGTATGACCGCGACCTCGCGTATTCGATCATCGACGAAGCGACCGTCGCTCACGTCGGACTCGTCCATCGGGATCGACCCGTCGTGATTCCGATGTTGCACGCCCGCCTCGACGACCGCCTCTACCTGCATGGCTCGCCGGCAACACGGCTTTTCCGGACGGCGAAGCCCGGAGTGGAGGTGTGCGTGACGATCACGCTGATCGACGCCCTGGTGCTCGCCCGGTCGGCGTTTCACCATTCTGCCAACTACCGGTCGGTCGTGATGTTCGGCCGGACCGAACATGTCGCGTCGGTCGACGAGCGCCGTCGAATCCTCGATGCGTACGTGGACAAGATCCTCCCGGGACGCCGGCCCCACCTCCGAGCGATGACCGACAAGGAGGTTCGGGGAACGGCCATGTTCTCGATCCCGATCGACGAGGCGTCGGTCAAGATGCGCGACGGCGGGCCCAACGACGAACCCGATGACTACTCCCTCCCGATCTGGGCGGGAGTCCTGCCAACGGCCAAGGGCTACACCGCGCCGATCACCGATCCCCGCAACCACCCGAGCGTCGAAGTTCCCGCTCATGTCGTCGACATGACGACATGAGCCTGCCCGTCACTGCTGCCCGGAGCGACCGCGAACAGTTCGAGCCGACGGACTGGGGCTTGTTCTTTGCGATGTCGTTCATCTGGGGGTCTTCGTACCTCCTGATCGACATCGCGCTCGGCGCCTTCCATCCGGGTCTCATCACGTGGATCAGGGTGGGACTGGGAGCACTCGCGCTGGCGGTGCTCCCTACAGCACGGATTCGGTTCGCTCCGGAGGATCGCCGAAAGGTGCTGTGGCTGTCGATCGTTTGGGTGGGTGTGCCGTTCACCCTGTTCCCGCTCGCCCAGCAGTACATCAATTCGGCGGTGACCGGGATGCTGAACGGGGCCGTGCCGATCTTCACCGCAGTCATCGGTGGGTTGTTCTTCGGCCGACCCAGCCGAGGACCCCAGCGCCTCGGCCTCTCGATTGGCTTCGTCGGGATCGTCGCGGTGAGCCTGTCATCGGGAGCGGCGGGCGAGAGCGCGTTCATCGGGGTGGCGATGGTGCTGTTCGCGACGTTGTGTTACGGCGTCGCCACGAACATCGCCGGACCGATCCAGCACAAGTATGGATCCGTCCCGGTCATGGCCCGGATGCTCCTTCTGGCAACGATCTGGACGACGCCCTTCGGCATGCTCGGCGTGGCGAACTCGAGTCTCACGCTCTCCGCCGCCACCGCCACCGTGGTGCTGGCAGTCGTGTGCACGGGCCTGGCCTTCGTGTTGATGGCCACGCTGGTGGGCCGCGTCGGCGGTCCCCGGGCGTCGTTCATCACCTATCTGATTCCGGTGATCTCCCTCGCCCTCGGCGTGATTTTCCGGGGTGATCTCGTCACCGCCGCCGCCATCGCCGGGTCGGTCCTCGTCATCGTCGGAGCGATCCTCGCCTCACGCCGCGAGGCCTGAAACCCGGAACCGCGGGCCAGATCGGACGTATACGTCCGATCTAACCCT
The DNA here is from genome assembly GCA_035544575.1 of Acidimicrobiia bacterium. Lineage (GTDB taxonomy): Bacteria > Actinomycetota > Acidimicrobiia > Spongiisociales > ZC4RG35 > DATHWB01. Next base: position 23,878 of record DATKEC010000131.1, read on the forward strand.
GGGTACGCGGGGATCGGGCTACCCGAAGGGGTCAGTGGGCGGCGCGGCGGAGAGCGCGGTACATGAGCATCTGGTCGCCGAGGCGTCGGCGGAGTTCGCGCTCGAGACCTCCGATCGGATACAGGTTCTGCGGAGCGCGGGGATCCTTGTGCTCGTGGGACGCGAACCTCGGGAGGGTGGCCGTGACCCGGCCCGCCAGCGCGATCACGTCGGTGACCGTGCCGATCGCCGCCACCTCGCATCGAACGACGCCGGACATCACGCCGCCCACCGACGACAGCCGCAGGTACCACGAGTACACCTGCCTGGCGCCGCCCATCACGAAGACCGGCGTGCGACGCCCCACGGGAAGCGTACGGAGGATCGGACGAACCTCGGCCGGGAGATGGTGGACGTGCTGGGTCTTGACGTAGCCGATCGCCCCCTTCACGTGCTGGTGGTGCGACAGCGGACCGTCGACGACGACCATGCCGGAGCCGTCGAGCCCCGCCGACACGATCCCCTCCAGGACCCCCATTCGCTTCTGGATGCCGATCCAGAGGTCCTCCGGGGCAGACCCGACAGTCGCCACAACCTCGTAGCGGCCATGTCGCGTCTCGATCGCCTCGGCATCGCGACCAGCCGTGAAGAGACCACGATCGACCTTCGCGTCGACGATCTGAGCCGCCCCGTTACACCGCACCGCGCCGGCGGCATACGACGCGCAGACACCGTACGTCGGCGGTTCGGAGCCGTCGTCGATCCACACGTTGGCGTCGATCCTGCGGACGCCGTCCACGAAGATCACGTCGTCGGCGGGGGGGCCCGCCGCGTCGAGCGGCCGCCACTCGCCGGCTGGCATCTCGGCGGCGATGTCGACCGCGGTCGGGGACTCTTCCATTTCGGCTTCCACCGGCGAGCCGTACTCCGGCGCCCATGTCTCGACGGAGAATCTCACGAATCGATCCTCGTGATCGTTGCGCCATCCGGAAGCCGCTTGACCTCGAACCGTGTCGGGATCTGATCGGCGAGCTCGCGCACATGTGTCACCAACCCGATCATGCGGTCGCGGGAACCCAGCTCCTGAACCACGGACGCAACCGTGTCGAGCGTGTCCGCATCGAGGGTGCCGAAGCCTTCATCGAGGAACAACGACTCGATTCGGGCCGTCCCGATCGCCGACGTCGCCACCACGCGCTCGGCTAGTGCCAGCGCCAACGCCAGGGACACGAGGAAGGTCTCGCCGCCCGACAGCGTCTTGACGGACCGACGAGCTTCGGCGTTGCGATGGTCGATCACCTCGAATTCGCCCTTGTCGACGACCAGGGAGTACGCCCCGTCGGCGAGTTTGGCGAGTTCGGCGTTGGCGAAGGCGACGAGGCCCACCAACGACTCTTCGATCAGCCATTGTTGGAACCGATTCGAACGGAGAAGCTTGGCGGTCTCGTCGTACCGCACGCGATCGAGGTCCAGGATCTTGCGACGGTCCGTCAGGTCGATCTTCTTGGCGAGATCGGTTCGGAGCCGGGCAAGGGTGACGTCGGTGGTGGCGATCGCGGTGGCGACGGCCACCTTGAGATCTCCCGACGTGTCCCTCAGTCCGGCGGCGTCCGCCGCGCTCCGGAGCGTGTCACGCAGCTCCTGCAGTTCCGCCGTGTGGCGGGCCACCTCTGTCTCCGCCTCCCGATGCTCGGTACGGAGTTCAGTCGCCCGGATTCGACACCATTCGAGGAGCCCCTCCCAATCCCGGCCGGGGTCGACACGCGTCGGAACCGGCGGATCGAGACCGCCGAGCGTGTCCCGTGCCCGGTCCAACGCGGCAGCGGCGACATCGCCCGCTTTCTCGGCCTGCTCGAGGCGAGCCGTCGACTCGTCCCGGGCGGCACGGGCGATGGCGAGCTTCGCCGTGAGGTTGGCCACTTCGAGGTCGAGGCCGGACGCTTTCTCGCGCGCCTCGAGCACTTCGGCCAACGGCGGGAGGCCCGAGGCGGTGCTTTCGGCCTCGGCCAGCTCGGCGGTGAGCTGGTCGAGATGACCCTCGAGCCGGGCGAGCTCGGCAGTGATCGCCGCGAGCTGTGCGGTGACCTCGTCGCGAGCGGCGGAGGCATCCGTGAGCGCCAGACGGGCGGCCTCCAGGTCGGGCAGATGCGCCTCCTCGGGGAGCGTGCCGACCTTCTGGAGGCACACCGGGCAGTCGTCGCCTTCGGACAGCTCGGTGCGCAGCCCATGGGCGGCGTGGCGCTGGTCGACCTGGCGCAGTTGGTCGGCAGCTGTCTGGCGTTTCGCTTCAGCCTGCTCGAGCAGGGCGGCGGCTTCTCGATGCTTGGTGCGTGCGACGGCGACCACCTCTCTGCCCTTCTCCGCCCGTTTCTGCAGTTCGACGAACCTGCCGTGAGCTTCCACGGCCCGGTCGAGAGCGGCGATCTCGCCGTAGACGGCACGGCGCTCGGCGAGGTCGGACAGGGCCGCTTGGACTTCGCCGTGGGCAGCCGCAGCGGAGGTCGCTGCGACCCGCGCCGCCGCGAGCTCCTCGGCCAGCCGGCCGAGATCCTCGGGCGGCTTGACGAGCTCGAGACGGTCGATGTCCCGCGTCCTCGAATCACGCTGTTCTCGAGCCGCGGCGAGCGCCGTGTTGATCTTGTCCTCGGTACCCGAGGCCTCGGTGACGACCTCGCGGAGGGCAACGAGGTGCCCCAGCCGCTCCTCTGCATCCTGTACATCGCCGGGCTCGACGAGGAGATCGTGGAGCTGGACGTCGACGAGTGCCAGCTCGCCTTCGAGACGGGCGGCGTGGGAGGCGCCGAGCTTTCGCATCTCTTCGTACACGCCGAGATCCAGCAGCTGTTTCAGCAAGCGCTCCCTGGCGGCCGGACCGTCCTCCAGAAAAGCTGCGAACTTCCCCTGGGGAAGCACGACGGCCCGCGTGAAATGATCGAAGCCGAGCCCGAGCAAGGCCTCGATGCGGGCATCGACCTCGCGGACTCCGGCGACGGCGAAGCCCGGGCCTTCGAACCGGACATCTCGCTGCGATGCGCCGTCGCCCTGGCGCACGACGAGACGCGAAACCGTGTACTTGGACGCCTCCACCTCGAAGACGAGCCGGATCCGAGCCTCGGGCTTGCCCAGAGAGACCACCGGGGCGACCCCGGTCAAGCGCGGGATGCATCCGTACAACGCGAAACAGATCGCGTCGATGATGCTCGACTTGCCGGAGCCGGTGGGTCCGGTGAGGGCGAAGAGATCCACCCCCTCGAAGTCGATATCGGTGGCGTCACGGAAGGCGGTGAAGCCCTCCAGATGGAGTGAGACCGGTCTCACGAGACCTCGTCGAACAGCTCGTCGAAGACAGACACGAGCGAGCGGTCCGAATCCGTGAGCTCGAGATACTCCCCAAAGAGCTCTCGCGGCGGGCGACCGAGTCGCACCGCGGTCGGCGCAGGAGCCGCGCCCTCACGCTGCTCCAGGGCCACGTCCACCACACCCGGGATTTGCTGGCGGACTTCATCGGCCAAGCCGACACGCGGCGGCTCTTCCAAGATCACTCGAACATGTGCCTCCCCCACCGCGTCGGCCTGGGCGATCACGTCGCCGAGCGTGCCGCGCAGGACGACGAGGCGTGTGCCTGCCGTGAGCGCCAGCTCGGACATCGTGACGGGCCGGCCGGGCTCGGCTTCGACGAGCATGGTCGACTTCTGTTCGCCGGCTTCCCCGAAGTCGAGCTGCAGCGGTGAACCCGCGTATCGGATCGGAGCCGCGGCCGGGATCCTCTGCGGCCGATGCAGATGCCCCAGAGCCACGTAGGTGAGCGATCCAGGAAAGACCTGTGCGGGCAGCGAGTACTCGAACACCGTGTGCGCCACCCGCTCACTGCCGGCCGTCATCGACGCGTCGACATGCATCATGAGGTGGGCGAGAACGATATTCACGGTGTCCGTGGTCAGATCGTCCGTGAGCGCCGCGATCACGCGCCGCATACGATCGATGTAGGCCATCGCGTTGTCATCACGATCCTTGGCGATGAGATCGTCGGCGCTCACGATGGCTCGCTGGCTCGTCCAGGGAATCGGCACCACCCGGGTTCCGAAGGCTTCGAACTCGAGAATGCCGCCCGCGTCGGGAGGACGGATCGAGGACACGGCAGTCACGCGCCCCAGATCGAGCAAAGGCTGCAACGCCTCGAACCGCCTCGGGTTGTCGTGATTGCCCGACACCACCACCACCGGCGCCACGTCGGCCAGATCGAGCAGCGCCCGGTAGACGATCTGTTCGGATTCGGGCGTCGGAGTGGCGACGTCGAAGAGGTCTCCCGGCACAAGCACGAGATCGACCGCGTGCTCGGCGGCCTGGGCGACGATCTCAGCGAGCACGGCGCGATGCTCGTCTGCCCGGCTCCTTCCACGCATCGTTCGGCCCACGTGCCAGTCGGAGGTGTGCAGCGCCTTCACGGCGCCGACTGTATCGCCCGGTACCGACACTTCCCGGATAGCCTCGCCGCACATGCGGATCGAACACCCCCATCGCCACGAGCGGTTCGGCGCCGTCCGCATTCACGAGACCATCCAGGTGATCGAGCTCGACTCCGGCCTGTCCGGGGCAGACGACGCGGCCACCATTGAGGGCCGCCTCGTGGATCTGGTTTCCCCGGCTGGCCTCATCGCGGTGGAGCGGAAGATGGCGATCATCGTCCCCACCAAGAACGAACGTCGCAAAGTGATCGAAGGCGTCCTGTCTGCCATCCCCCACGACTGCCTGATCATCCTGGTCTCGGCGTCCGAGCGCGAGCCCGTCGACCGCTTCGAGATCGAAACGGGTCTCCTCGAGCGATTCTGCGAGTCCGCCGATCGGCCGGCGCTGGCGATCCATCAGGATGATCCGGGTCTCGCCGAGGCTCTCACCGCCAGCGGAATGTCCCGGTTGGTGGTCGACGGCACCGCGCGGCGAGGCAAGGGTGAGGCGATGGTCATCGGCATCCTGATGGCTGCCGCCGCCGGCAAGGCCCACATCGGCTTCATCGACGCCGACAACTACGTGCCGGGAGCGGTGCACGAGTATGTCAAGGTGTTCGCCGCCGGCCTGCATCTCGCTTCCTCCCCGTACGCGATGGTCCGCATCTCGTGGCAGTCGAAGCCGAAAGTCGAAGACGGTCGCCTCGTATTCAACCGGTGGGGCCGGACCACGCACGTCACGAACCGCTTTCTGAACTCGCTGCTCTCGGTCTACAACGGATTCGGTACCGAGGTCATCCGCACCGGCAACGCCGGCGAGCATGCCATGACGATGGAACTCGCCATGCGGATGCGGTTCGCGGGCGGATTCGCCGTCGAGCCGTACGAGTTCATCGACCTCTTCGAGCAGTTCGGCGGCGCCGCGCCGTCGCCCCATCCGGAAGTGAACCGATCCCAAGTCGACGTGTTTCAGGTCGAGACACGCAATCCGCATTTCCACGAGGACAAGGGCGAGGCGCACATCGCGACCATGCGACTCGAGTCGATCAGCGCGCTCCTGGCCTCGGACATCTGTCCTGACTCGGTGCGAACCGAGATCGAAGACTTCCTGGCACGAGAGAGCATCGATCGCGCCATGGTCCCCGAACCCGTCGTCTACGAACCGGTCGAAGTCGCCGACCTCGACATCTTCAGGAGGACTCTCTCCAAGGCGGCTGCGTTCCGCGCCCTTGCGTCAGATCTTGGGGAGTTTGAAGCCCGACTTGGCGACGACGTGGTCACGTGAGTCGAGCGCCATCGTCTTGACCGCACCCCAGTCGACATGACACAGCCGACCGTGCTGTTTCATGATGCGGCCGGCCACCAGCACGGTGTCCACGTTGCTCGTGTCCATTCCGGTCACCACTGCGGTGGCGGGATCGTTGAGGGGTGTGACATTCATCCTGTCGGTGCGGAGCATGACGATATCGGCCTGCTTGCCGGGGGTCAGGGTGCCTACCTTCGCCTCGAGACCGTTGGCCCGGGCGCCGTCGACGGTGGCAAATGCCAGCACCTCCCTGGCACCGATCGGGGTCTTCGACTCCCCCGCCGCGATCGCCCGTTGCAGGCTGAGGACCGAGCGCATCTGGTTGAACATGTCGCTCGGCACGTTCGTCTCGACATCGATGCTCAGACTCGGAGCGAGTCCCCGATCGAGGAACTTCTGGATCGGGGGCATGCCATGTCCCATCATCATCTCGACGGGGGCAGCCAGCGACACGGTGCCGCCGGTGTCGACGATCATCTGGATCTCGGTGTCGTTGAGCGTGGTGCAGTGGATGTAGGTGGTGTCCGGCCCGAGCAGGCCGGCCTCGCCATACTCCTGAAGCTTCCGTGCCTGGCCGTAGCTCCCGACACCGACATGCGTGCTGATCCGTGCTCCCGTCTCACGAGCCAGCTTCCAGTGGTCCCGGGTCACTTCGAAGTCCGTGAACTCGGGTCCCGGCGCGGCCAGCGCCAGCGTGAGAAGCTGGTCCGTGGTCGAGAAGTGCTCGGTGGCCGCACGTACGAACCAACTCGGCTGGCGCTCCTCCCACTTCCCCCACCACGGGAACCCATAGGCGAAAACTCCCCGTATGCCGGAGTCCTCCAATGCCTGGATCACGGCGTCGGTGTGAGCCGGCGACGCCTGGATGTGGGACCAGTCGAGCAGCGTGGTGATGCCGGCATCGAGCGCGCCCAGTGCCGAAACCAGATTGCCGACATAGGCGTCCTCCGGCCGAAAGGCGGGGGCGAGCTTGTGGAGGACGAAGGAGATGTAGCTGGTCCTCCCCTCGAGCGGGACGTCGGTGCCGATGTTGCGCAGCACCCCCTCCCAGATGTGCCGATGTGTGTCCACGAAGCCGGGCATCACGATCATCCCTGTGGCGTCGATGACCTCTGCGTCGGAGGCGCCCAGATCACGGCCGACCGCCAGGATCCGATCATCCTCGACGAGCACGTCGCCTTCGATGAGATCCCCGATCGCCGGGTCGAGGCTCAGCACGATCCCACCCGTGATCAGCTTCCTCCCCGTGGACAGCACCCGGAAGTCCGTTCCTGGCGGATAGGCGGCCGGGAGCTGAGCGGCTTTGGGTGCCCGGCTCCCCACCATGAGTCGACGTCCCCGTTTGTAGTTGCGCTTGACCAACTCCTTGATGTCGCCCACCTGGAAGAGGGTGATGCCGATGAGGACCAGGGCACCAATGATCATCTGGCCGTCGCTGTTCGACAGCCCCAGATAGGGAAGAACGGTGAGGATCAGGGCGAGGAGCACCGCGGCCACCATGCTCCCGACGAAGGTGGCGCGACCGCCCCCGAGCGACGCACCGCCCAGGACGGCGGCGGTGATACTCGCCAGGGCGAAGGTGGAGCCGATCTGGGCGTTGCCGATGGGCGACCTGGCCATGACCAGGAAGGAGGCAGCGGCGCCTAGACCGGAGCAGAGGAGGAGTGCCCGGACCCTGACCCAGTTGGTGCCGATACCGCTGCGCTTGGCGGACCGCTCGTCGAAACCGACGGCGCGTACCGCCAGTCCCGAACCGGAGGCGTGCAGCCAGACGTCGGCGAGGATCGCCCCGGCGACGACAACGATGAACACGATGGGGATCGGCCCCACCGCCGTCTTGAGCCATGCGACCAGATCGGGACTGATGGTTCCCTGAGCCGAGGGGCGGAGGTTGAGCGAGATGCCGTCGAGGATGCTCATCGTGGCGAGGGTGGCGATGATCGATGGCATCTTGACCCCGCGAATCAGCCCGGCGTTGAACAGACCGAGGCCCACCGCACACAGCGCGATGACCCCGACTCCAACGAGAATTTCGCCGGGCGACGCCTCGACCCCGATGAGGAATGAGGCGATGACGACGCCGAGGCTGATCATCGCGCCGACGGAGAGGTCGAAGTAGCCGACCAGGAGGGCGTGGGTCTGGGCGAACGCGGCGACGATCAGCGGGAGCGCCAGGATCAGGATCTGGTTGACGTTGTTGGCGCTGATGAATCCCGGAAAGCGGGTGTTGGTGAACCATGCGAGACCCAGGACCAGCAGGATCTGGAGGGCGACTGGCATCCACAAGCGGACCTTGACGATCTTCCGCCAGCGGTTCTTGTCCCTGGCTTCGCGCACCAGCTTCCGCCAGGTCTGTCGTGCCCGGTCCGTCCGTTCGCTCATGATTCGCCGGCTCCGGAGGACGGCTTCGGCATGGCCACACCCAGGGGGGAGCGTCCCGCCTTGGCCAGCCCAGGGCCACGGACGATCGCCTCGGTGATACGGCGTTCGTCGAGTTCGTCTCCGGGGATCTCTTCGACGATCGTCCCGCGGGACATCACCAGCACACGATCGCACAGACCGGCCAGCTCGATGGGGTCGGAGGACTTCACCACGAGGGCGGCGCCCGCGTCGGTGCGGGTCCGCAGCGCCTCGTAGATGTCGAAACGGGACCCGACGTCGACTCCCTGGGTGGGTTCATAGGCGAGGATGACCGACGGTTCGCGGAGGAAGGTCCTCGCCACGACGACCTTCTGCTGGTTCCCGCCGGAGAGGAATTCCACGGGCTGTTCGAGCGACGGTGTTCTCACTTCCAACTCTCCGATGAGCCCGAGTACCGCTCGCCGTTCGGGCCGGCGCTTGAGAAAGCTCAACGCACTGAAACGGCGGAGTGACTGGATCGTCATGTTCACCCTCACGCCGAGCACCGACATCAGCGCCGAGTGCTTGCGATCACCCGGCAACAGCATGATCCCGGCGCGCACCGCTTCGGTGGTGGAGATGAGAGTGAGTTCCTTGCCCTCGCACACCACCCGCCCGGCCTTGGGCGGTACCCGGCCGGCCAGGCAATCGAAGAGCTGGGGCTGGCCGTTGCCCTCGGCACCAGCGATACCCACCACCTCCCCTGATTCGAGGGTGAAGCTGACCGGACCAAAGGACTGGCCCTGCAACCCGTCGACCACCAGGACCTCGCGGCGGTCCGTTCCGGTCGGCGCGGCCGCCGGGAAAGCAGTCTCGAACGGTCGCCCGACGATGAGTTCGACGAGATCAGCTTCGGTGGTGACCCGCGCGTCGAACGTGCCCCGGTTGCGACCGTCGCGCAAGACAGTGATGCGATCGGCTATTTCGAGGACTTCGGGGAGACGGTGGGAGACATAGACGACCCCGATCCCCTTCTCCCGGCAGCTCACGATGGCGCGGTGAAGCGCCTCGACCTCGTCCGGTCCGAGCGCGGTGGTCGGCTCGTCGAGCAAGAGGACCTTGGGCCCGGAGACCAGGGCCTTGGCCACCTCGAAGAGCTGCCGGTCGGCGAGGGTGATGAAGCCGACCGGCGCGTCGGGAAACAGCTCGAGGTCCAGGTCGAGTTCGGCGAGCACCTTCCGCGCCCACTTCTTGCGTCTCCAGAAGGGCGGACGCTGATCGGGCTTTGCCGCCAGATAGAGATTGTTCTTGACCGGCTCGGCATGGACGAGGGACGTGTCCTGGTAGGCCATCGCCAGCCCCAGCTTGCGGGCCCGTGCCGGCGAATCGCGGCGCAGGGGAACGCCGCCGATCCGGACCTCGCCCCTATCGGGTTCGACGAACCCGCTGGCGATCCCGAGGAGAGTCGACTTGCCCGAGCCGTTCTCGCCGACGAGCGCGTGGACCTCACCCGCCCGGCAGTCGAAGCTGACATCGGTCAGTGCCCGAACCGCCCCGAACTGACGGGAGACGCCCGTCAGTTCGAGGACCAGTTCGTGAGCCGTCGTCGACTCTCCTCCGGTATCGCTGCTTGTCATCAGCCGCCGAACATCATCCGCAGGAGCTCGTTCGGAACGAGCGACGTGCCCGAGACCACCGGATTGGGACGGTCCGGATCACAGTCAGCCGCCGTGACCTGGCGCATCACGTGCGGAACGACGATCTCGGCAGGGACGTCGGCGCCGTTGATCGAGAGCATCGCCGCGGTCACACCGGTTCGGGACTGGAAGTTGCCTCCAGCCGAGTACCAGATGTTGTAGGTCGGCTCCGCGCGCTCCACCCAGTCACAGAACAGGCTCTGCTCGTCGGTGCGGAGGGCCACGGTGAGGTTCTCCACCGGGATGCCTTGCCGGTCGTACTCCTGCAGCCCGGTGAGAAGCCCGTCGGCGTACTCGTAGGCATACCCCCGAATGTCGGGATGGGGAGCCAGCAGACCCTCGAACACGGCCGGGATCGCCGGGTTGAACCAGAAGGTGTCACCCGTGGTGCTGTCCCGATTGGCCGGCGGGTTGACCAACTCGAGCGAGCCGGCCAGCCCATCGACCGTACAGCGTTGCCAACCGAGGCTCAGAGCGTTGCCGGGAGTCCCGCCGAGCAGGGCCACCTTGCCCTCTCCGACACCGTCGTTGAGTATCTCGGCGAAGCTCTCGCCGAGGGCGCAGAGGTCCTCACCGACGACCGTCAGGTAATCCTCACCGGGAGTCAGCGCATCCTGCTGATCGGGCAGACCGACCCAACCCGCCGAGAACGACACGTACGGGATGCCCGCTGCGGTCGCTTCCCCGATCACTTCGCCGAGCCCGACTCCGATGTCGGGATACCCGACGATGAAGTCGACTCCCCGGTTGATCAAGAACCTGACGTCGTTGACGTGGACGGCCGGATCCTGGTCGAAGTTGGCCGCGGTGGCCACGATGGTGCCGATCTCGTCATACGTGAGTGCCTGGAGGACGGCTTCCATCTTGCTCACCGACCGCCAGACGTTGACATCGTTGCCGCCGCCGTCGGCGTAACCCATCACGAGTTCACCACCGCTGCCGGTGTCACACTCCTGATTGGCCCAGCATTCCATCGCCTTGTCGATCGTCGCCTGGTCCAGGTCTTGGCTGGCGCGGGCGATCGATGCCAGAACGATGTTCCAGCTGGCTTCGTCGGATGGCTCCACCGGGCCGAGGGCTTTCTCGACGAGCGCGGGATCGGCCTCGATCGACTCCCCGAACTCGGCGAGCGGGCCGTCGGCCGTCGCTTCGGTCGTGGTCGTGGTGTCTTCGCCCCCTGCAGTAGTGGTCGTCTCTGCAGCGGTCGTGGTGGTCTCACCTGCCGTTGTGGTCGTTTCGGCGTCGTCGTCGCCGTCGCCACACGCGGCTGCCACGAGGGCCAGCAAAGCGATCACGCTGAAGATCTTGATGCGTTTCACGTTCGTCCTCCCAAGGGTTCCTGAGTCATTCGCTGCTTTCCGTTCCGATTCGCGTCATCGACGCTCTCCTTTCTCAACCCGTTCCGCTGCTGAAGCTCGCAGACTGTTCGGCTGGCGGTCGACGCCGTCGCTCGCGCAGGGTCCGCTCCACCACCTTGATGATGCGGTCACCGGAGACGAGCATGCCGGCGATGATCACGACGCCGAAAACTGCGAACTGCCAGGCCGTCGACAGTCCCATGATGAGCATCATCCGATTCAGGCCCGTCAGGAAGAAGGCTGCGGCAAAGGTGGAAAGCGAGCTGGCGAGGCCACCGGTCAGCGAGGCGCCACCAATCACCACGGCGGCGATCGGGCCGAGCAGGTACTCCCTTCCGGAGGCGACGCCCGGAGTCCTGATCAAGCCGGCAAGCGCTGCTCCGGCTACCCCGTACAGGACTGACGCCACCACGTAGGCCGAGATCTGATTCAGGTTTATGCGAACTCCGACTACCTGGGCAGCGACCGGGTTCGCCCCGACTGCCTGGAATCTTCGGCCGACAGTGGTGTACCTGAACACCAGGATGAAAGCCACGGTGATCACCACGCCGACCCAAAAAACCGGGCTGACTCCGAGGACCCTGCTCCCAGCCCAATCGGACCAGGTCGTCGGCACGGGAAGTTGCACCGGGAAGGTACGGCCGTAGCGATTGACGATCCCAATGACCAGTTGACCGACGGCCAGCGTGACGATCAGAGCGTTGAGTTTGAGTCCGCCGATGAGCAAACCGTTGACCAGGCCGATCAGAGCTGCGACGCCGAGAGCGGACATAAAGGCAACGCCGACGCTTCCTCCTGCTTGGCTCCCGACTCCGACCATGATGACTGCCGCCAGGGAGAACGTCCCGGGTGTGCTCAGGTCGATGCCACCGGTCATGATCACCAGCATCTGGCCGAGAGCGGTGATCCCTAACAACGCAGCCATGGGTGCGATCGCGGTCATAGCCGAGCGGCTGAGCGCGGCCGGTGCCCAAATCGACGCCACGACTGCGAGCAGGATGAGGGCCAAGTAGACCGGCATGTAGCGCGATGCCACAACAAAACTGGTCAAGGCAGACGACGGCGTCCGGTTGATCGTCATCTTTGACCTCCGACGAACAGCTTTGCCGCCTCTCCGACATGCCGCTGGGCGGCAATCGCCAGCTGGCGAGCCTGTGAAGTGTCGGCTACGCAAGCACCTTCCCGCACCAACGGCTCACCCGCCACGAACACCGAGTCGACGTTGGATGTGTCCATCCCCCATACCACCGCACCAATGGCGTCGTTGATCGGCCAGATGTTGGGACGATCGCCACGCAGGACGATGATGTCTGCCTGCTTGCCGACCTCGATGGAACCAACCATCGATTCCAGTCCGGCAGTCCGAGCTCCGTCCACAGTGGCGTAGCGGAGCACATCACGAGTCGTCATGAGCGAAGGCAGCCCCGACTTTCCTGCCAGCTTCCGATCGAAGTGGGCGGCATGTTGGATCGAAATGACAGCCCGCATCTGGGCGAACAGGTCACCAGGTGCGAGGCGTTCGTCATCGACCCCGAGGCCCAGTCGCATCTCATGGTCGACAAAGCGCTGGATGGGCGGATATCCCAGCCCACCGGCCATCTCAGCAGAAGGACAGATCGATACTCGAGTTTCCGAGGACGCGATCGCCGCGAGGTCTGAGTCGTCGAGGTAGGTGCAGTGGATGAGCGTGACGTCAGCACCGAGACGCCCGCGATCAGAAAGGATGCTTGCTGTGCCGGCGTCATCTGGGCTCGTTCCTAGGTGGGCATGGATCCGCAGGCCCAACGCCCGGGCCGAAGCCCAATTCTCGCCATCGACAAAGTCGACAGCTCCGTAAGCGATGGTCGTTGTGCTGTCGTTGGCGCGTTCCACGACCCGGGAGAGCCGGGATGACAGCGTTGCCTGCTGTCCGCCGGACAGGGCGAACACTGTTCGCAGCCCGGAGTCGAAGTGCGCCTGGAGGGCTGCATCGACATGAGAGTCGTCGAGCGGAGCGTCGTACCAGTCGACCACCGTCGTC
>DATKEC010000132.1:0-71308 GCA_035544575.1 Acidimicrobiia bacterium
AGCCTCCGGTCTCCGGGTTCGCCGATCGTAGAACGACGACGGTCGTTGCACGCGAGACGGATCGGCCTGGCACGCGTTTCCGCGGCCGATCCGGCGCCACGCCGGTAGGGTCCGATGGATCCGGGTTCGTCGCCACAGGTATGGAGATGATCGAGTTGGTCGCTTCAGGGAAGAACGCCTTCGACAGACACGCCTGGGATGAGGCTCTCGAAGCCTTTTCCGAGGCCGATCGCGAGACGGGCCTCGCTCCTCATGAACTCGAGATGATGGCCTCGGCCGCCTGGTGGATGGGCCGGCCCGACGAGGCCGAGGAGGTGCTCAAGCGCGCTTTTGCCGGCTATTCCAAGGCGGGAGACGACGAAGCAGCCGCGGCAGTGGCAGTCCGCCTGTGCGAACGGGCGTTCCGGCGGGGTGCCGTCCCGGTCGCACACGGCTGGTTGTCGCAGGCGGAGAGACTCCTCGAGGATCATCCCGATTCCCCCGTGCAAGCCTGGATCGAGTTCATGCGTGTGGCCGAGGCGCTCTTCGGGCGAAACGACCCCGACGCGGCCATCGAGCATGCTGACCGCGCCATACGCCTCGGTCACCAACACCACGACGCCGACGTCCAGGCGATCGCCATGAGCTTCAAGGGTGCGGCGCTGCTCCGCAAGGGCGAACTAGACGCCGGATTGGCTCTGATCGACGAGGCGACCGCGGCCGCCACCACTGGAGTGCTCGATCCCAAGACGGCATGCGATGTCTACTGCGTCACCATCGGATCGTGTCGGACGCTGGGGGACTATCGAAGAGCGGGCGAGTGGATCGACCAGGCCGAGAGTTGGATGCAGCGCGAGTCGGTCCAGGGTTACACCGGCGTTTGTCGAGTGCACCGTGCCGAGTTGAAAAGGCTGCGGGGCGCGTGGTCAGAGGCCGAGCAGGAAGCCCGGCTCGCATGCAACGAGCTCGAGAAGTACCGACTCATGGACGAGGTCGGATTTGCCCATAGCGAGGTGGGCGAGGTTCGCCTCCGCATGGGTGACCTGCCGGCCGCCGAGGAGGCCTTCACTCGGGCCTATCAGTACGGATGGGATCCTCAGCCCGGCCTGGCCTACCTGCTGCTGGCCCGAGGCGATGCCGACGAGGCGGCGGAGTCGATCGCGAACAGCCTGGCGGCGGTGGATGCGGTAGCAGGAGGGGAAGTGGGACCGAGCGACCCGTTCGGACGGGGCCAGCGCCTGCCGGCCGCAGTCGACATCGCACTGCACCGAGGTGACCTCCCCACCGCCCTCGCCGCAACCGCCGAGTTGGAGGAGCTCGCCGTCAAGTACCCGGGGGTCGCACGTGAGGCAACCGCCCTCACCGCGCGAGGTGCGGTGCTCCTGGCCGAAGGCCATCACGCAGAAGCGATTGGTTCACTCGACAAGGCGTGGCGATTGTGGCAGCAACTGTCCTTGCCGTACGAGAGCGCCCGCGCTCGCGTGTTGTTGGGCCGCGCCCGGCTGGGCGCTGGCAACGAGTCAGGCGCCCACCTGGAGTTGATAGCCGCCCAGTCTGCGTTTCGTCAGCTCGGGGCCGTTGCCGACCTCGAGGCCGTGAACGGCCTTTTGGGCGATCGGGCTGGGACTTCGGATGACCGACGGCGGATGGAGAAGACGTTCTTGTTCACCGACATCGTCACGTCCACCGATCTCATCGGCTTGATCGGAGACGCCGCGTGGGAGGAGCTGTTGGCGTGGCACGACCGCACCCTCCGGTCAGCTTTCGATCACCACGGGGGAGAGGTGGTGCGCCATACCGGGGACGGATTCTTCGTGGCTTTCGAGGATCCGGACAAGGCGCTGCGGTGTGCCGTCGACATTCAGCGTCAACTTGCGGATCACCGCCGGCAGCACGGTTTTGCGCCGTGGGTGCGCATCGGGATGCACACCGCGGACGCGACGCGCCAGGGCTCGGATTACTCCGGCCAGGGGGTGCATGTGGCAGCCAGGGTGGCCGCCCTGGCGGAGCGCGAGGAGATCGTGATCTCATATTCGACTCTCGCTCGTGTCACGACGAGCCGCCCGGTGTCCTCACCCCGTTCGGTGAGCCTGAAGGGAATCCCTGAGCCCATCGAGGTCCATACGGTCGACTGGCACTGAGCGGTCTCGATCAGGAGTCGAATCGCGCTGCGAGCCGGTCGTAGTCCGCGTCGACGGAGCGCTGGGCGATTCGTCGGATCAGTGGGGCGACGAGTGTGAAGATTCCGCCGGGTCCGCCCGAGATCTCCGCCGTCACTCGGCACGATGTGTCGTCGATCGGCTCGACGGTCCGGGTCACCGCGATCGGAAAGGTGCTCTCGATCGTCCGGATGCTGATGCTCGCTCCGGGCGTGTGCTCGGTGACCTCGAAGCGCGAGGTGATGGTGCGACCCATGAAGGCTGCTTCCTGGACGTACTCGGACCCGACGCCGATGGGCCCGGAGTCGACCCATTCGCAGAGTCGCATCCCGTTCTGCCACGTCGGGTTGTTGGCGGCATCGAAGAAGAATGCGGCCACCTCCGGCGCCGGCCGTCGGATGACACGTGTTGCGAAGAGATCCATGCTCACACTCGGTCCGGTCCAGGGTCTCGGCCTTCGGCCGCGCCGACCAAGCGTCCGATATATCGCTCCCATCCTTCGGTGTGCAAAGCCGTCGCCGCCGGGTCGGGGAGTCCGGTGTGGACGAGCCGAACGACGGTGCCTTCGTCGGCCGCGGTGAGTGTGATTTCGACCCGCGACGATCCCGGGGGCACGGCAGGGTCGCCCTCCCAGCCCCATGTGAAGACGACCCGTGTCGGCGGGGTGACTTCGACGAACTCGCCGACCGCGACGTAGCCCTGCGGAACTCTCACTCGATAGATGCCACCAGGGGTTGCGTCCAGCTCGGCCTCCACGCCCATCCAGGCGGTGTACCTGACGGGGTCGGTGAAGTACGAAAAAACGGTCTCGGGCCGGGCTCTGACCATCCGTTCGAGCTCGATCATTCGTTTCCTTCCTCGCTCTCGGCGAGCTCGGCCAGCCGATCGAGATCTGCCCTCCACATTGCCGTGAGAACCGCCTCGAGGGGGCCGAGAGTGTCGGGGTCGGCGGTGTAGATCCGGTGCCGTCCATCCCGCCGCTCCCGGATCAGTCCGGCGTCTTTCAGCACCCGCAGATGCTGGGAGATCGCCGGCCAGCTGACGTCGAACTCGGCCGCGAGGTCTCCGGCGCTGCGTTCTGTTTGCCACAGCAGACGGAGCATGTGGCGCCGGCGCTCGGAGGCGACGGCAGCGAGCGCGGCGGGGTTCATGGATGTTATTTAAGCAGCGGCTTAGGAGTGATGGTACGCTCACATTTAAGTGGATGCCGAAATGAGGAGATGGCATGACACGTTCGATCATTCTCGCGATCGAGATCGATGGCTCCGCCGGTGACACCTATCGGGCGCTGACCACCGAAGATGGTCTCGCTGCGTTCTGGACGCCAGACGTTTCGGCGAAGCCCGAGGTCGGCGCCGCTCTTCGATTTGGATTCAGCGAGGCTCCCGTCGACCTGGAAATGACCGTCATGGAACTGGGTCCCGACCGCGAGGTCCGCTGGGCCTGTGGTGGCCCGTGGCCGTACTGGGCGGGAACCCAGATCGCGTGGTCGATCCTCGAAGCGGACACCGGCGGAACGATGGTCTTGTTCCGCCACGACGGTTGGTCCGAAGAACAACCGCCCGTCGAGTTCGGATCCGTGGCGATGGTTTGGGCCCGAGTTCTGCTGGCGCTCGAAGCTCACGTTCGCACCGGAGTGGCGGCGCCCGCCCTGGGCTGACCGACGAACCGCCGGGCGTGTTGGGAAGGAGCTGCGAAGCGACGACAATCCGAGAATGGCCGAGCGGCAAGACGACAGGTGGGCGAGCTTGCTCGACCCTGCCTTCACCGCCGCCCATCGGGCACTGGTGCGCCTCGAGGACGACGAGGTGCCCGCCGCCCTCCGCCCCGTACGGGCGATTTCGAAGGCCAAGACGTGGCCCAAGCCTCATCGTCGCCTCCTCGTCACCCACCTCGACGACGAGTGGTTGCGCACCCTGGCGCTCGTCGAACTCGGCGCCGGCTCCGGCCCCGCCGACCGAGCCTCCCGGATCTTTCTCGACCGGGCGGAAGGATGGGAAGCAGAGCTCGATGAGATCGCGTCGGCTCGAACCGAACGCCGGGAGCAGCGCGACGCGGCGGCGCTGCGGACCGAGAATCAGCGACTCGTCGCCCTCAACGACGAGCTGAGCAGGCGGTTGCGGGACACCGAATCCGAACTTCAGGACCTCAACCAGCGCATCGACTCCGACGGCAGGCTCGAGCAGCTGAAGAAGCGTCTCGACGAGGCGTCCCGCAGCGTCGCCGGCCTGGAACGCGAAGTTGGCGAGCGGGATGCCGCAGTCGAGCGCATCCGGAATGAGCTGGCTGAAGCCGACGAACGAATCAACGTCCTGCGTGCCCGGGCCGCCAAGGCGTCCGACGGGTTGCCGCGGACAGATTCGGCGTCCCGCACCTTCGGGAGAGGGAGACCCGTCGAGACGGCGCGTTTCCTCGATGAACTCGTCGAAGCCCTCCGCCCCCGCCCAGGCGAATCGGATACGTCGCCGAATCTGTCCCCGCTGGTGCTGCCACCCGGGGTCAGGCCGGATACCGCCGCCGCCGTCGAATGGATCCGGTCGATTCAGCGCAAGGTCCTGTTGGTGGTCGACGGCCACAACGTCGCCCACGACCTCGAAGCCGATCCCGGCCGCACCGCCCGGGATCGGGTGGTCTCAGAAGTCGCCCGGTTGCGTCGGCTGTCGGACGGGCCGTTGTCCGCGGTGGTGTTCTTCGACACCAGCGAATCCGCCGAGAAGTATTCGAACTTCGGCGTGTCGGTCCGCTACGTCCCGAACGCCGACGACGCCATCGAAGGGTTGGTGGCGGCATCCGACACCCAGACGATCGTTGTCAGCACTGACCGAGACGTGCGGGCCCGCTCTGCCCGGCATGGAGCCGTGACGCTCTGGGGGACGGCGCTGTCTGCCTGGATCCGGGGGCGCTGATCCCCCCTCGGGCCGGTGGAGGCCCATCCCCTCTCCACCGGCCCGCTCCGACCTCTCGGTGATCTCAGCCAGCGGCGGCGGCGGGAGGATCGGGACGTTCGACCAGACGAAGACGGGGAACGAGCCCGGCATCGGACAGGGCATCGAGCGCTTCCCGCTCGTCATCGTCCAGCTCCAACGGTCCGGGGCCGATCGCGATCAGCACGCCGACGACGCAGTCATCGCACGCGGTGGTGTCCCGCATGGAGCACCGGTCACAGTCGATCAGCATGTCGCACCTCCGTCGGAGTCGCCTGCCGGCACCGTACGGAATGGGTGTGACACAATCCGGCAGTGACCGATCTCGAGACGCTCGTCTCAGCCGCAGGCTCTGACCTCGACAGGATCGGATGGACCACCTCCGACCCGTTCCCCGACGTGAAACTCGAGATCGAGCGGCGTGTGGCCGACGGGATGTCGGCCCGGTTGGGGTTCACCTTCTCGAACCCGGAACGCGCCACCACACCGCGCCAATCGTGGCCGTGGGCACAGTCGATCGTGGTGGGTCTCCACTCGTACCTGCCGGCCGCCGGCACGGCCCGGGGACCTGCCCGTGTCGCCCGATTCGCCGAGCGCGACCATTACGTGGAACTGCGCGAAGGCCTGGAGCGGGTGGCCGCGGCGCTCAGAACCGGCGGGCATCGCGCAACAGTCGTCGTCGACGACAGTCGCCTCGTCGACCGGGCGGCGGCCCACCGGGCGGGCCTCGCCTGGTGGGGCAAGAACACGATGTTGCTCACTCCCGGGCTGGGCCCGTGGTTCCTCATCGGATGCGTCGTCACCGACGCTCCTTTGGGACCATCAGAACGGATGCAGCGCGATTGCGGGACCTGCGAGGCGTGCCTGCCGGCGTGTCCCACCGGAGCACTCGTCGCACCGGGGGTCCTCGATGCGCGGCGATGCCTGGCCGCGATCCTGCAGGCGCCGGGGGACATTCCCATCGAGTTTCGCCGGGCGGTGGGCAACCGCGTGTATGGCTGTGATGACTGTATCGAAGCGTGTCCGCCCGGCTCACGGCTGGCCCACCGGGCAACGGAGGACCGGGGCAGCGTCGATCTGGCGGAACTCCTCACGATCGGCGACAACGAGTTGCTCGCCCGCCACGGCCACTTCTACCTGCCGGGAGGAAGTCCCCGCATCATCCGTCGCAACGCACTCGTGGCCCTCGGCAACATCGGGACCGCTGAGCATCTGACTTTGCTCGCCGGCTATCTGCTCCACCCCGACGCGCTGTTGCGTCACCACGCCCGGTGGGCGATAACGGCCATCGGCGGCCCGGTCGCCGAACGGCTGTTGGCGATGAGTCCTGAGTCCGATCAGCCCGAGGAACGACCCATCGGAAAGTAGGCCAGGTCGCAATAGTCCGACAGCATCCGATGGGTCGAGAACTCGACGAGCGAGGACACGATCGACTCTTTCATCCATTCCACCCACTGCTCGGGGACACCCGCCGGGTTGCGATCGTAATAGAGGGGAGCGATCTCGTCGACGAGCGTGCGATAGAAGTCGTCGGCGTCGTGATGATCGGCCGCCTCCCAGTCGTCGCTGGCCTCGCCCGATCCGTACACCCACCCGTTCTTGCCGTTGTAGCCCTCGAGCCACCATCCGTCGAGAACCGAAAAATTCAGCGTCCCGTTGATGGCAGCCTTCATTCCCGACGTGCCGCTCGCCTCCATGGGCGGGCGCGGGTTGTTCACCCAGACATCCACGCCCTGGACCATGAATCGTGCCATGCGGGCGTCGTAGTCCTCCAGCATGAAGACATGTCCCCGGAAGTCCGCGGACTTCGAGATCTCGGTGATCTCCCGGATGAATGCCTGACCGAACTGATCGGCGGGATGGGCTTTGCCGGCGTAGACGATCTGGACCGGGAGATCGGGATTTGTGAGGATCGCGTGCAGCCGCTCCCTGTCCTGGAACATGAGGGTCGCCCGCTTGTAGGTGGCGAACCGGCGGGCGAAGCCGAGCGTGAGGCGATCGGTGGGGAGCATGGTGGCGACGGCGGCGAGCTCGTCCGGCGAGCCGCCGTGACGGGCGAGCTGGCGGCGGATGCGGCCCCGGGCGAACCGGGCGAAGATCTCCTTGCGGCGCAGGTGGGCTTCCCACACGGCCGTGTTGTCGATGAGCCTGCCGCCCTCGATCAGCGTCGGGTCTTCGAGCAGCTTGGTGGGCCACTTCGACCCCAGGCGTCTCGACAGCATGCGGGCGCCGTCGCGTCCGATCCACGACGGGGTGTGGACGCCGTTGGTGACGGAGGCGGCATCCGCGCCGATCAGATGCCTCCACCCGTCCGAGGCCACCTCGCCGTGCCGTTGGGAGACGCCGTTGATGATCGATGCGAACCGAATGGCCAGCGCGCCGAGATCGAAACGGTCGAGGGCTTCGCCGTCGGCGCTCGCCAGACGTGTGAGTTCTTCCATGTCGAGACCGAGCTTCTCGGCCCACGGGATCAAGTACTTGGCGGCGATCGGGGCATCGAAGACTTCGTTGCCAGCCGGGACCGGGGTGTGCAGGGTGAAGAGCGTGCGGGAACGGATCTGGTCCCGGGCCGTGTCCAAGGTGGTGCCGCTCGCCATGTGCTGGACTGCCCGCTCGAGCAGGCTCATCGCCGAATGACCCTCGTTCACGTGCCAGACGGCCGGCTCGATTCCCAATTCCTCGAGGGCGCGCACCCCGCCGACGCCGAGGACCAGTTCCTGGCAGAAGCGCATTTCTCGACCCGACACGTACAACTGGTGGGTGATGGGCCGGTCATAGACGTTGTTCTCGGGGAGGTCGGTGTCGAGGAGCAGCAGGGGTACGCCGCCAACGTCGAGTTTCCACACCGCCACATACACCTCGCGCCCGGGGAACTCGACGGTGACCTTCAGCTGACCACCGCCGTTGGACGACACCGGTCGGACGGGCAGGCGTCGGAGGTCGAGTTCGGGATAGAAGTGCTGCTGGTCGCCGTCCATGTCGACTTCCTGGCGGAAGTATCCGCGGCGGAACAGCAACCCGACGGCCACCAGCGGGATCCCGAGGTCCGATGCCGACTTGAGGTGGTCCCCGGCGAGGATGCCCAGGCCGCCTGAGTAGAACGGCACCGAGTGGTGCACGCCGAACTCGGTGCAGAAGTAGGCGACCGGACCCGCCATCGGCGCTCCCTGACGGTCGTACCAGGTCTCGCGTTCGCCCATGTAGATGTCGTAGGCGCCGAGCGCGTTGTGGGTGAGGTCGTGGATCGCCTCGACCTGTTCGATCTGGCGCCATCGGGTGGGATCGATCGAGGCGAGCAGGTCGATCGGGTTGTGGTACTGCTCCCAGTGGACCTGGTCGAGCGATGCCCAAAGGTCACGGCCCTCGGGGTGCCACGACCACCACAGGTTGTAGGCGAGGTCGGTCAGCCTTCGGAGACTGCGGGGGAGCATGAGTTCGGCGTTGGCGAGAGTTGGAATATCGAAAGACACGGGGGCTGCAAGTTACCTCCATTCGAGTGAGGGGCCGCGGCCGGCGGCGAAGCAGCGCCCCGGCATCAGTGGCGTACCCTGGGTTCCATGAGCCTCAAGATCCACTCTCAGGACGTGACCGAGGGCCCGGCCAAAGCCGGAGCCCGGGCGATGTTGCGCGCCGTCGGCCTCACCGAGGACGACTTCTCCAAGCCTCAGGTCGGTCTCGTTTCGGCGGGCAACGAGGTCACACCGTGCAACGTGACGGGCCCCGAACTCGCCGCCAAGGCGAAGGAGGGTGTGGTCGCCAACGGGGGCGTCGGCCTGACGTTCGCCACGATCGCCGTCTCAGACGGAATCTCCATGGGCCACGAGGGGATGCGTGCCTCGCTGGTCAGCCGCGAGATCATCGCCGACTCGGTCGAACTCGTCATGCATGCGGAGCGCTTCGACGCGATGGTGACGATCGCCGGCTGTGACAAGTCCCTTCCGGGGATGTTGATGGCCGCTGCCCGCACCAACCTGCCGTCTGTGTTCCTCTACGGTGGGTCGTCGATGCCGGGTCGCTACCTCGACCGGGACATCGACATCGTCGACGTCTTCGAGGCGGTCGGTGCCCTGTCCGAAGGCCGGATCAGTCCCGAGGAGATGCTCGAGATCGAACGTAACGCCTGTCCCGGGGCTGGCTCGTGCGCCGGGATGTTCACGGCCAACACCATGGCGAGTGTCGGCGAGGCGATCGGCATGTCGTTGCCCGGCTCGAGCACGGTGCCTGCGATCGATCCCCGCTTGCGCGACTATGCCGTTTCCTCCGGCGAGGCGGTGATGCGGCTCCTGGCCGACAACGTCCGACCCCGCCAGATCATGACCCGTCCCGCCTTCGAGAATGCCATTGCGACAGTGATGGCGCTGGGCGGGTCGACCAATGCGGTGTTGCATCTGATGGCGATCGCCAACGAAGCCGAGGTCGAACTCACCCTCGAGGACTTCGACCGCATCAGCCGGAAGACACCGCACATCGGTGACCTTCGCCCGTTCGGCAAGTACCACATGGTCGGCCTCGACCGCATCGGTGGCGTCCCGGTGGTGCTGAAGGCCCTCCTGGACGAAGGACTCATCCACGGCGACGTGGCAACCGTCACCGGCCGGACCATGGCCGAAAACCTCGCCGAGGTAACGATTCCCGACGACCAGGACGTGATCCGTTCGTTTCACCAACCGCTCGCCCGCGAGGGCGGCATCGCCGTGTTGCGGGGCTCGCTGGCTCCGGACGGCGCGGTCGTGAAGGTGGCTGGCATCGAACTCGATGTCTTCGAAGGCCCGGCCCGCGTCTTCGACGGCGAACAGGCGGCGCTCGAGTCGCTCTTCAACCATCGCATCAACAAGGGCGACATCGTCGTGATCCGAACCGAGGGCCCGAGGGGCGGGCCGGGGATGCGCGAGATGCTGCAGATCACCGCCGCCATCAAAGGGGCAGGACTCGGCAAGGACGTCCTGCTGATCACCGACGGACGCTTTTCCGGCGGCACGACCGGTCTGTGCATCGGCCACGTCGCTCCCGAATCCGAGGTGGGTGGCCCGATCGGTCTGGTGGAAGAGGGCGACCGCATACGGGTGGAGGTTTCCTCCCGCCGACTCGACGTTCTGGTCTCCGATGAGGTTCTTGCCGAGCGGCGCGCCAACTGGAAGGCACATCCGCCCCGCTACCCGTCGGGCGTCCTGGCCAAGTACGCACGTCTGGTGGGTTCCGCCGAGCACGGTGCGGTCACCGGCGCGTGATCAAGGTCTACGCCGTCGTCCTGATCCTCGGGATCGTGGCGCTCATCGTCTGGATCTTCATCACCGTTCTGGCTGGCAACCTCGGGCGGGCCGGCATGGATCCCGAGGCGCGTTTCGGCGTTCCGGGACGCCAAGTGGTGGCATCAGCGGTCGGCTTCGGCATGGCCGGCATGTCAGCGGAGTACTCGCCGCTCGACATCTCGTGGCCGTTGGCTCTGCTGTTGGCGCTCGGGGGAGCGGCGGCGGCGGCCTGGTATGCCGGCCTGGTGGGCATCGAGGCCGAGGAGCCTGCCTGAGGTGCTGATCGTCTCCGACGTTCACGGGGCATTCGAGCCGTTGGCCGCGATCGCACGCGGACCCGAGACGCTGCTGATCCTCGGTGATCTCCTCAACCTGATGGACTATCGCACCGGTGACGGCATCACCGCCGACATCCTCGGCCGCGACGCCGCCAAGCGGATTGCCCGGGCCCGCGCCAACGGGGACTTCGGAGGCATGCGCACGATTTGGGCCGACGAGATCGGCTCGGACTACGAGTCGTTCCGTCACCGCTTCGAGGCACACGCCCTCGGCCAGTACTCGGCGATGCGAGACGCCCTCGAAGGGACGTCGGGATATTGCACATTCGGAAACGTCGACCGACCCGGTCAACTGCGTGACCACCTGCCCGACGGATGGCGGTTCGTCGACGGCGAGGTGATCGAACTCGACGGCTGGACGGTCGGCATCGTCGGCGGCGGCATCTCGACACCATTGCACGCCAGTGGCGAGGTCACCGACGAGGAAATGGCGGGCAAGCTCGAGGCGATCGGACCTGTCGACATCCTGTGTTCGCACTTGCCTCCGGCGGTCCGGCCCATGCATCTCGATGTGGTCACGGGTCGCCCCGAGCGCGCGTCGCAACCCATCCTCGACTACATCGTCGAACACCAGCCGCTGTTTCACTATTACGGCGACGTTCACCAGCCGCAGGCTTCGACGTGGCGCATCGGACGGACGCGATGCCGCAACGTGGGCTACTTCCGGGCGACGGCCCGGGCGGTGCGTCACGAGCCGAAATTCGGTTCTGCCAGCGTTGGCTAGCCTGAGGGCTCGAACACCAGGAGGATCGGACGCGTGGCCGAAGGGACCGTCCAGAGCATCGAGATCGACGCTGAACCATCGGCCTGCTTCGCGGTGGCTGCCGATGTCGCTGCCTATCCCGAATGGGCGACGGGTGTGCGTTCGACCGAAGTGCTGGAGACGGATGCGCAGGGAAGGCCGGCGCGTGCCGCGTTCGTCATCGACGGCATGGTCAAGGAGATCGCCTACACCTTGACCTACAGCTACGACGAGCCGCATTCGATGTCGTGGAACGCAGAACCCGGCGCAGACCTGAAGGCGCTCGAAGGCTCGTACACGTTCAACGATCTCGGGGAGGGCCGCACCGAGATCGTCTACGCCCTCCGCGCCGATCCGGCGTTCACCATTCCCGGGTTTCTCCGGCGGCAGGTGGAAAAGCAGATCGTCGGCACCGCACTGCGCGGCTTGCGCGAGCGCGTCGGCGCCGTTTCGGGAGGCTGAGCGCCATGCGCATCCTTCTCGTCACCGGGAAGGGTGGTGTTGGAAAGACGACGGTGGCGGCGACCACCGCACTCGCCGCTGCCGACCGCGGGTATCGCACGCTGGTCAGTTCCACCGACCCGGCTCACAGCCTGGCGGATGCCCTCGACATCGACCTCGGCGACCGCCCCACTCGGGTCGTCGACAATCTCGACGGTCAACAGATCGACACTCAGGAGCGCCTCGAGAGGCATTGGGGGTCGATTCGTGACCAGCTCATGAACGTCTTCGACTGGGGAGGCGTGGGCGGAGTCGAGGCCGAGGAGTTCCTGGTGTTTCCCGGCATGGACGAGTTGTTCGCCCTGTTGGACCTGAACGAACACGCGCGGTCGGGGGCGTACGACGTCCTGGTCGTCGACTGTGCGCCGACTGCCGAAACCCTCCGGCTTCTCAGCCTGCCCGAAGTCCTGGCGTGGTACTTCGAACGGGTGATGCCCACCGAGCGGCGGATCATGCGGGCTGCCCGGCCGTTTCTCAGCCGGATGACCGACCTTCCCGTCCCGGACGACTCGGTCTTCGAGGCTGCCCAAACGGTCTTCGACGGCATCGAGCAGGTCAAGGAGCTGCTCGCCGATCCGAAGGTGACCTCGGCCCGCCTGGTGGTGAACCCCGAGAAGATGGTCATCGACGAGGCACGCCGCACCTACACCTACCTCGGCCTATTCGGGTACGGGGTGGACGGCGTGATCGTCAACCGGGTGCTCCCCGAGGTGGTGAACGACCCGTACTTCGCCAAGTGGCGCAAGATCCAGGCCGGACATCTGGCCACGGTCGACTCGGCCTTTGCCGAGGTGACACGCCTGCGTTTGCGCCTCTTCGACGACGAAATGGTCGGCGTCTCCCGGCTCCGGGACATGGCCTTGGAGCTCTACGGCGACATCGACCCGATCGCCGACTTCGAGGCGGTGAGCCCGTTTCACCTGCGCGAAGAGGGCGACGAGGTCGTCGTCGAGATGGATGTGCCATTCGCCTCCAAGGACGAACTCGATGTGATCCGGCGGGGGACGGAGTTGGCCATCACCATCGGGCCCTATCGGCGTTCCCTGGTGCTGCCCGACTCCCTGCAGCGGCGTCCTGTCACCTCTGCTTCACTCGTCGCCGGCCGGCTCCGCATCTGTTTCGGCCCGTCCGCCCGGCGGGCGCGGAAGCCGGCATGAGTCCCGAATCCGAGACCGCCGCCGCATTGAAGCGGGCCGGTGCCAGGGCGGCGTTTCACCTGCTCCGGGCGGGGGTGGAGTCGCTGAAAGCGCTCGAGGCCGTCATCGACGAGTTGGGCAAGGTCGGGTCGCGTCGCGGTGAGGACGACGACGAGCCGGACGGTCCCGTTCGCATCGAAATCGAATGACCGCCCTGGGCATGGACGTTGGCGGCTCGACGCTCAAGGTGGTGGCCCTCGACGACGACGATGTCATCGTTCACTCCTCGCGGGTGGCCGTGCCGGAGATCGCGGTCTCGGACTTCGTGGTTGGCGCTGCCAGACGGGCGGTGGCCGAGCATGCGGCCACCACACTGGGGCTCGGTGTGGCTGGCCTCGTGAAATTTCCCGCCGGCGAGTTCGTCTGGGGCCCGCACTTGGACGGGACATCGATCCCGTATCGGTCGATGCTCGCTGCCGAGTTGGGCTTCGACGTGGCGGTCGACAACGACGCCAATCTCGCCGCGTATGCCGAATGGGCGATCGGCGCAGGCGAACGGAAGGATCCGTTGGTGATGATCACGCTGGGAACGGGCATCGGAGCCGGCTTCGTGCTGGACGGACGTGTGTACCGGGGGGCGTCCTTTGCCGGCGAAGCAGGCCACATCGAAGTCGCCGCAGACGGCGAGGTCTGCTCGTGCGGACGCAACGGGTGTTGGGAGACGTTCGTGTCCGGAGCGAAGCTCGACCGGCTGGCAGTCGAAATCGCCCGCACCGATCCGGGCGGGGGAGTGGCCGCTCACGCCGGGACCATCACGCCCACCGGTATCCATCTGGCGAAGGCGGCCGCCGAGGGCGATTCGAGTGCCGTGGCGGCGATACACGTGGCCGGTCGCTGGCTCGGACGGGGACTGGTCAATCTCGTCCTCCTGTTCGACCCGGTGAGGATCGTCATCGGTGGCGCGGCGGGCACCGCCGGACCCGCCCTCCTCGACCCGGCGCGGGCCGTCCTGGCCGAGACGATGCCCGGAGCCTCCTATCGCCTGCCAGTACCGGTTTGCCCGGCGCGGTTTGGATCGCTCTCTGGCGCGGTTGGTGCCGCGTTGGCCGGCCGACGTGTGCACAATGGACATCATGACTGGTGACCCCCTCCGACCTGACGAAGTGATCGTTCCTGGTGGCCGTGTCGCGCTACGTCGGGTCGCAGCCGATGCCGCCAGCACCATCCCGAACATGGCGAAGCTGCTGTGGCGTCTGCTGCGGGACCCGCGCGTCCCCCGCAGGACCAAGCTCGTGGTAGCCGGTGCGGCCGCCTACGCCGCCTCGCCTGTCGACCTCGTGCCAGACTTCATCCCGGTGATCGGGATGGCAGACGACCTGCTCGTCCTCGCATTCGCAATCCATCACATCGTGGAGGTAGCGGGCGAGGAAGTCGTTCTAGAGCACTGGGACGGCTCCCGCGACCTCCTCGAACTCGTGCGATCGATCCTCGATGTGGCCTCGGACTTCGTCCCGGCCCGCCTCCGCCGCACCGTCGCGCGCCTCTCCGGCGTCTGACCGGGGCCCCTCGGCGGCACCGGTAGCCTTGGGGCGTATGGACTTCCGCCGGATCGACAATCTCCCGCCATACGTCTTCGCCGAGGTGAACCACAAGAAGATGGAGGCCCGGCGGGCGGGTGCCGACATCGTCGACCTCGGTTTCGGCAACCCCGACATCCCCTCTGCGGACTTCGTCGTCGACAAGCTGATCGAAGCCGCCCACAACGAACGCAACCACCGCTACTCGGTGTCGCGGGGGCTCCCCAACCTGCGCCGGGCCGTCTCTGAGCGATACCGGCGCCGGTTCGGCGTCACGCTCGACCCTGACACGGAAGTCATCTCGACGATCGGCGCCAAGGAGGGACTCAGTCACCTGCTCTGGACCCTCGTCCAGCCGGGCGATGCCGCGATCGTTCCCGAGCCGTCGTATCCGATCCACATCTATGCGCCGGTCCTGGCCGGTGCCGAAGTACGGCGGGCTCCGATCACCTCCGAGGACGACTACTTCGAGGTCCTCGAGCGGATGTTCGGCAATTCCTGGCCCCGACCCCGAGTGATCATCGTGTCGTTCCCGCACAATCCGACGACCACGGTCGTCGAGATCGACTTCTTCGAGAAGTTGGTGGCCTTCGCCCACGAGCACGGTGTGGTGATCGTCCATGACTTTGCCTACGCCGACATCAGCTTCGACGGTTACACCCCGCCGTCGCTCTTGCAGGTACCTGGTGCCAAGGACGTGGGCGTCGAGTTGTACACGCTCACCAAAGGCCACTCCATGGCGGGCTGGCGCGTCGGATTCCTGGTCGGGAATCCCGAGATCGTCGCCGCGCTGGCCAAGCTCAAGTCGTACCTGGATTACGGCACGTTCCAGCCGATCCAGATTGCGTCGATCATCGCCCTCAACGAAGGCGACGATTACGTCGCCGAGGTGAACGACATCTACCTGCGGCGACGTGACGTCCTGATCGATGGTCTCAGCCGGGGTGGATGGAAGGTGGAAAAGCCCAAGGGAACGATGTTCGTGTGGGCTCCGATCCCCGATCCGTACACCGAACTCGGCTCACTGCAGTTCGCCTATCACCTGTTGGACGAGGCCAAGGTGGCGGTCAGCCCTGGGGTGGGATTCGGGCCGACCGGGGACGGGTTCGTGCGCTTCGCGCTCGTCGAGAACGAACAACGCATCGCCCAGGCCACCCTCGGCCTGAGACGCGCTCTTTCCCGGCTGTGAGGGCCGGAACCCCAGCGTGGGCCAGCTGACCGGCCCCATTACCCTCCGAGCCCATGGCATTTGCTGACGGCATCGCCGACTTCCGGTCCGACACCGTGACCCGTCCCACCCCCGAGATGCGCCGGGCGATGGCCGAAGCCGAAGTCGGCGACGACGTCTACGGCGACGACCCCACCGTGAATCTTCTCCAGGAAGAAGCCGCCGCCGCGGTGGGCAAGGCTTCTGCAATCTTCGTTCCGACCGGAACGATGGGGAACCAACTGAGTCTCATGGTTCAGACCCGGCCCGGCGACGACGTGCTGTGCGACGAAGGGGCACACGTCCGCAACATCGAGAAAGGGGCGGCGTCGGCGTTCTCTGGTGTTTCCTTCCGACCGGTGCATGCCCCCGGCGGCTGGATCCAGCCGAACCAGATCGATGCGGTGATGGCCACCGCCGGGCGGTTCTTTCCTCGGATCCGGCTGATGGTGTGGGAGAACTCCCACAATCTCTCGGGTGGCCGGGTGATCCCGGTCGAAGGTGTGCGGGCAGGCAATGAGGCCGCCCGCCGGCATGGGCTTTCGGTCCACTTCGACGGTGCTCGGATCTTCAATGCCGCCGCCGCACTCGACGTCGAAGCCGACGAACTGGCGGACGGGTGTGACACGGTGACGTTCTGTTTCTCCAAGGGCCTCGGCGCCCCGGTGGGATCTGTGATCTGCGGCTCGACGGAACTCATCGAGGAGATCCACTATCTGCGCAAGCGGATGGGAGGCGGCATGCGGCAGGTCGGTGTCCTGGCCGCTCCGGCCCGCATAGCACTCCGTGATCGCCACCGCCTCGGCGAAGACCACGCTCTCGCCCGATATCTGGCCGAACAGATCGCCGACCACGCACCCGATGCGCTCGACCCGAAATCGGTCGAGACCAACATCGTCAATGTGGCCGTCGACCACTTGCCTGTGTCCATCGAGGCCGGGCTGACTGCCGTACGCGCCAACGGGATGCTGGTGAACCCGCCGCTGTTCGGTGGCGTGTGGAGGCTCGTCACGCATCGTGACCTCGATCGGTCCGACGTGGATCGGCTGGTGACCACGCTCTTCCACGCCGGCCAATAGGCTGGCCAACCCGACAGGAAGGTCCGATGACGTTTGCGGTGTTGTTCCCCGGGCAGGGAAGCCAGTTCGTGGGGATGGGCTCGGACCTCTTCGATGCTCGTGCCGATCTCTTGGGGGAGCGTGCCGACGAAATTCTCGGCTGGTCCCTGCGGGATCTGTGTCTCGATGGGCCCGAAGAAGAACTGACACGTACCGAGCACGCCCAACCAGCCCTGTTCGCGCTCACCTTTGCGCTGTGGGTCGAGTTCGCCGACCGGCTCGCCTACCTTCCGAGCGCCGCCGCCGGCCACTCCCTCGGCGAATACACCGCGCTCGCCGCAGCCGGCGTCATCGATTACGACGATGCCCTGGGGGTGGTGGCCGAACGGGGCAAAGCGATGGCCGCCGCGGCCGATCTGGAGCCGTCGGGAATGGCGGCGCTCATCGGCGCCGACGTCGAACTGGCCGAATCCGTCGAAGCCGCCAGCCGCGCCATCGGTGGTCGGCTCACCGTGGCGAACGACAATGCGCCGGGTCAGGTGGTGGTGGCGGGCGGCACCGAGGATCTCGACTGGCTGGAGGCGAACGGCCGCGAGCTCGGGGTGCGACGGGCGGTTCGGCTCAAGGTGGCCGGAGCGTTCCATTCGCCGTTCATGGGGCCGGCCGCCGAGCGCGTGGCGGCTGCGGTTGCCTCCATCGAAGCCCGTGAGGGTCGTTTCGATGTGTACGCCAACGTGACTGCCACGCCGGTGGAACCCGGTCGGATCCGGACGTCGCTGGCCGAACAGGTCGTCGGACGGGTGCGGTTCGCCGACACGTTGCGCAACATCGCCGGCCAGGGGATCGGAACTTTCGTCCACGTCGGTCCTGGCGATGTCACCGCCGGCATGGCCAAGCGCACCGTTGTGGGGGCGGAGGTGCTGACGGTGTCGGATCTGACAGGAATCGACGCCGCGGTAGAAGCACTCTCTACCATCGACTCCCCTGGAGGTGCTTGATGCCGAATGCCGAGATCGTCGGATGGGGAAAGGCGATGCCACCGACCGTCCTCTCCAATGCCGACCTCGAGAGGATCGTCGACACGAACGACGAGTGGATCACCACACGCACCGGCATGAAGGAGCGTCGCATCTCCCATGTGGAGGCCTCCGACCTCGCCGCAGTGGCGTCACTGCGGGCGTTGGCGGCAGCCGGGATGGACCCGGGTGAGATCGATTTCATGATCAACGCCACCTGCACGCCGGAATCGATCATCCCGGCGTCCGTGGCATACCTGCAGGCAAAGATCGGCGCGGTGGGGGCGGGGGCGATCGACGTCAACGCCAACTGCTCCGGGTTCATCTACGCCATGGTGATGGCGTCTTCGCTGATCCAGACCGGGATAGCCCGCAACGTGCTCCTCACCGGCGTCGAGAAGATGCACTACGTCATGGACTATTCGGACCGGTCCACCTGCATTCTGTTCGGTGACGGCGCCGGTGCGGCGGTGATGCGGCCCACCGACGAGCCGATCGGGCTCTTGTCCGGGATGATGGGCAACGACGGCAGGATCGCCGAGCACCTGACGGTGCCCAGCTTCGGATCCTCCGGTACCAGGGCTCCGCGGGCGGCGTCGTCGTGTGGCGTGGTCATGAACGGGCCCGAGATCTTCCGCAACGCCGTCGTCCGGATGGGGGAGGCGGCGCTCGAGGTCGCCACCAACGTCGGGTGGGCGATCGAGGACATCGACCTGCTCATTCCTCACCAGGCCAACAAGCGAATCATCGATGCCACCGCCCGCCGGCTCGACCTCGACGAGGACAAGGTGTTCGTCAACGTGCACAAGTACGGCAACACGAGTTCGGCGACGATCCCGGTGGCGCTGACCGAAGCGATCGAGGAGGAGCGCATTCCGCCCCACGCCAATCTGGTGTTCGCCGCCTTCGGCGGAGGCCTGTCCTGGGCTGCGGCGGCCGTCAAATGGGGGGAGCGGGTGACGCCGGTCGGCCACTCGGATGCCCAGATTCCCGAATTCGAGGGCACCGTCTTCGACATCCTCCAGCCCAGCCTCGACTTCTTCGGCGTGGGCGTCAAACCGTGAGTCGGGTGGCCCTCGTGACCGGTGGCTCGCGCGGCATCGGCCGGTCGATCGCCCTTGCACTCTCCGCGGCCGGCCATCGGGTGGCGGTCAACTACGCCTCCAGGGCGGACGCCGCCGACGATGTCGTTGCGGCCATACGCGGCGCGGGGGGCGAGGCTTTGGCAGTGGGGGCTGACGTCGCATCCCAGGAAGCAGTCGTGGCGATGTTCGAGGAAGTGTCCGCCGCGTTCGGTCCTGTCGAGATCCTCGTCAACAACGCCGGCATCACCCGGGACGACCTGTTGCTCCGGATGAGCGTCGAAGCCTTCGATGCCGTGATCGCCACCAATCTCCGGTCTGCGTTTCTGTGTTCGAAGGCGGCGATGCGAGGCATGCTCAAGGCGCGGTGGGGTCGGATCGTCTCCATCGGCTCGGTCGCCGGCATCGCGGGAAACCCCGGCCAGGCCAACTACGCCGCTTCCAAGGCGGGGCTGATCGGGATGTCGAAGTCGATCGCCAAGGAGGTCGGGTCCCGCGGGATCACGGTCAACGTCGTCGCGCCCGGTTTCATCGCCACCGAGATGACCGAGAAGCTGGGTGAGGACGCCAGGCGGGCATCGCTCGGCGCGATCACGCTCGGCAGGTTCGGCGACCCAGACGACGTCGCAGCCGCGGTGACGTTCCTCGCTTCGGAAGGGGCGGGCTACATCACCGGCCAGGTTCTGTCGGTCGACGGGGGCATCGCCCTCTAGGCTGGCCGTTCCACCTACGAAGGAGAGACAGCATGGATCGTGGTGAGATCTCAGCGAGGATGCAGAAGCTCCTCGTCTCGGAACTGGGGCTCGACGAGTCCAAGATCAACGACGACGCCAACTTCGAAGAGGATCTCGAGGTCGACTCGCTCGGTGTCGTCGAATTGCTGATGGCGCTGGAAGACGAGTTCGGGGTGAAGATTCCCGATGAGGACGCCGAGAGCATCCACACCGTCGGCCAGGCCGTCGATCTCGTAGCCGCCAAGCTCGCCGGCTGACATGACCCGCGACCGCCGCCGGGTCGTGGTGACCGGTTTGGGGGCGATCTCCCCGGTGGGCCGGACGATGGCCGACACGTGGGATTCGGTCGTCGCGGGCCGGTCCGGCGCCGGACCCATCACGCTCTTCGACACGGCCGAGCACAAAGTCTCGATCGCCGCGGAGGTGTCGAACTTCGATCCCACCGAATACTTCGAGGCGAAGGAAGCACGTCGACTCGACCGCTGTAGCCAGTTTGCACTGGTCGCGGCCCGCGAAGCGATGGCCGATGCCGGCCTCGAACTCGACCCTGATTCCGAGGAGGCCGAGCGCTCGGGTGCGCTGATCGGGGTCGGCTTCGGTGGGATGGACACGTTCATCGAGGAAGTTGGCATCCTTCACGAGCGCGGTCCGGGACGGGTGAGTCCGCTCGGCATTCCCAAGATCATCGCCAACATGCCCGCCGGTCTGGTGTCCATCGAACATCACCTGCTTGGTCCGGTGTCGTGCACCGTCACGGCGTGCTCGGCTTCGGCCAACGCCATCGGAGACGCGGCGGAGATCATCCGTCGTGGTGCGGCCGACATGATGGTTGCGGGAGGCTCAGAAGCGGCGATCACGACCTACGCGGTTGCCGCCTTTGCTCAGGCGCGCGCACTCAGTGCCCGCAACGACGACCCCGTGGCGGCGTCGCGTCCTTTCGACGCCGGGCGTGATGGCTTCGTGATGGGTGAGGGGGCGGCGGTACTCGTGCTCGAAGAGCGCGAGAGGGCGCTCGCTCGCGGGGCGACGATCCATGCCGAGGTGACCGGTTACGGAATGTCGGCCGACTCATATCACATCACCCTTCCCAAGCCGGGAGGGACAGGAGCGGCCCGAGCCGTGAAGGCCGCCCTCGCCGATGCCGGCCTCGAGGGGGCCGACCTCGACTACATCAACGCCCACGGGACGTCCACGCCGGCCAATGACTCCACCGAGACACTGGCTTTGAAGGTGGCCCTCGGCGAGGAAGTCGCCCGGGCCGTGCCGGTGTCGTCCACCAAATCGATGACCGGTCACCTGCTGGGCGGTGCCGGAGCGTTGGAGGCGGCGATCGCGATACGGGCGATCCAGACCGGCATCCTGCCGCCCACCATCAACTACGACGAGCCCGATCCCGAATGCGATCTGGACTACGTCCCGAACGAAGCGCGCCAGGTGGATGCCGTCGACCACGTCGCTTCGAACAGCTTCGGATTCGGCGGACACAATGTGACGCTGATCCTCAGCCGGGCTTGACGCCGCTACAAGATCGACTCACCGCATCGCTCGAGCGAGGAGATCGCGGCTGTCAGTCCACCAGCGGCGGCGACGGTCGAACCGCTCCATCCCTCCCATCTCTGCCCACATCGCCACGAAGCCGGGGTCACCCAACGCCACCCGTCTGCGCACGAACTCTCCACCGCGGGCGATCGAGTCATCCAGAACCGCGAGCAGCTCGCCGCGGGCTGATGCATCGAGGCCGTACGTGTCGGCCACGAGATGCAGCCGGTCCGGCTTGTCTACCTGTCCCCATCCCAGGCGTACGGCGTTGACGTCGTCGTCGATGGGGACGCACAGCCGTGCGAACTGGGCCACGTCGTAGACGGGCCGTCCCGGCGCCGCGAAGTCGAAGTCCAGCAGCGCGACCGGTTCGCCGTTGCGGAACACGACGTTTTCGAGGCAGACGTCGTTGTCGCACACGATCGGGCCGCCCACCGGGTCCGCCATCTCCGTTGGCCAGTTGAGCCCCCGCGGGTCGAACGAGCGGGATGCTTCGTGAAACCTGGCCAACAGGGCCGCCATCGATGCGAGCGCCACGTCGGACTGCACCCACTCCGGGTACGGCGGAACGGGTACGTCGCCCTCGACGAACTCGAGCCGTTCCCGGCCATCCGCGTCGATGCCGATAGGCATCGACGCCCCCTCGAACCCGGCGGCACGCAGTGACGAAAGGAAAGAGAGGATGGTCTCTGAGTGCTCGTTCGAAGGCCGGAGGACGTGACGGCCGACCCGGACGACCCGGCCCGCATTGGCGACGCCTCCTGCCAACAGCGCTTCTTCGGTCCGGTCGGCGTCATCCATCGCAATTCACTCGCCGGCCTCGCACCCCGCCGTCGGTGGTTCGTCTCCTTTGGCGATCGACTCCCGGTATTCGGCGATCGACCGGTAGACCAGCACCAGCACCACCGCCATTCCGACGGTGGCGAGCACGAACGCGACGACGGCCAGGGAGCCTGCCAACCCGGTGCAGGTCTGGATCGTCCCGTCCACCTCGACCCGACACGAGAGGTCCATGACGAGGTAGGTGATCCATCCGCTCAAACCGCCGATGACGAGCGAAGGGATCGAGATCCACGGGTTGGGGATGCGACGGCGGTCTGTCAAGGCGTCTCCTTGCGGCGCCCGCGGGAGTCGAGACCGGCCGCATCGAGGATGTCGCCCGGTGCCAGTTCTGCGGGTATCGGCACCGCACGGCCGGGCGAGGCGAGCGGTATGACGGCGACTCGGACGTCGGCGGACCAGGCCAACCATGACAACGCCAGGTAGGCGGCGACTGCCGGCAGCCACCAAGGAAAGTCGATGACGAAGGCGACGGCGACGGCCAGCGCCGGCAGACCGAACCGGCTGGCCCACAACGCGGTCGGCCGGGCACGGCTGTACCAGACGGCGAGGGCCACGGTCCCGCCGGCCACGGCCCAATCCCAGCGATCCACGCCGCCGGGCTGCAGGGCACCGATCAGGACAGGGACGGCGAGCATGCCGAGAACCAGTCCGGCGGCTTTGCGGGGCGGAGCATCGGCTGGAGGCCGGTGACGAACCGCCGCCCTCAGACCGGAGCCCAGGAGCCCTGCCAACCCGAAACCGGCGGCGCCGACCATCACCACCCAGGCGGGAGTGATCGCGTGGGTGACGGCAGGGATGGCGAGCATCGACACGAGGCCGATGCCCAGTCCCACCGACCACCGGGCCGCCCCGACCAGGGCACCGACGATCGTGATGGCGGTGAGGAGGAGATGCCCGGCCGCCAGCATCGCCCCCGCCCCGTCGGTCCACACCGCGTCAGCCCCGGTGAGGATGAGCGCGGCGGCGAGGGACGAGACGAGGAGTGCGGCAGTGGTGAGGATGGCGATGAGCACGGTACGTTGCCCCGAGTGTCAACTGTGTTCGACCCCTGTGCAAGACGGTGACCGAGTTCTGGCCCGGTGAGTTCCGGTTCTGTCCGATGTGTGCCACCGCTCTGCAGGCCACCGAGCGGGGTGGGCGAACCCGGATGGCGTGCCCGGGCTGCGGCTACGTGCACTTTCGCGATCCCGGTGTCGGCGCCGCGGTTCTCCTGGAGGATGGAGCCGGTCGGGTGCTGCTCGTGCAACGGGGGAGCAGCGCCACCAAGGCGGGCCTGTGGTGCGTGCCCTGTGGTTACGTGGACTACGGCGAAGAGGTGCGGGCGGCTGCGGCGAGGGAGGTGCGGGAGGAAACAGGGCTGGAGGTGGAGGTAGGGGATCCGGTCTTCGTCAGCTCCAACTTCCACGATCCGGAGAAGCTGACCGTCGGCATCTGGTTCGCGGGGCGGATCGTGGGCGGTGTCGCCGAGGCGGGAGACGACGCCGTCGACGTCGGGTGGTTCGAACCCGGTGACTTACCACCGCTCGCCTTCGAGACCGATGCCGAGTTGTTCCGAGTTCGCTTCGGGGTCGACGCCCGGCTCGGCTGACGGCTGGGTTGGCCTGTGAGCTGACGCCTGGGTTGCCGCCGCGGCTGACGTCTCGGCCAGCTGGGCCTGCTCCGGGTGCCAGACCGTGAGCTCGGTCCACGGGGTTCCCGGTTTGAGCGTGATCACCGTTCCGTGCGCGGGCTTGTCGACGTGCTGGTTGGCGAGGTCGCGCCCGGTGATGGACAGCCGGGCGGCCTGGACGGGATCCTGGTGGGAGACCACGACGACGTCGCCGTCGTGGCGGGAGGCGATCGACGCCAGCACGGTTCGCATCCGTGCCGCGAGTGCGGTCAAAGACTCGGAGGCGAAAGGCATGTCGAGGGGATGCTCGAGGTACGCCTCGAGCTCGCCGGGGCGCTCCTTGGGAAGATCCTCCCAGGCGATCCCGGCCCAGTCGTCGGCCATCTTCCACTCGACGAGTTCGGGATCCACCCGGATGGGGATTCCGTGATGCGCGGCGACCGGCTCGGCGGTGGCGAGAGCGCGTTCCAGCGGTGAGGACCAGACGGCGACGACCGGGGCGGAGCGCAGGTAGCGGCTGACTGCCCGAGCCTGGGCCACCCCCGCTTCGGTCAGTTCGAACCCGGGCAAGGACGCATACACGACATGCCCCGGATTCCAGACCTCCCCATGCCTCACCAAGTGCACCCGCCCCATACCCGCTTTTTAGCGGGGCAGCGCGTCATTAGTGACGCGTTTGGCATGAGAGAAGCGATGACAGGGGGCCGACGGTGCTGCTCGCGAGGGCGCCCGAACCCGGCCGCCTTGGGCTTCTCTAGTGCGGATCGCGTCGTTTCTGACGCGCTGCCCCGCTAAAAAGCGAAGTATGGCGTGGGGGGAGCGGGTGCTGCATGTCGACATAGACGCGTTCTTCGTCGCGGTCGAGCGGCTGCGGAGTCCGGGGCTGCGCGGCAGGCCGGTCGTCGTCGGGGGGACCGGACCGCGCAGCGTCGTGGCGGCCGCGTCCTACGAAGTTCGGTCGTACGGGATCCGGTCGGCGATGCCGATGTCCCGGGCTCGGGCGCTCTGCCGGGACTTGATCGTGGTCCCGCCGGACCACGCCGAATACGCCAGGGTGTCCGAAGAGGTGTTCGCGGTGTTCCGATCGTTCACACCGCTGGTCGAGGGGCTGTCGATCGACGAGGCGTTCCTGGACATCGGCGGCCTCCGGCACCACTTTCCCGGTCCCGCAGAGGTCGGCCACGCCGTGCGAGCGGCGATCGCCGAGAAGGTCGGGATCACCGCGTCGGTCGGCGTGGCCGCTACCAAGTTCCTCGCCAAGCTCGCCTCCGAGACCGCCAAGCCCGACGGCCTCTGCCACGTCCCGGCTCACGAGCAGCAGGACTTTCTCGATCCCCTCCGCATCGAGGCCCTGTGGGGAGTGGGCCAGGCCACCCGTGCCGCCCTCGAGACGGTGGGCGTCGAGACGGTGGCGGATCTGCGGGCTGTTCCGACACGCGCACTGGAGCGGGCTGTGGGCGCCTCGGTGGCGACTCACCTCGTCGAACTCGCCCACGGGCGCGATCCCCGCAAGGTCGAGCCCGATCGCGAAGTCAAGTCCGTCTCGGTCGAGGAGACCTACGACACCGACATCACCGGCGAGGCGGCGCTCAGGGTCGAGCTGCGCCGTCTGGCTGACCGTCTCGGGACCCGTCTCCGCCGGTCTGGGCTGGCGGGGAGGACCATCACCCTCAAAGTGCGGACCTCGGACTTCCAGACGGTGACGCGCTCGGTGACGCGGCCCGACGCCACGAACGGCGACCGTGACCTGTTCCTGACAGCCGTCCAACTTCTCGACGCCTCCGACCGAGGCGCCAAGCCGATCCGGCTGCTCGGTATCGGTGTGAGCCATCTGGTCTCGACCGAGGAAGCCGTGCAACTCGTCACGACCGGCGACCCGCGGTGGAACGATCTCGATGCCGCCGTCGACGCCATCCGCCGCCGATTCGGCGACGACGCGGTCGGTCCGGCAGGTCTCGCCGACCTGGACGAAAAGTGAGAATGTCGACCCGCTCGCCCTGTTCGTAGATTCCTGCTCGACCGTATACTGGGGCAACCCACACCACGGTGGAGTGAACGGCCGACATGCCACTCGACGACCACGAACAACGCATCCTCGACGAGATCGAGCGTCAGTTCTACGAAGAGGACCCAGACCTCGCGCTGGCGGTACGGAACATCGACCGCTCCGGTCGCTTCGGCGTGCGCTATCCGCTGGTGGGTCTCGTCGTCGGGATGATCCTGGTGCTCGCCACCTTCACCACGTCGACTCCTCTCGCCATTTTCGGCTTCGTGCTGATGGTGGCTTCGGCGACTGCGCTCGCCTACGGAATCCGCAACCGGATCCAGGCCGGGGCTCGCACCGCCACCCCGCCGGACGCGTCATCTTCGAATTGGTACCGCCGCTTTCGTCGCGGCTGACACCCCACCGCTAGAGTGACGCCCCCTTGGTGCTTCCGACGTTCGACGTCCGGGCCGCCAAGGGCCGCACAAGTGAAGGTGGGACCGGTCGTGTGTGCCATGCACCCCCCGGTCCTGGCAACGATTGAGAGAGGTTCCGTTGCGAGAAGGATTTACCGCCCAGCAGGCACAGTCACTCACCGGGTGCACGCATCATCAGCTCCGGTATTGGGATCGGGTGGGCCTGGTGGCGCCCACGATCCAGGGCACCGGCGGTCGTCCCGGTGTTCGCCGGCTCTATTCGTTCCGAGACCTCGTCGCATTGCGTGTCGTGCGTAGTCTTCTCGACAACGGGATGTCGCTGCAGCGCGTCCGTCGGGCGTGGGACTATCTGCGTCGGAATGCCGACATGGACGGCCACCTCGCCGAGGTGAAGCTCGTCACTGACGGCCACACGATCTTTCGCATCGCCCGTGACGACGGCCAACTCATGGATGCGCTGCGGGAGGGCCAGCTGGCGTTCTTCGTTGCGATCGACGAGATCACCCGAACCGTGGAAGAGGATGTCAGCCGCTTCGAGCTCGACCGCAGCGAGTTCCTGGCGATGCTGCGTCGGGTCGAGGACGACGTCGCCGAGGAGTTGGCGGCCGAAGGCTGACACCCCGTTCAGCGCT
This sequence comes from Acidimicrobiia bacterium, assembly GCA_035544575.1. Classification (GTDB taxonomy): domain Bacteria; phylum Actinomycetota; class Acidimicrobiia; order Spongiisociales; family ZC4RG35; genus DATHWB01. The sequence goes on from DATKEC010000132.1 coordinate 26,747, forward strand.
TGCGCAGCGATCTGAGTTGGAGTCCGGCGACCAGCCGATCCCATCGACCGTACCGACGGGTGAGCCGCCCGTCCGCCTTTTCGAATGCCGCTCTGCCGTCGCCCCGTGGCGTGCCCCCGTAGGTTCTGGCCGTGTAGAGCGTGGCGAGCGGAACGAGGTCCTCGTGGTAGGAGTCGGCGAGTTCGATCGGCGTGGCTGAGACGGGGACGTCCCCGCCGAGGTCGCGCAACCGGTCGACGATCTCGTCCCAGGCGGCGTCGATGTTCCCGGTGTGAATGGCCGCCAGTCGCCGCCGCCGCCTCCACCACTTGTAGGCGGGGATCATGGCCGAGCCGACGGCTCCAAGGAGGAGTCCGGTACCCCACCACGGCATCTCGAAGCCGGTGTCGACGTCCAGTGCGGGTGTGGCGTCGCCACCGAGTATGTCGATCTCCGGTCCGAGGAATGGTCGTTCTCCGGCGGCGATCGGCGAGCCGGTGCTGTCGATGTCGGTCGGTGCCGGCACGTACTCGCGGAGGTCGAAGCCCACATCTGCCAGCAGCGGCACGTTCACCCCGTCGGAGCGAGGCGTCGGGTCGAACCGAACCCAGCCCTGCCCGTTCATCCACAGTTCCACCCAGGCATGGGCGTTGCGCTCGCGTACGACGATCACATTGGTGCCGTCGCTCTGTTGCTGGACGTCTCCCGGTGTGAACCCCAGCACCACCCGGCTGGGGATCCCGAGCGTCCGGGCCATGACGCCCATCGCGGTGGCGAACTGTTCGCAGTAGCCGGTGCGGTAGTTGTTCGAGTCGGAGTCGAGCAGCCAGTCGGCGAGGTCGAGGGACGTGTGGCCGGTGTCGACGTCGGTGCTGTACTGGAAGTTCCGCGGGTCGCGGAGCCATGCTTCGAGGATGAGGGCCTTCTCGAAGGTGGTGGTGCCTTCGACGGTCACCGTCCTCGCCAGGTTGCGCACTTCGACCGGCGTGTCGTCGGGGAGTTCGAGGTAGTCCGTGATGTCGTCGGGCCGGTCGAGGAAGCGCGGGCTCTGGGGAGCGCCGGGGAAGACGCCGGCTTCGGCTGCCTCTGCGAAGATCGGCGAGAGGATGCCGCCGGTCGACGCCAGATAGTTCAGGTCGGGAATGGGAACGTTGGCTTCGATCTCGTACTCCCAGCCGGGATTGGTGCGCAGGTCGATTCCGACCGAGCCGTCCTGACGGACCCGGAATCCTTCTCGGATCAGGTCCTCGTCGCTGCGGAGGGCGTACGGGGAGTACAGCGTCGGCAGCACCGATTCCCGGAGTCCGGCCACCAGTACCCGTGCCGCCACCGGCACGGTCGTCCCCTGGAAGGCGAGGTCCTCACGTTCCCAGCGCGTCGCCCCCTGCTTGACCCAGCTGCTGTCTCCGATCCCCCAGTATTCGCCGTCATAGTTCTCGAGGGTGATGAGCTTCCAGTAGAGCTCAGCGTTGGGCGGCGCCGAATCCGAGACCGTCGCATAGAAGAGGGGGTCTTCGGAGAGGGACACGAGGCTCTGCTGCATGCCGACGAAGAGGTTGAACGAGCCGCCGCCGTAGAGGCCGGATCCGATCCCCGTCTGGGAGCGCCATTGCAGCGTGCCGGATTCGGGAACAGAGGCGGCAAACGTGTTGGCGGCCACTACTGCTCCGCCGGCGCCGACTGCCGCCACCGCCACCGCCGCCGCGAACGACACCCGCGGAATCAGCATCCCGGTTCGGGCCCGCAATCGCCCGGCCGCCGGGTTGCCCGGGTTGGCCATGGCCACCACTGAGAGTCCGGCCACCGTGGCGAAGGCGATGAGCCAGGCCAGACCGGGCGCGCGCCGGTCGAGCGTGGCGAGTTGGAGATAGAAGGCGATGGCCGGAACCGTGACGAGCCATGGCCGGCGGCCGAGGATGCCGACTGCCCCGAACGCCCCCAGCAACCAATACACGAAGGCGAGCACGGCAACGAGCCCGGCGACCGGAAGCACCGGTGCCGCCCCGAACCGAATGATCTCGAGTGCGAAGGCCATCTCGCCTCGGAACGTGGCGAGGGTTTCTGCGGTGGGGATCACGCCGGCCACCAACGTGGCGGGAGCGGTGATCCGGAGTACCGCCAGCGCGAGCCCGACGACGTTCACTGCGATGACGGCGGGTGCGGAGAGTCGGTACGAGCGTGCCACCCACGTGAAGACCGCGCCGAGCACCACCGCCGCCAACAGCACGATCTGCCACGCCGGACCGTCGCTCTGCGGCTGCAGCAGCCTGCCGAGCCGGGCGAGGCTCAGGACGACGGCGCTGAGGCCGGTCAGCCAGACGAAGCGTTCGACCATGTCTTTCCCACAACTTTTGCCCATGCCGCCGCCCATGACTCGGTGGGGGTGACATTGAGCGTGACTGCTCCGGCCCGCTGGAATGCGATCTCGCCGCTGGAGGCTGTCTCGCTGGCCGACATCACGACAGTCGTCCGGTACTCCCGCGCCATCAGCCGCTGGACTTCGAGGAGATCCGAGTCGGGGATTCCCGTCACCAGCACAAGGGCGCCGCCGCGTCCCACCGACTTGAGCCGGGCGGCGACCCCGCGGATGTCCAGGCGGCCCTCACGTTCGACCACCGCCAGCTTTTCCATCACCGCGCTGTACTGGCTGATCGGCGTGGCCGCCACGCCACCTGCCCACAGGTCAGCGTCGAATCCTTCCCTGGCGAGGTGGCGGACGATGGAGGCAGCACCCCGTACTGCTTTTTCGAAGCACTCTTCGGACTCGTATGTCCTCCAGCGCAGGTCGAGGATGACCAGGGCTCGACTCTGCCAGGGCGTCTCGAGTTGGCGGATCATGAGTTCGTCCTTCTTGGCAGATGACGGCCAGTGGACACGCCGGAGGTCGTCGCCGAACACGTACTCGCGCAGCGTGTAGAAATCTTCTCCTCCCCGCTGGGAGAACTCGGGCCGCGACGCCTGCATGGCCGGGTCCCTGCCACGGGTCATCGGGAAGCCGACGAGGTCTTCGACCTCGGGATAGACGATGAGTCGGTCCACCGCGGGTACCAGCACCGTGGCCTTCGCCAGCCGGAGCGGATCGGTGACGGTGGCTGTCACCGGACCGACGGGGTAGACGCCTCGTGGCCGACACAGGATCTGGTATTCGGCGTTTCCGGCCATGCCTGGTCCGATCGTTCCTGCTTCGAACACGGCTCGCCCGAGCGACCCCACCTCGTCGACGAAGGCCACGTTGGTGAGCGTGCGCCGGCCGTGGTTGGTGATGACCGCATCGACGGCGGCGCGGTCGCCTTCGTGGACGAGGCTGGGGGAGAGTCGGCGGACCACGCCGACGTTGGGTCGGGAAAGTCTGGTGATGGCCAAGGCAGCCACCAGGGCCACCGCCACGATGACGCCCGCCGCGAGCAGTTCGATCTCGCCGAGGCTGACCCAGAGGACCACCAGTGCCGCCGCCACCCCGAGCCCGGCCCATCCGCGGTCGGTCAGCATGTCAGGTGGCCATGCGGCTACTGCCTGGCACCGTCAAGTTGCGTAGCACCGAGCCGAGCACGTCTTCGATGGCCGTCCCGCGCATCTGTGCTTCGGGCCGCAGCGCCATCCGATGAGCCATCGTGGGAACGGCGAGTGCCTTCACGTCGTCGGGTGTCACATACTCCCGGCCCTGGACCGCCGCCCGAACCCTGGCGAGGCGCTGCAGCGCCAGCGACGAACGGGGGGAGGCACCCAGCAGCAGCTCTTCGTGGCTGCGGGTGGCCTCGACGATGGATATCACGTATCCCTGGATCGAGGGAGCCACGTGGATGCGACGGGCCACGTCGATCATCGAGACGACGTCGTCTGCGGAGATGACAGGTGCGAGGTCGTGGAAACCTGAGCGAACACCGTGCGTGTTCATCATCTCGAGTTCCTTCTCCCGCGTCGGGTAGCCGATACGGACCCGCATGGTGAAACGGTCCAGCTGGGCTTCGGGGAGGGGATAGGTGCCTTCGTGTTCGAGTGGGTTCTGGGTGGCGACCACCATGAACGGCGCGTCCAGCTCGCGTGTGATCCCGTCCGATGTGACCTGGCGTTCTTCCATCGCTTCGAGAAGCGCCGCCTGGGTCTTGGGGCTGGCCCGGTTGATCTCGTCGCCGACGACGATGTTGGCGAAGATCGCACCCGGCTTGAAGACGAACTCGGAGGCCTGGCGGTCCCACACGCTCACGCCGGTCACGTCGGAGGGGAGCAGGTCGGGTGTGAACTGGATGCGGTGGAACGTGCAGTCGATACTGCGGGCGATGGACTTGGCGAGCAGCGTCTTTCCGACGCCGGGTACGTCTTCGATGAGGACGTGGCCTTCGGCGAAGAGCGCGGACAGAACGAGTTCGATGACGTCGCGCTTGCCCTGGATGACGGTCTCGACGTTGGATGCGACGACGTCGAATCGCTCGGCGAACCACTCCACCCGTTCGTCTTCGACCGGTGTCTCGACTGATGTCAACGTGGATCTCTCCCCGATGGCGGATGTCACGGCACTCTACCCCTGGTCAGATTCAAGCCCTCGGGTAGCCTTATGGCTAGGGAGTGAAACACATGTCGGGCTCGGCTGGGTCGGATCCGATGAAGATGATGTGGGGCAGAAATGGGCAACATGATGGGGCAGTCCTTCCGGGATCGGCTTCGACTCGTGATATCAGCGTGGGTGACGGGCGTCGCGCACGTCCGGAGGGACTGGTGGAAGCGCCCCCCTTTCCTGCCAATGCCCTCACCGCGCCACCTCCGGTGGCGTCGGATGACCGCGTACGGGTCGGACCGGCCGGCGCAGCGGCGGGACGTGGTGGCCTTTCTGCTGTGGGCGGATCGGCACCGCAAGGCGACAACATGATGGGTCTCGAAGATCGCCTCCGCCGGGTTCAAGGCGTTGCCGACATCACAGTCGAACTCGGCGATGCCGGGCTCGAGTCGATTCGGGTCAGGATCGACGAGGGAACCGAGGAGTCCTCGGTTCTCGACGAGATTCGCCGCATCCTGGTGGCATACGGATTGCGGTCCCGCAAGGCGGAGCATCCGAGGATCGACGGCGACGCATCACGGTCGATCGGCGAGTCCGAGGCCCCGCTTCGTCCACGCATCAATGTGGGTCCACGCGGCGAAGGCCTGTATGTCCGGCTCACTGAGGGCGAACGGATCGTCGAGCGGGCGGGTGAGAAGTCGCCGCTGGGAGTGGCTCAGGCGATGGTCGAGGCGGTGGCCGCCTGGCGCGGAGTGGAACCTCCCGGTCGGATCGCCCTCGCCCTCGACGAACTCGATGCCACTCCCGTTGTGACGATGCTCGCCCGACGCGACGGTCGAACCGCCGTCGCCGCCGCGTCATGCCAGGTCTCCCTGGCCGGCGGGATGTATCAGGTGGCTGACGGCGTGCTGACCGGGCTCGAGCCGATCGAACTGGCAAGCAGCCCGAACCTGTCGGATTAACCTGCCGGAGGCGTGACACGGGCTCTGGTACTCAATGCCTCGTATGAGCCACTTTCAGTGGTGAGTGCGCGTCGCGCCGTCGTTCTCGTCATCCACGGCAAGGCTGTTGCGGTCGCCGACCGTGACGACGAGTGGCGTGCCGAGAGGCTGTCAGTCCGCGTTCCGTCCGTGGTCAAACTGACCTCGTTCGTGAACGTGCCGTATGTGAGAACGGTGCCGGTGACTCGCCGAGCCGTCTTCGGGCGGGACGACTACCGGTGCCAGTACTGCCCGGATGTCGCCGAGAGCATCGATCACGTCGTACCACGCTCGCGGGGCGGCCAGCACGTCTGGGAGAACGTGGTCGCCTCGTGCCGTCGCTGCAACGTGCGCAAGGGCAACCGCACCCCCGCCGAGGCGGGCATGCCGCTGATGCGCGACCCACGCGCTCCCAAACGCTACGGCTGGATCTACGCCTCGACCGGCTTCGCAGTCGACCCCTCCTGGCGCCCCTACCTCCAAACCGCCTGACCCCCGTTTCCTCCCCAGAGCCGGACGGAGTCCGGCGGAGTGGGGGAGGTGTCCCCGACGTGTAGCGGCGGGGACGGAGGGGGTTCTGGCTGGCGCGGGGTCGGGGACACCCCCTTCGTCCGGTCCGCTGCGCGTCCCGGCCACTTCCCCCGCTTCGGCCCTGCGGGCCGGGGGGAAGCAACGGCGAGCCACCCCCCTTCGTCCGGTCCGCTGCGCGTCCCGGCCACTTCCCCGCTTCGGCCCTGCGGGCCGGCGGGAAGCAATGGAGCAGGCGCAGCGGCGGGGACGGAGGGGGGCGATCCACCCGCCCGCGGGTGGGAAAGTGTCACATAGTGTTGACATGTGGGTCGTTGTGGGCCATAGTGGCGCAAGCGATGGACAAGTGCTGCTCGGGTGAGTGCCAAAACGGGACTTTCCGACAGCGGACGGGATCGACGTGACGTGTTCCTCGGTGAGGACAGACACAATGTGGATAGCAAGGGACGGCTCGTCCTTCCTTCGCGGTACCGCGACCAGCTCAAAGAGCAGGGGTGTGTCGTCGCCAAGGGACAGGACGGGCATCTGATGGTCTTCCCCAAGACGGTGTACGAGGAGAAGCGCGCTGCAGAAGCTCTCGCCTTGCCCAACACCAAGGCCGGCCGTCGCCACCGCCGCACCATGTTCGGTGGAGCGGAGGAACAGACACCCGACTCGTCGGGCCGTCTGCTCCTCCGCTCCGACCTGAGGGAATACGCCCATCTCGACATCGGCGAGCCGGTCGCCGTCATCGGTGTCTACGACCACATCGAACTCTGGAACGCCGCCCACTACGACAACGAGCGCGAACTCGGTGATCTGGCCTATCTCGACGACGAGGAGGACGAGGAACTCGAGTGATGTCGTTACGACTGGCTGGCCCATCGCCAGCTCCCCGGAACCAAAGGAAGGCCCCTGACTCCGCCCGCTTCCTCTTGGTGCCAGCGCCCGGGGAGCTGGCCATGGGCCAGGCGAACGGCCAGGCGACTTCTCGATGACATCCCGGCCGTATCACCGGCCGGTGATGGCCGACGAGGTCGTCTCGCTGTTCGCTCCGGTCCCGGACGGAATCGTGGTCGACGCCACCTTCGGCGGCGGAGGCCACACACGTGCCTTGCAGACGAGCTTTGGAGAAAGGGTGAAGATGATCGGAGTGGACCGCGACCCGGACGCACGGGCGAATGCCGGTGACGTCACGGTGTTGGCGGGCAGCTTCGGTGATCTGGACCGACTCCTCGACGACGCCGGGATCGCATCCATCGCCGGTGCCCTCTTCGACCTGGGGATCTCCTCACACCAGGTGGACGACGCCTCACGCGGTTTCTCCTATCTGCAGGACGGTCCGCTCGACATGCGCATGGATCCCACTCAGGAGTTCTCTGCCGCCGATCTCGTCAACACCGCCTCAGAACAGGATCTCGTCCGCGTCCTGCGGACCTACGGGGAAGAGCGGTTTGCTTCGAGCATCGCCCGACAGATCGTCCGCCACCGTCCCTTCACGCGCACACTGGAACTTGCGGGGGTGATCGCGGAGGCCGTTCCGGCTGCGGTCCGTCGCGCAGGCCATCCCGCCCGCCAGGCGTTCCAGGCGTTCCGCATCGAAGTCAACGGTGAACTGGACGCTCTGCGGTCGGGGCTCGAGGCAGCCCTCTCCCGCCTGATCGTCGGCGGCCGCTGCGTGGTCATCAGCTACCACTCGTTGGAGGATCGCATCGTCAAGCGCCGCTTTGCCGAGCTGACCACCGTCGAGCGGCCCCATCCCGACCTGCCTGTTCGGGAGTCAGGACCGACCGCAGCTTTCACCGCAGTCACTCGCAAGGCGATCAAGCCGTCTGATGCCGAGATCGAGTCCAACCCCCGCGCCCGGTCCGCCCGGCTGCGTTGCGTCGAACGAGTGGCAGCATGACCGCTCGCCCGCTTCGTTCTCCTGGCCGGCGCCAGGAAGGGCTGCGCGTCGTTCACGGCAGACGGTCTCGACGTCCGGCCGTCACCCCGTTCGTGGCATTCGTTCTCATCGTGTTCGTGGCACTGTTCGGCATCGTCTTCGCCCGCACCGCCCTCGACCAGGGCGCCTTCGACATCTCCGAGCTCAATCGTGAGATCGTCGCCGCTCGCAGCGAGAACACCCGTCTTCGCCTGGAGGTCGCCCAGCTCGAGAGCCCGACCCGGGTGGCTCCTCTCGCAGAGCAGATGGGAATGGTCTTTCCAACCGCACGCGACACGGTCGTCGTCGAGCGGATCATCGATCCGACCGAACCCGCGGATCCCCGTTGGGCGAGCATCGGTCGATACGCCGCCGCGACCGCGGTGGCGCCGGAGGCCGGAGAGTGAGTTCCCGACGTGTCGCTGGCGTCGGTTCGGTGCGTGTATCACACCCACCGCCCCGCCGGCGACCGGGCTGAGTCGTGGCCGCCCGTCCGGCGGCGCGCCGGCTGACCGCAGCCGCGCTGCGGATCTGGCTGCTCGGGTTCATCCTCGTTGCCAGTTGGCTGGGCCTCGGATATCGCCTGTTCCAGGTTCAGGTCGTACGCGCCGACGAGTTCCAGGAGAGCGGCCTGCTCCAGCGGCTCGAGACACGCACCCTGGCGCCCGACCGAGGCACGATCTTCGATCGCAACGGCGATCCGGTGGCCATGACGATCGAAGCGGAGTCGATCTGGGTGGTTCCTCAGCTCGTGACCGATCCCGTTTACACGGCCCAGTCGGTGGCGGCGATCACCGAACGGGATTGGGAAGTGCTGCACGGGGCGATCCAACGCGGTCTCGAGAGCGGGACCCGCTTCGTCTACCTCGCCAGACAGGTCGAGCCGGTGAAAGCCCAGGCGGTGATGGATATCGGGCTCGCCGGTGTGGCGACGATTCCAGAGGTCAGACGCGTCTACCCGTCGGGGGAGGTGAGTGCCCACGTGGTCGGCATGGTCGACATCGATGGCAACGGCATCGAGGGGCTCGAGACCGCCTATGACGAAATGCTCACCGGGACGCCCGGCCAGATGGTGTTCGAGGAGGATCCCGCCGGAAACATCATTCCGCAGGCCACTCGCGAAATCGTGCCCGCAGTGCCGGGGGTGGACCTGCTCACCACCTTGGATCTCTCGCTGCAGTTCACGGCATTCGAGGCTTGTCGGGAGACCGTTGAGCGCACCGCGGCGCAGGGCTGTTGGATCGTCGCCCTGCACGCGGAGACCGGTGAGGTCCTGGCCATGGTCGGCAGTCCCGGCTTCGACCCCGAAACTCGCACCGGACCGGACGGGGCGTCGTTCTCGAACTTCGCGGTGCGAGGCATGTACGAGCCGGGCTCCACGCAGAAACTCATCACCTTCGCCGCGGCGTTGGATCGGGGAGTGATCAAGCCATCGATGGTGATCGGCGCGGTGTCGGACCAGTACGAGACCACGCCGGGGGCCTGCAAGTCCGCCAACGACGACATCTACGGGTGCTTCTCGGACTTCACGAAGCACGCCACGGTGGACATGACGGTGGCCGACATCTTCACGGAGTCTTCGAACGTGGGGACGATCAAGATCCAGGAGCGTCTGCCGCAGGGTGCGATGCTCGAATACATCACCCTCTTCGGCTACGGAACGCCAACTGGCATCGATTACACCGGTGAAGCCCGCGGGCTCGTGAACGACGATCCCTCCTGCACGTCTTGTCTCGCTTCTACGGCCATCGGATACAACGTGGCGGTGACGCCGTTGCAGATCGCCGCCGCCTATGCGGCCATCGCCAACGACGGGGTCTGGGTCCAACCACGGCTGGTTGCCTCGACCGTCGACGTACGTGGCGAGAGGCGCCAGCCGGAGGCGATCACTCGCCAGGTGGTGTCTGAGGGCACGGCATTCGTCATGCGTCAGCTGCTCGCCAACGTCGTCGAGAGCGGGACCGGTCAGCTGGCCACGGTGCCGGGCTATCGCGTCGGCGGCAAGACCGGCACCGCGAACAAGCTCGGGGCAGACGGCAAGTACAACGACGAAACCGTGGCGAGCTTCGTCGGCATGGCGCCGATCGATGATCCCAAGGTGGTGATCGCCGTCGTGGTCGACAACCCCGCCTGGGAGTTCCGGACGGGCGGCGCCGCCGCCGCCCCCGCCTTCGCCGAGGTGATGGAGGCGGCTCTGCACGCGCTCGGGGTGGTGCCGGATGCCTTCGACGGGTGAACGTCTCAGCCGGGTGGCTCAGATCCTCGGCACGTCGATCGAAGGTGTGGGCGACCCGCTGTTGAGAGACGCAACCCATGACAGTCGTCAGGCGAGTCCCGGTTCGCTGTTCATCGCCGTGAAGGGCTTCAGCGCTGACGGCCACCGCTACATCGGCCAGGCAGTGGCGAACGGCGCGGTGGCGGCGATCGTCACCGAAGCCGTCGAGATCACCGTGCCACACCTGCGGGTGGACGATGCCAGGGCGGTGATGGGCCCGGTGGCGGCGGCCATCCATGGTGATCCGTCGCGCCACGTTCCGGTGATCGGAGTGACGGGAACGAACGGCAAGACGACGGTCACACACATGGTCGAGCACATCCTCGGCCGAGCCGGTCTGACCGTGGGCCTGGTGGGCACCATCCACACCCGGATCGGCCCCGACGAGATCCCTGCGCTCCACACCACCCCGGAGGCCACGGACTTCCAGCGGCTTCTGGCACACATGATCGACCGGGGCGCCGACGCGGTTGCGGTCGAGGTGTCTTCGCATGCGCTCACACTCGGCCGGGTCGATGCCGCCTGGTTCGCGGTCGTGGCGTTCACCAACCTCAGCCAGGATCATCTGGACTTCCATCACGACATGGAGTCGTACTTCGCAGCGAAGGCATCGCTGTTCGACGCGTCGCGTGCCGCCCGGGGCGTGGTGTGGATCGACGACGACTGGGGCCGGCGTCTGGCCGGCTCGACCGCCCTCGAGGTGCTGACGGTGGGACGTGACGCCGACGTCTCGGTCAACGTGGTCGACGGCGACCTCACCGGCACGACGATCGAACTCGACCTCGGGAGCGGCCCGCGCGTCCTGCGCCTTCCGATGGCGGGAACGTTCAATGTCGAGAACGCCGCCGTGGCCGCGGCGATCTGTCACGTGCTCGGAACCGACGAGGATGTGATCCTGGATGGTCTCGAGTCCGTCCCTGGCGTGGCCGGTCGCTTCGAACTCGTATCCGGAGACCATCCGATCGCCGTGGTCGTCGACTTCGCACACACCCCCGACGGGATCACCGAGGTGATTTCGACCCTGCGGCGTCTCGTCGTGGGTCGCATCATCGCCGTCGTCGGAGCCGGTGGGGACCGCGACAAGGACAAACGACCGCTGATGGGAGCGGCCGTTTCGGCAGCCGATGTGGTCGTCGTGACCTCCGATAACCCTCGATCTGAGGATCCGGGTGCGATCATCGATGCAGTGATGGAGGGAATCGCACCGGGAGTCGAGGTGGTCAGGCTCCCCGATCGGCGCGAGGCGATCGGGGAGGCCGTTGCGGGCGCAGCCGACGGCGACGCGGTCGTGATCCTGGGCAAGGGCCACGAACGGGGCCAGGAAATCGCCGGCTTCAAGCATCCCTTCGACGACCGCATCGAGGCGAAGCTGGCGCTGGCTGGTAAGCGGGGGCGCTCCGAGTGATCAGTCTGCTCGTCGCGGCCTCCGTTGGTCTGTTCGTTTCCCTCGTCGTGATGCCGGCGGCGATCGGTGTGTTGCGTCACCGCAGCATCGGTCAGTTCATCCAGGAGGAGGTCGAGGGCCACCACCACAAGCAGGGCACTCCCACGATGGGCGGGGTGGTGTTCGTCCTCGCTGCGGTACTCGCCTACCTCTTCGCCCATGTCCGCGTGTGGTCGGCGAGCCGCGGGTTCCAGCTCGAGATCCAGCCCTTCGGCAACGGTGGTCTGCTGGCCCTCTTCGCACTGGTGGGGATGTCGGCCATCGGCTTCGTCGACGACTTCGTGAAGTACACACGCAAGCGCTCGCTGGGGTTGAGCGTGAAGGGGAAGTTCGCCGGACAGCTGGCCATCGCCGGTCTGTTCGCCTGGGGGGCGTCGGCTGCCGGGGTGTCGACCGAGTTGTCCTTCGTCCGTCCGCTCGGGATCGATCTCGGGATCTTCTTCGTGGTCTGGGTGTTGTTCCTGCTGACCGGGGCGGCCAACGGGGCGAACCTCGCAGATGGGATGGATGGGTTGGCCGCGGGAGCGGGTGCCCTCATGTTCGGCGCCTACACGATCATCGCGTTTTGGAAGTTCCGCTACGGCGGGGAGGGTGGCACGTACATGGCCACGGATCCCCTGGAACTGGCGACGCTGTCTGCGGCGATGCTCGGCGCGCTGCTCGGGTTCCTGTGGTGGAACGCGCCTCCCGCCAAGATCTTCATGGGTGATGCCGGATCCAACGGCATCGGCGGCCTCCTCGCTGCCATGGCGTTGCTCACCAACACCCACCTGTTGCTGGCGATCATCGCCAGCCTGTTCGTGGCTGAGACTGTGTCGGTGCTGCTGCAAACGGCCAGCTACCGCCTGACCGGAAACCGCGTCTTCCTGATGGCGCCCTTCCACCATCACTTCGAACTGAAGGGATGGCCCGAGACCACTGTGGTCATCCGATTCTGGATTCTGGCCGGCGTGGGGGTGGCGCTGGGTCTGGGTCTGTTCTACGCCGACTTTCTGTCGGTCGAGGGGATCCTGCGATGAGGACGCTCGTGCTGGGGGCCGGGGTCTCGGGACGCGCCGCCTTGGGATTGGCCCGCAGGCTCGGCCACCGGGTGGTCGTCTACGACCGGGAGCCGGTCACCGATCTCGGCGACGTGGCCGTGGTCAGCGGCACCTGGGACCGGCTGACGCTCGATGGAATCGATCTCGTGGTGGCCTCCCCTGGGTTCGGCGAGAGGTCACCGGCAATCACCGATGCGCTGGAAGCTGGTGTCGAAGTCATCGGCGAAGTGGAGTTCGCATGGCGTGAGATCGCCGCGCCGACGGTTGCGGTGACGGGGACGAACGGCAAGACCACGGTGACCGGGCTGATCGCGGACATGCTGACGGCCTCCGGTTTGAACGCTCCCGCTCTCGGCAACATCGGCACCCCGGTTTCGGACTGGACCAGCGAGCCGCTCGACGTGCTGGTTCTGGAGATGTCGAGCTTCCAACTGCGCTTCACCGACCGGTTTCACTGTCATGTGGCCGTCGTGACCAACGTTGCCGAAGACCATCTCGACTGGCATGGCAGCGTCGCCGGCTACCGCGAGGCGAAGGCGAGGATCGTCTCCAACCAGACCGAAGATGATTTCGTCGTCTTCGATGCGCTGGACCCGGGTGCGAGGACTGTGGCCGCCCGCAGCGTCGCCACACCCGTCGGCGTCGCCGCGGACGGGTCGAACGGCGCCGGCGTGATCGGCGGAGAGCTCGTGTGGGACGGGTCGGCCGTCCCGCTCTCGGCCGTTTCCGTCGACGACCCCGTCTACCTCACCGACTTGGCTCTGGCGGGCGTCGCGGCCCTGGCGATGGGCGCCGACGCCGACGCGGTGGCGGGCGTCGCCAAGAGCTTCACGCCTGGAGCCCATCGCCGCCAGGTGGTCTTCGACGCCGACGGCGTGAGGTGGGTCGATGATTCCAAGGCCACGAATCCCCATGCCGCCTTGGCGTCGATCGGAGCGTTCGGATCGGTGATTCTGATCGCCGGGGGCCTGGCCAAGGGTCTCGACATCTCCCCGCTCGCCACTGCCGAAGGGGTGAAGACAGTGATCGCCATCGGCGAAAGCGCACCCGTCTTGTTGGCGGCCGCCGGAGAGCGCGGTCTGGCGGCGTCGTCCATGGAGCAGGCGGTGGAGCTGGCTCGTGGTCTCGCCGTGCCGGGCGACGTGGTCCTGCTGGCGCCCGGTTGTGCCAGCTATGACATGTTCGATTCTTACGCCGCCCGTGGTGATGCTTTCGCCGCGGCAGCCCGATCGGAGACGAAGTGAGCGCACGATCGGCAGGCAAGATCACCTCGATCACCGAACTGCGGGCGGCCGCCCGTGCCAGGGCGGATCAGCGCACTGCCAACGCCCGATCGGCCACGACACTGATGGTGGTCATGGCGGCGTTGCTGGTGGTCGGGCTGGCTGCCACCACCTCGGCTTCGTCGGTCGTCGGCATCGGGTCCCAGGAGGATCAGTTCTTCTTCCTCAAACGCCAGCTGCTCGGGGTCGGTCTGGGGGCGGCGGCGCTGTTCGTCACCTCCAGGGTCTCCCATCAGGTCTATCGAAAACTGGCGATGCCAATCTTCGTCGGGATCTCCGGTCTGCTCGTGCTGGTGTTGATGATCGGCGACGAAGTAGCGGGAGCCCAGCGCTGGATCGACCTCGGTCCGATCAGCGTGCAGCCGTCCGAACTCGCCAAGTTCGGCGTGATCGTCGCCCTCGCCGCGGTTCTCGACCGCAAGAAGACCATGCTGGGAGATCTCGGACACTTCCTGGCTCCCGTTGCCCTTTTCCTGGGAGGGACGGCACTCCTCGTGATGTTGCAGCCCGACCTGGGCACCACGATCGTCATCGCCGTTGCCGCCCTGGCGGTGATGCTCACGTCGAACGCTCCGTTCCGCTACGTCGTCGGGACCGGGATCGGCGGCGGTCTGGCGGCCGGCGCCCTGGCACTCTCTGCCGGCTACCGCCGTGACCGGATCACCGGCTTCCTGGACCCGTGGGCAGATGCCGGCGGCACCGGGTGGCAGCTCATCCAGAGTTACTACGCGCTGGGGACCGGAGGCATGTTCGGCGTGGGTCTTGGCGGCAGCCGGGCCCGCTGGTTCTACCTGCCCAACGCCCACACCGACTTCATCTTCGCCATCATCGGCGAGGAGACGGGTTTCGTGGGCGCTTCCATGGTCCTGGCGCTCTTCGCGCTCTTCGCGGCGGCGGGCTGGACCGTCGCTCGCCGGGCGCCGGACGCCTTCGGACGAATGGTGGCCGCCGGGATAACCGCCTGGATCACGATGCAGGCGATCGTCAACGTCGGCGGTGTGCTCGGCGTGATGCCGATCACGGGGATCACGCTGCCGTTCGTCTCCTACGGCGGTACGGCGATCGCCGTGACCATGGCCGCCGCCGGTGTGCTCGTGAACATCGCCCACTCCGGAGGTCGCACCCGGTGACCTTCGCCATCGCCGCCGTCGGCACGGGTGGACATGTCTTCCCCGGACTGGCGGTGGGAGAGGCGCTGGTGGCTGCGGGGGTCGCTCGTGCCGATGTCCTCTTCGTCGGCGGGGACCGGCTCGAGGCGACCGTCTATCCCGCCGCAGGGTTCCCGTTCCTGCGTGTCCCGCTGCAGGGGCTCGTCCGTGGTCTGTCACCGTCGAATCTGCGGATCCCGTTCGCTCTCGTCTCGGCGATCGTCACCATGCGTCGTGCCTTTCGGGGGCGAAGGGTTCGTACCGTGCTCGGCCTGGGAGGGTATGTGACGGTGCCCGCGGCCATCGCCGCGAGGCTCGCCGGAGCCACCGTGATGGTCTCTGAGCAGAACGCCCACGCCGGGTTGGGCAACCGGGTGGCCGGGCGGCTCGCTCGACGTCGCTTCGGGGCGTTCCCGACCACAGTGGGTCTCGACGCCGAGTGGGTCGGCAACCCGGTGCGGGATGCGATCGCCAGCTTCGACCGGGCCGCCCTCCGTTCAGAGGCGTTGGCTCGCTACGGGCTGACCGCCGACCGTCCGGTGGTCGGGATCTTCGGCGGGAGCCTCGGAGCAGGGGTGCTCAACCGGGTGGCACCCGACGTCGCGGCCATCGGCGGAGTCCAGATCGTCCACCTGGCGGGTGAGATCCATGCCGGGGCATTGGAGGCGTCGGCCACCGATGACTGGCACATCGTCGGATTCGAAGACCGGATGGACCTGTTCTATGCCGCCGCCGACCTGGTCCTCGCCCGCGCCGGTGGGGCGGTCGCCGAACTCTCCGCCACCGCCACCCCGGCTGTGCTCGTCCCAGGCGGCTTCGGCAGCGCGGGGCATCAGGCAGCCAACGCCGCGTTCCTGGCTGAAACCGGCTCGGCCGTGGTGGTCGCTGAAAGCGAGGCGCACACGGTGGCGGGGGTGATCGCCGGGATCGTGTCGGATGCGGGCCGGCTGGATGCGATGCGAGCGAGCGCCGCACCGCTGGCCCGTCCCCGGGCTGCCCACGACATCGCCGCTGCGATGATGTCTGCCCATGGCTGACGGTCCCGCCCTCTCCGATCTCGAGCGGATCCACATCGTCGGCATCGGTGGCGCCGGCATGTCGGCTCTCGCCCGCTGGCTGTCGGGCCGGGGCCACCGCGTGACCGGCTCGGATGCGAAGCCGTCCGCAGTGTTGACGGTGTTGTCGGCCGAAGGGATGCAGACCTGGTCCGGTCACGAGCCGGGCCGCGTCACGGATGTCGATCTGGTGGTCGCCTCCTCGGCGGTGCCGGTCGACGATCCAGAGCTGGTGATGGCGCGGGAGCGGGGGATCCCGGTGTGGGCCCGCCCGGACCTGCTGGCATCGGTCACCGCTTCGCTCCCGACGATCGGCGCCACCGGCACCCACGGCAAGACCTCCACGACGGCGATGATGGTGGCGGGCGCCCGGGGAGCGGGTCTCGATCCTTCCTTCGTGGTGGGAGGCGACCTCACCGATCTCGGCACGAACGCCGCCGCTGGGTCCGACGACCTCCTGATCCTCGAAGTCGACGAGGCGTTCGGCACCTTCGAGCACGTCAGGTTGCAGGGTCTGGTGGTCACGAACATCGAAGCCGACCACCTCGACCACTTCGGGACGCTGGCCGGTGTCGAAGCGGCCTTCGAACGGGTGGGTCGCGGTGTCGACGGCGTGGTGCTGGCGTGTGTGGACGACCCCGGTGGCCGCCGGTTCGCGGCGGCGGTGGGGGCGGTCGGATACGGGACCTCTGCAGATGCCACGTGGCGCGTCAGGGACCTCGACGCCGACGCCACCGGGTCCCGATTCCGGCTCGCCGGCCCGGCCGGCACATGGGAGGTGGCGCTCTCCCGTCCGGGAGTCCACATGGCTCGCAATGCCGCCGGAGCGCTGGCTCTTCTGCATGCTCGCGGCGTCGACCTCACCGCGGCTGCCGCCGCACTGGCCACGTTTCGGGGCGTGGGACGGCGATGGGACGTGCGGGGAACGGTGGGTGGCGTCACCGTCGTCGACGACTACGCCCACCACCCGACGGAGGTGGAGGCGACACTCGCCGCCGCCCGCCAATCGGACCGAAGACTCGTCGCCGTCTTTCAGCCTCACCTGTACTCCCGCACCAGCGTGCATGCCGCCGCTTTCGGTGCCGCCCTCGCCGAGGCTGCGGTCGTCGTCGTCTTGGACGTGTACGGGGCGAGGGAGCAGCCCATCGCCGGAGTCGACGGCCGGCTGGTGAGCGACGCCGCCCGGGCGGCGGGTGCCCCGATCGTCGTCGATGTGGCGGATCGGTCCGAGGCGGCCACCGTTGTCTCGGAACTCGTCCGGGCCGGTGACCTGGTGGTGTGCATGGGCGCCGGCGACATCGGCGAGCTCGGCGACGAACTGGTGCGTCGGTGGGGAGGTGGGACATGACAGCCCTCGATCGCCTCGCAGTGGTGCGCCGCGATGTGCCGCTGGGTCCACTGACGACCTACAAGCTGGGCGGGCCGGCGTCCTTCTACGCCGAGGTCCAGAGCCGGGCCGAGCTCGATCAGGTGCTCGAGGCGTGGCGGTCGACCGACCTGCCGCTGTTGGTGTTGGGACGCGGCAGCAACCTGGTGGTCGCCGATGACGGGATCGACGCACTCGTCCTACGGTTGGCGGGCACGTTCGGACTCGTCATGCACGAGCCGGATGCGGTGTGGGCCGGGGCGGCGGTGCGTCTGCCGCAATTGGCCCGGGCCGCGGTGGGCGAGGGGCGCCTCGGACTCGAGTTCTACGTCGGCATCCCCGGCAGCGTCGGCGGGGCGGTGCGTCAGAACGCCGGCGGCCATGGGAGGGAGACCCGCGACGTCCTGGTGACGGCGACGGTGCTCGATGGGCGCGAAGGCAGTGTGACGTCGCGCACGGGCGTCGACCTCGAGCTCTCCTACCGCCACTCGTCGCTCACTCCGAACGAGGTGGTGACCGACGCCCGGTTCCGCTTCGAAAAGGGTGATCCCTCCGAAGGTGAGGCCCGGATGCGCGAGATCACCCGGTGGCGCAAGGAGTATCAGCCGGGTGGCACGCTCAACGCCGGCAGCGTGTTCAAGAATCCCGCCGACGACAGCGCAGGACGCATCATCGATTCGCTCGGTCTGAAGGGGATGGCGGTGGGTGACGTCTCGGTGAGCGACAAACATGCCAACTTCTTCGTGGCGGGACCGAACGCCACCGCGTCGGACCTGTATCGCCTCGTCGCCGAGGTGCGGGCGATCGTTGCGGACCGCACGGGTGTGGAACTGGAGACCGAGATCCAGTTCGAAGGTTTCGCCTGATGGATCCGAGACTGGCCGCCCGGCGGCGCACCGTCGCCGAGACCAGGGTCCGCGCCGGGATCCGCCGCTTGCTGCTGATCGTCGTCATGGTCGGCGTCGGGGCGGCGACGCTGGCCGTACTTCGCTCTCCCGTGTTCGCGCTGGAGCGGATCGAGGTGGCGGGGAAGTCTCAGACGGACCCGGTGGCGATGCTGGGGGCGGCCGGGGTCGTCGAGGGAGTGCCGCTCATCGAGATCGACCTGGAGGCCGCTGAGGAGGCGCTGATGGCCGATCCGCGAGTTGTCACGGCCGATGTCGGCCGGCAATGGCCAACCGGGCTCGAGGTGAACGTGACTGAACGCTTCGGAGTGGCCTGGGTGGATCGCGGTGCCGGCTGGGAGCACCTCGCCCCCGACGGCGTCATGATCGAACTCGGCGACCCCGGCCCGGTGGCGCCTCGCATCAGGTCCGAGGCCGCCAGCGGGCGATCACTGGACGCGGCTCTGCGCTTCGTTGCGGCGCTGCCCGAGCCGCTGCGAGCGGGGCTCGTGATCGACGCCCGCAGCGACGAGCTGAGCGCGACGTGGCAGGGAATGGTCATCAGACTGGGCCGTCCGACGGACATGGAGGCGAAGGCGCGGTCGCTGGAGGCGGTGCTCGCCGGTCAACCCGAACCGGGCTCTGAGATCACTCTGATTGCCCCCGATCGTCCGGCGGTGCTCCCTCCAGCCGGCGAACCGGAGGAGTGACGGTCATGTTGCTCGTCACTCTCAACCTCTAGTCGAACCTTATGGCCATGGGGTTTACGTAGCCCGAATCGATGTGTAAACCTTCGGTTGACCCTTTCGGTTACGGCCGAAGACAACCCGTGAGGATTCAACATGAGCAAGGCAGCAAGCGGCGGATATTTGGCCGTCATCAAAGTCGTTGGAGTGGGTGGTGGCGGTGTCAATGCCATCAACCGCATGATCGACGCCGGCGTGCGCGGCGTGGAGTTCATCGCGTTGAACACCGACGCCCAGGCACTCCTGATGTCGGATGCGGACGTCAAGCTCGACATCGGTCGGGACATCACCCGCGGACTCGGCGCGGGCGCCAACCCCGAAGTCGGCAAGGCGGCCGCCGAAGCACACCGAGCCGAACTCGAAGACGTCCTCAAAGGTGCAGACATGGTCTTCATCACCGCCGGCGAAGGCGGCGGCACCGGCACCGGCGGCGCCCCGATCGTGGCCGAGGTGGCCAAGTCGCTGGGAGCGCTGACGGTGGGTGTCGTCACCCGCCCCTTCGGCTTCGAGGGCCGGCGGCGGGCGTTGCACGCCGAAGAGGGAATCCAGGCATTGCGCGAGGCGGTCGACACGCTCATCGTCATCCCCAACGATCGTTTGCTCGAAGTGGGTGACCCGAAGGCGCCGATGACCGAGACGTTCCGCATCGCAGACGAGATCCTCACCAACGGCGTGTCGGGCATCACCGACCTCATCACCACTCCCGGTCTCATCAACGTCGACTTCGCCGACGTCAAGGCGGTGATGTCCGATGCCGGAACTGCGGTGATGGGAATCGGCCGGGCGTCCGGTGACGAGCGAGCCCAGCAGGCTGCCAACCGGGCGATCTCCTCGCCGCTGCTCGAGACGTCGATGGAAGGCGCCCGTGGTGTGCTGCTCTCGGTGGCCGGACCGAACAACATGACGCTGCTCGAGGCAACCACCGCCGCCAACGTCGTGGCCAGTCACGCCGACGATGACGCCGAGGTGATCTTCGGCGCACTCGTCGACGACGATCTCGGCGACGAGATGCGGGTGACGGTGATCGCCGCCGGGTTCGACCGGGCCGGCGGTCGCCGCACGTCGCGGCGTCCCGTGACCGCAGTCAGGCCGAGCGGCGCCGATGACGACGACCTCGAGATCCCGAGTTTCGTGAAGGGATGATCGCCCCCCGCCCCGGCGTCGTCTTCACGACGGCCGCCGACGGTGACATGCGCGGCGACCACAGCCGTCGGTACGGCCTCGGTGCACCAGACGACTGGGCCACCGTGCGACAGGTGCACGGCGCCGACATCGTGGAGGTGGCCGGCCCCGGTGACCAGGGCGCTGCCGACGGCCTCACGACGCGCCGCGCCGGTCTCGCTCTGGCAGTCTTCACCGCCGACTGCCTCGGAGTCGTGCTGCACGGCCCATCTCAAGTGACCGTCGTTCACGCCGGATGGCGAGGTCTCGCCGGCGGCGTCGTGGAGCGGGCGGTGGCGTCGATGGACGTCGTCGAATCTGCGGTGATCGGCCCGCACATCCGGTCGTGCTGCTTCGAGGTCGGTCCGGAAGTGGCGGCGCGGTTCGCCGAACACACGGCCCAGACCACCTGGGGGACCACCTCTGTCGATATGGCGGCGGCCGTTGCAGCCCGTCTCCCCGTCTCCCCGGACGTTGTCGACCTTTGCACTCGCTGCGGGAGCGACACCTTTTCGCACCGGAGAGACGCCACCGCCTTCCGTCTGGCGGCGGTCGGGTGGATCCCATGAGCCTCCAGGCGGTCGAACACCGGATCGGCGAGGCCTGTGTCCGCGCCGGTCGTGACCGCTCCGACGTCACGCTGGTGGCGGTGGCGAAGGGCCAGTCGGTCGAGACCATCCGCGCGCTCTACGACCAGGGGCATCGCGACTTTGGCGAGAACCGCGCCCAGGAGTTGCGGGACAAGGTCGACGAGCTTCCGGCGGACATCCGCTGGCACTTCGTCGGCCCGCTCCAGTCCAACAAGGTGCGGGTGGTCAGGCCGGCCGTCTTCGTGCTGCACTCGATGGATCGCGAGTCGCTCGCAGTGGCGTGGCTCAAAGGCCCGGGCCATCCGCCGCCCGTCTACCTCCAGGTGAACATCGGCGCCGAGGAACAGAAGTCGGGCGTGAGTCGGGGCGACGCCCCCCGGTTCTGTGGCCGCCTGGTGTCGCTGGGGATCGACGTGGTCGGCCTGATGGCGATCCCTCCACTGGCCGAGGACCCCGAAGCCGCCCGGCCGCACTTTTCGTCCCTCCGCGAACTGCGCGACGAGATCGCGGTCGAACATGGGTCGGTCGTGGGGCTTTCCATGGGCATGACCGACGACTTCGAGGTGGCGATATCCGAAGGAGCCACGTCGATACGTGTGGGTCGGGCTATCTTTGCCGATTGAGGTTCAACATTCATGCCCCAAGATTCACTCTTCAGTAAAGCCCTCGTCTATCTCGGTCTCGTCGACGAGGATCAGATGGACGGTAACGACTCCGGTTATGTCGACACCGAGCAGCTCGCCAGCGACCGGCGGAACCAGCCCGTGCCGTTGGACGAGGGCCGCAGAGTCGAGCCCGCCGCCGCGGCCTCACGTACGGTCGCGCCCCGGCGCAACACCGAGCCGTCCATCGCCGGAGTCCGCCAGATCCGGCCCGAGGCCCAAGCCGACATCCTCGTCATCGACGAGTTCGGCGACGCCAAGATCCTCGCCGACCGGGTGCGGGATCGGATCCCGGTCGTGCTCGACTTCCGCAGGGTCGACGACGATCTCGCGCGCCGGGTCGTCGATTTCTCGTCGGGCCTCATCTACGCCCTCGACGGCACCATGTCACGGGTCGGCAAAGGCCTGGTCTTGGTGCTGCCGCCGTCGACGCGGATCGACGCCGACGAGAAGCGCCGACTCTCCTCACTTGGCGCCTACGAGCTCCCGATCGAATGATCGCCGCTCGGAATGGGTGACATCCTCGCCGACATCGTCGGGATATACCGGATCGCCGTCTTCGCCTGGATCATCATGTCCTGGGTGCGGATCTCCTCGACCCATCCGCTCGCCCGACTGCAATTGTTCCTCGATCGGATCATCTACCCGGCAGTTCTGCCGTTGCGACGCGTGCTTCCGCCGCTGCGGGTGGGCGGGATGATGCTCGACTTGTCTCCGATCGTGTTGTTGATCGGACTCACCTTGCTGCAAGGTTTCTTGCGTTCGTTGTGATCGTTGGTTCTGGTAGGGCCGATCCGTACAATCTGCCGACGACTTCCGGGGGAAGAACACAACATGCCTCTGACACCGATCGATGTACAGCAGAAGACCTTCGGGACTGCCCTGCGTGGCTACGACCTCGACGAGGTCGACGACTTCCTGGACGACATCGTCACGGCCCTCAAGGATTACGAGCAGCGGCTCCGTGACGCTCAGGAGCGGATTGCCACCCTCGAAATGGAGATGACCGACCGAGGGGACGCCGAAGGGGCGATCGCCCGGGCTCTGGTCGCGGCGCAGCGTTCCGCCGACTCGATCATCGCCGACGCCAAGGCCGAAGCGGACAAGATCGTCGGCGATGCCCACAACGAGGCATCCGAGATGAGCAGGGCCCGTGACGTCGAGAAGGCCGATGCCGAGGCGGAGATCGGCCGCATCCGCGGCATCGTCGACGACCTGCGGGTTCGGCTCGGTGAGTTGACGGCGGCAGTGGGCGTTCCCCTCGACCAAGCGGACACCACCATCGCCACGGCGCTGGAAGACCTCGAGGTCGTCGAGTTCGAGCCGGCAGTCACCGACTTCGAAGAACCCGTCTCCTCCTGGGAGCAGCCGTCGGCGGTGGACGAGCTCGAGGAGTTGAACGACGACTCCGAAGACGAATTCGTCGAGTCGGAAGATTCGGGCCAGAGCGTCGACGACAGCGACGACTACGACGACGAGTCAGTCGAAGACTCCGAGGATGATGAGGACTCGTCGGTCCCCGACTGGGCCTCCACCGACGAAGACGAAACCCCCGTCCGCCCCTGGGAAGTCGGCTAGGCCCCGTTCTCTGTTGCTTCCCGCCGGCCCGCAGGGCCGGATTGGGGATGGGGTGTTCCTTCCCGCCGTCAGCTCCGTTCGACCTGCAACCTGAGATCGAGTTCGGTGTCCGGGGCGGCTTCGACAGGTCCGCGGGTCACTGTTGAAGCCAGCGTCTCGCCTGCGATCACATCCCCGTGTCGTGCGAACGCCGCCACCACGGCGGCGTCGTCGCTCTGCCATGTCAGACTGATCCGGTCGGTGACGGCGAGATCCTTCTGGCGGCGCATGCCCTGGACGCGGCTGATGACCTCCCGAGCCATCCCGAGCACGACGAGGTCTTCGTCGAGCGTGGTGTCGAGGGCGACTGCCAGTCCTCCGGCCGCCTCGACGACGACGCCCTCGCGCGCAACACGCTGGACGAGAACGTCTGCGGCGGTGATCGACATGCCCCCGACGTCGATGGTGGCTCCGTCCAGCAGCCTGCCCACGTCGTCTGATGGGAGGGCCGCGATCTCTGCGGCTACTTCTTTCATCCGCGGCCCCAGCTGGGGTCCCAGCTTCTTGAAGTCGGCCTTGCAGGAGAGTTCGACCAGTCCCGTTTCGTCCGAGGCGACGTCCACGGAGAGCACGTTCAACTCGTCGGCGACGAGTTCCCAATGCGACGCCACGGCCGCTTTCACTGCCGTGTCGTGGGTCAGCACGGTTGCCGTTCGGAGCGGCTGGCGCACTTTCAACTCGTGTTTGGACCGGAGGGCATGGCCGAGCGCCACCACTTCGCGGACTGTGCGCATGGCGGCTTCGAGGTCGGTGTCGATGACGCTGACGTCGGCGGTGGGGAAGTCGAGGTGGTGGACGCTGGCCGGCGCCGACGGATCCCTCTCGGCGACGAGGGTCTGATACAGCCGCTCGGTGATGAAGGGCAGCACAGGAGCGAGCACTGCCGAGAACGTGGCCAGGACCTCGTACAGCGTGGCGAACGCGGCCAGTTTGTCGGCTTCGTCGGCAGCGGTGCGAGCCGCCCAGAATCGGCGCCGGGATCGGCGCACGTACCAGTTGGTGAGGTCGTCGATGAATCCGAGCGTCGGCGGGATGACGTTGTAGAGGTAGTAGCCCTCCATCTGTTCGTTGACGGCGGCGACGAGTGACTGGAGCCCGGAGATGATCCAGCGGTCCATCTCGGGGCGTTCGGCCACGGGCGGGGCGGAGACCAGGTCGGCCAGCGTGATGCCGTCGGCCTCGGCGTAGGTGGTGAAGAAGGAGAAGGTGTTCCACAGCGGGAGCAGGACCGTGCGGACGACGTGGCGGACGCCTTCTTCGGTGAAGCGGAGCGGTTCGGCCCGCAGCACCGGAGAGTTGATGAGGAACGCCCGCAGGGCGTCGGCCCCGGAGGATTCGAAGATGCTCGCCGGATCCGCGTAGTTCTTGAGGCTCTTGGACATCTTGCGGCCGTCTTCGGCCAGGATCATCCCGTTGACGACACAGTTCTTGAACGACGGCGCGTCGTACAGCAGCGTCGAGAGGACGTGGAGGGTGTAGAACCAGCCGCGGGTCTGGTCGAGACCTTCGGCGATGAATTCTGCGGGGAAGGCCCGGGCGAAGCGGTCCTGGTTCTCGAACGGGTAGTGGATCTGTGCGTAGGGCATCGAGCCGGATTCGAACCAGCAGTCGAGGACCTCGGGGATGCGGGTCATCGTCCCGCCACAGTCGGGACAGGGGAAGGTGACGGGGTCGACGAAGTGGCTGTGGAGGTCGTCGAGGCGCACACCGGAGCGCTCGTACAACTCGTCGATCGAGCCGATGCATTCGGCGTGCTCACAGCTGTCGCAACGCCACACCGGGATGCACGAACCCCAGTAGCGGTTGCGGCTCACGGCCCAGTCACGGGCTCCTTCCAGCCAGTTGCCGAACCGCCGCGACCCGACGTATTCGGGTACCCAGTGGATCTCGTCGTTCGTTTCGACGAGCCGGTCGGTGTGGTCGCTGACTTTGACGAACCACGTCGGGATGACCTTGTAGATGAGCGGCGTGCCGGTGCGGTAGCAGAACGGGTACGAGTGCCGGATCCGTTCGTTGCGGACCAGGATTCCTTGATCCTTGAGCAACCCGATCAGCGTGTGGTCGGCTTCCTTGATGTTCATGCCCGTCACCGGCGGCACTTCCTCGGTGAACTTGCCTTCGGCGTCGACGGGGTCGACCAGCACGTCGATTCCGGCCCCCTGGAGCGAGTAGAAGTCGGCTTCGCCGTAGGCGGGGGCCATGTGGACGAGGCCGGTGCCTTCTTCGGTGGTGACGGTGTCGGACTCGATGACCCGGAACGCGCCCCGGTCCCGCTCGCCTTCGAAGAAGTCGAACGGGGGTCGGTATGAGACGCCGAGCAGGTCTGCACCCTTGGCGCGGGCGGCGGCCTCCGGTGTCTCCTTCCAGTATGTGCCGACTCGGTCGGCTGCCAGCCAGAATCGGCCGTCGGCATCGTCGATCCGCACGTATTCGAGTTCGGTGCCGACCGCGATCGCCAGGTTGCCGGGCAGCGTCCACGGCGTGGTCGTCCAGATCAGGAGGCGGTCACCGGCTTGGACCGCTCCGGCGCCGTCGAGGACTTCGAGGCTCACGGTGATCGAAGGGTCGTCGGTGTCGCGGTAGTCGAGGTTGGCTTCGAAGTTGGAGAGCGGTGTCGTCGCGCCCCAGGAGTAGGGGAGGACCTTGAAGTCCTCATAGATCAGGCCCTTGTCCCAGAGTTGCTTGAAGACCCACCACACGGATTCCATGAAGTCGGTGTCCATGGTCTTGTAGTCGTCGTCCATGTCCACCCAGCGGCCCATCCGCCGGACGAGGTGCTCCCACTCGTCGGCGGTGTTCTCGACGAGGGCGCGGCAGGCTTCGTTGAAGGCGCCGATGCCGTACTCGGCGATCTGCTTCGGTCCGGAGATTCCGAGCTGTTTCTCGACCTCCATCTCGATGGGGAGGCCGTGGGTGTCCCAACCAAAGCGGCGTTCCACCCGGAAGCCCTTCATCGCCCAGAAGCGCGGGACGACGTCTTTGATCACTCCGGCGAGGATGTGGCCGTAGTGCGGGCTGCCGTTGGCGAACGGCGGGCCGTCGTAGAAGACGTAGTCCTTTTCGACAGGCCGCATCTCCACTTGGGTCTTGAACGCGCCGATCCGGTCCCACAAGTCGAGGATGCCGCGCTCCATCGCCGGGAGGTCGGCGCGAGGTTCGACACGGGTGAAGTCGGATTTCTTCGACATGGGAGGGAAAGGATACGCCCGTCACGGGTTTCACCCGCCGGCTTTGCCCGGCGGCCAGACTGGGGCGGTGGAACCGTGGATGCGCGCCGTCGACGACGGGTTCGAGGTGGATGTCTGGGTGGTGCCGGGCGCCTCACGCGACTCGGTGGATGGCACTCACGGCGAGGCCTTGAAGGTGCGGGTGACCGCCCCGCCCGACCGGGGTAGGGCAAACCAGGCGGTCGCGGCCCTCCTCACGGCGCACTTCGGAACGCCCGCCATCCTCCTCCGCGGCGCAACCTCCCGCCACAAGACCTACCGAATCGCGTTTCTTAGCGAATGAGCGTTACAAAAACGTGTCGCTTCGCGTGGCGAAACCGGGATCTTGCCTCAGGACGTGGCAAGCCGTCGCTCGAGCGGGGTCGCAAAGCGCGGAGTGAACCTGCTCGGTCCGATGAACTGCGAGAGCCGTGCTGCCTCCACCTCGACCAGCCTCCGACCCTCGGCGGGAATGTCCTCGAGATACTCGATCGCCAACTCGCCGTCGGCCCGCTGCGCCCAGCCGCCCACCACCCGGCCATTCCACCAGACGGTCGGCCCGACGTTGCCGTTGCGGTCGAAGAGGTGTGGAACGTGGTCGCCGAGATACCAGTCCCGTTGCTTCCAGCCCATCGGAGTGGAGTCGAGGGCCGGGAGCAGCGCAGCCCACGGGTACACCGGGTCGACCGGCGCCAGATCGTCGGCAAGGACGAAACCCGGTCCGCCCTCCAATTCCACCTCCACCGCCCCGACGTCGCCCAGCGCCGTCCGTGTCTGACCGAGATTCCAGCCGGTCCACCATTGGAGGTCGGTGACCGTCCCGGGGCCATATCCGGACAACCAGGCACGGGCCAGGTGAGCCCTCGCCACGGCGGCGTCCATCTCGGCGACGTCGGTGCCGATCCACCGGCTCATGGGCGCATAGCGATACTGGCTGCTGATCCATGTTCCGAGCGGCCTCGTCCGGGCGAGCACACCGGATGCGGTCATGAGCAGCACGATCCGGCTCCCCACCGACAACGACCCGGTTTGGGAGCCGACGGGCGGGACGAAACGCCGGTCGAGTTCCGGCCGACCGGTGGTGAGTTCCCGCGTCGAAGCCTCTCCGATCTCTTCGAGCATGTCGAGTACGACCTCGACCATGGAGTCGATGTGCGCCGCGCCGTCGGAGGCCACTCCGGTTGTCTCGAACCATCCCGCCAGCCGTTTGCGCTCTCTGGCGACGAAGGAGTCGGTGTAGGCGCGCTGGACGACGCTGATCCGGGGGACGGGAACGACGAAGAGGGTGCGCCGCATCCCGAGCATCCGCAGGCTGGTCCGTTGCTCATACAGGGCGGATTCGACCTCGGCGACGGAGTCGGCTGCGCCCCGCGCGGCGAATGCGAGAAACACCGTGACCGGGTCGGTCGAGTGAAGCCCGACGAGGGCTGCGGCGAGGTCGTCGACGGTGGCCGGGGAGTCCACCAGCCGGTGGCGTCGGGCCAGTCGCCACCGTCGCTCCTGGTCCGAGATGAGCCTCACGCGATTGCCACCTGCATGGCGGACGAGCGTAGAGCCCGTTCTCCACTGCCAAACGCGTCAGTAATGACGCGCTGCCCCGCTAAAAAGCTATCTGGGGCTGGCGGAGTGGAGGTGTTTGGCGAGGACGTCCTTCTTGACGAGGCCCGAAGCGCGCCAGCGCTGAGTGAACGTGTTGGCGCCCGGTCGGGTCGTCAGCACCATGAAGGTCGGCGTCGACATCACCTTGAACTTCAAGAACGCGTCCGGAACCCGGGCGGCGTTGGCTTTGACGACGTGGGCGACCCCGTCGAACTCCTCGGCGAGTTCGTTGACGATCCCATCCATCGTCCGGCACGGCTGGCAGTTGGTCTGCATGAAATCGATGAGGACCGGCTGACCGGACCTCACCAATTCGTCGAGGTGTGAGACCGACTCGAGGTCGATCGGTTTGGTTCTCTTCGTGAACAATCCCATTGCGTGGTGCAACGATGGTCGACGACGAGCCATTCCGCCAGATGGCTCTGTTTCATAGCGGGGTACCCTCAACATTGCATGCCTGAACTCGTCGACACCCGCAACCGGCCCGTCCGGGACCTCCGCATCTCGGTCACCGACCGGTGCAACTTCCGATGCACCTACTGCATGCCGAAGGAGATCTTCTCCCGCGACTACGAGTTCCTCGATCGTCACAGTCTGCTCACCTTCGAAGAGATCGAGAGGGTCGCCCGGTCCTTCGTCCGCCACGGCGTTTCGAAGATTCGGCTCACGGGAGGCGAACCGCTCCTCCGCAAAGGCCTCGAGGAGCTCATCTCCCGGCTGAGCGCGATCGAAGGCGTCGACGACCTCACGCTGACAACCAACGGATCCCTCCTCGCCCGCAAAGCCATCAAGCTCGCCGAGGCCGGTCTCCACCGCGTCACCGTGTCGCTCGATTCGATGGACGACGAGGTGTTCATGGCAATGAACGACGTCGGGTTTCCGGTTGCGGCGGTGCTGGAGGGGATCGACGCCGCCGCCGAGGCGGGCCTGACCCCGATCAAGGTCAACATGGTCGTCAAGCGGGGCGTGAACGACGAGTCGATCGTCGATGTCGCCGAACACTTCCGGGGCACGGGTCACATCGTCCGGTTCATCGAGTACATGGATGTCGGCACGACCAACGGCTGGGTGCTCGACGATGTCGTCCCGGCCGCCGAGATCGTCGGCCGAATCCACGCCCGCTTCCCCCTCGCACCGGCTGCCGCCAACTACGTGGGTGAGGTGGCGAATCGCTGGAGCTACGTCGACGGGGCTGGCGAGGTCGGTGTGATCGCGTCCGTAACTGAGCCTTTCTGTGGAGACTGCACCCGGGTCAGGCTCAGCGCCGAAGGCTCGATCTACACCTGCCTCTTCGCCTCGAGCGGCGCCGACTTCCGAGCGCTGCTGCGCGACGGCGGGACGGACGACGACCTCGATGCGCTGGTCAGCACGGTCTGGGCGGGCCGGACGGATCGCTACTCGGAGATCCGCTCGCGGGCGACGCGCGCCCGGACCCGTATCGAGATGTCCTACATCGGCGGCTGACTGCCAGCGCGGCCCTCTGACCAGGAGGTTTACGGTCGTGCGGCGTCAACGTTTCGCACAGATTCCGCGAGAGCACCGAGCGCGGCGTCGATCGCGTCCCGGGCCCGGTCCTCAGACTCAGGCATCAGATGGGCGTAAGTCCTCTCGTCAGCGGTCGGCCAGATACGAGCGTCGGTCACATGTCGGTAGTCGTCTCGATGCTCATGGAGCTCGACATGTGGAGACCGGGGAGGAGCCACGGATTCCACGGCGCCAACACTGCCGCGACCAGCAGGAGGGCGCCCACCGCGGAAGCGAACCTCCGTCCGTACCTCCAGACCTTCTCCACCAGGATCACGACGGCGAGCGCGGCCATCACCGCGATGTTCATGGCGCCGACCGCGATCAGGACGATCATCAGCCCCCAGCAGCAGCCGACGCAGTAGGCGCCGTGATGCATACCCACCCGGAGATCCCGAACGGGACCTCGGAAGCTGGCGTAATGGAACAGCGACCCGATCGGTGAGCGACAGTGGCGAAGACACGCGCGCTTTAGCGGCGTGAGCTGGTAGATGCCCGCGAGGGCGAAGATCGCCGAGCCCACCCACTTCGCGGCGCTGGGAGATGTGTCGACGAGCCGCTCGGCCCCGAGCAGTGCGATGTAGGCGAGGAGCCCGAAAGCCGTCCAGACGATCAGGTATCCGGCCAGGAACTGCCCCACCCCGCTAACGCGCTGCCAGGTCGTCTCGCGGGCAGAGACGGATCGGACCCAGACGACGACCATCGGCGCAACGGAGGGCAGCATCATGGCCGCCATCATCACGACCCAGAGCGACAGGAACGCGAGGAGCGTCAGCCCCATGGTCCCCGGGCCGATGCCCATCCCGTTGGCCTGGTTGACCGTGACGATCCAGGCGAGCGCAGCCAGCGCGCACAGCGCGAGCCACCATGACAGGAGCTGCTTCAGCGGGAGGCCGAGCGACGGCGCTTTTGCCGCGTCCGTGTCAGCCGTCGTACTTGAAGTGGGTAACGAAGCTATTTGTGCCCGCGTATTCGACGTCCCAATGACCGTGGTAGCTGACGTCTCCGGCCTTGGCCTGCGTCATGGGTTGCGTGACCACCCCCAGAAGAGGGTTGGTGATGGCTGGCGGGTTCTCGCCGTCCATCCCCTTGAGCTCCTCCGCCGACATGGTCAGGACATTGGCGACCTCGGCGCGCAGCGAGCCGTTCGACCGGTCGAACGTGATCGAAGCCGGCGCCACGCCGACGACCTCACTGATCAACGGTCCGAGCGCCGCCAGGTGGCCGCCAGCCCCGCCCGAGAAGACGGCACCGAGCGCCTCGGACTGCTCCGGCGTGGCGCGGTCGTCCAAATAGAGCGCGACCTTCCAGCCGCCGTCGGTCATCTGCTTCGGGGAGTGCAAGGCCATCACGGCGTTCATACCCGAGAGATCCACGCCGTCTTTCTCACCCTTCGAGACGTGCCACGCGAGCATGAGGTCGCAGGCGTCCTTATCGGCCGGTTTGAGCCAGATACAGGGGCAACTCACATCACAGTTGCAGGTCTCGAAGTAGTCACCTTCGACCGAGAAGCTCATCCGAAACCCCTTTCATCGATGCGATGGGCGGCCTACGCGGAGTGTAAGCGACCCTACCGCAGCATGACGGGCGCACGCCGGCCGACTTCTCGATGAAGTCTCGTCGAGGACTCGAGTCGCTATCGACGCCTGTCGCGCGAGTCGGTTATTGCGTTCGTGCACGCGGACGTTCGACGCGCGATCGCTCCCTACCCTCACGCTGTTTTCCGATCTGTTGGCGCCCTCGGCAACTCGAACTTGCGACACCCCGTTGAAACCGGTGCCCCATCTCCCTGGGGCTACGGGGGCGTGAACTTGCAGCGAGTCGAGGGTGTGATCTCACGGCTGAACGAGCACAGCCTGGCCTCAGGCTCACTCATTCCAACTGGGACGCCACTGCCCTGCGGTTCTTGATCACAAACCAACCCATCGAGGCTCCAGCGCCGCGAGGATAAATCCGACAGCGATCGAGAGAGTTGGATCACCAGGGCCGTGACGATACGAATTCATCCCGGTCGACGGGAAGCACCACACCGACTCGCCGATCATCACGGGACGGCGGGCAACCGGTATCGACGCTCGAACCTCGACAGTCGGATCCCCGAACGCGGTCCCAAACAGCGATAGGTAGAACACGCGCATGCGGGCCCGCCGAATCGCGCTGACCCATAAGAGGGCTGTTTCGGCCCGTTACTCACGTTCCGCGGATATCCAGAGACGCCTCGTCAGATCGAACCACAGCAGCCCGAATGATGGCGAAGACCAACCTTCGCCCGTGGTCCGGCTGACGGCGGGTCTCAGGCCGTGTGGACCTCGCTGACGCGTCTGTCGACATCGCGGATCCCGAGTCCGATGAGCACGAACAGCACGCCCATTCCGATGGCCATCGCCGCCACGCCGAAGGCGAGGATCGAAGTGAACAGCGACGCCTGGAGGAACGACGACGTCAGCGCGGTCTGGCGCCGAGGATCTTCACGATCCAGCTCGGCGTAGTAGAGCCCCTCGGTGGTCTCCAGGGTGTGCTTTTCGATGATGTCGGCTTGGCAGTAGGCGGTGAATGGCCCTGCCACCGAGCGTCCCGGCAGGCATGCATCGTCTGATGTGACGATCTGTTGGTCTGCCAGAGTTGTACTGACCATGAGCCAGGTGGCGGCGCCTCCGACGATGAGCACGATGCCAAGCAGGATCGAGGCAACTGACGCGGTCTTCCGCACGATCTTCCCCTTTCGTTTTACGTCCACGACGGTAGACGGGACCGGGATCAGATGAGTGCTTCGACGGCGTAGCCGATTCCGATCAGTACGCCCGTGGTGAGCGCATGGCTGAGGAGGGTCACGACTGCCGCCATGTCGAGACGGGCGAGGGTGACTCGCTGGAGCATGAAGATTCCGGCCAGGAGCCACCACGTGATGCCGATGGGTGGGCCGATGGTCGGCACCGGGATGAGCAGCAGCGGAAGTGACGTCGCCGTGATGGTGGCCGTCGTTTCGGCGAGGGTGACTTGTTGCCGGGCGATGCGTGTCACGAGCCTGAGCACGAACGCCGCCAGCAGGGCTGTCAGAGGGGCGAGAACGGGTGTCAGAACCGTGGGGAGGATCTCGAAGGTGGTGAGCCCGACGACGAATGTCGCGATGACCGCAAAGCCGATCAGCCCGTCGTCGGCGACGGCTGGATCCTCCTTGAGTGCTTCGGCGGCGGTTCTCCTGCCGGTCGACGCGTCCCAGATCGTGCGGGCGATGCGTCGCAGGGCTCTCACGGTTCACCGAACCTGTCGAGTCCCGCTTCGAGTTCGGTGGCGGAGTCAGCCGAGAACCACGAGCGACCGTCCTCGCCCCATGTCCGCCATTCGTCGTCGATGACCGGCTGGAACGAGATCCTGTCCAGCAGGCTCTGAATGCTTCCGCCACCCTCGAGTTCCTCCGAGACGTTGTCGAGGGCGGCCGCCGGGTACACCGCGCACGTCGTTTGCCGGATTCCGTCATCGACGGGTAGCACCGGAAGTTCACCGCCGACGTCGAGCAGTCGGCGCAGGGTCGGGACCTGCACCCATGGTTGATCGACGGCGACCACCGTCAGCACGGAGTTCGGAAACTCGGCGACGGCGGCGGCCAGACCGGCGAGCGGGCCCCGGTGGGGGCTCCCCGAGTCCGAAAGCGTCCGCACTCCAGGGGGCGACTCGCTGCCACCTGCCACGATGACCTCGTCACAGACCGATCCCAAGGCACCGAGGACGTGGTTGAGCATCGTTCTCGACCCGACGACGACCTGGGCCTTGTCGACGCCCATCCGCGAAGAGCGTCCGCCGGCGAGTATCACTCCGACCGTTGATGCCATGTACGCCGATGATGTCACGTAACGCCTCCTCCCGCGCAGTCGCTCCCCTCATCGTCGAGCGGGAGTGCGTCGCGCCGTGCCTGTCGGCGGCACCGCGTCGCTGAGACGCCGGGCGAGTTGATGCGCCGTGTCGTAGTAGATCTCCATGACCGCGATCCCGCGTAACGGGCGCGGAATGCCTCGACCCTGGGGCGAGGCGACGACGACGGGGACCCGCTTGGCGGCGGCGTATCCGGCCATGACGATGCCGTAGCCGTCCCTCAGGTCGGCAAGGACCACCGCAGCGGTGTCGATGGCTCGGAATGTTTCCTTGGCGAGGTCAGCGGGCGACCGTCCGACTTCGCCCCACGACTCGAGATCACGAGCCGGACAGAACACCTCGTAACCCGCCTCTTCCAGTAGCGCGATCGTGTGATCGGCATGACGGCGGGCGTCGCTCGTGGTGGATGGGCCGAGCAGGACGACGCGGGGACGGGGAGGGTCGGCGAACCGAGCCCCTTTCGTGACGCGGTATCCGAGCCAGAGCAACGTGGCGGTGACTGTGAGTTTGAGGGCGAAGGCACCTTCTTCTTCCAGCGCCAGCACCGTTCCCTGGAACGATGCCACGAGTGTCCCCGCGAGAATCAGCGCGTTTCCGATCACGATCCGCCGGTTGGTGCGCCAGAACCGGAACAGGGATACGAGCGAGAGGACGATCAGGAGTAGGGCGCCCGTTCCTCCCGCGATCGCCGCCAGCAGCCGGGGTCCGAAGCCATCCGTTATCGGCGGAAAGATCGCGGACGGAACTCCCGTGGCCGGGAGCGGGTTGACGAACGGGACGGTTGTGGTCAGCGTGATCGAGATCGCGGCGATCGCTCCCACCACGACCGTCATCACATGGCCCGAGCGTCGGCCGACGACGAGGAACATCGATCCGAGCGCCAACACCGGGATGTTCAGGATGGCTCCGAAGAGGAAGAAAGTCCGGTACGCGATGCCGTTCCAACCCACAGTCGTTCCGTAGACGAAGGCCCAGGTGGCGATGGCGAACATCAGGATGCCCGCCGCATAGGCAGCGACGTGCGGCCGCGGGGACCGACGGTGATCCCGGATCAGGTCGATTGCGAAGACTGTGGAGGCGACTCCGCCGACCACGCCGAGGATGGCATCCATCGGCAGCGACGCTAGTTGGATCCCGGCTGGGGAAAGGTCGCAGCTCCTTCGACGGACACGTCGACGCGGTCGCCGATCTCGAAGAGGGGGCTGGGACCGAGTCGGGCGCGGATGATGGAGCCGTCGGGGAGGCCGACCGTCACCAGTTGATCGTGACCGAAGAACTCACGTCGGTGAACGACGCCGGTGCCGTGTTCGGCGGGGAGCAGCGTGACGGATTCAGGACGGATCATGACAGTTACTGGTCCGTGGCCGCCGGTGGTGAACGTGCCGGCAGACGTCGCGACGACTCCGTCTTCGACTTCTCCGGGGAGGAAGTCCGCGTCGCCGAGGAACGACGCCACCCAGGTGTCGGCGGGTCGGTGGTAGAGCTCTGCGGGCGTCCCGGTCTGTATGACGCGGCCGTCGCGCATGACGGCCACGATGTCCGAGAGCGACAGGGCTTCCTCCTGGTCGTGGGTGACGAAGATCGCAGTGGTGCCGCTGCGGCGGAGGATTTCGGCGACTTCGCCCCGTACCTTGGCTCGGAGCGTCGCGTCGAGATTGGAAAACGGCTCGTCGAGGAGGATCACCTCTGGGTCGGGTGCGAGCGCGCGCGCCAATGCCACCCGCTGTTGTTCCCCGCCGGAGAGCTCGTGGGGGAGCCGGTCGGCTTTGGAGCTGAGACCGACGAGCGCGAGCACCTCGGCCACCCGGGCGGCGCGGGTCGGTCTGGCGACGCCGTAGCCGGCGTTGCGGCTCACCGTGAGGTGCGGAAACAATGCGTAGTCCTGGAACACCATGCCCACGCGGCGGCGCTCGGGCGGCACGAACACACCAGGCCCGACCACCGTCCGCCCGTCGATGTCGATCGTGCCTTGGTCCGGGCGGTCGAAGCCGGCGATGAGCCTCAACGCCGTGGTCTTGCCCGAGCCGGACGGCCCTAGCAGCGTCATCAGCGAGCCGGTCGGCACATCGAGGTCCAGACCGGCGAGGGCCTGAGTCTCGCCGAACCACTTTTCGAGGCCCCGCGTGCGGATGGCGGCGACGGGCGGCTCGGTCATCGGTGTAGATCTCTCGTCACGAGGAGGTAGAGCGGGACGGCTGATATCCCGACGAGTACCAGGGCCGCCACACTCGCCTGAGTGTAGAAGAGCTCAGACGAGGCGCTCCAGATGCGGACCGCCAGGGTCTCGAATCCGGTGGGGCGCAGCATGAGCGTTGCCGGCAGCTCCTTCATCACCGTGAGAAAGACGAGGGCACCGCCTGCCAGGAGCGAACGCCAGACGAGAGGGATCGTGACCCGAGCCAGCGTCGCCAGGCCGCCGGATCCGAGGCTGCGACTGGCGTCTTCGAGGTTCGTTCCGACTTGGCGGAGGCCGGCCTGTGTGGCCGAGAGAGCCTGTGGGAGGAACATCGCGACGTATGCGATGACCAGAAGTGTCACCGTTTGATACACCCCGCGGGCGTAGCGCAGCGAGAGCACCAGGAACCCGAGCCCGACCGCCAGGTGCGGCAGGGAATATGTCGACCAGCTGATGGCTTCGAGAGCCCGCGACAGCCGGCCCGGATGGCGCACCGTGAGGATGGCGACCGGGAGGGCTGCGGCCGCAGTGACGGCGGCTGCCCCCAGCGCCACACCCGCCGAGCGGGACGCCTCGGCCCACACGGATCCGAACACGTTGCCCAACGACAGCCCCTGCACGGTCCACCAGCCGAGGGTGATGAGAGGCAGGACGAGGCTGGCGATGACGAGAGCGGTGAGGAATCCGTACGCGGCCATCCTGGGAAACCCACCCAGGACGACACGGTCCGCTGGCCGCGTCGCCCGGCGGGACGCAAGCGAGGCCCGCCCCCGGTTGCGTTGTTCGGCGATCACCAGCACGAGGGCGGCCATGACCAGGACCCCTGACAGGAACAGGGCGGGGGTGAGGTCGAGGCGTCCCCGGAACTGCGTGTAGATCGCCCGGGTGAAGGTCTCGTACCGCAGGAGCGAGACGGCTCCGAAGTCCGAGATCACATACAACCCGACGAGCAACGACGAGCTGAGGAGGGCAGGCCGCAGTTGCGGCAGCACGACGTCGAGGAACGTTCGTCGCGAGGAGGCGCCGAGGCCCCGCGAGGCCTCCTCCAGCGTCGGGTCCATCCTGGCTAGAGCCGGTGTCGTGATGAGGTGGACGTATGAGAAGTTCCACAGGCTCAATGCCCCCCACGCCGCCCAGAACCCGCTGAAGACTCCGAGTTTGGGGAGCCCGATGGCATCGAGGGCGACGGACACCACGCCGGTGTTGCCCGAGGAGCCGAGCATGGCGAGGGCACCGACGTAGGAGGGGATCACGAGGGGAAGGCTCACGAGCATGGACCAGAACCCCCGGCCGGCCAGATTCGTGCGGGTCGTCAGCCACGCGGTCGCCGTCCCGAGCACGAGTGCGGTGGCGGTCACGGTCACGACGAGAAGGCCGGTGGATGCGAAGAGCTGTCCGAGTCGGGGGGCGGAAATCCCTCCAGAGTCGATGCCGCCGGGGCGTACGACGGTCCACAGGAGGTGAGCGATCGGAGCCGCCCCCGGAAGCGTGACGGCGATCGCCATCACCCACAGCGCGGGCGTTGGCCTCCGCCGTTTCCGGCCGGGGGCCAACGGGGGCGGCACGACCGCCGGAGGCGTGACAGTCGCCATCAGGTCAGACCGGCCTCCGCGATGAGTCCGAGGGCGGGTTCGAGCGTGTCGGCGGTGTCGGTGAGGTTGATGTCGAGCGTGGGAAGCTCGGCGAGGGGGAGTTGACCGGCCGGTGTGCCCACGCCGGGGATCAGCGGGTATTCGAACAACGAGAGGAAGTGTGTCTGGGACTCGGCGGACAGCAGGTGACGAATCAGGGCGACCGCCGCCTCGGGCTGGTCGCTGTTGGCGAGGACGCCGGCTCCCGTCGCCATCACGAGCCCGCCGGGGTCCCCGGAGCTGAAGAAGTGATTGGCGGCCGGCACACCGCCCAGTTGGTCGATTCGCTGGAGCAGGTAGTAGTGGTTGACGAGTCCCGCCTCGAGGTCTCCCGCCACCACGGCGTCGACGATCGGGCCGTTCCCGTCGTAGATCACCGGGTCGTTGGCGGCGATTCCCCGCAGCCACTCGCGAGTCCGGTCCTCTCCTTCGGCGACGATCATTCCCGTTACGAACGCCACGAACGATCCATTGGTGGGCGCCACGCCGAAGCGTCCGGCCCACTCCGGCTCGATGAGATCCCACACGGTGGCGGGCAGAGCGTCGTCGGCCACGAGGTCGGTGTTGTAGACGAGAACCCTGCTGCGACCCGTGATGCCGACCCAGTGGTTCTCGTTGTCGGAGAAGCGGGCATCGACGAGTTCGACGACCTCGGCGGGCAGTTCGGCGAGGAGTCCTTGGTTGGCGATCCCACCGATGAACGCCGGATCCTGGGCCCAGAACACGTCGGCGGGTGACGACGCACCTTCGGCGACGATTGTCGTTGCGAGGTCACCGGTGCCGCCGTAGCGGACCTCGACTTCGATTCCCGAGGCCGCCGTGAAGGCGTCGATCACGGGCTGCACGAAATTCTCGTTGCGACCCGAGTAGAGGACCAACTGGCCGGATCCGACGGGTGGTGCGGTCGAGATCGTCGTCTGGTCCGAGGCGTTCTCTCCGCCACAGGCCGTGACCACCAGGGAGAGGGCGATGGCCAGCCCCGTCAGTCGTCGCATCAGCCTGTCCCTTTCGGCTCGTTCCGTGTGAGTGCGCCGGCACGATAAATTGCACTATCACGGTAGTGCAAATGCTCCTTACAGCGATCGTTAGGCGCGGCTAACACACCCGGGGATCTGTGCCCAGGTGGGCCGGTCCGGCCCGGCAGGTAGCATCGCCAGGGTGACCGACATCAGCGCCGCCCGCGAGGTGACCCAGTACCGGACGCCGTATCGGGAGTACGCGGCGGCGGTCTACGAACTGGCCGAAGCCGATCTGCCGGTCATCCAGGCCCGGATCGCCGACTGGCTCGGCGTGTCCCGCCCATCGGTGTCCGAGATGATCCACCGGATGTCCGATGACGGCTTGGTCACGATCGGCGAGGAGATCGAGCTCACGGAATCAGGTCGCCACCTGGCCGAGGTGGTCGTGCGACGTCACCGGTTGGCGGAACGATTCCTGACCGAGGTGCTTGGACTCGCCTGGGTCAAGGTTCACGAAGAGGCCGAAGTCTGGGAGCACGCCATCTCCGATCAGGTCGAGAAAGCCATGTGGAAAAAGCTGGGCGACCCGAAGACCTGCCCCCACGGCAACCCGATTCCCGGGGCGGGCTATCAGGCGCCTCCGGTCGAACCCCTGGCCGCGATGACCGATCGCATCGCGGTGCTCGAGCGTATTTCGGAGGAACTCGAACTCGACGACGACATCATGGGCTTCCTCGACACGAACGGCCTGCGACCCGGCGCCCGGGTGGGGATCGTCGCCCGCACGCCCGACGGGACGATCACCGTGCGCGTGAACGACGACCACCAGGTGGGCTTGGGGCCGTTCATCGCCGAACGCGTCTACGTCGTTCGCTGACCGCCCACCAGCAGCGGAACCTCGACCTCGTGCCGTGTCAACCCACCGTGGTACCCGACGAGACGCTTGTCGAAGCCCCGCGGCAGCAACAACGAGCGGTCCGCCGCCAGCGCCACCACGTCGGGCATCCGCTGGTCGAGTTCGGGGTGCGGATCCCCGTCGTGGCCGAACCAGGCGATGAAGTCGTCGCGCAACACCAGTTGGGCCTGGGTGTCTGCCAACAGATCGGCGATGGCATCCACATCACCGCGCGCCATCAGCGATCGCGAGTCTCCGAACCAGATCTGGGACTCCATGTCGCGATGCCGCAGCAGGGTCTTGTCCGACTCGCGGTAGTCGAGGTGGCCGTGGTCGGCGGTTCCGACGAGGGCGACCTCGACCTGCTGGCAGAGTCGTTGCCACAGCCGCCCGGCCTCGGTGACGGTCCGCGCATAGGCGGCACTCGCTCGACCGCTGACGTGGGCGGCTACGTCGACGTCCGGCCAGTACGCGAACACGAAACGCCCGGGGGCGTTAGCCAGCTGCACCGTGGCCTCGACCCACTCGGCCTTCGACCACACCGCCTCGAAGCGGCAACCCCGATAAAGCGCGGTTGACAGCGGTGATCCGGCGAAACCACCGGGCTGGACCGTGACCGGCTCGATTCCCGCCTCGCGCAGCCGTTCCCACAGCGTGGGGCCGGGCAGGAAGGCTTCGAAGTCGAGGGGCACCGGCGTTCCGGACGGTGTCATGAACTTGAGGACGTTGGTGACCACTCCCGCGCTGGGCAACCACATGAGATGGCCGAGCACGCCGTGACCTGCCGCTACCCGGCCGGTCGCCACCGACGCCAGGCTGACGGTGGTGGTCGTCGGGAACGGAGCGTGGAGGATGCCGGCCACACTCGACGCGAGGTCGTCGACGCCGGCGGTCTGGGAGGCGCCCAAACCGTCGAACAGGGCGAGACACACCGACGGGCCGTCTGGCACGAGTTCTGAGAGTTCGGGCGAGAGGCGATCGGCCCGGGACGAGCCGGTGAACCGGTGTTCGATTTCTGCGACGAGATTGACCAGGCCGCGTCCCGTGGTCGACGGGATCAGCACGAGGAGGCGCTCATGCCCCCAGTATCCACATGAAGAGCTCCCGAGCGGTGCCGCGGGCACCGCCGACGCTGAGCAGCGCCCGATCGGAGAAGGGGAGCAGCACCGGTGCGCCGCGTTCGATGCCACGCGCCCGATCCAGCGCCAGCGGGCTCCAGCGGCTGGCGTCGGTCGACCACCACACGGCCGACGGCGTCTGTAGCCAGTACCGGTCCTCCAGTCGCCAGAAGGCGACGATGGGAAGCTCCGGCGGCCGGATCACGGTGGTCTCGCCGGGCTGGATCGCCACGGTGACACCGTCGCGCTGGTGGAGCGTGATCACCTCGCCGATGCTCAGCGACAGTTGAAGCCCGGCCGGCTCCCAGTTCGTGCCATCGGTGCTGTACAAGTAGCCGACGGTGCCGTCGGCCAGTCTGCCGCGCCCAATCATTCCCGTCCCTGTCGACACGAGGCCCGTGTCGGGCGCGTCGGTCTCGGTCACCGCCCACCCGCGGCCGAAGGTGCGCGCCGCCACCTGGCGGTTGCGGGTGGTGTCGATTCCCACCAAGACCAGCCCGTCTTCCTGGATAGCCACCGCCTGAACCGATCCCGTCCATGGCAGCCTGATCTTGTTCCACGTCGAGGCGTCGGTGCTGCGCCAGAGGACCGGCCCGGAGGCGTCGTTGCCGTGGACGACCGCGGTGTCGCCGTCGGAGGTGAGACGGTATAAAACCTCGCCTTCCGCGAACGGCAACATCGTTGTCGTGCCTTCGGCGTCGATCGTCGCCACCCCGCCCGGGACGACGAACACGTATCTCTCGCCGAGACGGCGGGCGTCGAACGGGGCGTGGGGGCTGGTGCCGAGCGGAATCCAGCGCCCGGTGTCGAGCGGGGTCGCCCGCGCGAACGCCGAAGTCGTCGGGGGTGGCCCGGCGCTCCGTGGCGACGGAAGGAGGACGATGGCCAGGGCGACGACGGTCGCCAGCGCGACCATCAACACGATCCGGGGACGATTCGGACGCCGCAGGACGGTGGCGTCGGGGTCCGAGCCACCGACGATCACACTCATGGGCGAAGGCTACATGAGGCCCAGAAACATGGGTCCAGGATGGATTTGGGCGGTCAACCCCGATTCCTATACTCGCCGCGGGTCACGGAGAGGTTTCCCGGGTTCATGAGCGAGTATTTCCAGGACTACATCACGGTCGGGGCCTTCGCCGCTCTGGGCGTGGTGCTCGTTGTGGCGATCCTCGGCGTTGCCTCCATCATCCGGCCGTCGAACACGACGAAGGCGAAGCGTACGACCTACGAGTGCGGTGTTGACCCAGTCGGATCTGGCTGGAGCCAAACCTACGTCCGGTATTACGTCTTCGGGCTGCTGTTCGTGATCTTCGATGTCGAAGCGGTCTTCATCTTCCCGTGGGCGATCATGGCCGAGGATCTCGGCGTGTTCGGACTCGTGGCGATGGTTCTTTTCATGCTGACGCTCGTCGAGGGACTGGTCTACGCGATCAAGAAGGGGGTCCTGCGATGGGAGTAGTGCAGAAGTTCGGGGCCCCCAAACCCGTTTCGTGGCTTCTCAACTGGTCTCGCAAGTACTCGCTGTGGCTGTTCCAGTTCGGCCTGGCGTGCTGTGCGATCGAACTCATGGCCGCGTCGGGGCCACGCTATGACTTCATGCGCTTCGGGATCATCCCGCTCCCGGCCTCACCCCGACAGGCCGACCTGATGGTGGTGGCCGGCACCGTGACGGACAAGATGGCGCCGGCCGTGAAGCGGCTGTACGACCAGATGCCCGATCCGAAGTATGTGATCTCGATGGGTTCGTGCGCCAACTGTGGGGGGCCGTACTGGGACTCCTACTCCGTCACCAAAGGTGTCGACCAGCTGATTCCGGTGGATGTGTACGTGCCGGGCTGTCCGCCGCGGCCCGAAGCGCTTCTCGACGGCATCCTCCTGCTCCAGAAGAAGATCCAGGGCGAGGACATCAAGCAGAAGTGGAATCAGCGTGACCATGAGCCCGTCTGATACCGCTGAGGACGCCACGCCCGAGGACACCGCACCGGAGGCGAGTGCGCTCGAGAAATTCGCGGCGGATGTGGCAGCGGCGGTGGGTGGTACGGCGGCCGTCGCCTTCGACACGGCGAAGGTCAGCGTCGAGGCCACCCGCTGGGAGGACTCGGTGCGCACCGCGCGGGACGAGTTCGGCCTCGTGTACTTCTCGTGGTTGAGCGCGATTCATTGGACGAACGAGGTCGCGGTTGGCGAAAAGCTCAGCGAGGACGTCGCCGAACGCCTCGAGGTCCTGTGCACCATCGGGGATCTGTCCGAGGGTCGTCTGGTGACGCTCTCGGCTGACATCGCCGTTGCGAATCCGCGCATCGAAAGCCTGGTGTCGGTCTTCGCGGGGGCGGACTGGCACGAGCGGGAGGCTCACGACATGTTCGGGATCGTCTTCGACGGCCACCCCGGTCTCGAACCGCTCTATCTTCCCAACGGTTTCAGCGGACACCCGTTGCTCAAGTCCTACCCGCTGCTCAGCCGGGAAGTGAAGCCGTGGCCGGGCAAGGTCGACGTCGAGGCGATGCCCGACGCCGGCGATGACGACGATGCGGTGGATCCCGACGCGCCGTCGACGGAGAACCCGGAGGCGTGAGGCGATGACGGTCAGCGATCAGGATCTCGTCCGCCACCTGTCGGAGGCATCCGTCTCGGTCGAACTCGAGACCGAGGACATGACCCTCAACATCGGTCCCCAGCACCCGTCGACGCACGGGGTGCTCAGACTGGTGGCGAGGGTCGACGGTGAACGCGCCTACGACATCAGGCCGGTCATCGGCTACATGCATCGGGGCTACGAGAAGCTGTCCGAGGTTCGCAACTACCCCCAGATCACAACGCTGGTCAACCGCATCGACTGGGTATCGGGCTATGCCAACGAGATTCCGTTCGTGGTGGCGGCCGAGAAGCTCATGGAGCTCGAGGTCCCCGAGCGCGCCCAGTACATCCGGCTCATCCTCACCGAGATGGCCCGGATCTCGTCGCACATGGTCTTCATGGCGTCCTATCCCCTCGAATTGGGAGCCGCCACTCCGCTCTTTTTCGCACTCCGCGAGCGCGAGCGGGTCCTCGACCTGCTCGAGAGCGTCACCGGCGGGCGCTTCCACCCCAACTTCAACCGCATCGGAGGGGTCAAGCCCGCCGCCGGATCCGGATCCACCATGCGCAAGCAGATCCAGGATCTTCCCCAGGGCTTCTTCGCCGAGACCCAGGTGGCGATGGACAACATCGCCGAGGCGTGTGACCAGCTCGAGGATCTGGTGGCCGGCAACGAGATCATCCTCGCCCGCACCAAGGGAATCGGGGTCCTTCCTCCCGAAGTCGCCGCCTCCTTTGGCGTGTCCGGGCCGAATCTGCGGGCATCCGGGGTGCGTTTCGACCTCCGCAAAGTCGAGGACTACCTCCCCTACGACCGGTTCGACTTCACCGTTCCGGTGGGTGCCAACGGCGACTGCTGGGACCGGTGGGCGGTGCGTCTGGAGGAGATCCGCCAGTCGGCGTCGATCGTCCGTCAGGCCATCGACGGGATTCCCTCGGGCCCGCTCCAGGCCAAGGTTCCGAAGGTGATCAAGGTACCTGCCGGCGAGACGTACGTGCGGGCGGAGAACCCCAAGGGCGAGATGGGGTACTACCTCGTTTCGGACGGTGGCCAGGGTCCGTACCGGCTGAAGATCCGCTCCGCGTCGTTCTCGAACCTCTCGATACTGCCGTGGATCCTGGAAGGGGCGATCGTCCCCGACATCATCGCCATCCTCGGCTCGCTCGACTTCGTCCTCGGGGACGTCGACCGATGAGTTGGCTGCTGGACAACTTCTGGCTGCTGCTGCTGGCGAAGGTCCTCTTCGTCGCCACGATCATCCCGGTGGCCGGCATGCTGATCGGGTTCGCCGAGATGAAGTTGTCGGCGAAGATGCAGAACCGGGTCGGTCCCTATTTCGCCGGAGGACGGTGGGGGTGGGCCCAGCTCATCGCCGACGGCGTCAAGTTCTTCCAGAAGGAGGACCTGGT
The DNA here is from genome assembly GCA_035544575.1 of Acidimicrobiia bacterium. Lineage (GTDB taxonomy): Bacteria > Actinomycetota > Acidimicrobiia > Spongiisociales > ZC4RG35 > DATHWB01. The sequence goes on from DATKEC010000132.1 coordinate 70,868, forward strand.
CCCCGAGGAGGCCGATGCCCCGGTCTTCAAGTTCGCGCCGGTTCTCGTCTTCATCGGCACCGTTGCGCTGTTCGTCGTGATCCCCTTCGGCCCGGGTCTCTCCATCCGGAACCTCGACGTCGGCATCTTCTATGCCCTCGCCATCTCGTCGCTGTCGACCATCGGCATCCTCGTCGCAGGATGGTCCTCGGCGAACAAGTACTCGCTGATGGGCGGTCTGCGCGCCGCCGGCCAGCTCATAGCCTACGAACTCCCCCTGGTGCTCGCCACCGTCGGCGTGGTGGTCATGGCGGGCACGATGAGTCTCGAGGGAATCGTCGAAGCCCAAGCGGCCTGGTTCTCCGAGCTCGGATGGGACTACGGGTTGCCGTTCGTCATACCCCAGTTCCTCGGCTTCGCCATCTTCATGGTCGCCGCCCTCGCCGAGCTCAGCCGGATCCC